>NZ_JBEGHU010000014.1:0-46143 GCF_040676415.1 Sphingobium sp. LSP13-1-1.1 | reverse complement strand
CCAAGTTCATCCCGGCCTGCACCCTGCCGCTGACCGGCAGGAATGTGGTCGACATGATCGTCACCGACCTCTGCGTCTTCCAGCGGCCCGACCATGACAGCCCCTTCCGCCTCGTCCAGCTCGCTCCGGGCGTGACAGAAGACGACGTCGCCGAAAGGACAAGCGCGCATTACACGGTCGACATCGCCCAGGCGGCATGACTGGAACAGGCAGGCCCGGCGGCAGCCGTCATATACCCGGATCAGGCGGTCTGCGCGCGCGCGGCGGAGATGCAGGCCTGCAGATGTTGATGCCGGAACGGCTTTGACAGGCGGGTGATGTCGGGCGCGATCAGGTCCACCCCCTCATAACCCGATATGATCAGCAGCGCGATCTTCGGATGATCGGCACGCAGACGCAGCGCCAGTTCCACTCCCGTCATGCCCGGCATGATATGGTCGGTGATCAGGATGTCCGGCCGGTCGCCTGATTCGATCATCGTGAGGGCATGTTCGGCGCGGTCGGTGTCGATCACCTCATAGCCCATGTCGACCAGCATCGCCCGTGTGCTGTTCCGGACAAGGTCATTATCATCCACCAGCAGCACCTTGCCCGATCGCGCTTTGGGTTCTTCCCCGACCGCGGGCGGTTCGGCTTTCGCGACAGGGGCCTGCTCGACCGGCAGCCAGAGCCTGACGCTCGTACCCTCGCCCACGGCGCTGTCGATCTCCACTGTGCCGCCAAGCTGGGTGGCAAGGCCATGGACCATGGACAGGCCCAGTCCCGTACCGTGGCCGGAAGGCTTGGTGGTGAAAAAGGGTTCCATCGCCGCAGCCCGGACCGACGGCGTCATGCCGGTGCCGGTATCGCTGACGGTCAGGCAGACATAGGGACCAGGCGGCGCCAGAGCGGCGGGCAGGCGGCTCTTCCGGGCCTCCGCCTTTATGCTGAAGGCGCCGCCATCGAGCATGGCATCGCGCGCGTTGACCGCCAGATTGAGCAGCGCGACCTCAAGCTGGTGGGCATCGGCGCGCACGGCGGGCAGCATCGGTTGCAGATCGAGCGACAGCGCGATCCGCGGGCCCAGCGTGCTGGCCAGCAGGGCCTGCATGCCATCGAGCAGGGTTGACAGGTCGACCGCCTTTGCGATCAGGGGCTGGCGGCGGGCAAAGGTCAGGAGCCGCTGCACCAGCGTCTGGGCGCTTTCCGCCGCCTGCATCGCGATGGTCGCGTGCCGCTCGATCGACTCCGGGGTCCGCTTGCCCGAGAGGATCAGGTCCAGCCCGCCGACGATCGGCATCAGCAGATTGTTGAAATCATGGGCGACATGGCCGGTCAACTGGCCCAGCATGTCCAGCTTCTGGACCTGGCGCAGGCTGTCCTGCGACCGCTCCAGTTCCGTGGTGCGTTCCCTGACGCGGCGTTCCAGCTGATCGTTCAGCGCTTCCAGCGATGCGAACAGCCGCCCATTTTCCAGCGCGGTGGACGCCGCGCGGGCCAGGGCCTCCAGCAGCGCGATCTCATTTTCGGTGGGCTGCGCGAATTCCGACCAATAGGCGCCCAGAGCGGCTATGGGCTCGACGCGGCCGATCGGCACCATCACCATGGACCGCACGAATGTGGAGCGATAGGCCTCCACCGGCACGCGGGGATCGTCGAATATGTCCGGAATCACCGCGGTCCGGTGATTCTCCATCGCCCAGCCCGATACGCAGCTCGCCGCGGGAAAGCGCTGGCCCGCCCAAAGCGGCTCCATCGAATCTTCCGCGATATAGTGACACTCGTCCTCATCGCGCAGGACGACCGCAATGCCGTCCGCCCCGACCGCGCGACGCGCGAAGGCTCGCAGGACATGGGTGATGGCCTCCAGGGACCGAGCACCGGCCAGCGCTTCCATGGCTTCGGCGGCTATGCTCCATCGGGCCGCTAGCGCCTTTTGCTCCGCACCCCGTTCGCTTGCCAGTTTCCTGTCCATCGACAACCTTCTGCATCGAAACCGCGCAGCTTTCTATCATTGGACGGGGTCGATCACAAAGCGATTATGATCAACGGCTTAGCGCTCGCCTGCCACCGATGGTCATCAACCATTTCTTAACCCTGCGGCGGCGGCGGGAAGGACATGCCTCTTCCCGCCCCATCGCTGCTCTATGCGGCGCGGCTTTCGACCAGCTCCTGCACGATGGCCGGATCGGCAAGTGTACTAATGTCTCCCAGCGCCTGCGGGGACACCTCACCCTCCGCGATCTTGCGCAGGATGCGGCGCATGATCTTGCCCGACCGGGTCTTGGGCAGGCCGGGGGCGAACTGGATGACGTCGGGCGTCGCGATCGGCCCGATCTCGCTGCGTACCCATTTGACCAGCGTCTGGCGCAGCGCGTCGCTCGCTTCCTCGCCGCTGTTGAGCGTCACATAGGCGTAGATGCCCTGGCCCTTGATGTCGTGCGGAAAGCCCACGACCGCCGCCTCGGCCACCGCTTCGTGCAGCACCAGCGCGCTCTCGACCTCAGCCGTGCCCATGCGGTGCCCGGACACGTTGATGACGTCGTCCACCCGGCCCGTGATCCAATAATAGCCGTCCGCGTCGCGCCGGCAACCGTCGCCGGTGAAGTACAGCCCTGGATAGGTGGTGAAATAGGTCTGGAAGAAGCGCTCATGGTCGCCCCAGACAGTGCGCGCCTGCCCCGGCCAGCTCCGCGCGATGCAGAGATTGCCCTCCCCTTCGCCGTCCACGGCGACGCCATTGCCGTCGACCAGCAGGGGTTCCACCCCGAAAAAGGGCCTGGCCGCCGCACCCGGCTTCAGGTCCGTCGCGCCCGGCAACGGCGTGATCATGTGCCCGCCCGTCTCGGTCTGCCACCAGGTGTCGACGATGGGGCAGCGCCCCTCGCCCACCACCTCATGATACCAGCGCCAGGCCTCGGGATTGATCGGCTCGCCCACCGTCCCCAGCAGGCGCAGCGACGTGCGGCTGGTGCGGGTCACGAAATCGTCGCCTTCCTTCATCAGCGAACGCAGCGCCGTCGGCGCGGTGTAGAGCGTCGCCACCTGATGCCGGTCGACCACTTCCCAGATGCGGCTGGGCGTCGGCCAGTTCGGCACCCCCTCGAACATCAGCGTGGTGCCGCCATTGGCCAGCGGCCCATAGACGATATAGCTGTGCCCCGTGACCCAGCCGACATCGGCGGATGACCAGAAGACTTCGCCCGGCCGATGGTCGAAGCTCAGGTCGAATGTCATCGCCGCCCAGAGCAGATAGCCCCCGGTCGAATGCAGCACGCCCTTGGGCTTGCCCGTCGATCCGGAGGTATAGAGCAGGAACAGCGGGTCTTCCGCCGCCATCGCCTCGGCCGGACAATCGACGGAAACGGTGGCGGCCAGTTCGTCATAATAGGCGTCGCGCCCAGCATCCATTGCAACATCGCCGCCGGTCGCCCGGACGACGATCACGCGCTCCAGCCCCGGCGCCAGAACCGCCGCCGCGTCGACATTGCGCTTGAGCGGCACGGTCCTGCCGCCGCGCCGCCCCTCATCGGCGGTGATGACGATCCGGCTGTCGCAATCGGTGATCCGCCCCGCCAGCGCCTCGGGCGAAAAGCCGCCGAACACGACGGAATGGATCGCCCCGATCCGCGCGCAGGCGAGCATGGCGAAGGCCGCCTCCGGAATCATCGGCAGGTAGAGCGTCACCCGGTCGCCGCGGCCCACGCCCGCCGCCTTCAGCACATTGGCGAAGCGACACACCTCCGCATGCAATTGCCGATAGGTGAAGCGCCGCGCCGCTTCCTCTGGATCGTCGGGTTCCCAGATGATCGCCACCTGGTCCCCGCGCGTCTCCAGATGGCGGTCCAGGCAATTGGCCGACACGTTGAGCATGCCGTCGCTGAACCAGCTTATGCCGAAATTCCGCTCCGCAAAGCTGCTCTCGTCGGCGCGGGTGGGTTCGCGCAGCCAGTCCAGCCGCCGCGCCTGCTCCAGCCAATAGGCGTCAGCGTCATCGATCGATCGGCGATAGCCCGCGGCATAGGCGGCAGCATCGACCTTCGCCTCCGCCGACCAGAGCGGCGGCACGGGATAGACAAGGGGGGCCGTGGTCAGCATCGGCGGATCTCACTTCACCTTGGCAAGCGCGGCGGTCATCCGCTTGGCGGCGAAGGGCGGCAACTTCACCGCCTTGGCGGCGGCGAGATCGGCCGGGGTTACCTTGCCCACCTGCACCAGGGCGACCATGCCCATCGAATAATGCGGCATGCACTTGATGCCGTAGAGGCCCGGCTTGGTGACGGTCAGCACCGCCTCCTTGTTCATCACGCCCTTCATCGGGGTCGCGCCGGCCGGCAGCATGTTCGCCATGGTTTCGGCATTATGGCTGGGATTGCTTGGCTGGAAACGGATGGTGTCGCCCACAGCCGCCTTCACGAAGGACGGCTCGAACACCATGGCGCCATCCGCGCCCTGGTTCTTCATATGGACGATGATGTCCCTGGCCTGCGCCGAAAGCGGCGCCAGCGCCAGCAGCGCGACGGCGCCAACAGCGCCCAGGGTGATGCGAATGTCGGTCAAGGCTCTCTCTCCCATGCAAACATGCTTGGGCAAAAGATGGCGCAGCGCGGCGGATCCTCGCAATGGGCCATTGGTCCTAGAGCTTGGGCAGACCAAGGCATGCCAAGACAAAAATCGGGGCACGACCTGCACCTGATCTAGGACGGAGCGCTCGCGCGCACGACGCCTCCCTCCGGCACCGCCCGCGCCAATGGCTGTCCCAGGTCGCGCCAGCCGTCCGTCCCCTCCGCCAGCCACCAGACATTGCGATAGCCCATGGCGCGCAGCCGCCGCGCGGCGTTCCAGCTCATCCAGCAATCGGCCCGGCAGAAGACCAGGAGCATGCGATCCCGCCGTCCACCCGTCAGCCGCCGCACGCCACCTGCGAACCAGGCCGCGATGCCGGGCTCCGGCACGCCCCTGCCCGCTTCGGGAAACCAGTGCGCGCCCGGAACGCTTTCATGCTGCTCCGCCAGCCGCCAGCGCCCGTCGCGCTCCTTATGCCCGCCCTCGGCCGGCAGGACATCGATGAACAGCGCGTCCCGCCCCGGCCGCAGGGCCGCGGCGGCGGCCGGGGCAATCCGGCCAACCCCGTCGGGCGGGCGGGCGACCGGCGCGCGATAGGCGGCAATGCGATATCCGTCGGGGCCGAACAATGGCTCCGCCCCCACCGGCGCCGCGCAAAGCAGCAATGCGGCGCCCCAGACAGTCATCCTCATTTCCCGGCCCTCCCCATCCGACCCAAGGGCCAATGGTAGCGCATTGCGCCAGCCTGTAGACCTGCACCAAGGGAGAAGGACGTGAAAGGGCGAAGATACGCAGCCATGACCCTGACCCTGCTCGCGCTGGCGGCGCGCGCAGGCGCATCCGTGCCTGCCGATCCGCTCGAATCGCCGATGTGGGAAGCGCATGCGAAGCTGCTGTTCGGCGACGATCCGGTCCGCTTCGACCCGCGGGTGAAGGTCGGCTTTCCCGAAATCGCGGAAAATCAGCGCAGCTTCCCGGTGGCCATCGACGCCCGCGCCATTGCCGGCGTCCGGCGCATCGTGCTGATGGCAGACCTCAACCCGATCCCCATCGCCATCGACTATCGCCCGACGGACAGCGACGCCTATCTCGCCACCCGGATCAAGCTGGACCAGCGCACGCCCGTGCGCGGCGCGGTGCAGCTGGCGAGCGGCGAATGGCTGGTGTCGGGCGGCTGGATCGACGCGGCGGGCGGCGGCTGCTCGACGCCGCCGGTCAGCCGCGTGAAGGGCGACTGGGCCGAACATCTGGGCGAAATCAGGGGCGAAGCCTGGCCCGTCGCCGGGCCAACGCCGGCCAGCCGCCTGCGCATCAGCTTCCGGCACCCGATGGATACCGGGCTGGTCGATGCCATTCCCACCTATCATCTGGAACAGCTGACCGTGCGCGACGGCGCCGGCCGCGAACTGGGCCGGATGGAGATCTGGGCTTCGGTCGCGGAAGACCCGGCCATCACCCTGGTCCCTCATGCGGCGGCGAGCGACATGCTGACGGTCGATGCCCGCGACACCAACGGACGCGATTATCACGCGGCACTGTCCGTCGCGCGCCAGTCGCCCCCGCCGCGATGATGCTCACCCGGCGCGGACTGATCACCGGCGGCATGGCGCTCGCCGCCTTGCCCGCGCAGGCGCGCGGCCGCTATGCGATCGATCCCGTCGCCGTCGCGGACGGAATATGGATGATCCACGGCGCGGACGCCCCGATCGATCCGGCCAATGGCGGCGCCATCGCCAATATCGCGATCATCGCCACGCCGGCGGGGACGGTGCTGTGCGATTGCGGCCCGTCGCTCTCCTATGGGCAGGCGCTGCGCAAGGTGGCGGAGGAACTGACCGGCCAGAGGGTGGTCCGCGTCTATGTCACCCATCTGCACCCCGATCACGGCATGGGCATCGCCGCCTTCGATCCCGGGATCGTCGCGGCGCTGCCCGGCACGATCGAAGCGCTCGCCCGCGAGGGACGCGGCTATTCAGACGCGATGTACCGGTTGCTGAACGACTGGATGCGCGGCACCGAACTGGTCCTGCCCGGCCTGCCGATCACGACAGGGCGCGATGATTTCGGCGGGCGCGGCTTGCGGCTGCTGGCGCTTTCCGGCCACAGCGGCGCGGACCTGGCGCTGCTGGACGAACGAAGCGGCCTGTTGATCGGCGGCGACCTCGTCTTTCACGATCGCGCACCCAGCACGCCGACCGCCGACCTTCCCCGCTGGCGCGCGAGCCTCGACCGGCTGGCGAGCGAACCGCATGGCGGGCTGGTCCCCGGCCATGGCCCGTTCGATCCGGGCGGCAGGGCCGCCATTGCTCAGACCCGCGACTGGATCGACTGGCTGGAGGACGCGCTGACGCGGGCGGTGCAATCGGGCCTCGACATGGTGGAGGCGGGCGAACTGCCAATCCCCCCACGCTTCGCGACCATGGCGGCGGCACGATACGAACTGCAACGCAGCGTCTCCCACCTCTATCCGGGGCTGGAGGCACGGCTGCTGCCCCGCATCGACCAGCCAGCCTGATCTGGCGCGATTAGCCGGCGATCCAAGCCGGTTGGCTCTAGAATCGAGCCTTCACCCCCGCATACCAGCGGCGCGGCGCGCCCGGCCCATAGGCGCGCGGATCGGACGCATGCGGCGCTTGCGCCATCGCCACCTCCCCGATGTCGCTGAACGTGCCGAAGGTCGCATATTTGCAGTCCAGCGCATTGCGCAACTCGCCGAACAGCGTCACCCCCGGCAGGATATCGACCCCGGCGCGCAGATTGACCAGCGCATAGCCCTTCAGCGGCGGCTGGTCATTGCCCTCGTCACCCACCAGATATTGTCCCGTCCGCGCGATCAGGTCGCCGCCGGCCGACCAGCCCCGCCCGGCATAGTCCAGCGACAGCGTCGCACTGTGGCGGGGAATGCCGGGCAGCCGGTCGCCCGGCCGGACAAGGATCACGCCGTTCTCGTCCGCCGCGGGATTGGCGGGACTGGAAAGCGCCAGCTCATGCCGGTAGGTCGCGTCGGTGAAGGCATAGCTGAGGGCCCCGGAAAAGCCGCCGCGCACGGCCTTCAGGGTGAACTCCACGCCCTGCCGCCGGGTGGCGCCGATATTGCGGAACCAGGCGCGCCCGCGAATGTCGGACGCGACAAATTGAATGTCGTCGCGGTTGCGCGTGCGATAGGCGGACAACAGCCATTCCAGCCGGAACCCGCCCCACCGGCCCCGCCCGCCCGCGCCCGCTTCCCAGCTTTTGGCGACGACCTGCTTCAACGGCGGATCGGCAATGAAGAAATTGGCGAGGCTGCACGGCGCATGCTCATCGGCGCAGGACAGTTCGGCGGGCGTGGGCGCGCGGTTGCTCTCGGCATAGCCGACGCGCAGGTCCAGTTCCTGCGACAGCCGGTAATCGAACTCCAGACCGGGGTTCAGCCGCTCGAACCGATGATCGCCGTTGAGCGCCGTGCCGATCCGGTCGCGCATCGCGATCGCGACATGATTGTAGCGCAGCCCGATCTCCGCCGAGAGCCGGGGGGTCAGCGGCAGCCGGTCCTGCGCGAACAGCCCCCAATAGCTGGCATGCGCGACCAGGCCGACCGGCCCGATGGCGCCGTCCTCCTGCACGATGGACGGCCCCAGCCCCTGGACGCTGCGATCCTCCGTCAGCGCGCCCAGTTCGGTCGACGCGCCAAAGCGGCTGCGGCTCGTGTCATAGCTCAGCCCGATGGCAAGGTGATTGCGCCCGCCCGGCAACGCCCGCTCGTCGATCATCTGGACCAGCGCGCCCATCGCCCGGCTGTCGAGCCGGCCACGGTTGAGCACGCCATAGCCCTCACCGCCCCGCACATCGGCAATCGGCCGCCCGTCGCCATCGGTCAGCAGCGCCTCTTCCGTCCCGCCCACGGTCTCCAGGCAGAGCAGCCCGGCGCGATCCTCGTCCTCGCACGCCTCCATGTCGGCGGCATCGCCATTCACGGTGCGCAGCTTCAACCGCTGGGCATAGAACGTGCCCTCGATCCGCGTCCCCTCCCCCAACGCGACCCAGGGGTGCAGGCTGACCCGGCCATAGCGCGCTCTGGCATTGTCGGGCCAGGTGAAGACCGCCCGCCGGTCCGCCGCCAGCAATTCGACCGGCGCGACGCCATTGCCCGCCAGGTCCGTGTCGGCGCCGATCCACTTCAGATGCAGCCCGCCCGTCGCGGTGTCGAAACCCAGGTCGGCATAGCCATTATAGAGGGTGGAGGGCGAATGGTCGCGCCAGCCGTCCTCATGGCGGTACTGGAACGCGCCGAAGGCGCTGAAATCCCCCTTCTTCAGGCCACCCGCGACGCTCGCCTCCCGCGACCCGAAACGGCCGCCGGTCAGGCTCGCCTCCAGCCCCGGATCGCTGGCGCCCGTCTTGGTGTCGATCACCATCGCCCCGCCCAGCGCGTTCAGCCCGTAGACAGCGCTGCTGTCAAGCAGGGTGACGCCGCGAATCGCCGCCTCCGGCAACAGGTCGAAGGCGACGGTATCGCCAAAGGGCTGGTTGAAGCGCGCCCCGTCCAGATAGACCGCCAGCCCCTGCGCCTGCCCCTGCAAGGGGGAGGCGGTAAAGCCGCGATAGACCAGATTGGGCTGCCACGGATTGCCCTGCGCATCCTGCAGGGTCACGCCCGCGATCGACCGGGTCAGTGCGCCCAGCAGGTCGGGCGCCCCGGCGCGGCCGATGTCCGCGCCGGTCAGGTGCAACGCATCATCGGCATCGATCGCGCCGCCGGGCGCCGTGACGACGATCGGCTGCCGCTCCGCATCGGCGTCGGCCGTCTCCGCCCGCGCGTCCAGGACCATGGCCTGCCCCGCCAGCATCGCCCATGCCGCGCCGACCAGCCGCATGCCCTTCCTCATCCCCTTGCCTCTTCTTCTTTGTTCCTCGACCGCCAGGCCATTGTCCAGCCATGAAAAAATGGGGCCGCATCCCTGTTAGGATGCGGCCCCGCCCCGTGACATTGTTCCTTCGGTCGGGATCAGAAGAACAGGATCGCCCCGGCCGCGACGGCGTCGGAACTGGCCTGGTTGCCGTTATGCGCTTCCGACTTGGTGTGGACATATTCGCTTAGCAGCGTCACCCAGCTCATAAGGCCGTAGCGGAGCTGCCCGACCCAGCTCGAATTCTTGTCCACCAGCGTCGGATTGGCCAGCGCGTCGGCGGCGTTGGCATAGTCGAGACTGCTCTCGCCATAGCTGCCCCCGACCGAGACCTTCCCGAAGGTCGCCAGCCCTTGCAGGTAGAAGCCATGGCTGTCGCGCTTGTTGCCCAGGCCATCGGTGTCGAACAGGTTGAGCGCCGTCGTGCCAAGGCCCGAGGCATCATAATAGGTGCCGACCAGCGTCAGCGGACCCACCGTCACCTTCGCGCCCGCGTCCCAGCCCCAGCTGGTATAGTCCGGACCCGCGATCACATTATGCTTCTGCCGGATGCCGGCCGCCCACAGGCGCGTGCCCACGCCGCCGAACTTGCCGTCATAGACCAGCTTGCCCTGGAAGCCCGGCTCCTTGTTGGCCTCGTCCGGCCCGGTCAGCGATGACAAGGGCTCGAAAATGCCGAGGCTGGCGGTAAAGCCGCTGAAGCTGGGCGTGGTATAGGTGATCTGCGGCTGGAAATCGGTGTAGATATAGCCGACGCCGATCCGCCCCAGCGTGGTGTTGGACGGCGCGACATTGCCCGCCGGCGTTCCCGAAGACAGCAGGGTGATGTCGTTCAGTATCTGCTCGGAGGCGAACAGGCCGATGTCGCGGCCGATCTTCACCTCGCCAAAGCCCGACCGGCCGAAGGTCAGGTAGGTCTGGCGGAAATCGATGCCCGCCGTCTGCAGCCCGCGCGGATTGCCGGGGCTGTTCGCGCCGCCGCCCGCCGCATAGTTCACCGAATTAATGCCCGGATACATGCCGAAATGCGCGCCCACATCCCAGCCGCCCTGCCGGGTCATGACCTCGACCTTCAGGAAGCCTGGCAGCAGGCCGTTGCGGATCGCCGAACTCTTGCCGCCTACCGTCGCCACGCCGCCGACCACGCTGTTGGTCGCGCTGGGCGCCTCGCCATTGTCATGGACGTAGAAGCCGTTGACCGAGCCGGAGAATTTGAGCGTGACGTCGCCCATTTCGAAGCCGACGCCGCTGTCGGTCATGCGCACGGTCCGGCCGCCGCCCGACGCGTCGGGTGTCACCGGCGGGGCGGCAGGCGCCGAAGCCGCCTCGGCGCTCTCATTCTTCAGCAGCTCCTGATATTCCTCGTCGGAGAGGATTCCCTTCTCATGCAGCCGCTTCAGCAGATCGGCGGTGGTCCCGGCCAACGCCGGCGTGGCAGTCGCGCAAAGCAGCCCCATGGCCGCGCTCGCGAGGAGCAGCGTCCTTTTCATAACATCCTCCCTCTTTGTGCCGGTCAATGCCCCCGGCTGAAGAGAGAGTGAGGCGGACGCCCCGGCAGGAAAATTGGACTTAGGGCTTCCTCCCTTGGGATGAGGGGGCAACCTATCTGCGGATGATCAGGGGACCGCCACGATTCCCCAGGGCGCGGCGCCCACGGGGATCGTTCCCGTGACCTCTCCCCTGGCCAGATCGATCACGCTCACATTGTCCGAAAGGCCATTGGCCGCATAGGCCCGCGCGCCGTCGCCGCTCACCGCGACATGCCATACCCGCTTGCCCACCGGCACATAGGCGCGCACCTTGCGGCTCGCCACGTCGACCAGCGCGACATGGTCCGCCCGACCCAGCGCCACCACCGCCGTCCTGCCGTCCGGCGTGAAGCGGATGCCGCAGGGCAATATGCGATGCTCCGCCACGCCCGGAATGGCGAAATGCAGCGTCTCGACCACCTTGCGGGAGGCCGTATCGATGATCTGCACCGTCCCGCCCACCTCCGCCGCGACCCAGAGCTGGGCGCCGTCGCGGGTGAATTCGACATGGCGCGGGCGCAGGTCGACGGGCGTCGCCTCGACCATTTCCCGCTTCGCCACGTCGACCCAGTTGACGACATTCTCTTCCTCCGACGTCACCGCGACCCACCGGCTGTCGGGGCTTTGCGCCACGCCCTCGGGCTCCCCGCCGACATCCACCTGGAAGGCGACGGTCCTGGTCCCAAGGTCGATCGCGGTCAGCGCCGCATTGTCCTCATTGGCGACGAACAGCGTCCCGCCATCGCGCGACAGGAAGAATTGCTCCGGATCCTCCCCTGACGGCAACTCCGCCACGACCTTGCCCGTGGCCCGCTCGATCACCTGCACGGCATGGTCGGTCGATGCGCACAGATAGATATATTTCCCGTCCTTCGACACGGTGATCCCGCGCGGCCGGCCGCCGACCGCCCATGTCGCGACCACCTTCGCGCTGGCCGCGTCGATCACCGTGACGCTGTTGCCGCGCTCGTTGGAGACATAGAGCGTCTCCGCCCACGCGCTCACTGGCTGCGCGCTCGCCGGAGCCAGTACCAACCCCGCCAGAATGATGCGCTTCATCCGCCCTGATCCTCTCCGCCGCCCAATGGATATTCCATGTTCCTGTATGGCACCCGCGAGTTTTAAGGCGCGCGCGCCTCCACCGGGATAGTACCAACGGCCAATAGGGCGGCAAAGCACGCTGCCCTACACTTGCCCCAATCAATTCGGGTGAGGATTTCGAGCATGAATCTGGGACGCATTTCGCTGCTGGGCGCCGTCGCCATATTGGGCGCGACCACGGCAACCGGCCTGATGGCGCACGGCAATGTGACGCCGCAGGCGGTCGACACCTCCGCCTTGCCGGACATTGGCGAGGAATGGCTTCAGAAAAACCCCTATAGCGGCAATGCCAAGGCCATAGAGATCGGCCAGTCCGCCTATGGCCAGAATTGCGCCCGCTGCCACGGGCTCGACGCCGAAAGCGGCGGCATCGCGCCGGACCTGCGCTATCTGGAACAGGGCGAATCGGGCGACCAGTGGTTCGTCGAACGCTTCCGCCACGGCTCCAGCCATGACGGAAAGGTCTATATGCCGCCCTTCGGGGACGTGCTGGGCCAGAAGGCCGGCTGGGCGATCCGCGCCTGGCTCGAAACCAAGTTCCAGGGCTGAGGCCATGTTCAGCCGGCGTGGCCTGATCGGCGCAGCGGGCGCGGCGATGGCGCTGGGGCTAGGGATGAGGCCCGGCATGGCGCATGCGGCACCGCTGGGCAAGGTCAAGGACCTGGGCGTGCTGCGGGTGGTCGTCTACAGGGACAATCGCCCCTGGTCCTGGGAGGAAGGCGGGAAGCTCGTCGGCCTCGACGTCGATCTGGCGCATGCGATCGCCGGGAAACTGGGCGTGCGCGCCGACCTGGCCCAGCTCGTCGCGGACGAAAGCGTGGACGACGATCTGCGCCATGGCGTGTGGAAGGGCGGACTGCTCGGCTTCGCGCCGGGCGACCTGATGCTGCACATCCCCTTCGACCGGACCTTCGCCGCCCGCAACGACCAAGTGGCGATCATCGCGCCCTATTATCGCGAGAGCTTCCGTCTTGCCGGTATGCCGGACGCCATTGATCTGGAAGCGCCGCCCACCGGATGGCGCGGGCACAGGCTGGCGGCCGAACTCGACTCCATTCCCGACTTCTACCTGATCGGTTCCTTCGGCGGCCTGTTGGCGAAGGATGTCGCGCATTATCCCAGCGGCGCCGAAGCGGTCGCGGCCGTCGCGGCGGGCAAGGCGGACGCCGTCCTCGCCAGCCGCGCGCAGATCGAGGAAGGGCTGCACCGCGGCGCGAAGGGCCTTGCCTTGCGCAAGGGGCCCCTGCCCGCCTTCACCTCGCCCGGATGGGACATCGGCATGGCGGTCAGGGAAAACAGCCGCACCCTGGGCGACGCGGTGGAGGAGATCGTCGTCGCCATGGCCGCCAGCGGCGAGATGAAGGCGCTGTTCGCCCCCTATGGCGTGGAATGGACACCCGCGCTGGCGGCGGGTTGAGATCGGGCACCTGCCCCTCCCCGTTCCGGAGAGTCGGGGGGAAGGGGCCGACCCAAGGTCCAATTGCTGCGCACAACAGGTGCAATAATCTGCAACGGTCGGGGGCGCCGAGCACGCCCTTTCAACAGAGGGAGGAAAGAATGAAAGGACGTTTGACGCGAGCCCTGTCCGGCGCCGCGATCCTGGGCCTGGCGGTTGCCGCCGCGCCATTGCTGGCCGAAGGTCCAACCGATGCGGACCTCATGAACGACGCGGCGACGCCGGGCGACGTTCTGACCTATGGCATGGGTCCGCAGGCGCAGCGCTTCAGCTCGCTGAAGGCGATCAACGCCTCCAATGTCGCAAGGCTGGTACCCGCCTTCGCCTCCTCGCTCGGCGGGGAAAAGCAGCGCGGGCAGGAAGCGCAGCCGATCGTCTATGACGGCACCATCTACGTCACCGGCAGCTATTCGCGCGTGTTCGCCTTCGACGCGCGCACGGGCGAGGAAAAGTGGCAATATGACGCCCGCCTGCCCGAAGCGATCATGCCCTGCTGCGACGTGGTGAACCGCGGCGCGGCGATCTATGGCGACAAGATCATCTTCGCGACGCTGGACGCGCACATGGTCGCGCTCAACCGCCACACCGGAAAGGTCATCTGGAACAAGCAGATCGCGGACTATCAGGCCGGCTATTCGGCCACCGCCGCACCCATGGTGGTGAAGGGCAAGGTGATCTACGGCAATAGCGGCGGCGAATTCGGCATTGTCGGCGCGGTCGAGGCGCGCGACGTCAACACCGGCGAATTGGTCTGGCGCCGCCCGACCATAGAGGGGCATATGGGCACCCTCAATGGCAAGGACAACGGCATCACCGGCAAGACCAACGCCAGCTGGCAGGGCGACCTGTGGAAGACCGGCGGCGGCGCCACTTGGCTGGGCGGCACCTATGATCCGGAAACCAACCTGCTCTTCTTTGGCACCGGCAACCCCGCGCCGTGGAACAGCCATCTGCGCCCCGGCGACAATCTCTACACCAGCTCGACGCTGGCGATCGATCCCGACACCGGCGTCATCAAATGGCATTTCCAGACGACCCCGCATGACGGCTGGGATTTCGACGGCGTCAACGAATTCATCCCCTTCGACGCCACCGTCAACGGCAAGGCGATGAAGCTGGGCGCGAAGGCAGACCGCAACGGCTATTTCTTCGTGCTCGACCGCACCAACGGCAAGTTCGTCAGCGCCAACAAGTTCGTCATGCAGACGACCTGGGCCAATGGCTTCAACAAGAACGGCCGGCCCAACTACAACGACGCCAATCGCCCCGGCGCACCGGGCGAGGCGGCCAAGGGATCGTCGGTCTTCGCCAGCCCCAGCTTCCTGGGCGGAAAGAACTGGATGCCCATGGCCTACAGCCAGGACACCGGCCTCTTCTACATCCCGTCCAACGACTGGGGCATGGACATCTGGAACGAGCCGATCGCCTACAAGAAGGGCGCAGCCTATCTGGGCGCCGGCTTCACCATCAAGCCCATTGCGGAGGATCATATCGGCGCGCTGCGCGCCATGGACCCCAAGACGGGCAAGATCGTCTGGGAATATAAGAACAAGGCGCCCCTCTGGGGCGGCGTGCTCTCGACCGCGGGCAACCTCGTCTTCACCGGCACGCCGGAGGGGTATCTCAAGGCCTTCGACGCCAAGACGGGCCAGGAACTGTGGAAGTTCCAGACCGGATCGGGCGTGGTGGGCAGCCCCGTCACCTGGGAACAGGATGGCGAGCAATATGTGGCGGTGATGTCCGGCTGGGGTGGCGCGGTGCCGCTCTGGGGCGGCGAAGTCGCCAAGAGCTTCAAGGACATCAACCAGGGCGGTTCGCTCTGGGTGTTCAAGCTGCCTAAATAAGGGATAAGCACGATGATCGTCATGGGCCGCGGCAACCACATCCCCTCCATCCGGGCGGTCCCGCCTGGCGCGATGCGGCTTGCCACGGCCCATGACTTGTCCGATTATCCGGGGCAAGGGGTGGGCCAGTATATGGGTGGCGAGGCAATCATGGAGCGGGTACTGATCGTCGACGATCACCCCCTCGTGCGCGACGGGCTGCGCAGCGTGATCGCGATCAGCTTCGACAATTGCGAGATCTTCGAGGCGGCAAGCATGGAAGAGGCCGTCGCCTTGCTGGAAAAGCAGGACAATTTCGACCTCATCCTGCTCGACCTCAACATACCCGATGTCCGCCGCCTGGATGGCCTCAAACTGCTGCGCGATCGTTTTCCGATCCTGCCCGTGGTGATGGTGTCGGGCGCCTTCGACCGCCCGATCGTGCAGGAGGCGCTGGCCGCCGGCGCCGCGGGCTTCATTCCCAAGTCACTGAAGCGCAGCGCCATTGTCGACGCGCTCCATCGCGTGGTCTCGGGCGAGATCTACCTGCCGGAGGCCATGGGCGAGACGATCGCTCCCACCGCGGAGGAGGATGAAATCGCCCGCCGTATCGACAGCCTCACGCCGCAGCAGAAAACGGTGCTGGCGCATCTGGTGCGCGGCCGGCTGAACAAGCAGATCGCACATGATCTCGGCGTGTCGATGACCACCATCAAGGCGCATGTCTCCGCCATTCTCCAGAAGCTGGGCGTGCTCAGCCGCACCCAGGCGGTGATCAAGGCCAATCGGGTGCATTTCCGCGCCGATTGAGGGTTCCAGGGCGGGATCGCTTGTCGCCGGCAAATCTGCTATTCTTCACCTATAGACGGCATTGGCCAGACTCGCCGCCCGCCCTTGTGCCGGCCCCCATTTCCGGCACCGCGCACGACGCCCCGCTGACCATGCCCCCGGGCACAGGCCGATGGAGGATGTCATGGCGATTTCCCAGAGATTGCGCGGCTATATGGACCGCTGCGGCACCAGGTTCGACGAATGGCCGCATGAACCCTCGACAGAGATGGCGCGGGCGGCGCAGGCGGCGCATGTCCCCGGCCGGCAGGTGGCGAAGGCCGTGCTGGTGCAGGCGGGCGACGAATATCTGCTGGCCGTCCTCCCCTCTTCCAAACATGTGAGCTTCAACTTCCTGCAGCAATGGCTGGCCCGCGACGTGTCCCTGGCGGAGGAGCATACGACCGCGGCGCTGTTTCCTGATTGCGACCTCGGCGCGCTGCCCCCGGTCGGCGCGGCCTACGGGCTGAAGACCATCATCGACGACGACATGCTGATGGGTCAGGATGTCTGGTTCGAGGGCGGCGACCATCACACGCTGGTGCACATGAATGCGGAAAACTGGCGGCGGCTGCAAAAGGGCGCCAGCCATTTCGCATTCAGCATCTAGGCGAGCGGCCATCGGGCGGAGTCGTTCACCCCGTTTGAAGGATCAGGGGCGGGCGCCTCCCCTTTCATGCAATAAATTCCATACAGTCATCGGAAAAATAACATGGCCGTCGCAGTTCCCCCTTTGCCGGCCATGGCCTAAAATCCCCCCATCCGGAGAAGCTGAAAGGAACCCGTGCAATGGACGCAAAGACGAGCAATGATCCGTTGGCCTGCCCCATGAAGGAGCCGGCGGCGCTTCGATCCCTGCTGGGGCGCACCAATCGCGACTGGTGGCCCAACCAGCTCTCGCTCGACATTCTCCAGCAGAACGGCTTGTCCGGCAATCCGCTGGGCGACGATTTCGATTATGCCGCAGCCTTCAAGACGCTCGATTATGACGCGCTGAAAAGGGATCTGACGGCCCTCATGACCGACAGCCAGCCCTGGTGGCCGGCGGATTACGGCCATTACGGCCCCTTCTTCATCCGCATGGCTTGGCACTCGGCGGGCACCTATCGCACCGGCGACGGCCGCGGCGGCGCCTCCTCCGGCTCGCAGCGCTTCGCCCCGCTCAACAGCTGGCCGGACAATGCCAATCTCGACAAGGCCCGCCGCCTGCTGTGGCCGATCAAGCAGAAATATGGGCAGAAGCTGAGCTGGGCCGACCTCATGATCCTCGCCGGCAATGTCGCCATCGAATCGATGGGCGGCCCGGTCTTCGGCTTCGGCGGCGGCCGCGCCGACGTGTTCGAGCCGGAAAAGGACGTCTATTGGGGCACGGAGGAATTCTGGGTCGGGCAGGAGGGCAATGAGACCCGCATCCAGCCCGAAAAGAACATGGCCCTCGAAAGCCCGCTCGCCGCGATCCAGATGGGCCTCATCTACGTCAATCCCGAAGGACCGGGCGGCAATCCCGACCCGCTGCAATCGGCGCGCGACATCCGCGAAACCTTCCTGCGCATGGGCATGAACGATGAGGAAACCGTCGCGCTCACCGCGGGCGGCCACACCTTCGGCAAGGCGCATGGCGCGGGCGACGCGTCCAAGGTCGGCAAGGAACCCGAGGGCGCCGACATAGCGCAGCAGGGCCTGGGCTGGCAGAGCGGCTATGAAAGCGGCGTGGGCGACCACACCATCACCAGCGGCATCGAGGGCGCGTGGACGCCCACGCCCCGGACCTGGGACCACAGCTTCTTCCACATGCTGCTCGACTATGAATATGAACTGGTGAAGAGCCCAGCGGGCGCCAAGCAGTGGCAGCCGGTCAATCAGAAGCCGGAGGATATGGCGCCGGGCGCGCACAGCCCCGACCGGCGCGTGCCGACGATGATGACGACCGCCGACATGGCGTTCAAGATGGACCCGGAATATCGGAAGATCTCCGAACGCTTCCGCAATGACCCCGCCGCGTTCGAGGATGCCTTCGCCCGCGCCTGGTTCAAGCTGTGCCATCGCGACATGGGGCCCAAGGCGCGCTATCTCGGCCCCGAAGTACCGGCCGAGGACCTGATCTGGCAGGATCCGATCCCGGCGGTCGACCATCCGCTGGTCGACGCTTCGGACATCGCCTCGCTCAAGCAGAAGATATTGGCGTCGGGCCTCAGCGTGGCTGAACTGGTGACGACCGCCTGGGCCTCCGCCTCCACCTATCGCGGGTCGGACCATCGCGGTGGCGCCAATGGCGGGCGCATCCGCCTTGCCCCGCAAAAGGACTGGGATGTGAACCAGCCGGAGCAGCTTGGCCGCGTCCTCTCCGCGCTGGAGAAGATCAAGGCCGAGTTCGACGTCGCGGGGGCGAAGAAGGTCTCGCTCGCGGACCTCATCGTGCTGGCCGGATCGGCGGCGATCGAGAAGGCGGCGAGGGATGGCGGGCGCTCGATCGAGGTGCCCTTCACTCCGGGCCGCACCGACGCGTCGCAGGAACAGACCGACGTGCAGAATTTCGAGGTGATGGAACCGAAGGTCGACGGCTTCCGCAACTATCTGCCCGTGCCGTTCAATGTCCCGGTCGAGGAACTGCTGATCGACCGCGCCCAGTTGCTGACGCTCAGCGCCCCGGAAATGACGGTGCTGGTCGGCGGACTGCGCGTGCTGGGCGCCAATCATGGCGGTGCGCGGCATGGCGTGGTCACCGACCGTCCCGGCACGCTCAGCAACGACTTCTTCGTCAACCTGCTCGACATGGGCACGGCCTGGAAGGAAGCCGAGGGGCAGAAGGACATCTTCACCGGCACCTGCCGCACGTCCAACGAACAGAAATGGACCGGCACGCGCGTCGACCTGGTGTTCGGATCGAACTCGCAACTGCGCGCCTTGTCGGAGGTCTATGCCTCCGCCGATGCGGGCGACAAGTTCGTGAACGACTTCGTTGCTGCCTGGACCAAGGTGATGAACGCCGACCGCTTCGACCTGGCGGCATGAAGATGGGCGGGCCGCTCCCCGGACGGGGCGGCCTCCCCCTGCTCTCCGATCGTACTAGAACTTTCCGGTAAATTGCCCCTGCCCGGCTTTCGTGCGACACTTCTCACCGCCGTGATCCGGAGATTCGCCGTGCACGATCATCTGAAAGACGCTGCCGACGCGGCCGATCTGACGGACCAGCAACTGCTCGCCATCCGCCGCAGGATCGGCGACACGAAACGGCCCAGCGGCTTCGAACAGGCGGTGCTGGACGAAATGAAGCGCCGAAACCTGCGCCCTTCCTGAATCCGATCGCCGGGCACGGCCTGTTTCAGCCCTATTTCAACATCGTCCGCAACAGGGCGCGCAACTGCGCCGGCTTCACCGGCTTGCCCAGCAGCGGAATGCCCCAGCCGTCCATCCGCGCCTTCAGCGCCTCACCCCGGTCGGCCGAGATCATCACCGAAGGCACCGCCCGCCCGAAATGGCCGTGCAGCCGCTCGATCACGCCATCCCCGGTCTCGCCGTCGTTCAGATGATAGTCGACCAGGATGACGTCAGGCGCGTCCTCGTCCGCGAAGGCCGCCACCGCCTCCTCAAATCCCGCCGCCGTGGCCACGGCACAGCCCCAGCCGCCCAGCAGCGTGGCCATGCCGGTCTGGATCGCGCGTTCATTGTCGACCACCAGCACCTTCAGCCCGCGCATCGAACGGTCGCTGCGCTGCGCGGCACCGCCCTCCCCTTCCTCCACCACCGCCCCGCCGCGCGGCACGCGGATCGAAAAAGTCGAACCCTGCCCCGGCACGGATTCCAGCGTCACCTCATGGCGCAGCATGTCGCTCGCCCGCCGGACGATGGCCAGGCCCAGCCCCTTGCCACCCGCGCCCCTGCCTCCATGCGTTTCGAGACGGCGAAACTCCTCGAAGATCAGTTGCTGCTTGTCCGGGGGGATGCCGGGGCCGCTGTCGGCGACGCTCAGCCTTATCCCCTCCCCCTCCGCCACGCAGGTGACGCGCACCGATCCGCGCTGGGTATAGCGCAAGGCGTTGGACAGGAAGTTCTGGAGGATACGGCGCAACAGCCGAATGTCGGACCGTACCCAGATCGGCCCTCCTTCGTCGGCCAGACCCTCGACCGTCAGCGTCAGCCCCGCCGAACGGGCCATCGGCGCGAATTCCGTCCGCAGCGTATCCAGCAGCCGGTCGATGCGGAAATCGCTGATCTCCGGCTGGATCGCGCCTGCATCCAGGCGGCTGATCTCCAGCAGCGCCTCCAGCAGGTCTTCCACCGAATCGAGCGCGGTCGACGTCTGGTTGACCAGCGCCCGTGTGGGCAGGGCCAGCCGCCGGTCGCCCAGCGCCGCGACGAACAGCCGCGCCGCGTTCAACGGCTGCAACAGGTCGTGGCTGGCCGCGGCAAGGAAGCTGGTCTTGGACAGGTTCGCCTTTTCCGCCGCCGTCTTGGCATCCATCAGCTGCGCCTCGATCTGGCGCCGCTCCGCTACCTCCGCCTCCAGTTCCGACGTGCGTTCCGCCACGCGCCGTTCCAGCGTCTCCGCCGTCTCGCGCAGCGCCGCCTGTGCGCGCAGCATGTCGGTGACCTCGGTGAAGCCGATCACCTGCCCACCCCGTTCCATGGCGTTGCTGCGGATCTCGAAACTGCGTCCCCCGGCATGAACCAGCTCGCTGCGATGACGCGCGCCGCCCCGGTCGAGGCAGCCCCTGTCGTCCATGCCCAGCCGGCCCCGGCACCAATCCAGCAGCGCGGCATGGGTGCCGCCCTCCTGCGCCCACTCCTCCGGCAATTCCAGCAGCCGTTGCAACGCCTCGTTCCACGCCGCCAGTCGCCCCTCCGCGTCGAACAGGCAGACGCCCTCCGACAGATTGTCGAGCGTCGCCTGCAACACGATGTTGCGCTCGGCCAGTTCGCGCGCCCGGTCGCGGGCATCCTCCGTCTTCACCTCGGTGATGTCGGTATAGATGCCGACGATGCCGCCCTCGCTGGTGCGCAGTTCATTGATCTGCACCCAGCGTCCGTCGGACAGCGCCTGGACATGGCCGCCCTCCGCCACGCTGTGGCGCGCCAGCCGGTCGGACACCCAGCGGTCCTGCCCCACCGGGCGATGATGCGCCGCGGCCAGCCGGGCGATCTCGTCGAAACTCATGCCCTCGCGGATGTGCGCCGCAATCTCCGGCCAGAAACCCAGATAGGCTTCGTTATAGAGGACCAGCCGGTCCTCCGCATCGAACAGCACAAAGCCCTCGTTGACGGAATCAATCGCATCGCGCAGCCGCATCCGCGCCGCATCGGCATGACCATGGGCGGCGGCAAGGTCGGCATTGACCTCCGCCAACTTCGCCAGCGCCTCCTCCAGCTGCGCCGTCCGCTCGCGCACCATGGCTTCCAGCGAGATGGCGGTCTCGAACATCGAAAAGGCATTGCCCGCCATGTCGCTCGACCGTTCGACCCGGTCGATCAGCGCTGCGTTGATCTTGCGCAGCTTGCGGTTCTCTTCCCGCAACGCCTCCAGCTCGGCGGAAGAGAGGGCGACCTCCCTCACCGTCCGATGGCCAGGCCGCTGAATGTCTGGTTGACGTGCAGCGCATGATATTGCTCGCCATAGGTGTTGAAGCCGATCACCCGATGCCGCCCGTAAAGTTCCGACACCGCGCGGCTGATCTGCCGCTGTTCGGCATCGATGCGGTTCAACACGCAATCGAAGGCGATGATCCGGTCCACCGGCCCCACCTGCGCCGCGATGTCCGCAAACAGCGCGTCCATCCGCGCAATCCGGTCCACCGGCTCGCCCACGGTCATCACGATCCCCTCGTCGATCGCGCAATAGAAGGTCAGGCTGCCGTCCGGATTGGCGCTCTGTATCGACCGCACATGATAATCGCCCCCGGCCCGCACCATCAGCGGATGGGCGGCATAGAAGGCGACACCCAGCGCCTCGCCCCCATGGCCGGCGAGTTTCAGATATTCCTGCGCGGCCGGTTCCGCATTGATCTCGGTCACGATCCGGTCCTGCGGGATGGCGCCGGTGACGACCATCTTCGCCGCGCTCGGCTGGTAATGCTGCGCCTTGAAGACATGGATCGGGCGCGGCGTGGAAAGGATCGCCACCACCGCCGCATGGGCGTGGAAGCGCCCGCCATGGAACACCGCCGTTTCGCGAAAGACCAGCCCGTCGCCCGACGACCCGCCGATCAGCGCGATATCGCCCAGCGCGTCCTGGATCGTCATCGTCAGCAATTCCTCCCGGTGCGACAGCCCGTCGACCAGGAACAGCGCGACATGATTGACCTTCTCGCCCAGATGGCGGCTTTCCCGCTCCGCCCGCGCCGCCAGCCCCCGCACCGCCTGCCGCGCGGCGGCGGGATCGAAATTCTCTATGTCATCGAAGCAGAGCGAGCTCATGTGAAAGGCCGAAGCCGGAAAGCCGATGACGCTCAGGCTGTCCTCGTCATACCCATTTTCGGTAAGCTCGCCCGAACTGGTGCAGCCGATCGCCACCACGCCCTCCGCGCTGCGATTGACCGCCCGCGCCAGCGCCTCACGGTCGAAACGGTGCGAACAGAACAGCAGCATCCCGGCCAGCGGCTCCTTTCCCAATTGCCCGGCGACTTCGGCCATGGCCCTGGCCGGATCGCCCGCATGGCTCGACGCAAAGGCGATCTCCGATGCCAGCACCGTCATGTTCCTCTCCCCGCCTGTTCTCCTGTTCTTACTGTCTATGCCTAATCATCCGCCGCGCAAGGGTTCTCCCGCCGCTTCCAGCGCTGCATTCTCCTCATCGCTGAAGACGCGCGACCGCACGATGAAGCGCACCCCCTCCGGACTTTCCAGCGACATGCCCGCGCCCCGGCCCGGCACCACGTCGATGGTCACCTGGGTATGCCGCCAATATTCGAACTGCGCCGCGCCGATCCACACCGGCACCCCCCCGTCTACCTCGCCCGCCACATGGCCCAGCAGCACGTCCTGCCCCCCGACCCTGAACTCGCCCCGCGGAAAGCACATCGGCGCCGACCCGTCGCAACAGCCGCCGGACTGATGGAACATCAACGGCCCGTGGCGCGCCGTCAGCCGCGCGATCAGCGCCTCGGCGCCGGGCGTGGCCAGGACGCGGGGCGGCAGGTTCATCATGTTCTCCCTTCTCCCTCCCGCCGTCGGGACGAAGACGAAAAGGCGGGCGCCCGGGAGAGGCGCCCGCCGGAACCGAAGGCGTGAAGGGGGAAACAATCCGCCTTCGGCATGCGACCCGCCACGCGCCTCAGAAGAACCCCAGCGCCTTGGTCGAATAGCTGACCAGCAGGTTCTTGGTCTGCTGATAGTGATCCAGCATCATCTTGTGCGTCTCGCGCCCGATGCCCGACTGCTTGTATCCGCCAAAGGCCGCATGCGCCGGATAGGCGTGGTAGCAATTGGTCCACACGCGCCCGGCCTGGATTGCGCGGCCCATGCGATAGGCGGTGTTGCCGTTGCGGCTCCACACCCCCGCGCCCAGGCCGTACAGCGTGTCATTGGCGATGGCGAGCGCCTCCGCCTCGTCCTTGAAGGTCGTGACCGACAGCACCGGACCGAAAATCTCCTCCTGGAAGATGCGCATCCGGTTGTGCCCCTCCAGCACGGTCGGCGTCACATAATAGCCCTGCTCCAGCTCGCCGCCCAGATGCGCCCGCGTACCCCCGGTCAGCACCTTGGCACCCTCATCCTTGCCGATGTCGATATAGGAAAGGATCTTCTCCAGCTGGTCGTTCGACGCCTGCGCCCCGATCATCGTCGCGGGGTCGAGCGGACTGCCCTGCACTATCTTCTGCACGCGGGCGACGGCGCGCTCGATGAACTTCTCGTAGATGCTTTCCTGCACCAGCGCCCGGCTCGGACATGTGCAGACCTCGCCCTGGTTGAGCGCGAACATCGCAAAGCCTTCCAGGCATTTGTCGAAATAGTCGTCGTCCGCCTCCATCACGTCGGCAAAGAAGATATTGGGCGACTTGCCGCCCAGCTCCAGCGTCACCGGGATCAGGTTTTCCGAGGCATATTGCATGATCAGCCGCCCGGTGGTGGTTTCCCCGGTGAAGGCGATCTTCGAAATCCGCTTGCTTGTGGCCAGCGGCTTGCCGGCCTCCACGCCAAATCCGTTGACGACGTTCAGCACGCCTTCGGGGATCAGGTCGCCGACCAGGTCCATCAGCACCATGATCGACATCGGCGTCTGCTCGGCAGGCTTCAGCACCACGCAATTGCCCGCCGCCAGCGCCGGGGCCAGCTTCCACGCCGCCATCAGGATCGGGAAGTTCCAGGGGATGATCTGCCCCACCACGCCCAGCGGCTCATGGAAATGATAGGCGACCGTGTCATGGTCGATCTCCGCGATCGAGCCTTCCTGCGACCGCACGCAGGCCGCGAAATAGCGGAAATGGTCGATGGCGAGCGGAATGTCGGCCGCGGTCGTCTCGCGGATCGGCTTGCCGTTGTCGATCGTCTCGGCCATGGCGAGCAGGTCGAGATTCTCCTCCATCCGCTGCGCGATGCGATTGAGGATGTTGGCCCGCTCGGTCGCCGATCGCTGGCCCCAACCCTCCTTCGCCTTGTGCGCCGCGTCGAGCGCCAGCTCGATATCCTCGGCGGTCGAGCGAGCGATCTTGCACACGCTCTGGCCCGTCACCGGCGAAAGATTGTCGAAATATTCCCCGCGAACCGGCTTCACCCATTGGCCGCCGATGAAATTGTCATAGGTGTCGCGAACCAGCGTCTTCCCCGCGAACCGCGCCATTGCCTGCTGTAACATCCATCCTCTCCCGGACTCGTCTGAAAGTTGGGAACAGGATGAACCTTTTGCGGAAAGGGACAATTAGACCTTGGGTCGGGACTGGTGAATTTAACAAGAATTGGCGGTCCTTGGCATATTCTGGACAAGGAGTCCGCCCATGGCCACCATGAACATTTCCCTTCCCGATCCGATGAAGCAATGGGTCGAGGCGCAGGCCGAAACCGGCCGCTACAGCAATGCGAGCGATTATGTGCGCGACCTGATCCGCCGCGACCAGGTACGCAAGGACAAGATCGCCCGGATGCAGAGCCTCGTGGACGAAGCCCGGTCGTACAAGCCGGCCGGTCGGTTATCCCCGTGACATTTCCATGCGACGCCATATTTCGGCTGTTGCGAAGCTCTCTCAGAGTGAGGCATCACGTTAATTGCCCTACTGCTTGCAGAACCGCAGTGGCCCCGCAAGAATGGGAGTGAGATCCGGCAATTCTGACCTTCAAGGCGGCGGCCCTCAGGGTTCACATTGAACAGAAGGCCGAATGGAAGAACGGGAAGCATCACGACGAGTGGATCCCAGCACAACATCGCTCTGAACCTGCGCGGTGAACTCGGCGGTGCCTTCCTTGCCAGCAACTCGCCGATCTCACTGGCAACAGGTATCGAATATCGCAGCGACAAGGCCAACCAGACATCGGATGCCCTGTCGCAGACGGTCAACAGCTTCACCGGCATCCTTGGCACGCCATCGGCCCAGAACGGCGCCAAGGCGCATTCCGCTTCTTCAATCCGCAGCCGTTCAGCGGCGCGATCAAGGTGGTTGAGGGCTATCTGGAGGTGGGGGTTCCGCTGGTCGAAGGCAAGCCGTTCTTCCATCAGCTCGATCTCAACGGAGCCGTCCGCCACGCGAGGTACAGCGCAGATGGCCGGGTCTACACCTTCGCCAGAGGTGTCTCCACGTCGGCGCCTTCGTCCAGCTCATTCGATGCGACGACCTGGAAGCTTGGCGCCAACTGGGCGCCGGTCGACGACATCCGTTTCCGCCTGACCCGCTCGCGCGACATTCGGGCGCCTTCGATGATCGACCTCTATAACGGCAGCCAGTTCTCGAGTGCCACCATCACCTTCGGCGGAAACACGATTCCACTGTTCCAGCTGACCCGCGGCAACCCGAACCTGACTCCCGAAAAGGCGGATGCTCTTACTGCCGGGGTGGTACTGAAGCCCGGCTTCCTTCCCGGCTTCCAGGCATCGATCGACTACTACAAGATCGACGTGAACAACGCGATTGCCGGGTTGCTGGCCCAGCAGCAGGTCAATCTCTACGCGGCCGGTGATCAGACCTTCTGCGCCTTGCAGAGCCTGTCAAACGGTGCGCTCACGGTCATCACGCCGCCGTTCAACCTCAATCCGCAGCGGGTCAAAGGCTGGGACATCGAAGCGCAATATCGCACAAATCTGGGATCGGGCCAGTTAGCCCTGCGCGGCTTTGTCAACATCAACAGCGCCGATTACATCCGTCCCGCCGTGGGGTCCGTGATCAACCAGCGCGGCGCTGCGACCAATCCGCGCTGGCGCGGGATCTTCCAGATCAACTACAATTCGGACAGCTTCGGCGTGTTCCTGCAGGAACGGATCATCGGCAAATCGCTGATCGATGCCAACCTGGTCGAAGGGATCGGCATTCCCGAGAACGATATCCCGGCTGTGGCCTATACCGACGTGACCCTCACGACGAAGGTCATGGAGCGCTTCGAGGCCTTCCTCACCATCAGTAACCTGTTCGACAAGGATCCGCCGCCCTCGCCGAAGCCAACGACGACCTTCTCAATCCCCTATTCGGGCGCCTATGACACGATTGGCCAGGCGTTCACGTCGGGGTTCGCGTCAAGATGTAGAAACCCTGCCGGGGAGCACCTATGCCCGCAGTCGGGGAACTTCCCTGGCTGCGGGTTTCTTATTCCGGGGATCGAGTGCCGATCATATTGTGGGAGGGCGTGCTTGTGGTTCATCCAGTCGTGAGGGTCGCTCTGGTCGGCTATGGCTATGCCGGCAGGACGTTTCACGCGCCCTTGATTGCGGCCACGCCGGGGATCGAACTCGCCGCGGTGGTCTCCACAAGCCCCGCCAAGGTCCACACGGATCTTCCCGCGGCAAGAGTGTTCGAGGGGCTTGATCAAGCTCTGGCCGATCCTGACATCGATCTGGTCGTGATCGCCACTCCCGACCCGCTCCACGTGCCGCAAGCCCATGCCGCTCTCGATGCCAACAAACATGTCGTGATCGACAAACCTTTTGCTCTCACACTCGAAGACGCGCGGAGCGTTGCCGAACATTCACGGCAGGCCAATCGGCTCCTGTCGGTGTTCCACAATCGTCGCTGGGACAGCGATTTTCTCACTCTGAGATCGCTGATTGCGTCAGGCAGGCTGGGTGAAATCATGCAGTTCGAAAGCCATTTCGACCGCTTTCGTCCCGAACTCCGCGACCGGTGGCGCGAACGACCCGGCGCAGGCATCTTCAACGATCTTGGCCCACATCTGATCGATCAGGCCTTGTTACTATTTGGTATGCCAGCAGCAGTCTACGCCGATCTGGGGATCCAGAAATACGGAGGTCTGGCCGATGACTATTTCCACATCCTGCTGCGTTATCCGCGCCTTCGTGTTGTCTTGCATGCCAGCCAGCTGACACTCGACAACAGCTTGCGCATGGCCGTCCATGGCACATCGGGAAGTTTCATCAAGCGCGGCATGGATCCCCAAGAGCAGCAATTAAAGGCAGGGGGCAACCCATCATACCCCGAATTTGGCGTGGACCGGGAACCATGCACGCTTTTTGAAGTGGCGGAATGTGAACAGGGCGGGATGCCCGTCGCATCAATTCCGGGAGACTATCGACAGTTCTATGCAGCAATCAGAGACGCAATCGCGATGGGAGGACCTGGTCCTGTCCCAGTTGAGGAGGCCCTCAATGTCATGCAGGTCATGGCGGCGGCGAAGCAGAGCCATCGTGGCAGACACGAAGTTTCTATCTGAGCAAGATGATGAAGGTGCCAGCGATTGAGCGAAAGCTTAGGCTCGTTATCCAAACTCAAGTGGTATCGTGAATTATGAGGCAGGTTGGGGCATGCTGGCCCGCAACGCAAGAAGATGTCTGAAGTCATGTAATTTCAGAAAATGGTTTGCGCCTTCCCGTTCCTCAAACGACACCGATGTGGCCAAACGGTAGATGTCGGCTCTCGGTACAACGCGACGCTTAGCGACGTGGGCGGGAACGAGGGCTTTGTTCCAAAGCAAACCGGTAGGGGGCTCGGCGCGGACGCGGACCCAACATGCGCCGTTCCGGTCCGGGTGCGAATATGTCAGTTCACAGCAATCGTGCCGCTCCGGCTGGTGCAAGACCGCCCGGCCTAATCGCTGCGCCGATGATCGGCACGATATACGCCGTATCCCTCTGAAGCCTGACGGTGTGTCCGTTTCGATAATCCCTGGCTCCTGCACCGACTGCCGATGTGATTTTTGCGGAGTCAGCAGAGTCAAGAGTCAGGCGCCTGGGCGCTAGAGCGGGTTTCGATCTGATTGAATCGGATCGCCGCCCTGGATTCCTTGTTTTCCGCGATTTCTTAACCAGCAATCGGTTCCGATCGCTTGGAAATCGTTCTAGCGACAGAAAGTTTTCAATCCAAAATTTGAGCGAAACCAGCGACACCGCCCGACAGCGGCTGGCCGCGGGCCGGCTTCGCAGCGCCGCGAACATCGTCTATTTTGCCTATGCCTCCGAAAATCGCTTCCATTGTGCGGACACATAGGGCGACATCCTCGTCAGCAAGCGCATACCACACCAATTTAGCTTCCTTGCGCGTTTGAACGAGGTTGGCGCGGCGCAACTCGCCCAGCTGCTGGCTGAGCGCGGGTTGCGCGATGTCGGTCGCTTCGCCAATTTCCGAGACGTTGCGTTCCCCGCGCAACAGGCACGACAGAATCATAAGGCGCTGCGGTTGAGCAAAGACCTTCAGCTTTTCAGCAGCGATGGTCGCAGTGTCGCGGTCTTCGTAAAATGCCGCTTTCATGGCGCGTCCACAAAACGGCAAAACCAGTCCTGACGATCTCCGGAGACGTCGGAGGGTGCTGAGAGCAGCGGCTGTCCATCCCGCCATCCTTCAGGCGCCAGCGTGTCGGCTCCTTCCACCGCCTTCAATGCCTTGAGCAGCCGCAGCATCTCGTCCACCGAACGCCCCACATTGTGGGGATAGCAAGTGATCGCTCTAATGACTCCTTCCGGGTCGATGAAGAATGTCGATCGCATCGCCATGCTGTCGGCCGATTGTTCATCGATCATGCCATAGGCACGCCCGATCGCCATGCTCGGATCCTCTATGATGGGAAATCGGACATCGGCTCCCAGCGTCTCGCGGATCGCCCTGACCCACGCCATGTGCGCGTAAAGGCTGTCGACAGACAGCCCCAATAGCGAGGTTTCGAGCGCATCGAACTCCAACTGGCGCCGGGCGAGCTCGGCAAATTCCGTGCTGCAGACAGGCGTGAAATCCGCGGGATGAGAGAAGAAGATCACCCATCGTCCGCGCAGCTTGGAGAGCTGGATTTCGCCGGTTGTCGAGCGCGCGCGGAAATCGGGCGCGGGTTCTCCGATACGCGGGGGCCTGCCCTCGATCCTTTGACTGGTTTCCATAGTGCTTCCTTCGACACTCTAGTTTCTTGACGCAACAGAATTATTCGATTACACAATATATGTAAATGTGAATTTATGAGGTTTTCCGTGATCGACTCCTCACTTGAAGCTGCATCGTTGCAAATCTCGGCCGCGCAGACTGGCGTCCCGCAGATCAAGGCATTCTTCGACGAACCGACGTTCACGGTGACTTACGTCGTTCACGATGCCGAAAGCCGACGCGCCGCGATCATCGACAGCGTGCTGGACTATGATCCGGCTTCGGGTCGGACATCCTTCTGCGCGGCAGATGCAGTTCTCGATTATGTTGGGGAGAAGGGACTGCTGGTCGACTGGCACCTGGAGACCCACGCCCATGCCGATCACTTGTCGGCAGCGCCCTATCTGCAGGAGAAGCTGGGCGGGAAGATCGCCATCGGCGAGCATATCGTCACCGTGCAGGAAGCCTTTGGCAAGCTGTTCAATGCCGGCACGGACTTCGAGCGCGACGGCTCCGATTTCGATCATCTGTGGAAGGATGGCGACCACTTCCGCATTGGCAATCTCGACGTCACCGTGCTCCATGTGCCGGGCCACACGCCGGCTTGCATTGCCTATGTGATCGGTGACGCCGTCTTTGTCGGCGATACCATGTTCATGCCGGACTATGGCACGGCCCGCGCCGATTTTCCCGGCGGGGATGCCCGTACCCTTTACCAGTCTGCCAAACGGCTCCTGTCGTTGCCGCCGGAAACCCGGCTGTTCATGTGCCACGACTATCTGCCCGAAGGACGTACGGACTATGTGTGGGAAACCACGGTCGAGGCGGAACGCAGTTCCAACGTCCATATTCACGACGGCGTGAGCGAAGACGAATTCGTCGCGATGCGCGAGGCCCGCGACAAGACGCTCGCGATGCCGCGCCTGATCCTGCCCTCGGTCCAGGTCAACATGCGCGCCGGGCACCTGCCGCCGCCTGAGGACAACGGCATCACCTACCTCAAGATCCCGGTCAACGCGCTATGACCTTGCCCGGCTTTCCCGATGCAATGCCCGTTGCCGGATTTCTGGGCGGCCTGATGATCGGCCTTGCCGCCGCCATCATGTTGCTGGGCCTTGGCCGGATCGCGGGGGTCAGCGGCATGCTGGCCCGCGCGACCGCCATCGCCACCGCTGGGGCGCCGCGTGCGCTTGCCATCGCCTTCGTGGTCGGACTGCCACTGGGCGCGATGCTGGTAACACTGGTTTGCGGTGGTGTTGAAACCCGCTTCGGCGCGGGCATCCTGCAACTCATCGGGGCGGGGTTGCTTGTCGGCCTGGGCACCCGGCTCGGGTCGGGCTGCACCAGTGGCCACGGGGTATGCGGCCTTTCGCGGCTGTCGCCGCGGTCGATAGTGGCAACCTTCACTTTCATGGCCAGCGGCTTTGCAACGGTTGGCGTGATGCGCCTGGGAGGCTGGCTATGAGGCAGGTTGCGCTCGCGCTCGCGTCTGGCCTGCTGTTCGGCGCTGGACTTGCCGTTTCCGGCATGGCCGACCCTGCACGTGTGCGTGCCTTTCTTGACCTCTTCGACGCATGGGATCCCACGCTCGCTTTTGTGATGGCGGGGGCGATGGTTCCGATGGCGATAGCCTGGCTGATCCAGCAACGCATGACGAAGCCCGTCGCGTGCAACGCCTTTGACCTGCCCGGCACCCGCCTGATCGACGGGAAGCTGCTGGCGGGCGCAGCTCTGTTCGGCATCGGCTGGGGCATCGGGGGCCTGTGCCCCGGACCGGCGCTGGCTGACTTGCTGATCGCCCCGTTCGAGGCCGGGATATTCGTGGTCGCCATGCTGGCCGGCATGACCATCCACCGCATCACCACATAATGAGATAACAGCCCCGCGCGGCAGCGGGTGGAGGAGCAATCATGGACATCAAACCGCTGAACACAGACTTCGCCGTATCGCCCCAGCTTACGATCGCCGATATCCCCTCGATTGCAGCCCAGGGGTTCAAGGCCATCATCTGCAACCGGCCCGACGGCGAGGAACCGGGGCAAATTACGGCAGACCAGATCCGCGAGGCTGCCCAGCAAGCGGGCCTGCGCTTCGCCCATGTGCCCGCAGCTTCAGGCGCGATCGCCAACGCCAATGTCGACGCCATGGCGGAGGCGATTGCGGTCCTTCCCAAGCCGATTCTGGCTTTCTGTCGCTCCGGCGCTCGATCGACGAAGCTCTACGAGCTTGCCCAATCGCAGGAGAACTCGGCTTCCTCTCCCAGGATTCACGATGTCGTGATCGTCGGTGGCGGTGCTGCCGGAATTGCAACGGCGTCCAGCCTTCTGAAGCGCAATCCCAAACTTGATATCGCCGTCATCGAGCCGTCGGAGGTGCATTATTACCAGCCGGGCTGGACGATGGTCGGCGCAGGGGTGTTCGACAAGGAATTCACGCGCCGCGCCGAAGCGCGGGTCATGCCCAGGCAGGTCACCTGGATCCGCTCCGCCGCCTCCGGCTTCGCCCCCGACGAGAACAAGGTGATCCTCTGTGACGGTCGCGACGTCGGCTATCGGGTCCTGGTCGCCTGTCCCGGCATCACGCTCGACTGGAATGCCATACCAGGTCTGGCCGAAACGATCGGGAAGAACGGCGTCACCTCCAATTACGGCTACGATCTCGCGCCCTATACCAACCGGCTTGTCAAGGAATTCAAGGGCGGGCGGGCGTTGTTCACCCAGCCTGCGATGCCGATCAAATGTGCCGGCGCGCCGCAAAAGGCCATGTATCTCTCCTGTCATCGCTGGGAAAAGGCCGGGGTCCTGAAGGACATCGACGTGCAGTTCCACACTGCCGGTGCGGTGTTGTTCGGCGTCGCAGCCTATGTCCCTGCGCTCATGGAATATGTCGAGCGTTATGGCGCGCACCTGAATTTCGAATCGAAGCTGGTTGCCATCGATGGCGCGGCGAAGGTCGCCACCTTCGAGCGCAAGGATGGCGATGGCACGCGACGGGTCGATGAACGCTTCGACATGATCCATGTCGTACCGCCCCAGGTCGCTCCGGATTTTGTCCGGTCGAGTCCGCTCGCGGCCGCGTCCGGCTTCATCGAGGTTGACGAGGCGAAGCTTCAGCACCTGCGCTATCCCAACGTGTTCGCACTGGGCGACGCCTGCTCCGCCTCCAACGCCAAGACCGCAGCCGCCGCACGCAAGCAGGCACCGGTCGTCGCGGTAAACGTTCTCGCTGCTCTTGAAGGCAAGGAACCGGTCGCGGACTATGACGGCTATGGTTCCTGCCCGCTGACGGTCGAGGCAGGCAAGATCGTCCTCGCCGAATTCGGCTATGGCGGCAAACTCTTACCCAGCTTCCCCAACTGGCTGATCGACGGGACGCGTCCCTCCCGCCTGTCGTGGTTGCTGAAAGACACGATCCTTCCGCCGGTCTACTGGCACGGCATGCTCAAGGGGCGCGAATGGATGGTCGCGCCGCATGCAATCGGGGCGGCGCACTGAGCCATGCTGGAGCCGATGCAATATGCCCTTGGCGGTCTCTCGGGCGCGCTCGTCGGGTTCGTGCTCGGGCTCGTCGGCGGCGGCGGATCGATCCTCGCCGTGCCCTTGCTGCTCTATCTCGTGGGGATCCGCAATCCGCACGAGGCTATCGGCACCAGCGCTCTGGCGGTCGCGGTCAACGCGCTCGCCGGTCTCTGGAACCATGCCCATGCCCGGACGGTGAACTGGCGGTGCGGCGGGATCTATGCGGCGGCTGGCCTCATCGGCGCGCTCGGCGGCTCGACCCTCGGCAAGAGCATCGACGGACACAGGCTGCTCTTTCTATTCGCTATCCTGATGGTCGTGGTGGCGTTCCTGATGTTCCGCGGACGCGGCGATCAGGGCATAGAAGGCGCGCAATGTAACCGGGAGAACGTTGGCAAGGTGGTTGGCTATGGTCTCGGCACCGGGGCATTTTCCGGCTTTTTCGGAATTGGCGGGGGTTTCCTCATCGTACCGGGCCTGATTGCGTCGACACATATGCCGATCCTGCGTGCTATCGGCACTTCGCTGGTGGCGGTCGCCGCCTTCGGCCTGACCACCGCGCTCAACTATGCTGTTTCTGGCTATGTCCTGTGGGGCCTCGCCAGCGTTTTCATCGCGGGCGGCATCGTCGGAAGCATCATCGGCACACGCACATCCCAAGTGATGGCTGCCGAAAAGGGCCGATTGAACAGCCTGTTCGCGATCTTCGTGCTCATTGTCGCCATCTACATGCTATTCAAGAGCTGGTCCGCACTCGCCAGCTGAACGGGGACATCCATGGACGCCATCATTCTTGCGCGGGCGCAATTCGCCTTTACGGTCAGCTTCCACTTCTTGTTCCCCGCCTTTTCCATCGGGCTGGCAAGCTATCTGGCGGTACTGGAGGCCCTGTGGCTGAAGACCGGTAAGGGCGTTTATGCCAATCTGTTCCGCTATTGGCTCAAGATTTTCGCTGTCGTGTTCGGGATGGGCGTCGTCTCGGGTATCGTCATGTCTTACCAGTTCGGTACGAACTGGTCGGTGTTTTCCGATAAGGCAGGTCCAGTTATCGGGCCGCTGATGGCCTATGAAGTACTGACCGCTTTCTTCCTGGAGGCCGGCTTCCTCGGCGTCATGCTGTTCGGAATCAACAAGGTCGGGCGCAAGCTGCACTTTGTCGCTACGCTAGCCGTGGCGCTGGGGACCTTTATTTCCGCCTTCTGGATCCTGGCGGTCAACAGCTGGATGCAAACGCCGACTGGCTATGAGATCGGCGCCAACGGTCAGTTCCTGCCCGGGACAAGCTGGCTTGCGATCATCTTCAATCCCAGCTTCCCCTATCGCCTGTTCCACACGGTCCTCGCGGCCTATCTGACGACCGCCTTCATCGTCGGCGCGGTGGGTGCCTGGCATCTTCTCAAGGACCGCGCCAATCCGGGCGCGCGCAAGATGTTCTCGATGGCGATGTGGATGGCAGCGATCGTTGCGCCGATCCAGATCTTCGCCGGCGACATGCACGGACTGAATACGCTCGAGCATCAGCCGGTGAAGGTCATGGCAATGGAGGGCCATTACCAGAGTCACCCGCACGGCGCTCCGCTGATCCTGTTCGGCATCCCGAACAGCAAGGAACAGCGGGTCGACTACGCCATCGAGATACCAAAGGCCTCGTCGCTGATCCTCAGGCACGAACTCGACGCGCCCCTGAAGGGTCTCGACACTGTACCGAAAGCCGACCAACCGCCCGTCGGCATCGTCTTCTGGGCCTTTCGCGTCATGGTCGGCATTGGGTTTGCCATGCTCGCAATCGGGCTGTGGAGCCTCATCGCGCGCTGGCGCAAGGCGCTTTACGACTGGCCGATGCTGCATCGGTTCGCGGTCCTGATGGGACCGTCCGGACTTGTCGCCGTGCTGGCCGGCTGGGTGGTAACCGAAGTCGGGCGCCAGCCGTTCACGATCTACGGCTTGCTAAGGACGACACAGAGCGCTTCGCCTCTGGATGCTCCCGCCGTCGCCTCGTCGCTGCTCGCATTTGCGATCGTCTATTTCACCGTCTTCGGCATGGGCATCTGGTATCTCCTGCATCTGATGAAGAAGCCGCCCCAAGCGCATGAAACCCCGCCCGATGACGCACCGATCCGCAGCGCAGGCATCACCCCCGCCCCAGCTATCATCGAGGGAGCTTCGGCATGATCGATCTCACTGTCATCTGGGCTTGCATCATCGGCTTTGCGATCATTGCCTATGTCGTGATGGATGGCTTCGATCTCGGCATTGGCATCCTCTTTCCTCTCTTCAAGGTCGGCCAGGACCGTGACACCGCGATGAATAGCATCGCGCCGGTGTGGGACGGAAACGAGACCTGGCTGGTGATGGGCGTTGGCGGTCTGCTCGCTGCATTCCCGCTAGCCTATGCGATCATCCTGCCAGCGCTTTACGCGCCAATGATCGCGATGCTGCTGGGACTCGTCTTTCGAGGTGTCGCCTTCGAGTTTCGATGGCGCGATCCGGCGCACCGCGCCTTCTGGGACAAGGCGTTCACCACCGGCTCGGTCATTACCACCTTCGCGCAAGGAATTGCGCTTGGCGCGCTTCTTCAGGGTATCACGGTCAAGGGTCGCAGCTATGCCGGCGGCTGGTGGGAATGGTTGTCACCGTTCAGCCTGCTGACCGGCATTAGTCTGCTGGTGGGCTATGCCCTGCTCGGTGCCTGCTGGCTAAATTGGAAAACCGAGGGCGGATTGCAACGGCAGGCGGTGACCTATGCCGGTCGACTGGGCATCGGCCTTCTGAGCATGATCGGCGCAATCAGTCTCGCGACCTTGGGGCTGGAGACAAAATATTATCAGCGTTGGCTGAGCTTCCCCGGCATAGTGGCGACGGCGCAGGTGCCGCTTGCCACAGTGATCGTGACATTGCTCTTCTATCGCAGCCTGCGTCGGAAGCGTGATGCGCAGCCATTCTTTTGGGCGCTTGCCTTGTTCGGGCTTTGCCTCGTCGGCCTTGGCATTTCGATCTGGCCCGACGTAATTCCAGCGCGGGTGACGATCTGGGAAGCGGCCGCGCCTCACCGCAGCCAGATGTTCATGCTGGTGGGGGCCTCGATCATGGTGCCCGTCATCCTGGCCTATACTGCGTGGTCCTATTGGGTGTTTCGCGGCAAGGTAGGGACGGAGGGCTATCATTGATGCCGCTTTGGCTGTGCCGGCTTGGATGGTTCGTCGGAATTTGGGCGACGAGCGTTCTTGCGTTGGCGCTGGTCGGAGGAGTGCTCCGCTTGTGGTTACGCTGAATGGCCCCTCGCCAAGAAGCCGAGATAGCGAACCATGTTCTCGATCTTGCTATGACCGAGAGGGATCTGGACGGCACGAAGGTTCCCGGTCGCCCTATAGATGATCGACGCCTTCGTCCGGCGAAGTGAATGGCGTCCGGCGAAGTGAATGGCGTCCGGCGAAGTGAATGGGCGCCATACTCACTTCGCAGCTTGCCGATGTAAGACGGAGGAGTTTCCTTGAAGCCTGTGCCGACCAGAGCCGGGCGTTCCGGGATAGATGTCCGAATGCCTGCTCCTGACAGACGCCCCCGTTCCCTCATCGTGAATTAGGCGATCGGCCAAGCCCCCCACAACTATTCCGAAAGCTGAGGCGGCGATCACGGCTCTCATGCGCCATCCTTCTCGCTGCGTGGCAGTTTGATCATTGTCTGCTGCGCCATCGTGCCATTGGCTATGATGATCTCGCGGCCATCATCCGTGCGCAGGATGGTGAAACCCAGCGTGATATCCTCGACAACACCGACGTCGAATTGATCCTTATTGGGCGCGACGACCTGCAATCGGTCCCCACGGCGGAATGGCTTGTACAATACAAGGCTAACGCCAGAGACCAGATTGCCCAGCGTCGTCTGGGCGGCGAAGCCGACGATCACCGACATCAGCCCGACCCCGGCGAGCAAGGCGGTGCTGAGACGGTTAAGCGCCGGAACAAGATGGGCGTACAGCGCGCCGATCAGCAGCCATATGATCAGGATTGCCAGGTGGCTGAGAAACGAGATCGTGATCTGGTCGATGCGTTCGGACCGGTCATGCGCGATGAGCGTCGTGAAGGCGCGTTGCACCAGCCAGGAAATGAGGATCGCGGCTCCGATCAGCAGCGCCGCAAGAATCACCGCGCCAAGCCAGGTCCTGGTGTCGAAATAGTGAAACGTCGTCGCGGCTCCCCCCATCAGCCCGGCCCGCCGGCCTTGGCGCGAACGATCCTGAGCCAGGGATTGAGATCCGCCTCGCCCACCTTCTTAAGGCTGCCCGTGTCGCGGTGGGTGAACGGCTCGTTGCGGCCTTTGACCATCAGCATGGTCTCGCTCGTATATGTCCAGGAGCCATCCGCGGCGAAAGCGATATCGAGCATGTAGCTGTCGGTCCGGAACGCCTGCTCCAGAAACTCCGTGGAGCAGATGCCATAATCGGTCTGGCCGCGAACGGCTTTCACCTTCAGCGTCATGTCGTCTTTCCCGGCTTGCCCACATGCGAGCGCGACCTGGCCACGAGGGATAGCCAGTGTCTGCATGATGAGGCCGGTTGCAGGCTCCCACAGCCAATAGCCGATCTGGTCGTGGAAGGTGATGTCCTCTTCGCGCGTGCCGATATGGGTGTGGTAGCGCAGGCCGTAGAGAAGTTGGGGGCCATTCGTCTGGGGATCGATCGGCTGCATCTCGACACGCTCAAAATATTGGCGCTGCTCGGGACCATCCGCTTTCGGATTTAGATCGGTGCCTTTGTCGCCTTCCCATATTCCGGCCAAACGCCTCAGCGGGCCGAGATTGGCGAGGGTATCCGGATCGACATTCTCCGGTTCGGTAAAGATGTCCTTCGGGATCGGCGTGCCAACCATGTGCGTCATACTCCGTGCTTCGACGAACCATACTATCGGGATCCAAATTCCGGGAGAAGCGCTAGCTGACCGGACGTCAAATCAACGGACCGAGCGATGCAAGCGCATTGCGCCAGATGCGGGTGTGCAGAGGGAGGGCTTCTGTCTGACCTCGCGTCACCGGCCGCGCCGAACGACCATATTCCTGCTGGCGCGCCCGCATCGCGGTGGTGAATTCCTTGTCCCGCACCATGATGTCATTTTCGAAATTGAGGTCGAAGCTGCGAGAATCAAGATTGGTCGACCCGAAGAAAGTCAGCTCGCCATCGACGGTCAGGATCTTTGCATGGAGGAGGCCGCCCTCGAACTCCTGGATCCTGACACCCGCATCGAGCAGTCGCGGATAATAGGCTCGGCTCGCCGCGCCGACGAACCAGGAATCATTGCGATGCGGCACGATCAGCGTGATATCCACGCCCGCCATGGCCGCTCCGATGATGGCTTCCGATACGACATCGCCCGGCACGAAATAGGGGGTCGTCATCATGATTTCACGGCGGGCCTCGCCCACGATGCGGGCAAGGAGCTGGGCGGTCACACCCTTGTCCGTCGTCGGACCCGTGCCAACGACCTGAGCCGTGACGCCGGTTTCGACAGGATCGGTGCGGTAGTCCCAGGGGGTCAGGTCGATCGGTCCCTGTTCGAACCAGGATTGCGCGAAGAGGAGGTCCATCTGCCGCGCCACCGGCCCCTCGAACCGGGTCATGACATCGACCCATGGCGCATATCTCGGCTTGGGTGAGAAGGCCGGATCGGCGCAGTTCTGGCTGCCGCAATGGCAGATAGCGCCGTCGATGATCGTGATCTTGCGATGATTGCGAAGATCAGGCCGGCGAACGAGCACCGTCGATAACGGATTGCCGATGGGCAAGGCCGCCATGGTCTCGATGCCCGCTGCGCGCATCGCCTGCCAGACGGTGGATTTAAGGAGCGCGCCCGATCCGATCGCGTCCACTCCGGCGCGCACGCGTACGCCGCGCCGTGCCGCCCGGATCAGCGCTTCGGCGACCGCCCGGCCGGTGCCGTCATCCAGCCAGATATAGTAGAAGACATGGACGAAGCGCCGTGCCGCATCGATATCGGCGATCAGGCGCGCGCGCTGCCCGTCCGGGCTGTCGAGCAACTCCGCGCGGTTGCCATGCGTGACGCCGAACCCGTTGATGGCGCTGGCAAAGCCGCTGGCCGGTCCCTGAGTGACAAGGTCATGCGGCTCGCCGCTGTCCAGCACCATTGGCCGGGTCGCAAGTTCGGCCTCGCGATGAGCGGCGCCTTGCGGGCCATCGAACCGGATTCGACCGAACAGAAAATAGGCCAGCGCACCGAGGACAGGCAGTACGAAGAGAGCCAGCGCCCAGGCGATCCGTGTGGTTGCGTTGATGTCCGGTCGCGCCAATATGTGCAGCAGCGTCGCCGCGACGATCGCGGTGTGGAGCAGCGCGGCAAGGCTTATCAGCGTCATCGGGCCGCCCGAGCCATTCTCACGCCAGCCGGATCTTTACCGGGATCGACTTGATGCTACTATCGGGCAGCGTGGCACGGGCCATGCGGCAGACGATCTCCACTTCGGACAGGCAGTCCGGGCTGGCCGGATCGAGCACGCCGCGCGAGGCGCTGACCTTGGACATGGTGTCCTCGATCGTGGCGAACTGCTCGCCCGCCTCTGTCTCGATGCGCTCGGACCGGGAAATGACCGGCAGGATCAGCGCCTCCTTGCCATGGACCACATGCCTGCGATTGAGCTTGGTCGAAATGCCGACGGTCAGGTCGAGATTGCGCATGGCTTCATAGGTGCGCTCGGTGTCCGGAACGGCGCGCACGAAGTTACCGCCCATGCCGACGAACAGTTTGGCCGTCCCCGCCCTAATCGCCTTGACGGCATCGACGGTGTGATGGCCATGCTCGTGCGGCGGATCGAACCCGAACACATCCCGGACGCGATCGAGATATGCGGCGGCAGGCTGCTCATCGATGCCGACGGTGCGATCGCCCTGGACGTTCGAATGACCCCGGATCGGCGCGATCCCGGCGCCGGGCTTGCCGAAGTTGCCGCGCAGGAACAGGAGGTTGCAGACCTGCTGGAGCAACCGCGCGCCTTGCTGGTGCTGGGTCAGCCCCATGCCGTAGCAGATGATCGTCGCGCTGGTCCGGATGTAGATCTCGGCACAACGCCGGATCTGTGCCTCCTCGATGCCGGACACGCGCACGAGATCGGTCATCATGCGGGGAGAATTGGTCCCCATATTCTGGCCGATCACGAAGATCGCTTCGGCCTTGGCCCAATCGGCCATGGTGACCGTGCCTTTGCCGACGCCGATCGAATGCGGGAGGCCCCGACTGGTCGGTTCGTGGCACATGTTCGAACAGTCGGGGAAGTTGTTGGTCCCGAATGCGCGCACGACGCTTTCGCTCCATTCTCACAAAACTCCAGCGTCTGGGTGCAGTCGGGGTCGGGATAGGCGCAGCTCGGGCATTTGAACCCGCCGGGCTGATTCATGGAGAGCAGCGCTTTCGATCCTTTAGTGACCACGCTTTCCTGCATCAGGACTTTTGTCGTAGCAGCAGCCGCACCCCAACCGCCTGCCGGCTTGTCGTAGGGTTCGTAACGAGGCTGGTCATCGGCCATGAGCGCGCTCCAGATGGTGTGCGACTGACAGACTAGGGGATCATGTTCATTCGTCGCAATGAAATCCCGCTCACATGTTATTGGAGCGATAGGATTTGGTCGTACCAGGGATCGACATGGACGATGCTTTGATACTGTCTGAGCGGACCGAAACTTGAAGAATGGGGGTCTCCCAGGCTTGGCTAGCGGCTATCGAGCTAGGGCCCGATCCCGCATTCCGCAGATCTTTGGGAGGAGTTCCCAGCCAATCTCACCCATTACGAGGATGACTGGCGTCAAGGATCGAATTTCGGGTGTCGCCGAGACCCGCCATTCCTGCTCATATCCGCGAACGGCAGGATTGTCCCACGATCCGGCGTTCACCTTCGGCGAAACCGACCCCTTGTAGCCGTTCAACCGCCGATTTTCGTTCCTGCGTCCAGACGGTCCGCTAATTGGGTTCGATTGCGTGCCGGTACTCCCGGCTTATTCACTCACAGCGCTTGGCGAGTTGATGATCCGGCTACAGCATATGTCGCGGCAAGGCTTTGCCGATCGATCGCGCCATCATTGCACCGCGTGTTCCGTCCGCTCCGGCTGCGGCGATCCCGTTCCGGGTCCTTCCCCTATATCGGCGGCGTTGCCAGCACGGTGGGCTTCCTGTTGATGCTCTGTGTCGGACAGTTTGCTTCGTGATCAGGTGCGTTTCCGAACAAACTCCGCTCGCAGCACCAGTCCCTTAATGCCATCATATTTGCAGTCGATTTCCTGTGTGTCGCCGGTAAGTCGGATCGACTTGATAAGTGTGCCACGCCGCAGCGTCTGCCCAGCACCTTTGACTTCCAGATCCTTGATCAATGTGACCTGATCGCCATCGATGAGTATGTTTCCCACGGCATCACGCACCTCGACCCTCTCGGCTTCGGCATGGCGCACTGCCAGTTCCGCTGCTGGCATCCATTCCCCGGTTTCTTCGTCATAGACATAATCTTGGTCGTTCATCTGCTTCTCCTGATAATGGACCGTCGTCACGTTGGGCCTGCGCATTTCGATCGACAGCGCACAAGCCTGCCTCCCGCGTTATGCGCATGAGTTGAAAGTTCCCGGCATGTCAGGCTTCCTCGACGATCTTTGCGGCGGCGATGAGCGCCTCTGCATAGTTCGACGTGTAGAGGAGCTTGCCCGAGGACCGGCCAAGGCGTGCGCGTTTGAGCATGGCGAACGGCTGTGGCCTTATACCGGAGAGGATTACACGCGCGCCGGTAATGCGGGCTTGTTCGACAAATTCCGCCAGCGCCTGCACTCCGCTGGCATCGAGCAGCGGGACCAGGCGCATGCGCAGGATAAGGACTTTGGGCGACGAACCGACCCGCCTCAACGTGTCCAGCAGTTCGCCGGCGACCCCGAAGAAGAACGGCCCGTTGATCCGGAACACCTCGACGCCGCGGGGAAGCGCATCGCGTTGGTGCATGTCCTCTGCATCCAGTTCGGACTCTTGCGCGATCCCCGCGTCAACTTCGACCGCTTCGGCCATGCGCGCCATGAACAACAATGACGCGAGCGCTACGCCGACACCGATTGCGACTGTCAGATCAACCAGCACCGTCAGTCCGAAAGTGAGCAAAAGTACCGCACGATCGCTGTTCGGCATACGCAGAAGGGCCACGAAACGTTTGTACTCACTCATGCCCCAGGCGACCATGAATAGGATTGCAGCGAGCGCCGCCATCGGCACATAGGCCATCAGGTCGCTGGCGAAGAGGATGAACAGGAGCAGAAAAGCCGCATGCATCATTCCCGCAACAGGCGTCTTTGCTCCAGAACGGATGTTGGTCGCCGTGCGTGCGATGGCACCGGTCGCCGGCAGGCCGCCGAAGAGTGCCGACCCCAAATTCGCCACGCCCTGGCCGATCAGCTCCTGATCGGAGCGATGGCGTGTTCCGGCCATTCCATCGGCGACAACTGCGGAGAGCAGGGCTTCTATCCCAGCGAGGAAGGCGATCGTGAACGCGGAAGGGAGAACTGCGGCGACCTTGGCCAGGGAGAATTCCGGCAACGACGGCATCGGCAAACCGGCCGACATATCCGGGAAGCGCGACCCGATCGTGTCGACCGGCAGTTTGAGCAGGGCAACTGCGAGCGAACTCGCCACCACAGCGATCAAGAAGCCGGGCCATTTCGGCGCAAGCTTGCGCAGCATGACGATAACGCTAAGCGTGCCCACGCCGATGCCAAGCGTGACCCAATTGACGGTGGCGATCGCGCCAAAATAGGCCTGCCACCTCGGAATGAATTCAGCAGGGACATGCTCGATCGAGAGGCCGAGAAAATCCTTCACCTGGCTCGACCCGATGATCACCGCGATGCCAGCGGTAAAGCCGGTCACAACCGGGTGCGGGATATATTTGATCATCCGCCCCAGGCGAAGGGCGCCGGCGGCGATGAGGATCAGCCCGGCCAACAGCGTGGCCACCAGAAGTCCATCATAGCCGTGCTGGGCGATGACGTTGAAGATCACGACCACGAAGGCGCCGGTCGGTCCGCCGATCTGGACGCGCGATCCGCCAAGCGCCGAGATCAGGAAGCCCGCGATCACAGCGGTCACCAATCCCTTGTCGGGCGTCGCTCCACTGGCAATGCCGAGCGCCATCGCGAGCGGGAGCGCAACAATGGCCACAGTCAATCCTGCTATGGCATCTGCCCGGAAGCTCGCGACCGAATAGCCTTCGCGCAGCGTTGTGAGGAGTTTGGGCGTATAGGAGGCTGCCATCACCTGTCGGCTTCCTCAGCCGGTATCTTGTCGTACAGCATGGAGGACGACGACCGCCTGACGCCGCCACTGGCAGGTTCACGAAGGCGGACCCCGCGCCCGACGCCTGTGCTCGGCGCGTTCTCGCCCAACAGCTCAATACCGGCGCTCTCCAGCGCCATGATCACTTTAACCAGAGTCTCGACCACGCCCCGCACCTGGCCTTCGGACGCCTCCATCCGTTGGATCGTAGGGAGAGACAATCCCGCCAATTCGGCCAACTGACGCTGGTCCAAGCCGAGAAGAGCGCGTGCGGCCCGCATTTGCTGCGACGTGATCATATTTGCCTCATGATGTTTAATACATCAAATATCATTGTTAACAATTAATAGTAATATTGTATATATGGCTTGTGCAATCCAAGCGATCAAACTTTCCTGAACGATTCCCGGAAACCGCGGCCGTGATGATCAATGCCTGATTTCATGGTGTCGCCCTTCGACAATATGGGAGTCGATCCCGATCGGGTGAGTACGTCCGAGCCCGTGCTGACTGAGGCACTGGCGCTGCCCGTCACGGGTTGGGAAGCAACGATGCGCGGACTGCGTGGCCGATGTCCTCGATGTGGGGATGAGAAGCTATTCTCTCGATTCCTCAAGCCCGTTCCGCATTGCGCCCGTTGCGGACAGGACTGGTCGCATCAACAGACGGACGACTTCCCGGCCTATGTCTCGATCTTCCTGACTGGGCATCTGTTGGCGCCAGTGATCATCGCACTGGTGCACGATGCGCAGCTATCCGTGCCCATGCTCCTTGCGATCATCATGCCGCTATCGCTGACCCTGATGATCGGGCTGCTCCAGCCCGCCAAAGGCGGCATCATGGCCCTCCAGTGGTGGCTTGGCATACACGGGTTTCAAAGGGAGCGGCCGGAGACGACCGAAGCCGACGTCGAAATCCCTCAATGATGGTATGTCTGTTGATGACCTCGACAGGCAGTGCCTTGAACTGGATTATCGACGCAACGCGTGTCCCGAAATCGTCATAGGCGACCGGGAAACCGCCAAGCGACTCGCGGAGACCATAAGGGGAATGGAGAACAATTATGCCATTCGCCCCACTTGCCATAGCCAATAGGTTCCTAGCGGAACATGGGGCAATTATATACTTTACTTAGCGAGTATGAGATGCCAGATTCGACAGGACAGGCCGGCGCTCTTTTTCAGGATAAGCCAGAGATCACCGCTGAGATGATTAAGGTGGGGGTCAATGCGTATTGGGAATGGGAAGGCTCTGAAAGCTGCCTTGTGGCTGATCTTGTAAAAGCCATTTATCTTCGATTACGAGTTCTGGATGGGTCAGCGCAGCGCCGATCTTAACGGCTGATACCATAAGCGCGCCACCAAGGTGGGCAATATCGTGCCATAACTCTGTGAGGACATCTTCTTGTATCGCAATCGATACGTCACGACCGTTGTGTGTGCCGTGCGCGATGAATTGGATGTTATCGTCGGGATTCCCACTTTCGGGCGCAGCCATCTGATAAAAACCATGCGCGACCACATTCCGCTTCCAATGTAAGCTGGCAGCAGTCCCGCAAATTTTATCAAATTCACCGGCGAATTGCGGTTGATGGGTCCGGCTCAGATACTCCCGCATGAGTTCTCTAAACAGCGTTTTCCGTTTCTTGAAAGGTAACCTCTGCCAGCGCTCATCTGGTTCTCGCTGGAGAGCGGTAGAGGTGCCCTGAACCAGGGCATCCATTCTCAATTCAAATGCACCCCATTGTACTACAATACGGCCAATCAATTCCGTTAGGACGCTTGGGATTGGTATTAGCAGCGTTGCCAGCCCATCTCTCAGGTAAGGAACTGCTAGATTGCTCGCAAAGGAGCCGGATGTTACCTTATCCACCATGACGAACGCCGATCAGAAACAACATGACACCTACTCCGAAGCGGAGACGGTGGCCCGTCGAGAGGCGGCGCTCAAAAACATGCTCGCAACCCCCCACAAGCCTCACAGGGCTAGCCGGAAGAAGCGAGTCGAGTCTCAGGAAAAGTAACGCTTCCTTTTCGCCCCGATCTGGCCGGCGATGCGGGCCGTCTTAGGCGGCGAGCTTATCAATCCGCCGATAGGTAAGGCGACGACCTTCGCCGCCCTTGAGGATAATCGCAGCGCGCTCGCCATCCGTCATGTCGCGGGTGTTGTAGCGGAGATCAAACTCAGCCGTGTAGCGGCCAAGATGTGCTTCGCTCATGTGATGATAGGTGCCGATTACGCCACGCTTGAAAATAGAAAAGAAGTTTTCGGCGGTGTTGCTGTGCTTGAAGCCGCCCGTGGCCACATATTCCTTGGCGCTATGGTTCACGGCCGAATGACCTGCAAACTCACGGCCTAAGCGGGTGTAGATCGGCGCTTCGTCCGTCATCAGGTGCGAGGCGCGGTCGATGTGTGAGACGATCAGGCCGCGAACGTCCTTGGCGGTCACATTGGCGACATGGAAACTGCGAACATGGCCATCGCGCTCGACCAGAGCCACGACTGCCTTCTTTGCGGCGGGCTTGCGGGTGGCGCGGTTCTTAGCCTTGCCGCCGACATAGGTTTCATCAGCCTCGACAACGGCGTTGGGGCCTCCCAGCGGACCCGTAGGGGCTGCGCCATCCATAGCTTCGCGGATGCGATGGCAGAGGAACCAAGCTGTCTTATAGGTGACGCCCAGCATGCGCTCCATCTGCTTGGCGCTCATGCCCTTCTTCG
>NZ_JBEGHU010000013.1:0-53623 GCF_040676415.1 Sphingobium sp. LSP13-1-1.1 | reverse complement strand
CTCCAGCGCGAAGCCTCAATATGAGCCAGCGCCTTGGCTTCATCGTGAAAGATCGGGTCTGTGATGTTCGTTGCCATACAAATGGTATGGCTCAATCACGCTGCTAAGTAAAGTATATAATTGCCGATCGGTTTGGCTGGGGCGCAAGCCAGAAATTATTGATCGCCACCCGGCGAAGCCGTATCGTTCACGCGGAGAAAGAAGGCGACCCGTGGTACAGCGGGCATGCCAGCCAGGAGGAAACATGGCCGAGGCCAGAGACATGCTCGCAAAGATGGATGGCCTGCTGACGACGCTCTACGACGACATTTACGCCGACACGCCATGGACCAAGGCGCAGGAGCTTCTCCGGGTTCGCATGCAGGCAAACAGCGTGTGCCTCCGCATGGTGCAGACGGCCAGCCGGCACCGCGAGCATCTCTTCGCCGCGGGCCCCCTCGTCAACCAGCACACGATCGCCGAATGGGAGAACTGGGCCAATGGCGAGCTGGGCCCAGTGCCGCTCAAGCCCGGCGAGCATTGCGTCGTCGACTGGTCGAACCAAAATCTCGATCCAGCTCTCGCCGACATGCTGAGCCGGTTCGGCACCCGCAGCATGCTGACCATGTGCATCGATAAGTTCGGCGGGATGGAATATTACCTCAACTGCGACCGCGGCTCGACCGCACCGGAGTTCGACACGCAGGACATCGCCTTCTTCCGCATGGCGGGCGGGCATTTCGGCCGCGCGCTGGGACTGCGGCGAAAGCTGGCGACCTATCATGCGTTGAGTCAGTTCAAGTCGCAGGCGCTGGACAGACTGTCGACGGCGATATTCATGATAACGCCGTTGGGCGAGTTCCACGCGCTTAACGAGTCGGCCCAACGCCACGTCGCGGCCGGCGATTTCTTTTTCGCGCGTGACCGGAACCTGCATCTTCATGACCAATATGCCGATCGCAAGCTGCAGGAGTCGATCCGCTCGCTCATCAGGGCCGATGGCGAGCCCAGCTCCCGGATATTGTCCGTCTCGGCGCCGGAAACGGACCGCAAGCTGGACCTCTTGATCGTGGCGATGCCGACACACTCCCTGCTCACCGACAAGAGCGAGACGTGTGCGCTGCTGTTCGTCAGGGACGATATCTGGCTGCGATACGAGGATGTCTCCCTGCTGCAGACCTTGTTCTCTCTGACGCCGACCGAGGCGAAGATCACCATCGACCTCGCCAATGGCCGGAGGATCGATCAGATCAGCACGATGCTCGACATCAGCAAGCATACCGTGCGCGCGCATCTGCGCTCGATCTTCCAGAAGATGGGCATCAACCGGCAGGCGGATGTGGTGCATGTCCTGTCGAACAGCGTGATCCCGCTGGGACGCCGGTCGCCCGCCTTTGCCGCTGGGGGGTGCGGCGGCAAACCAAGGTTGCGTTCCTCGCCCGGCTGAATGGCGCTGGTCGAGCAGCCTCACACGAAGATGTCGTATGGCTCCCCGCCGAGGAGCAGGTCGCCGAAGATCCGCCCGTAGTTGCGATGCTGCGCGGCGGCGTGCTGGCGGCCGGTCAGCATGTTGCGATAGATGCGGCCCATGTTCGACTTGTCGTAGACGCCGCCGCCGCCGGAAAGGGTCAGCATGGCCTCGGCAAGCTTGACGCTGCGGTCGGCGACGCTGGCGCTCTGGAAACGCATCATATGGCGCATCTCGATCGGCGGCATCTCGTTGCGCTCGGCATAGTCGAGCATGATCTCGAAATTGGCGAACATCGACTTCTTCATCTCGTCGATACCGGCCACCGCCGATGCCACCGCGAACTGCGCGTCGGGGTCCTTGGCCGTCTCGCTGCCCATGAACACCTTGTCCTTGGCATAGGCGGTGAACAGATCGACCATGTGCTGCAGCGCGCCGATCTGGCCGCTGGTGATCGCGCGCATGAAGATGAGCTGGTGCGGCATCGCGAACAGGGGATGATGGTTCACCGCCTTGCCGGGATTGTTGCCCGTGAAACCGTCGATGAACCGGTGGGTGCGGTATTCGGGCACGAACGCCCTGTCGACGACGATGTCCTGGCTACCCGTGGCCCTGAGCCCGGTGGTGCGCCAGCTATCGTCGATCTTGGCGTCCTTGCGCGGCAGCAGGAAGGAGCGATAGTCGCTCGGATCGCCGTTGACGAAGCCGCCGAGGAACGTCCAGTCGCAATGGTCGCAGCCGCTCGAATAGGACCAGCGGCCAGAGAACTCGTAGCCGCCTTCGACCGGTGTCGCCTTGCCGCCGGGCATGTAGGGCGAAGCGACGAGCACGGACGTGTCCTGTCCCCATACGTCCTGCGCGGCGCGATCCTCCATCAACCCGATATGAAGGCTGTGGACGCTCAGGATCCCATAAATCCAGGCGACGGACATATCGCCCTCCGCCAGAGCGATCTGCACTTCGGCCAGGGCGCGCTGGCCCAACTCGTATCCGCCCCAGCGCTTGGGCTGGAGGACGCGGAACAGGCCCGCCTCCTTCATTCTGCGAACGGTATCGGAATTGACAACACGGTTCGCCTCGCCCTCCACCGCACGTTCGCGCAACAGCGGGATCAGCGCGCGCGCGCGCGCCACGATCTCCTGTTCATCGACAATGATATCCTGCACATCGAACCGGGACGCCATGGAGCTCTCCTTATTCGGGCATTTGCCCGGTGTTCCCCTTGGATATGGACGGAGAGAAAGGCGTACATCGTCAAAATCAACTATGACGGAACTTGCGTGTTCGGCAGGACCATTTTGCATGTCATCGCGTCGATGCCCGTCTAGTTTGTTCGGGGTATGCGCCGCGACCGCTGGAAAGGCCATCTAAGCGCCGGAACAGATCTTGATGGGAGGGACATGTGGTCAAGCCGCTTCAAAAGGGAATTTCATATGGCTTCGGCGGGATCGCCGTCTTGCTCGCGACCACGGGCCTGGGCGCCGGCGGCGCCGCTGCGGCGCCGCAGACGGACGGAAAGAGCGCCGCCATGCCGGTGGACGATATTGTCGTCACCGCGCGCCGCAAGGAAGAGCGGATCGACAAGGTTCCGGTCTCGGTCAGCGTCGTCAGCTCGGACGTGATCCGGCGGCAGAACCTGACGAGCGTGCAGGATGTCCAGTATCTTGCGCCGTCGCTCAACGTCAGCACCAACACTGCGCGCAGTTCCAACAACTACACGCTGCGCGGTCAAGGCACGACCTACGGCACCGATCCCTCCGTTGTGGCCTATTTCGCGGAGGTGCCGGTGCCCGGCAACGGCAACGGTGCGCTGTTCGACATGGGCAGCGTCCAGGTACTGAACGGTCCGCAGGGCACCCTGTTCGGCCGCAACTCGGTGGGCGGCGCCATCCTCTTTTCGCCTGCCCGCCCGACCAACGAACCGGGCGGCTATGCTCGCGTGGGATATGGAAATTACAGCAATTTCCAGCAGGAGGCGGTCGCCAACGTCCCGCTGATGGACGACAAGCTACTGCTCCGTGCCGGCATCTGACACCGCACCCGCGACGGCTTCACCCGGGAAACCGCGACCGGCCGCGACTATGACAATATCAACGCCACTGCGGGCCGCGTCTCACTTCTCTTCAAGCCCGGCGGCGGGATCGAGAACCTCTTCATCTTGAACTTCAGCGAGAACCGCGAGCATGGCACGGGAACCGTCATCTCGCGCGTCAATCCCGACGGGCTGGCGGCATTCCTCTTCCCGACCTTGCCTGCCATCGCCGCGCAGCAGGCTGTGCTGGGTCCCCGGCACACCGCGCAGACGCCGGGCGTGAGCGACCATCAGCGGATGCTTCAGCTCATCAACACGACGACGATCCCCGTGACCGACTGGCTCCTCGCAGCGACAAGGAGCTAGGCGAGCTTAGATTTCTGTGCCCTCTGCGAGAGTTAAAGCATCCTCCACATCAACTCCGAGGTATCGGACGTGCTTTCGATCTTCGTGTGCCCAAGCAGAATCTGGACCGCGCGGAGATATCCAGTCGCCTTGTAGATGATCGATGCCTTGGTCCGCCGTAGAGAGTGGGTACCATAGTCCTCGCTGGGCAAGCCAATTCCCGTGACCCATTCATCGACCAGGCGGGCATATTGCCTTGTGCTGATGAGGGTTACGTGATCAGTGCGGCTGGGGAATGCAAAGTCCTCCAGGGATCCACACCGCAGTTCGAGCCATTTCAGCAGGCTTGCGCGAGCATCGTCCATCAGTTCAAACTGGACTGGTCTTCCGGTCTTTTGCTGAACGACTGTAGCACGCGTTCGAATTTTCCGATCGCAAACGATATCGCTGATCCTGATTTTCGCCAGATCGCAGCCGCGCAATTTGCTATCGATAGCTAGATCGAAGAGGGCTCGATCCCGAATGCGCCCATGCTGGTCGAGAAAGAAGCGGATCGCCCAAATCTGACGGGGCTTCAACGCCCGCTTCGCGCCGACCTTGCGTCCGGCGTTCCAAGATATTCGCTCCCGGGCGGCGGGATCAAATTCTGATAATCCCATGACACGTCTCCTAGGGCCATGATGGCAGGCATAACGATTCAAAATAGGCCAATCCTCCGCGGCCGATATAGACTCAACGCTTTCCCTCGAAATCTGATTTGCGAATCAGAAGAAGACTGATGCCGCTTCTGCGACACCAGCCTCCCCAATCGTCTATGACGTGCGTTTTGAAATAAATTGCGGACCAGAATAGACGCGCACAGGATTGCCGCGCTCCAGTTGTTTGTGAACAGCCCATTCTGCCTGTCGCCCTTTGGCTTGCGAATGGGCCCGCTGATCCTCGATCAACATCGCCAGCTTCAGTTTCGCCAGTTTCCGATTGGCGTGCTGGGATCGTTGTTCCTGGGCGGTGGCGACGAGGCCCGTGGGGCGATGCGTTGCACGCACAGCGCTGTCGGTCTTGTTCACATGCTGGCCGCCCGGGCCACTGGCCCGCATCGCTTGATAGTCGATATCCTCCTCTCGCAAATCGGCAATCGCATCGGCTTCTGGCGCGACGCTCACGCCGACGAACCAGTTGCGACGCTTGTGATGAGTGCGGAATCGGCTTTCCCCCTTCCACAAGATCGTGCCTACACGCCTGGATGCGAAGGCGCCTGCGCCTTCGCCCGATATTCGAAGCAGGAGCGAAGACGGCAGGCCATCATGGCTTTCGACCAGTTCGCAGGCAACGCCAGCCTCCTTTGCTTCCCGCGCGAAAGCCATGGCCAACTGGGAGACGACCCAGCGGCACTCCTCCGGCCCACTGCCGGAGGTCAGATGAAGGATGATGTCGCTCATGGGCGCCTCGTTTTATAACTGAGCAAGGGACGCAGAAGCGCGATCACTCGGATCAGGCCCGCATCGTGCAGATCGCCAATCACGCCGCCTATATCCTTGTACGCCTGAGGTGCCTCCTCGAAGATCAGTCGCCGATCTTCGCAGATCACCCGACTGCCAAGGTCCGTCCGCTCCAGTTCAGCCGGTCGATAGCGACGGGACAGGCGGGCATGGGCATCCTTGCGGCTCCATTTGCGCCCCGCACCATGGGCAAGGGAATGGAGCGCAACATCGGCGCGATCAGCCAACGGCTCGACCAAATAACTGAAATCCCCGCGCGAACCGGGGATCGCGACGAGGTCCCGATCGGCCGGTGCGGCACCCTTGCGATGCAGCCATCCGCCCTGATGGGGCGTGACGCTGTTGTGGCAGATATCGAGGACGCAACGCCCCTCGAACCCCAGCTTTTCCGCGAAACGCCCGGCGATGATCCGCCGGTTGAGCATGGCCCAGTTTAGGGCCTGATCATGCCGGACGAGATAGGCGAGACCGTCCGGCTGATTGGCTTTCAATCCGGCACTCCCATTCCTGGCCGCATGCGTGGTCAGGATCGCATGCCCCAGCCCACGAGATCCGCTGTGAACCATCATCCACAACCGGTCGCGACCAAGCCCTAGTTCGTCAAAGCGCGCGGAGTCAGCGACATCCTCGATCCGTTGCAACTCGACGAAATGGTTGCCGCCGCCGATGGTACCCAGCGATGGATCGGCCATGGTCGCTGGCAAATCGGCCGCAATGAGCGCTCCTTCGCTATCCCCCTCCCAAGGCGTGTCGAGATCATGCAGCTTCCGTTCCGCCACTCCCAGCTTGAACTTGCGCAGGGCTAGGTCGGTTTCCCATAAGGCCATGCCGCATCCAATGTCGCTGCCGACCAGATGCGGATAGATATGGGTTTCCGACCAGAAGGCTGCGCCGACCGCAATACCGTTGCCGGCATGGAGGTCAGGCAGGCCAACCACGCGCCGGATGCCGTCCAGCTTCGCCGTGGCATGGAGTTGATCAACGGCGAGAGGATCGAGGCGAGCAGGATCATTCGCAATGAGGGTAATGCAGGACTGTTGCATCATGCACCTCCCTTCAATGGAGCATTGGTTTGGCACGCGCGATTGGCGGGCGGTAGCCTATGCCGAAGCTGGACATAGTCCTTCAAAAGCCCATCTTCAGGGTCCACGAAGAACGCGCGGCGCCGGAACCAGCGCCCTTCCCGTTCGAGCACCTCTCCCTCGAACATCCATTCGCCATGACGACCAATGGAGATGCGGGTGAGGACATAATCCTCCAGATGCTGGCGGACATGCATCTTCACCGTGCTACCGGTATCGAGGCCCGCGCAAATCTCGCTGAAGACCATATCCCAAGGCTTGCCACGCCTGCTGCGCAGGAAACGAACAAGCGGCGCAAGATTCTCGTTGAGGCTCTTGGTGTAAGGTGTCCCGATCTTGGCATGGCGCTTTAAGCCTATCTGCTTGATGCCCCGGGAGGCTTTTCCTTTCAGCTTTGCGGAACGTGCGTGACTCGCCCCCCAGCGCGGTCGCTCCACGATGGTCTTGAACATGTCAGCGCGCATGATCGACCTCCTTCCCGTTGGGCAAGGAAGCGGAAACGCTGATGTCGAAATGATTGAAGTTGATCTGGCCCGCGCGGCGCGGGTCAGCAATATGCGTCAGGTGAGCGAAGTCACCTGCAGGGAAATTGCCCATGCAATATCATCCTGAACATTCTGGATAAGAAGAATTTCTGGCTGGCTTGCAGGTGCTGCTCGCATGTCATTCTCCTTTCTACACTCAGGACCGGCCGGGATCGGCTGCGGGCTCAATAGTCGATTCATCATGACTTGGCAACGCGACAATATGCGCGGCCAGCCATGCTCCGCCTGACACGGAACTTGGCTGCACGTTATCGGACGGCCAGCAGATGCGTCCCACCATGTTGCTGGGCGAACCCAAGTCGCCGATCCAGAAAGCGCCCGATCACGTCAATGGCCGTCAGGCTGTGCTGGCTCGGCTTGACCGTGGTAAAGCTGCCCCCGCCCGCAAGGGCAAAGGGAAGGAGTAACTGATCCGCCAGATAGGGGCCGGCAAATGCACTGGATTCCAGGAAGCCAAGCATTCGCCCGACCGCCTTCTTTGCCACGCGTTCGGCCGGCACGCCCAACTGGCCGAATCCGCTAACGATCTCGGTCCCATGCTCGAACTGCGCTTCAAGCAACAGGATATTGCCGGGGCCCTGATCGTCCGGAAGCTCGCGAGCACATGCTTCCCGCTCCGACCAGCCGAGGTCGCGGCGCACGACATTGATTTCGCGCTCTGCAATCTCGAACGGTAGGCCAGCAAACAACGCCTGGCCGCTGACGCCCATCAGGGCTCCGCGCTCTAGGCAGTCGATCGGCCGCAGCGGCGCCGGGCTGATGTCGACCTCGATCCGGCCGCCACCGCGCGGGTAGAAGCCGTGACGGACAAGCCGAGCCTCCACCTTCGGCCCCATGCGATTGATGATCGGCAGGAAGCATTTCGCGATGAAGTCGAACGGCGGCGCCAGCATGTTGTGCGTGCCGCCCTCCAGCACCAGCCGCGACGGCGCATCGGCGAGCAGCAACGGCATCAGCACCGTCTGCAAGACAAGTCCCGTCGATCCTGCCGTGCCGACAGCAAAATGATATTCGCCCGGCACGACGCGGCCGGGCGTGAAGCTGAGCGCGGACGAACCGACATGAAGCCCCTCGCATTCGGCATTGCCGATGACGCACGCGGCTTCCACCGCAGTCACATGCTGGCGCATGAGCCCCGGTTTCGACCGTTTGGCGCGGACATTCTCGATGCGGACGGCCTTGCCGATAACGAGCGAAAGCGCGCACGCATTGCGCACGACCTGCCCGCCCCCTTCGCCTTCCGATCCGTCAATCGTGATCATGTGTCTACCAGTTCGAGAAAGAGGTGATCGGCTGCTGTGACGCCGTCGATATCCAGCCCCCTCTCTGGCAACTCGCCCGCACGCGCTAGTTCTTCGCGGATCAAGTCGTCCAGAGCAGGCACACGGGTTGCATTGCTCAGTTCATTGCTCTGCCGTTTGGCCTCGACCAGCTTCGCCACTTCATCCCGCATGCAGTCAGGCAGTGCGCTCAATTCGACAAGAGCCTGAAGATTCATCGGCGGACGCACATTCCCATTGAGCCTCATGCAACGGATCGCGAGTGCTGGACGAAGGGCATAGAAATACCGCTTCACCGGCACGTCTCCGTGATCCTCCAGCCAGCGTTCAGCCGCATTGCGGCCAAGGTTGGCATAATGATGGGCAAGACCCGGCGCATCCAACAGTTGGTCCGCCAACGCGGCCAGCGGGGCCACGGCCGAATGAACGGGTCGATAGCGGATCGGGCTTTCAATCCATTCGCTGACCACCGCGTTCGACTTGAGAAGGAGACCCAGCGCCTTGCGTATGTCCCATCCGTTCAGATCGATGTCGTCCTCGATCGGCGTCTCGATCACATCACGTCCCGGTTTCAGCGAAAGATACCATGCGCGCGGCCGCACATAGATGAAGCGCACGTCATAATCGCTGTCGGGCGAGGGGAAGCCCCATGCGCGTGAACCGGACTCGACCGCCAGCAAGATCCGCACATCATGCGCCTCTTCAATGGCGGTCAGCCGCGTCTCGATCTCGCGCCGAACGGCCAGGGCAATGCTCTGATTGGTGACGGTCTGCATGATGATTCTCATTTGGAAGCAGTGCGCGCCAAAGGTTCAGCCTTTGACGCACACCACCTGTTTCAACGTATGGACGATCTCCACCAGATCGGCCTGGGCGGCCATCACGGCTTCGATCGGCTTGTAGGCCTTGGGCGTTTCGTCGATGACGCTCTCATCCTTGCGGCACTCGACGCCCGCGGTATCGGCGATATGCTCGTCGAGCGAGACCAACTTTTTGGCCTGGGTCCGGGACATCACGCGTCCCGCGCCATGGCTGCAGCTCTCGAACGATTCCGCATTGCCGAGACCACGCACGATAAACGATTTCGCGCCCATCGAGCCCGGGATGATGCCCATCGTGCCCCTCGCCGCGCGCACCGCACCCTTGCGGGTCACGAGCACATTCTGGCCGAAATGGTTCTCCCGCGTCACATAGTTGTGATGGCAGTTCACCGCTTCGAGCTCGGCGTCGAAAGGCTTGGCGATCTGGCCGCGAAGCGCCCGGATCACATTGGTCATCATCATCCTGCGGTTCAGCGCCGCGAAGTCCTGCGCCCACTCGACCGCCTCGACATAGTCGTCGAAATGGTCGGTCCCTTCCGGGAAGTAGGCCAGATCCTCGTCGGGCAGGTTGATGAACCACTTACGCATGTCCTGCCTGGCCAGTTCGATGAAGAACGTGCCGATCGCATTCCCCACGCCGCGCGAACCCGAATGGAGCATGATCCACACGCGCTGCTCGGTATCGAGGCACAGCTCGATGAAGTGGTTGCCGGTCCCCAGCGTGCCCAGGTGGGTAAGCTGGTTCGTGTTCTTGAACCGCGGATATTTCGCCGTGATCCGGTCGAACCGTTCCACGAGCGTCGCCCAGGCGTCCACGATCTCAACCGGCGGTGCGCCCCACGAGCCATGATCGCGCTGGCCGCGACCGACCGAACGGCCGTGCGGCACCGCCTGCTCGATGGCCGAACGGATGCCCTCCAGATTGTCCGGCAGGTCGCTCGCCATCAGCGACGTGCGCGCCGCCATCATGCCGCAGCCAATGTCCACACCCACGGCCGCCGGGATCACCGCGCCCTTGGTCGGGATCACCGAACCAACGGTCGCGCCGATGCCGACATGTACGTCCGGCATGACCGCCACATGCTTGAACAGGAAGGGCATTCGCGCCGCTTTGCGGAGCTGCTCATGCGCCTTCTCGTCGACCGGCACGCCGCGCGTCCACAGCTTGACCGGCTTACCGCCTTCGACATGCTGAATATCGTAAGTCCTGCTCTCGGTCATTTCGACCTCCCTTATCTATTCATGGTGCCGGCGACGAGTTTTGGCGAGACATCCCGGAGCATCCTGGCCGGATTGCTCCGGAGCAGATTCGAACCGCTCGGCCTTTCGGCCTTACCCGTGTAGTCCCGCCGGCATTCGCCAGCTCAAATTTCGGTGCCATGGCGACGAGGTTTTGACAGACTTCTCTCCGTCCTTGCGGACGGTCCCTGTGCTACCGTTACACTACGGACCGATTGGGCGGTCCGGCGGGACTTGAACCCGCGACAACCACATTACCAATGTAGTCCTTCTCGGCATTCGCCGTGATAATTCAAAGCGGGTCGTGACGACGAGGTTCGGCAAGACGCGGCCCTTAAGCTACGTATCGGCGGCGGGGTTCGAACCCGCATCTCCCTTCGGCACAACTGCCTTCCGGGTGCTTTACTCGTCGGGCCTCGTGGTTTGGAGACATGTAGTCCTGCCAGCATTCGCCACGACCCTGTTCGTTCAGACCTCGACTTGTTCGACGATGCTCACCCAGTCGCGCGTTTCGCCGGAGACAAAGCGCGCAATCGTGTCGAACACCGCGTCGGAGAAGCCCCCGACATTCAGGATTTCCGGTCGCCCGGTTGCCTGCGTGGTGCCGTAGGGCGAGATGTCGATGCAGACGAGCTTGGCCTGCGGATTACGCTTCACCAGTTTCGTCCACTCCTGCATCGTCGCCGTCGAGCCGTTCCGCGTCGCATCGACCCAGGACTCATTGTCCGAGACGATGACGACCAGATCGACCGCCGCCTTCTCCTTGTTGAGGAGAGCGAGCGGCGCCGAGACGTTCGTTCCGCCACCACCGACCGCCGCCAGCTTCGCGGCATTCGCCGCGACCCGGTCGGAGGCCTTCAGCGTCACTGGCACGACCGCCTGCTCGAACGGGATGACCCGCGCTTCACGGTTGGAGCGCAGCATCGCCGCCGCGACCAGGGCGGCGACATCGATGCAGCGCACCTTGGACGACGCACCCTTGCGGTAGCCCGTCACCGGCGATTGCATCGACCCCGACACGTCGGGGCAGACGACCACGCGACCCGGCACCGTTGGCACGCCTCGGAGCGACAGCTCCAGCGCCTCCTCCAGCGCCGCCTGCACCTTGAGCGGCACGCCGTCACCGACCTGGCCCAGCGCCATCATCAGCTGATAGGGCATGGGCCGCACGGCGCGGAGCGCGTCGCGGTCGGTGAGCCGGGCCACTACCTGATCGGTGAGCCCCTCCACACCGAACGCACCATTGCGCGCCAGCGTGTTGAGATTCATCCGCAGCGCCTGCCAGCCCATGCGGCCGGCAAGCGCCGTCCACTGTTCCGCGCTCAGCGGATAAGCGGTCAGCCACTCGAACGGCACCTGCGGCAGCGGCAGCGTGCGATCCTGCTTCCAGGCTTCGAACGCGGCGATCTCGGCGGGTAGAGCGGCAACGTCATAGGGACGGCCGATCAGCCAGCCATAGAAAGCCTTGCGCTCCGCATCCGCGGGGCGCGGGTGGACCATCTTGACGATGTCCGCCAGGCTCGGCGCACTGCCGGTCGCAGCCTGCATCAGGTCGCGGATCGACGCCTGCTCCAGCCACCGCTGGACCAGCCGCTTCGGCCGCGTGCCGAGCGACGTCCGCCCGACCTGCCCCGAGCGCATGATCTGCACGAAGCTGCGCAACATGCGGCCGTTGTTCACGACCTTGCCAAAGACCCGGACCGCGAGGTCAGGATCCGCAACCGTCAGATAGGCCGCCAGCAAGGCCGGCATGTCCTTCATCGCACTGGACGTGCGGGCATAGATCGCGGCCTGCGCCACGAAAGTCGGATCGACCGCGCGGGCCGCATCCAGCACATCGGCAAGCTGCGTCTCCGCCGCACCGTAGAAATTGTCGGCCAGTGTACCGGTCGTTGCCAACTGGGCGAGCTTCGCCTTCGGCCCATAGGCGTAGGCCGGCGCGCCCTCCCGGTTCAGCGCGTCGGTGCGCGGCAACAGCTTCGCCACGGCGCTCGCAAAAAGTCCCTTGTTGGCCATCGTCCAACTCCTCATCTGGTCAGGGCGGCAGGATTTGAACCTGCGGCCTCCTGCTCCCAAGGCAGGCGCTCTGCGCAGACTGAGCTACGCCCTGTGAATTTCCGATCCTTGGGGCGGCCAGCCCATTCCGACCGCCCCAGTTCCGCCTGCCGACCGAGTAATCCGCCTCTGCCGACACAAATCCAGATTGCAGGAGGTGTGCCAATCCGCAGATTGAGACGAAGGAAAATGACATACCATTGATATATAGTAATTTATTTTCCGGCCTGGCGATACGCCTCGCTTGACGGCGATCAAATTTCATATCGCAAAGGATATATTTTTATCCTATAGTATAAGAATGAAACCTCTCACCGTCATCGGATTCCTGGGCTCGACGCTCGATGCAAGCAAATTCGGGCCTTCACGCTGGAACAAGTGGCGACCGACGGTCGCGCTCACGATGCACGAAGATTTGCGGGTCGATCGGTTGGTGCTGCTCCACGGCACCGCTCACCGGCGCCTTGCCGAATATGTTGCGGAGGATGTCGCCTCGGTCTCACCGGAGACCCAGGTTGACATGCGCGTGCTCGACTTCCGCGATCCGTGGGATTTTGAGGAAGTCTATGGAAAGCTGCTCGACTTCGCACGCGCGGAGCCGTTCGACCCGGACGAGCAGGACTATCTCCTCCACATCACCACTGGCACCCATGTCGCACAGATCTGCCTCTTCCTGCTGACCGAGGCCCGCTATTTGCCGGGGCGCCTGCTCCAGACCCAACCGGCCAAGCGCGCCGAGGATGGCGGAGCGCCCGGCCGCTGGAGCATCATCGACCTCGACCTGTCGCGCTATGACAGCATCGCCACCCGTTTTGCCGTTGCGAGCGCGGAGAGTACCTCATTCCTCAAATCCGGCATCGATACGCGCAACGCCGCCTTCAACTGCATGATCGACGAGATCGAGCAGGTCGCGCTGCGGTCCCGCGCGCCCGTACTGCTCATGGGGCCGACGGGCGCGGGCAAGAGCCAGCTTGCGCGGCGGATCTATGAGCTGAAGAAGGCCAAGCACCAGATCGCCGGCTCGTTCGTGGAAGTGAACTGCGCGACGCTGAAGGGCGATAGCGCGATGTCGGCACTGTTTGGCCACCGCAAGGGTGCCTTCACCGGCGCAGTCGCCGACCGGCCGGGCCTGCTTCGCTCTGCCGACAAGGGCATGTTGTTCCTCGACGAGATCGGCGAACTGGGCCTCGACGAGCAGGCGATGATCCTGCGCGCCATCGAGGACAAGCGCTTCCTCCCCGTCGGTGCGGACAAGGAGGTCGCGTCGGACTTCCAGCTGATCGCCGGCACCAACCGTGATCTGGGCGAAGCAGTGGCATCGGGTGCCTTCCGCGACGATCTGTACGCACGTCTCAACCTGTGGACTTTTCGCCTGCCCGGCCTCTCTGAGCGGCGCGAGGATATCGAGCCCAATCTCGACTATGAATTGGATCGGTTCGCCGAGCGCGAAGGCGATCAGGCCAGTTTCAACAAGGAAGCACGCCAGCGCTATCTGGCCTTCGCGACGTCCGGAGAGGCAAGCTGGCCGGGCAATTTCCGTGACCTTGCCGCTAGCGTGACGCGAATGGCGACGCTCAGCCCGAAAGGACGAATTGATGTGAACTGCGTCGACAAAGAAATCGAGCGGCTGCGGCGGCTATGGTCAGGTCAGGCTGATAACGCCGTAGACATTCTGCCCGAGATATTGAGCGACGAGCAGATTGTCGAACTCGACCTGTTCGATCGCGTCCAACTCGCCGAGACAATCCGGGTATGTCGCGCTAGCCGTTCGCTTTCGGAAGCAGGGCGAACCCTCTTCAGCGCCTCGCGCGCGCGCCGCAGCAGCTCGAATGATGCGGATCGCTTGCGAAAATATCTGGCACGGTTCGACTTAGAATGGTCGGTGGTGAACGACTTAAGATGACGACCCTTATAGGACGCTCAAGAGCGAATTTTCTGCTCCGAGGTCCGGTCGGTCCGCTTTCACATTTTTTAGAGCCTAGAATTGGCCGATTTCCGAACGACCGTCAGCGGCAAGCGATTCGGGAAAGCTGCCTTCTATTCTCCTGCAAGATCAAAATTGCCAGTTCAGGCCGGCCTGAAGCTGATGATTTTGCCCACTACGGGCAATCGCGCCCTGATAACCGAGGTTGATCTGCAACTGGTCGCGGATCGCACCATGCAACCGCAATTCGCTGACCAGACTGTCGCGTGCAATCGGCAGGCCGCTGACCGCAAAACGCTGGCCGTCAAGGGCAGCCTGAACCACAGGTAGTTGATCTCCGAAAACATGCTGCCAGCCCGCCGATGCGCGCACCGCGAGCCGAGCGCTTCCTACAGCCAAATCGAGGTCGCCGCGCGTGCCCGCGGTCGCGTAGCTGGTGCGCAGGGAATCCGCTTCCAGTTGCAACGCCGCCGCCGCGCCGCTTTCCTGCCCGCGACCGACATCCAGCCGCACATGTGCGATGCTGACGAAGGGCTCGATTGATCCTGCCGCAGTCTCGATGCGATAAGCGGTCTCCCCAAACATCTGCGCGGTCGTCGCGCGATACTGCGTGACGACACCATCTGCAAAACCGGAAAAGCGCACGGAACGCTGGACCGCCACATTCTGCCAGGCGAAGGCCAACCCGCCGCGCAGCGCCACCCGGCCCAGCGTCCCGCCGCCGTAGAGTCCGGCGTGATAACTGTCCACATCCGCCTGCCCCTCTCCCCTCATGCGATCGCGGTTGTGACCGCCGATCATGCCAAGGCGAAAGCTGCTGCCGGGTGCCTGAGCCTCAATGCCCATCAGACCGCCCGACGAACTTTGGTCGAATCGCGCGGCATTGCCGTCGCTGCGCCAATGGCTCCAGGCGTCCAGCGCCTGTCCCCAATAGGTGAGCCCCGGACGGTCCGAAACCGTCCCGCGCAATCGGTCTAGCGCCGCATCGCGTGACAGGCTGCTGTTCTCGATCAACGCTGCACGCAGGGAGGCATGAAATTCACCGGACAGTTGATCGAAGGCTTTGCGCGCCGTCTCGGCGTCGCTCATCAACACGGCATCCTGTACTTTGTTGCCCGCCGCCATCCTCTCCAGCGCCGCGCCGGTCGCCTGCTGGTTCAAGGATGTGGCGACATCGCTGAACCGGACATCATTGCGATCCAGCCTCAGCCTCACACTGTCATGGCCGTAGCGGAGCCGAGGCGTCAGGAAGGCATAGGTGGACGTGACCGCGTCGAACCGGCCCTGCACTCCGCCCTCTGCGAGAAGAATGACATAGGTAGAACTGGGCCGGTAAATGCCGCTGGCGCCGATATGGGCAACTGTGCCGCCCAGCGTCGCAACGCCGCTCACAATGATCGCATCCGCCGACGTGCCGTAGGGATCGACCTCCACCTCATAGCGGCTTCCCGGCGCGAAGGTCAGATTTCCCTCGACGTGAAGAGTTGCGATCCCTGGGCCGGGCGCGATCTTGCCGCCTGGAGCGACCCGGACGGACCCCAATGTCCCACGGCCGGCCAGCAGTGTGTTCGCTTCCACCGCTATCTGACCGCCCAGCTTTCCGTCGACGATCAGGCGTCCGAACTGAAGCTGGGTGCTGCCGGTGAAGCCGGAGGAATCGCCGCTGAGGGTCAACGCGCCGTCGCCCGCCTTGATCAACCGCCCGCTGCCGCCGATCCGGCCGGAATAGCGGCTGGCGCTGGTCTCCGCGAACTGGAGTTCCGCGCCCGGCCGCAAGTCGGCATTGCCGGTAAAGCGGCTCGCGGCGGCCGCCAGCCGTCCCTCTTCCAATCGCCAGTCGAGCGTGCTGGGGCCAGTGAGCGTCAGCACGCCGCTACCCCTTTTCACCATCGTCCCGGCGTTTCCATCGAGCGCCCCGATCGCGCCGGAGAAACTGCCATTATCCCGCTGATCGAACACCAGCGTCGCCGCATTGCGGACATTGCCGCGAAGCGCGCGGATGTTGCCGATCAGCGTGCCCGCCTCGACTTCGGTATCGCCCGTGTAGCTGTTGGCGCCGGACAGGATGAGCGTGCCCGCATCGCGCTTGACCACGGTCGTGGTTCCGGACAGGGGCGCGGCGATTTCGGCGCTCAGGCTGGAATCCCACACGCTGCCCGCGCCAACGCGGATGACCGTGCGATTCCCTCCCGCCAATGTCAGGGTGCCTCCCGACAGGACATAGCCGCCGGTCGCGAACTGCAATCCGCCGGTTTTTACCGCCCCGGCGCTATTGTCGATCAGGACCTGCCCGCTATCGCCGGTGAAGATCGCAAAGCCATTGGCCTTTCCAGCTTCGTTGACGATTCCGTCCTGCCCAGTCCAACTGAGCGCTCCGTTGCGCCAGACGCCGGGGCCGCCGTCCACCCGGCCGTTTCCATAGCGGGTCGGGTCGCCGCCGTCCCAGAATTGCAAGGGCCGCGCCGCCGTGCCGGAAAGAAGATTCACCTGTCCCATCGTCGCGGTCTGGATCGAAAGACCGTGGGCAGCTTGACCGGGCGGCAGTACACCGATCTCCAGCCCTCCATCGGTGAGCTTGCCGCCATAGCTGATGAGCCGATAAAGCCCTTCACCCAATGGCGCCCCGTTGGAAACATGCAGCGTGCCGTCCAGCGTCACATCGCCCGCCACATCGAACAACGCCGGATCTTGCGTCGTCCCGAAAGTGGCCTGCGTGATCGAACCGGCGCCAAGTACAAGACTTCCCATATGAAGCGTCGCGCCGGCCCTGCCCGTCAGGCGCCCGCCAGTAGAAATCTCCACGGCGCCGACCTGCCCATCGCCGCTCAACATGCCATTCGCGCCGACATGGAGCGTACCGCCCAGTGCGCCATCGACCCGCAGCGCGCTGTCGGCAACCTCCGTCCGGCCGGAGAATGTGGACTGGCCGGTCAGGACGAGCATGTCAGCTCCCTTGATGTCGAAACGGCCATTACCCGAAAGAGCGTAGGGATAGACGGTTTCCGTCTCCGCCCCCTCGCCCGCGTCGAAGGTCAGCTGTCCCGCCGCACCTATCTCGACATTGCCGCCAAAGCCGGCCGCGCGAGCCACGAGAGCGCCTTCTTCCAAGCGCCAATCCAGATTATTTCTGCTTCCAAGGGTAAGCGTGCCCTCACCCCGTTTGATCATGAAGCCCCAGAAGCTGAACAGGCCGCTCACGCCCCCAGCAAAGATTCCGTCCATATTCTGATCGAAGATGACGGTGCCGCCATTTTCCAGATTGCCGCGGATCGAATCCGTGTTGCCGACCAGCGTGCCGCCATCGACGCGCGTATTGCCTTGATAGCTGTTTGCGCCGGTCAGGATGACCGTGCCGAAATCATTGAAGAACACGCCTCCGTTGCCGCTCAGTTCGGCGTCGATCCGCGTGGTCGCCCCCGCCGTTGAACGAACCGAGGTGTAGGCGCCGCCATCGAGTTTCAGTTGCTCGCCGACGAGGCGATAGCCGTCCGTCAGAAAATGCATGCCAGTGACAGCCGGTGCGCCGCTCCTGTCGTCGATCGTTACCGTGCCGGCCTGCCCCTGAAAAACGGTAAAGGCGGGCACAGGCCGCATCGGACCATTCACCGCGCCGCTGCTGTCGGTCCAGCTCGGGTCGGTGGCGCTCCAGACGCCCGAACCCCCGTCGATGACGCCATTCTCACGCTCTGCCGGATCGCTGCCATCCCAAAAGCGCAGCGCCGGTTGCGCTTCCGCACTATCAGGCAGCACCATCAATCCACTCACGACCAGCGCCGCGATACTGTCGCTCGCCAATCGTCCTACTTTTGATACCGATTGCGCAATCGCTTCGCGCCGCCCTCCACCCCGCATCGGCGTAACCCCTTTATCAAGCAGGCCTTTTTATAGCCTCCTTAAGAGCTGCAGCGACGCAATCGCTTTGCGCCATTGCGTTGTCAATTTGCGGGGAAAGCTGGGTGATCGCCGAACTTGCGCGAAGGCTGTTATCCCGCCTCATCGTGGAGCGGAGAGGCGAAGAATTTGAAGGAGTTGGGACATGATGCAATCGATCTTCTGAGCGCCGGCTTCATAGATGGAATGCTCTTTGGTCGATCCCAGAATGAGGGTTGGCGGCAGGCGACCTCGGCAAAGCTGCCGCTCCCAACGCCGAGAAACCTGCCGCACCGCAGACGACCCATGTCAGCCGTTCAGCGCCCAAATTTTGATTGCCAGGTGCGGCAGGTCCGCTTTTCGATCATGGGTGCCCGGGATGGCCGTCAGCGGAATGTCTGGTCTGAATCGCGAGCGCTAGGAAAGGAGACATCGTTTGCTCACCTAGAGCGCTGTCCGCGAAGGCAAAGGCGACTTCGAACCCTGTCGGGTGCACAATTTCCTTGAAAGTCAATATCTTGTTCTCGTCAGCATATTTCTTCGCGGAGGTCCGCGCCTACTTGGATTCGGTTTCGCGCGGGACATTTTGCGCCATTTCGGGGGCTTTGCGAACCATAACCGAGCAGGGACGCTTGTGCCGAGCCCCGAACCCGCCTTAAGCTTCGCATGCCAGTCAATTCAGGGGTGCTATGAACTACCGTTGGGAGAGTTGCCAATATACCGGCAGATGCTACCGTATATCTGTGTCCCTATAATGCACTGAGGCCATTACGCCGTCACCGAACGACTGCTAACGCCTCGTCCAATAGGCAGGCGCCATGATTGCCTTCATATATGGCGCGCGCCGCGCATTCGAGGGGGCTCAAGCTGACTTCTCCGCAAATATCCGCCCGGCATTAAACGGCACGGCAGCGACCCGCGCACTCGAGTGATGAAGAAGCAGATGTCTTCAGAATAACCTCACGCCCAGTTGAAGCCCAGCGCCCAGATCCGGTGCGCCCTGCGATAGTCCGGCGCTGCCGTATAATCCGAGTGATAGCCGGTTCGTCAGACCCGCGTTGATTCCGGTCGAGATTTGCTCCTGATCGGGCGCGAGCCGGCTGAGGTTCTGAGCATAATCGTAGGAAATATGTCCCCGCAAACCAGCAGCAATCTGCCCGGCGACGCCGGCCCGAGCCGAGATAGCATTACGCAGGTCAAAACCCTGCGGGTCGCCGGCAATGGTATAGGAGAGATCAGCAAAGGGTGTGATGCGGCCGAAGCTTTTCGCCAACTCGGCTCCCATCATATAATCTGGCTTGCCCGTTCCCAACTTCTTGCGCTGCAACGCCGTCGGCACTTTCACCTGCCCCATCACCGTCAGTCCGATGCCGGAAAGCGGCACGAGATAGGATGCGCCCAGTCGCAAATCCCCCAGCCCCTCGCGGCGCACGCGGGTCGCCGGCTGGCTTGGATCAACGATGATAGGAAGCCCAAACAGTCCCCCGCCGCCGCCCACGACATTCCCCGGGGCGTCAATGATTAGATAAGGCAGCGTCACGGTGAATTGGAACCGGCCTGTTGCGATGCGCAAACTCGTGGGAATGGACGTGGTTTCAACCTTTTGCGCTGTACCAAAGGTCCCGTCCTGATATTCGATTCCCGTCGAAAGCTCGGCGCCCGCGCCCATGGGTGTCCGCCGGGTTATGGTGGATTGCTCTCCGATTTGGTCCGCCGCCTCTGCGGTCGAGACGATCGCCAGAGTTGCGATTGCGGCCGATATGACATGACGCACGACTTGTTCCCCACGCTTGATGCTTCCGGCGGGAAACGGTCGGCGCGGGCAGTTTAATCCATGGCGCCTCTTCTAAAGATCGAAGATTTCCGTTCGAAGCGAACGAAAGCTCAGGCGAGGTGGCTCGCAACCCATTTCATCTTGAAGAGCAGATGTCCCGCCGCGCCATTGTCGCCGGCCAGGTTGCGATTATAGCGAAGCGCCATTCTCGGCGGCTTCCAGTGCAGTGCATCCATGACGCTGGCGATGTCCTCGCCGGCCGCGAACAGGTTGTTGGAGATCCCGACCCGGTGAACGGACAAAGAGACCGCGCCCGGTGCCCCATAGCCATTTTGATTGACGGACTGACTTTGCTGCAACTGCATCATTTTCTGACGCCTTTCAGCATGCGCGCCGCGGCGTTGGCGGAGGGCGCAAGCTTGCGACCATAGCGGAGCGCGGTCGCAGTGGAGGTCCAGCGCAGCGCCTGCGCAATCGGTCCCGCATCCTCACCGCTGGCGAACAGATCCTGGGTCAGGCCGACCCGCAGCGAATGGGTGCTGAGCGCGTCGATCGCCTCGGCCAGAGCCTCCTGGAGCTCGATCCGGTCGAGTTCCACGGCCGCCAGCTCCGAGACGCGCAGACCCGCATCATAGCCCAGCGACAGCAGCGCCGCATCGCGCAGCCCCACGACATCACCGCCGCAGGCTTCGAGCAGGACCGACAGCGTGAATCCCTTGACCGCCTCGCGGCCGATGCCCTCGCCGAAGCGCAACGGGCCGGCCTGGCGCTGCCGCACCCCGACCCGCCGCCGATGCCCGCGCAGCGCGTCGCGCACCACCGCCCCGCCCACGGGGCTGGCAACCCCGAGCAGCTGGTGCGCCACCGCCAGCGAGGACAGGCGCCGCGACACGGTCGCGGGTTTGAGCCGCCGCGCCTCGCAATAGTCGACATAGGCCACGAGCCGCGCTTCGCTGGCGGGTAGACCGATCCCGCCCTGTTTCGCCGAGAAGCGCGCATAGCAGTCGCAATCGACCGCGAGCGCCTTGATGCTGGCGGGGGCTCGCGCCTCGAGGCCCTTGCGGAAGGCTAGCGCGTCGAGAGCGGCACCCTCCCCTGTCAATAACTGGAGCAAGGCAACGAGCTGGGCCTCGCGATCCTGCGCGGAACCGGCGGGGCGCCGCGGCAGTTTGGCCTCGCCCGGCGCGAATACCGTCACGATCTCCCCGGAAACCGCAGCTTTGGTCGCGTCCCGCCGGGCAGCATACCCGTTGCGAACCGGACGGTCGCCAATGGAACGACCCTTGCACGAATCTAGACCGCTTACGGCTGGCGGGGGTGGGTAGCGGACTGGCAGGTTTCCGCGAATGTCATCGAAAAAGCTGCCTGTCATCCTCATCAATGGGCATTGGTGATCGCTTGCGTATCCGTCGTGACAGCCATGGCAACATCACACTGGAGAAATTGGAGACCAGCTTCGCGAGGAATATATCAGCCGCGACTCCCGTATTTCATGCCAACTTCGAAGATTTCTGAATTACCTCCAGACTTCTCCGTTGATTCGGATAACTGAAATCGCGCTATCCATGTTTTGTCATCACCATTCCACGCGTAATTTTTTATCGTCGGACAACGGATAATGGCGCTCCATCTATCCTCGCCCTTATAGATATAATCTCTGTAGCAGATTTCGAGTTCAGATTGGACGTTCATTGCACTTGGCCGACTTGGTGAACAGCTGCTAAATGCGATGACGACGGGCAGAATATGCAATGGGCGGATGGCCAAAAAGGAGCTCCTGATTTCTGCCTGAACTACGGATTATAGTGTCGAGTAACAGGCCCGCCGGCAAGCCAATCTGCCGACCGCTTCTGGTCGTCAGAAATGCCTTGGAAGCAATTGGAGGCAATACCATTCCCACATTGCCTATCGAGACTGACGGCTTCATAAGGGACTATGACAATTCCTTTACAGAATTCAGCCGCCCTTTTCCGTATTCAAGAAAATTGGCTTGCCGCGAAAGAGCGGAAATTACTGAACTGGCTGTGCGCTCAAATGCCGCCGTACGTCACGCCTGATCGCCTGACGGCCTTGGGCATGTTCGGCGCATGCATGATTTTTCTAGGCTACGTGGGGAGCAATCTACATTCATCCTGGCTGTTGCTCGCCATCGCCGGTTATGTCGTCCAATGGTTTGGGGATTCGATGGATGGGAGCATCGCTCGCTTTCGCCGCATCGAACGTCCGTCCTATGGCTATTTCATCGATCATAGCTGCGATGGGCTTGCGACACTGTTCATCCTTACCGGTATTGGCCTTAGTCCGTTCGTCACCATGGACGTCGCGATGGTGGCGCTTGCTGGATATCTGCTACTCTCGATCCACGCCTACCTTTCCGCGCGCGTGTTGGGAGAGTTCAAGCTGTCTTATCTCGCAGCGGGCCCGACCGAATTGCGATTGATCCTCATCGCGCTGACGTTGATGATGATGGCTCTGGGTTCTGGTCCAGGATATTTCGGACGTCTGTCAGGCTTCGACCTGTTTGTTGGGACAGTCGGATTTATCCTCATTCTCCTTTTCGTCATTCAGACTTTGGCCACCGGCCGGCGACTGGCGCGATCCGAGCGTGGGGCAGAATGAAAAGCGGTGCCTTGGGGGCGATGGCGAGGATAGCTGTTTGATAACGCAGGCGACACGTGCCCGACTCGACGAATGGCGTTGTTTGGCACTGTCTCAGGCTGCCGAGGCCGTCGCCGCCCGCCCGGCCAAGGCCAGCTTCTCGGTCGGTTTCCTGACCGGACAAGAAGTGGAGTGCCTCCCTCATGTCACGCAAATCCTGCGCGACCAGCTAAAGGAGATCGATTTCCGCGTCTCGAGCGACTTTTCGCCCGCCGTTGCCAAGGCGCTGCAGCGTGGCGAGATCGACCTTGGCTTCTCCCGCGTCGAGCCCCAGCCCGATGTGACCTATGCAGTCATCGCATCCGAGCCGATCGTGGCCACGCGCAGTTCGCCCGCACCGGGCTCGGGCGTGGGCAGTTCGCTAAGCTGCAGCGTCTCGGGGCCGCCCGCCCGGAGGGAAAGCAGCGCCTTCATCACAGCACCTCGAACAGGCCGGCCGCGCCCATGCCTCCGCCGATGCACATCGTCACGACGACATGGCGCGCGCCGCGCTTCTTGCCCTCGATCAGCGCATGGCCAACCATGCGCGCGCCCGACATGCCATAAGGATGGCCGATCGATATCGCGCCGCCGTTGACGTTGAGCCGTTCGTCAGGGATGCCGAGGCGGTCCTGGCAATAGAGCACCTGCACCGCGAAGGCTTCGTTGAGCTCCCACAGGCCGATATCGTCTACCGCAAGCCCGAAGCGTTCGAGCAGGCGAGGTACGGCGAAGACAGGGCCGATGCCCATTTCGTCGGGCTCGGTACCCGCCACCGCCATGCCGACATAGCGGCCCAGAGGCGCAAGACCTCGCTTTGCCGCCAGGGCGCCATCCATCACGACGCAAGCCGAAGCACCGTCGGAGAGTTGTGACGCGTTGCCGGCGGTGATCACGCCACCTGCGACCACAGGCTTCAGCGCCGCCAGCCCGTCGGCCGAACTATCTGGCCGGTTGCTCTCGTCTTTGGTCAGCGTCACCTCTTTCGCGGAGGTTTCGCCGGTCGCCTTGTCGGTGACGGACATTGTCGCGGTGACGGGGATGATTTCCTCGTCGAAGGCGCCGGTGGCCTGCGCCTGGGCAGTAAGTTGCTGGGAACGCAGGGCATAGACGTCTTGCCGTTCCCGCGAGATGCCGTAGCGCCCGGCGACCACTTCGGCGGTCTGCAGCATCGGCATGTAGATGTCCGGCACCATCTTGAGCAATTCGAAATCCGGGCTGACGCGCAGTTCGGGTGTCTGAACCATCGAGACGGACTCGACACCGCCGGCGACGACCACATCCATACGGTCGACGATCACCTGTTTGGCAGCGGTGGCGATCGCCATGAGACCGGACGAGCATTGCCGGTCCATCGTCATGCCCGCCACCGTGACCGGGAGACCGGCGCGTAGCGCGGCGGTACGGCCGATCGTTTGCTGCACGCCCTGTGGAAGTGCCGCGCCAAGGATCACATCGTCGATTTCGGCTGGATCGACACCCGATCGCTCGACCGCCCCGCGGATAGCGTGCGCGGCCAGCGTGGGGGAAGGGGTGGCGTTGAATGCGCCTCTATAGGCCCGGCCGATCGGGGTGCGGGCGGTGGAAACGATAACGGCGTCGCGCATAGGAAACTCCTGTCAGAAGAGGGCGTCAGATCATGAAGCGGATGTGCCAAAGCGCGACCAGAGCAGGCTTGTCCGCCCCTTCGATCTCGACGGTCATCTTCAGCGTCTGCTGAAAAGATCCGGGCGTCTTTTCCACGACTGAAACAAGTGTCGAGGCGGCTCTGATACGGCTGCCCGAACGTACGGGATGGATGAAGCGCACCTGGTCCAACCCATAGTTCACCTCGATGCTGGCGGCGGGCGCGGCCGGGCGCGATATCGAGTTCTGGAGGTGGGGCAACAGCGACAAGGTGAGGAAGCCGTGCGCAATGGTGCCGCCGAAGGGCGTGGTGGCCGCGCGGACGGGATCGACATGGATGAACTGATGATCGCAGGTGGCGTCGGCGAAGCGGTCGATCATCGCCTGATCCACCACGATCCAATCCGAATGACGCACGATGCCGATCTCGGCCCGCAAAGCCTCTGGCAGCGTAGTCACGCGAACGCGTCCTCCGGCATGGCGCGGGCAAGATCGCCATGTCTTTCGACAACTGACAACCAGGCGAGGGCCTGCGGCAGTTCAGTGTCAAAGAAGAAGCGGCAGGCGTAACTGAGCCCCGCCCGAAGCGTGTCGTTGGCGAGCGATACGCCCTTGAGCGCCATATCGAGCCAGAGCCAGCCCAGGATGCCATGCCCGAAGGCACGCAGGAACAGGGTCGCGTCATCCAGCGCTTCGGGCATGACGCGCAGCCGCAGGCCATCGACAACCTCCTCAACCTTGTCCCAATAAGCCAGCAAGGCAGAGCCCAGCGAAGACCATTCCGCTGCCTTGTGCGCCTGATCGGCGGTTGCGGCGATCCGATGCCGCAGGAGGGCGAGCGATCGGCCATCGGACGTCAATATCTTGCGGCGGAGCAGGTCGATGGCCTGAATGCCGGTCGTGCCTTCGTGGATCGGATTGAGCCGGTTGTCGCGCCAAAGCTGTTCCACCTCGAAATCGCGCGTATAACCATAGCCGCCATGAACCTGGATCGCGAGATCATTGGCGATCAGGCCGAATTCGGACGGCCAGCTTTTGGCCACCGGCGTGAGCAGAGATAGCAGGCTTTCCGCCTCTTCCCCGTCGGTATCGATCAGCCGCGCGCAATAAAGGCACAGGGCGAACGCTCCCTCGGCATAAATTTTTTGTTGCAGCAGCATGCGCCGTACATCGGGATGGTCGATGATGGGGATGGCAGCGCCGCCCTGCATTCCGGCCACGCGACCTTGCACGCGTTCCCGCGCATAGCGCAGGGCGTGGCGATAGCCGCGATAGGCCAATGCTGCAGCCCCCATGCCAACCGAGATTCGGGCCTCGTTCATCATCATGAACATCTGGGCCAGCCCTTCTCCCTCCGCGCCGACACGCCAGCCTATGGCACCATCGGCTTCGCCGAAATTGAGCAGGCAATTCGAAGTGCCGCGATTGCCCATCTTGTGGTTGAGACCGGCGACGCTGACGTCGTTGACCGTATCGTCCGGGAGTATCCGAGGCACAATGAAAAGCGAAATGCCCTTCGATCCCTCCGGCAGACTGCCGTCGGGACGCGCCACCTTGGCCAGCACGAGATGCACGATATTCTCGCTCACATCCTGGTCGCCGCCTGAAATCCACATTTTATTGCCGGTCAGCCGATAGCGGAAGCCGAGTTCATCCTCTCCCTCGCAAACGGCGCGGGTCCTGATGTCGCCCAGGCTGGAACCGGCCTGCGGTTCGGACAGACACATGGTTCCGAACCAGCGGCCCTTGATCTGAGGATATGCGAACCGCTCGACCTGAAGCGATGTGCCGAACGTGGAAATCAGGCGGGCATTGGCTGCTGTCAGCATCGCGTAGCCGATCGTCGAGATATTGGCGGCTGCGAAGATGCTGTGCAGGGCGAGCGAGGCGGTGTAGGGCAAACCCAGGCCGCCCAATTTTTCGGGGAAGCTCACGCCCGACAGGCCGAGCTCGGCATAGGCGCGCAGGGCGACATGGATCGCAGGGCACAGGCGTACCCTGCCATCTTCCAGCCGGGGTTCCTCGATATCGGCCTGCCGGTAATGCGGCATGAAGACATCAACGGCGAGTTGCCGGGCGGCATCCATGATCGCGGACAGCACGTCCCGATCCGTCAGGGCACCCGCATCCAGCCAGTCGAACAACTGGAATCCGAGCATCTCTCGCGAAGGCAGAAAGTCGTCCGGACTCTTCATGCGGCGCTGCCCAGTGCGATGAATCGTTCCAGATGATGATCTTCATCGCCCAATTGGTGATCGATCATGACAAGCCGCTTCGCATAATGGGACAGCGGCAGTTCCCAGGTCATCCCGATGCCGCCGTGCATCTGGATCGCTTCTTCGGCGGCCAGCGCGCCAACCCGGCCGATCGTGTATTTGGCGGCAGAAGCGGCGCGTTCCCGTGTTGTACGTGGCCCTTCGAGCGCGGCTGCGGCATTAATGGCAGCGGATCGCGCCTGTTCTATTTCCAGGGCGACGGTTGCCATGCGATGCTGGAGCGCCTGAAATTTGCCGATCGGCATGCCGAATTGCCTGCGCGTCCGAAGATAGTCGAGGGTCGCGGCCTTGAGCATGTCCATGGCCCCCACCGCTTCCCAGCTGAGGGCAACGATGCCGGCGGCAATGGCATCTTCGATCAGGGCATGGCCATTTTCCGAAACCCGCTTGGCCGGCGTGTCCGTTAGCATCAGATCCCCACCACGGCCTCCATCGATCAGCGGATAGCCATGGACCCTGAGACCCGGCGCGCCCTTATCGACGAGAAACAGGCCCACGCCCGCTTCGTTGCCCGCTGCGCCGGAAAAGCGCGCACCAACAAGGATGTGGTCGGCCTCCTCGACCTGCGGGACGACCGCCTTGCCGCCGTTGAGCAGCCATCCATCGCCTGCCTGATGCGCCTGCGTTGCGATCCGGGTCAGGTCATCACCGCTATGTGCCTCGCCCTGGGCAAAGGCGAGAAGCTTTGTTCCCGCAATCACTTCGGCCAGCAGGTCCGCCTGTGTGCCAGATCGGGCAAGCGCGCGGCCGGCCATCAGCGTGCCGAGAAAAGGTTCTACGACCAGTCCCCTGCCAAGCTGTTCGAAAATCACGGCGATGTCGAAGCCCTTGCCGCCGAAACCACCTGTTTCCTGGGAAAAGAGCGCGCCGATGATGCCGAGTTCGGCCATCGCCGCCCAATGTTCGGCGGACCGTCCGCGCTCCGACGCGCTGATCGCGTGGCGCTGGCCAACGGGATATTTCTGCTGCAGGTAGCGGCCGAGCATGTCGGCCAGCATCCGCCGGTCCTCATCATGATGAAAATCCATGTCAAAGCTCCAATATGGCTTTGGTAATGATCTCGCGCTGGACTTCGTTCGAGCCGCCAAAGATCGACAGTTTTCGATTGTTGAAATAATCGGCCGCGACAGGCGCTGCGTAGGAAGGGCCGACGGGAGTGCCGTTAAAGTCCTCGTCCAGCGCTTCCGATACGAAAGGATGCGCATAGCTTCCCAGCGCGCGCCGGGTGAGGCTTGTGATCTCCTGCCGGATTTCGGTTCCGCGAATCTTGAGCATCGAACTTTCCGCAACCGGCGCCACCCCGTGCCCGGCTGCGGCCAGAACGCGCAAATTGGTGGTCTTCATATTCTCAAGATCGATTTCGAGCTTCGCCATCCGGGCAGCGAAGAAGGGGTTTTCGGCAAGGGGCCGGCCATTTTTGATCTGCGCTGCGACGATGTGCCGCAAATGATCGAAGGCCGCCATCGAAGCGCCAACGCCCGCTATGTTGGTGCGCTCGTAGGTCAGGAGGTATTTGGCATAGGTCCAGCCCTTATTCTCCTCGCCCACCAGATTTTCGATCGGCACCCGAACATCGGAGAAGAAGACTTCGTTCACTTCCTGCTCGCCGTCGAGCAGGGTGATGGGACGTACTTCCACGCCCGGTGTCGCCATGTCGATCAGCAGGAATGAAATGCCCTCCTGCTTCTTGCCCTCGCTCGACGTGCGGACGAGGCAGAAGATCTTGTCGGCATGTTGGCCAAGGGTGGTCCAGGTTTTCTGACCGTTGACGATATAATGGTCGCCCCCGGCATCCCTGCCGCGCACCGCGCTGGTCTTCAGGCTGGCGAGATCCGATCCCGCGCCCGGTTCCGAATAGCCCTGGCACCACCAGTCCGTGCCGTCCAGAATGCGGGGCAGCCAATAGGCCTTTTGTTCTTCTGACCCGAATTTGATGAGGACGGGCCCCAGCATCGACAGGCCGAAGGGAATGATGCGCGGCGCGTGTGCGAGCGCGCATTCCAGGTCGAAAATATAGGACTGGGCAAAGGTCCAGCCCGTGCCGCCATGTTCGACAGGCCAATGGTTCGCCAGCCAGCCGCGGCGGTTCAGTATCGCATGCCACTGCTCCATGTCCTGCTTGGTCAGCCGTTTGCCGGTTCTTACCTTTTCGGAGAGAACCGTTGGCAGATTGTCGCGCAGGAATTCGCGAACGGTGGCGCGGAAGGATTCCTCCTCCGCGGTGAAGTCCAGGTTCATTGGGCAGGTCCTTGTGGGAATTGCGTGCGGAGCAGTTTCTTGTCGATCTTGCCCACGCTGGTCTTCGGCAGGGCGTCGAGGGTCGCGAAATGCCCGATCTTCGCGTAGCGGGTGACTTCGCCGCGCTGTATCGCGGCTAGAATGGGAGCATTGATCGCGTGCAGCGTTGGCGTGAATCCGGGCTGCGGCACGACCACGGCCATCGGACGTTCGCCCCATTGCAGGTCGGGCAGGGCTATGACGGCGGCCTCGGCGATGCCTTCGACGGTGCAGATCAGTTCCTCCAGCATGATGGAATCGATCCATTCCCCGCCGGTCTTGATGACGTCCTTCAGCCTGTCGCGGATCATTATATTGCCCCGTTCGTCCAGGGTCGCGATGTCCTGCGTATGCATCCAGCCACCGCGCCAGAGCGTCGCTGACGCCCGCTCATCGCCTGCATAGCAGGGCGTCAGCCATGGCGCGCGCAGCACCAGCTCTCCGCGCGTGGTGCCGTCGGCGGGCAGGACGTTCATGTCCTCGTCCACGATCCGGGCGGAGACGAGAGGGACGGCAATACCGCTGGTGCAAAACGCCTCGACAATGGCGGCTTCCTGGCCGTCGTCGTCCCGCCGCCGCCGTGCGATCGCAATGATGGGCGCGGTTTCCGACATGCCGTAGCCCGCCACCAGGTTCATGCCGCGCCGCCGACCTTCGGCGCACAGCGCCTGCGTTAGGGCCGCGCCGCCGATCGTCATGGTCCAACCTTCGAGATCGGCCCCCGTCCGGTCTGCCGCATCCAATATCATCTTCAGGATCGTCGGGACGCAATGGGAGTATGTGACGCCATGTTCGGCCCGGAGCCGACAGATCATTTCTGGCTCGTAGGGGCCGGGATAGACCTGTTTCAGTCCCAGCATCGTCGCCACATAGGGCATGCCCCATGCATGGACATGGAACATGGGGGTCAAGGGCATATAGACCGATTCCGCGCCGAAACTGGGGCTGAGCGCGCTGACGCCGAAGGGAGCCCTGGCTACCAAGGCGTGGAGCACGAGCTGGCGGTGGGTAAAGCAGACGCCCTTTGGATTGCCGGTCGTGCCGGTCGTGTAGAATGTCGTCGCCAGTGCATTTTCATCGAAATCGCGGAATGGGAAATCCGCGCTCGCGGCGGCGGACAGCGCCTCATATTCCCCGGTTGCCCAGGTCGGCAGCGGGCCTTCCGCCCCATCCATGATCGCGACCACCGCCTTCACCGCCGGAAGTTGGGGCAGGACGGTCTCCACCAGCGGGAAGAAGTCGCGGTGCACGATCAGGATTTCGGCGCCGCTATGATTGAGAGTGTAGCATAGCTGTTCCGACGGGAGGCGGACATTGGCGGTCATCAGCACAGCACCCATCATCGGAACGGCGAAATAGGCCTCCAGATAGCGATGGCTGTCCCAGTCGAGCATCGCGACGGTCGAGCCTTCCTCGGCGCCCAGCCCGGAGAGCAACGACGCCAGCCGCCCGATGCGCTCATGAAAGCCGCGATAGGTGTAGCGATGCTTGTCGCGATAGATGATTTCCTGATCGGCCGCCGACAGCATGACGCTGTCGAGCAGATGGCCGATCGTGAGCGGGAAATGATAGGCTTCCGGCGCGGCGGCGGGAAAACGAAGGGGCATGATCCTCTCCTGTTATAGTTTACGGCTGAAGGTCCCTCCTTTGGGGCCTTACAACGTGCCACCGGTCGCAGCGCGGGCCTTCAGCAGCGGCGAAATGGCGAAATTCGGACCGAGTCGGTCGCCATACCGTTCCAGGCCCGCGACGATCGCGGCAAGTCCGGTCTGCCCGGCCCAGAACATCGGGCCTCCCTTGTGACGCGGCCAGCCATAGCCGTAGATCCAGACCACATCGATGTCAGAGGCCCGCTGGGCGATTCCTTCCTCCAGAATCTTCGCGCCTTCGTTGATCATCGAATAGAGGGTACGAACCTCGATCTCCTCATCGGAAATGGTGCGGGGCGTGACGCCTGCCTTTGCGCGGAAGGCATCGACGATCCGGGTAACGACGGACGACGGCTTCGGCTTGCGGCCTTCGCCATAGTCATAATAGCCCGCGCCGGTCTTCTGGCCCCAACGGCCCTCTGCGCAAAGCGCATCCTGGATCGTTTCGATGCGATCGGGATCGCGATGCCAGCCAATGTCCACTCCGGCAAGATCAGCCATCTGGAAAGGCCCCATGGGCATGCCGAAGGCGGTATGCACGCGGTCGATCTGTTCGGGCGTCGCGCCTTCCAGCAGCAGCTGCGTCGCATTGTCCTGGCGCGGAATGAGCATGCGGTTACCAATGAAGCCGTAACAGACGCGTGAGACCACCGGCACCTTGCCGATCCGCCGGGCAAGGTCCATGCCGGTCGCCAATGCATCGGGCGCCGTTCGGGCGCCACGCACCACTTCGACCAGCTTCATGACATTTGCGGGTGAGAAGAAGTGCAGGCCCAGCACGTCCTGGGGCCGCCTCGTCGCGGAGGCGATATCATCAATGCTGAGATAGGAGGTGTTTGACGCGAGCATTGCGCCCGGCTTCGCGACGGCATCCAGCCGCGCGAAGATTTCCTTCTTCACGTCCATATTCTCATAGACCGCTTCGATCACCAGATCGCAGTCGCCCAGAGCCGCGAAATCGAGGCTGGGGGTCAGCAGGCCCATGGCACTTTCAACCTGTTCGCCGGTCAGCCGTCCCTTGGCGGCGGTTGCTTCATAATTGCGGCGTATGATGCCCACGCCGCGATCCAGCGCGTCCTGCGTCATTTCGACAATCGTCACGGGGATGCCAGAGGACAGGAAGTTCATGGATATGCCGCCGCCCATCGTCCCCGCGCCGATCACGCCGACCTTGCGGATGGGGCGCAGGGCGACGTCGGTGGGCAGCCCATCGATCCGGGCTGCCGCGCGCTCGGCAAAGAAGACATGCCGCAGCGCCTTCGACTGATTGCCTTCCATCAGCGCCGCGAACAGCGCGCTTTCCTTGGCCAGGCCTTCGCGGAAAGACATGTTCGCTGCTGCCTTCACCGCACTGACACAGGCCTGGGGGGCATCCAGCCCCTGAATCCTGGGGGCCTGGTCGGCCACAAAATGTTCGAACAACGATGCGTCGGCCCTGACCGGCAGTTCGCTCGTCCGCCGCACGCTGCCCAGCGAACGGGCATAGGCGATGGCGTCCTGCATCAGCGTTGCCTCATCGGCCAGACGGTCGACAAGGCCGATGTCGACGCCCTGTGGGGCATGGATCGGATCACCCGAGACGATCATCTGGAGCGCGGCCTCGGCACCCGTGAGGCGAGGCAGGCGCTGGGTGCCGCCCGCACCGGGCAGCAGGCCCAGCTTGACCTCCGGAAGCCCCAGTTTCGCTGACGGCGTCGCGATACGGTAATGGCAGCCGAGCGCCACTTCCAGACCTCCGCCCAGCGCCATGCCATGGATCGCCGCGATGACCGGCTTGCCGCTTGCCTCTATGGCGTCGATCACGACGGGCAGGGATGGATCGGCAAGCGGCTGGTCGAATTCGGTGACGTCGGCGCCGCCCGAGAACATGCGGCCCGCACCCCGGATCACGATTGCCCTGACGGCATTGTCGGCCTGCGCATTGCTGATGGCGTTCGCCAGCCCTCGCCGCACAGCCGTGCCGAGGGCGTTTACCGGCGCGTTGGCCATCGCGATTTCCAGAATATCGTCGTGGAGCTGAGTCTCGATCATGATGCCTCTGTGTTTCAAAATGTGGTTTCGCCCAGTTGCCTGCGGCGAGGGAAGGGATGGGATGAGGACAGCCCGCCATCGACGACCAGAGCCTGGCCGTTGACGTAGCTGGCGTCGTCGGAAGCGAGGAATGCGATGGCCTGCGCGATTTCTTCCGCCTGACCGCCTCTGCGCAGCGGATTGAGCTGGCCAATCTGATGCTCGCGGCCACGGGTGCGGGCATTGTCGTAAAGCGGCTGGGTCATGCCGGTTTCGATCAGGCCGGGGCAGACCGCATTCACGCGGATATTCGATCCGGTGAGCTGTTGCGCTGCAGTCTGCACCAGATTGATGACACCTGCCTTGGATGCGGAATAGGCAGGACCACCCGCTCCTGCGCGCAGGCCCGCCACGGAGGCTGTGCAAATGATGGCGCCCGTCCCGCCAGCGGCCAGCATCGCGCGCGCACCATGCTTGATCGCCAGGAACGGACCGATCAGGTTGACCCTCAGCAACGCGGCCCAATCTTCAGCGCTCTGGTCCAGCAGGCCCGCCATGCCGCCGCTGACACCTGCATTGGCCACGATAATGCCGAGTCCTCCCTGACGACCCGCCGCCGCCGCGACCAACGCCGCCACATCGGCGTCGCTGCCCGCGTCGCCGCGCATGGCAGTGATGGACGGATGGCTTGCCGCGACATCCTCGACCGCATCGGTGATGTCAAAGGCCAGCACATGCGCACCCTCCCGCGCGAAGGCTATTGCCGCTGCCCGGCCGATCCCCGATCCGGCGCCGGTCACCACGACATTGCGGGAGGAGAAGCGCCCGGTCACAGGACGCCCCTGGCCGTAGCGCCGCCGTCCACCACGATCGTTTGTCCAGTCATGTACGTCGCCGCCTTTGCCGCCAGGAACAGGGCGGCGCCGGCAATCTCCTCCGGCTCACCGATGCGGCCGAGCGGCGTCGCCTTTTGCAGGGCGGCCTCAGCCTTGGGATCCTCCCACAGCGCGCGGGCGAAATCGGTGCGCATCACACCGGGCGCGATGGCGTTGATCCGGACATTATGGGGTCCGAGTTCCACCGCCAGATTGCGCACGAGCTGGAAATCAGCCGCCTTGGAGATGTTATAGGCGCCGATCACGTCAGATCCGACCAGCCCGCCAATAGAGGAGATCAGGATGATCGCACCGTCCCGGCGCGCGACCATTTCAGGTGCGATCATGGAAATCAGCCAGTGGTTGGCGAGGACATTGTTGTCGAAGATCTTGCGGAACTGCTCATCGCTGATCCCGGCCATCGGGCCGTAGTAGGGATTGGTTGCGGCATTGCAGACCAGCAGGTCGATGCCGCCCAGCCGTTTTCGCGTTTCGGTGACCATCGCCTCCAGTGCCGCCTTGTCGGAGATGCTGGCGGCAATGGCGATCGCGCGTTCTTCACCATGGCAAGCGTTGATCGCGGCGGCGACTTCCTCACAGGCGGCCTGCCTGCGGCTGGAGATCACCACGCGGGCACCCGCCGCCGCATAGGCTTCGGCAATCGCTCGGCCGATCCCGCGCGTGGATCCGGTGATAATCGCGACCTTCCCGGTCAGGTTGAACAGTTCCATGGATTTCCTCTCCAGAGCTCCGGCGGCTTTCTTCCCGCGTGATTAACGACCGGCTCCGGCCCTTTGCGCCTGATCCCACGCGGCGTGGGCCAGTGTGCCTATTTGTTCCACCGCCGTCGCGGCCTGGGTGCTGGAGGCATTGCCGTCGGCCAGCCTCTTCTTGACGCCTTGAAGGATGCCGATGAGGCGGAACAGATTATAGGCGAAGTACCAGTGCAGATCAGGCAAGCTCTCACGCCCTGTCAGCGTACAGTAGCGCTGAACGGCCTCATCCAGCGTGGGTATGCCCTCGCGGTCCAGATCGATGCCCGCCAATCCAGCACGACCGTCCCTGGGCAATGCCCAGTTCATGGCCAGATAGGCAAAGTCGGCTATCGGATCGCCGATGGTCGCCAGTTCCCAGTCGATTACGGCCCTGACCTGGCGATAATCCGGCGCGAAGATCAAATTGTCGATTCGATAGTCGCCATGGATGATGGACGTCGCGGTCTGCAGGGGTACAGTGCGGGGCAGCCAGTCGATCAGCCTTTCGACCTCAGCGATTTCCTCGGTCTGGGCGGCGCGATATTGTGTGGTCCAGCGACCCACCTGCCGGGTGAAATAATTGCCGGGGCGGCCAAAATCCTCAAGGCCCAGCGCGGCATAATCGATTTTGTGCAACGCAGCCAGGGTATCGATCATCGTTTCATAGACGCGCCGCCGTTCCCGCCTCGGCACTTCGGGCAGGGCGCCGTCAAAATGATTGGCCCCTTTCACCATCTCCATCAGGTAGAAGGGCGCGCCGATAACCGCGCTGTCCTGGCACAGGGCGATGGGGCGCGGGATAGGGAAGCCCGTGGGTTGGAGCGCGCTGAGCAGGCGATATTCGCGCTCAATCGCATGGGCGGAGGGCAAAAGCGGGCCAAAGGGTTTGCGCCGCAACACGATATCGCCGTCGGCCGTGCCAACCCGGTAGGTGGGATTGGACTGGCCGCCTGCGAATTTTTCGATGCGCAGGACGGGTGCATGGCGGGCTGCGGCTTGCACCAGCCATCGGGACAGGCTGGCTGCATCGATATCGGTCATGCCCTGACTTCCGGATAGCGAGCAAATTCCGACCGGGCGATGGCGCGGGCGTGAACTTCATCCGGACCGTCGGCAAGACGCAACGTGCGGATGTGTGCCCAGTCCGCCGCCAGGGAAAAATCGTCCGAAACCCCGGCGCCACCATGCGCCTGGACAGCATCATCGATAATCCGCAAGGCCATTTGCGGCGCCTGTAACTTGATCATCGCGATTTCGTCGCGCGCTGCCTTGTTCCCGGCGCGGTCCATCATGTCGGCAGCTTTCAGGCAGAGCAGGCGCGTCATTTCTATTTCGGTGCGGGCACGGGCGATCCGTTCCTCCCAGACCGAATGGTCACCGATGCGCTTGCCGAATGCCGTCCGACTGAGCAGCCGACGGGCCATGGCTTCCAACGCCTCCTCGGCGGCGCCAATAGTCCTCATGCAGTGATGAATGCGCCCCGGCCCCAGGCGGCCCTGCGCGATCTCGAACCCACGCCCCTCCCCCAGGATCAGGTTTGCAGCAGGAACGCGAACATTGTCGAGCGCGATCTGGGCATGGCCATGGGGTGCGTGGTCATAGCCGTAAACCGACAGGGTTCGCTCTATCTTCACGCCGGGCGTGTCGAGATCGACCAGGATCATGGCCTGCTGGCGATGTCTGTCGCCATCCGGATTGGTCTTGCCCATGACGATGGCGACCTTGCATCGCGGGTCGCCCGCACCGGACGACCACCACTTGCGGCCGTTAATGACATAGTGATCACCCGCCCGCTGGATGGAGGTGCGGATATTGGTCGCGTCAGACGAGGCAACCTCCGGTTCGGTCATCAGGAAGGCAGAGCGAATCTCTCCATCCATCAACGGCTTCAGCCAACGGTCCTTCTGTGCACGCGTTCCATAGCGGTGCAGCACTTCCATGTTGCCCGTGTCGGGCGCGGAGCAGTTGAACAGTTCCGACGCCCAGGCGATGCGTCCCATTTCCTCGGCGCACAGCGCATATTCGAGGTTCGTGAGGCGTTCGCCGGAAAACAGGAAGCTGTCGTCAACCAACGCCTCATGGGCCGGCGGCATGAAAAGGTTCCAGAGCCCGGCCGCCTTGGCTTTCGCTTTCAGCCGCTCGATCACCGGCAATGCCGACCAGCGATCTCCGCTCGCCAGTTCGCGCGCATAGTCACCGGCCGACGGCCTGACCTCGTCCTGCATGAAATCGCGTACCCGTCGCTGAAAGTCCAGCTCGCGATCCGTCTGCGTGAAATCCATGAATCCGCTCCCAATTATTCTGTTGTTTCGACCTTCAGGCGGCGCCCAGGACGGCCTTCACTTCCATGAAATCGGCCAAGCCATATTTGCCGCCTTCCCGGCCATTGCCTGACTGTTTGTAGCCACCGAAGGGCGTGGTCATGCCACTGGCCCACATGTTGATGGTGACGATCCCCGCCCGAATCCGTGGCGCTACGGCCGCAGCCTTGGCAGGATCTCCCGAAATGACCGCCGACAGCCCGTAAACCGTATCGTTGGCCAGGCGGACAGCTTCATCCAGGTCACGATAGCTGGTGATGGTGGCAACGGGACCGAATGTCTCCTCACGGAAAATCCGCATGCCGGGATGAACTCCGGCAAGAAGCGTGGGGCGCACGAAATAGCCCCTGTCCAGTCCCTCTGGCCGGCCCGGGCCGCCGACGACGAGTGTCGCGCCTTCATCAATGGCGGAATCGATCAGGTGCTGGATCTTCTCGAACTGCGCCTTGTTGACGACCGGACCGATGTGAAGACCCGGCTGGTCCGGAGAACCCACGTCCACAGCCTGCATGATGGCGGCAATGATGGCCGTAGCGGCTTCCAACTCCGCTTCATGAACCAATATCCGGGTGGGCGCGATGCAGCTTTGCCCTGAATTGGCGAGCACTCCCTGCACGGTCAGCGGCAATATGGACGCCAGATCGGCGCCGGGAAGCACCAGATTGGCTGCCTTCCCACCCAGTTCCTGATGGACGCGCTTGACGGTCGGAGCCGCGGCTTGGGCGACGAGAATGCCCGCCTGCGTCGATCCTGTGAAACTGATCATGTCGACGCCGGCATGGCGGGACATGGCGGAGCCGACCCCCGGCCCATCGCCATGGACCAGATTGAAGACTCCGGCTGGTACGCCCGCCTTTTCGAGAATCTCGGCCAGGATCACGGCGCATCCAGGGGTTTCTTCGGACGGCTTGAGGATGATCGTGTTGCCAGCGGCAAGCGCCGGCGCGATCTTTGCGCAAATCTGGTTGAGCGGCCAGTTCCATGGCGTAATCAAGCCCACGACACCGATCGGTTCGTGCAGAATGCGGGCGCCGTCCACCTGTTCCTCAAACGGGAAATCGCGAAGCGCCGCCAGTGTTCCCATGATCTGGCCCAGGCCAGCGGCGACCTGCGCGGCCTGCGCAAAGGATATCGGCGCGCCCATTTCCTCGCTGACCGCCTTGGCCAGATCGCCTGCCCGCGCTTGATATTCCCCGACAATCCGTTCCAGAAGCTGGATGCGATCGGCGACCGGCCTTGCACCATAGCGTTCAAAGGCATCTCGCGCTGCGGTCACCGCGGTATCGACATCCTGCGCATTGCCCAGGGTCAGCCATGCGACCGCTTCCTCCGTAGCCGGATTGATGACCGTCCTGGTTTCGCGGCCCGCGCTTTCGATCCACGAACCGCCGATGAAATGCCTGTCATACACACGCATGGGTATCTCCTTGAAATCTGTTCTGTTGATGGAAGTGGAGGGAAGACCGTTCCGGCCCCGCCAAGGACTGCATTCAGTCCCTCATCTTCCGTTTTCCGGCACGATCGGGTCATCCGGCATTGTTACGCCTTCCGGCGAAGCCTGCCATGTAACGAGCAGTATCAGGACCCCGCCGGACAGGAATGTTCCGACACTGAACCACAAGGCGCCAATAGCCCCGAAATGATCGACAATGATGCTGGCCATGAAAGGCACCAGCGCTGACCCGGCCAGTTGGCTGACCGGCAGATAGAGTACTGCACGCCGCCGGCGATCCACCGAGATCAGCATGCCGGTGTAGAATGGTTGGCCGAACAGCCACAAAAATCCATAACCCGCGACAAAGACCCACGGCACCCACGCCACCGCTCCCGCCAATGCGAGTACCGCCACCAGCACCGGTTGGATCATGGCAGCAGCCAGGATGACGGCACGATCCGCCAGATATTCTCCCCACCGCGCGGCGGCGAAGGCGCCGATGACCTGGCTGCCAAGGCACAATGCGACAAGCGATCCCCGCTGGCCTGAACTATAGCCGAAATGCCCAAGAACGACGCCGAGATAACTCCATGTGGCGATGATGCCGCCAATATAGAGACCCGCCGTTGCCAACAGGACTATGCCGTTCCTGGGTATGCCACCCCCCGCCGGATCGGGCGGAGGAGGACGAAGGCGGCGGGGCGCCCATGGAACCATCATCAGGCTCGCCACGCCCGACAGGGACAGGATCAGCAAGGCTCCGTCGGTTGCCGAACCCCGCCAGAGGACGGAAGGCATGAACTGGGCGACGACAAGTTGCAGGATTGTCTGCGCCGCAAGGAAGAAGGCCGACAGACGCTCCGGGTTTACGCTTGTCGCTATCGCGGATCCGGCCAACGCCAGCAGAGTGCCTTCCCCTACTCCTGCCATGCCGCGCCCCATGGCCAGCCACGGCAACCCAGATCGGCCGACGAGCAGCAAGTTGGCCAGCACCAACAATATGCTGCCTCCGGCGAGGACAGCCTGCGTTTGCATGAACCGCAACAACCGGAGCCCGCCGAGCGACCCCAGCGCGATCATTGTCAGTTCGCACATCGCCAAAGGACCGACCCCTCCTTCGGACAGGCGACCTTCGACCGTCAGGGCGCCCAACAGAATTGGCTCGACTCCAAGGACAAGCAAGCCGATGGAACCGGCTGCCAGACAGACCGGAATATGGCCGTGTCCCAGTCGGTTCGCATCGTGCATCAGAAATTGATCCTTGCGTATGCGCCTGCGACCCGTGGCGGAGCATAGCTCAATTCATCGACGCCCAAACTGTCGATGGGCGAAATATAGAGCAGATAGGTCTTGTTGAAGAGGTTCTTGGCGAACACACCCATCTCAATCTTGCTGTTGGATGAACGCCAGCCGATCTGACCGTTGACGACCGTTGCGGGACCGTCGGACAGTCGGTTCCGCTGCGTGTTGTCGAAAAAGACCCGGCTGCGCCAGTTGGCGTCGATGCTCGACACGATCGCGCTGCCATCTGCCAGGGGCATGTTATAGCTGATGGAGCCCCCGATCGACCATTTGGGCGAGTTTTGCAGGACATTACCGGAGAAATCCTGTCCGTCCGACACATATTTCAGAATCTTGCTGTCAAGATAGGCGACCGAGAAGGAGAAGCTCAGATTGCGGGATATTTCGCCTGCCAGTTCCGCTTCGCCGCCATAGGAGCGGGAACTGGCGGCATTATCGAGTATTTGCATGGTCAGGCCGTTGCGCAAGGCCTGCGAGAAAACCTGCTGGTTCTGGTAATCATAATAGAAAGCGGACAAGTTTGCGCGGATCTTACGACCGAACAAATTTGTCTTCAGACCGACCTCATAAGCGTTCAGGATTTCGTTGTCATAAGGTTCGATCTGCGCAACACTGCTGGCCAATCCCCCAAAGAAACCGCCGGACTTGTAACCGCGATTGTAAGTGGCGTAGATGCGCGCATCAGTCCCCAGTCGGTAATTGATGCCGGTGCGGCCAGACCAGTCGCTGAAGGTCTTCCGACCGTTGAAATGCAACAGGACAGCCAGGCCATTATCAACCTGGCTGGTATAATTCAGGGATTTCCGGTCTGCCGACCAGCGTAGACCGCCCGTTAATGTCAGACGATCTGAAACATCGTAATCAGCCTGGCCGAACACCGCATAGCTGTCGACCTTCTGGATGTTAGGCCAACCAAAGACCCCCACCGAATTTTCGATGCTGAGACCTGTCGGATTGTTGTCCGTAATGAACATCGGGCGTAAATCCCGCAGGGTGTCGAACGAACTGTCGTCATTTAGATGATCGTGCATGTAATAAACGCCCGCCACCCACCTGAGGCGCGTCTGCCCGTGGGATTGCAGGCGCAATTCTTGGCTGAACTGACGCTGCTTGGTATGGAAATGCCCTTCGATCATCTGCAGCGGGCTGGCGTCGGTATTTTCCCGGTCGTCGCGCCAGGCATTCTGATAGGCAGTAATGGCAATCAGATCGACTGCGCCCATTTCGATGGTGGCGGATAGGTTTGCGGTGGTGACATCCACCTTGTCCTTGCCGTCCACATTATCTTCCAGCGATCGGGGACGCGGATCGGTATCGCTATAGCCCAACAGGTCCGTACAGCCGGATGAATTGTAATATGCGGGCGCGCATAGCCCGTCGGAACCGGCAAATTGCGGTGCAGTGGGGAACAGGGAACGATGCTTGACCTGAATCGCGTCGCCGCGGTTCCGGAAAAAGCTCGCCTGGGCAAGAATTTCCACATTGCTGGCCGGCGTGAACAGCAACTGGCCGCGCACCGCCCAGCGGTCCGCGGCTCCGGCCTCACGGCGCGTCTGACGATTGTCAGCAAAGCCATCGCTGCTGACCCTTTGGCCGGAAACGCGGAAAGCCAGCTTGTCCGCGATTATCGGACCGCCGACGCCCGCATTCAATGTGACGCTGCTATACTCGCCATAGTCGACCGACGCGTCGCCGGCATATTTCCAGGTCGGACGTTTCGTGATGACATTGATCGCCCCGCCAGTGGTATTCCGCCCATATAAAGTGCCTTGCGGACCGCGCAGCACTTCAATCCGATCAATGTCATAGAAGCCGGCGAGCTGCGCGAGGGGAGAACCGACATAGACGCCGTCGACATAAATCCCGACGCCGCTTGCCGAACCTGGATTGAAGTCGGAAAGCCCCACGCCTCGGATGAAGATTTTGGGATTGGCGGCCGCATCCGATGTGGTGAGCCGAAGGCCCGGCACGATATTGTTGAGATCAAGCGCGCTGGTTATATGGCGGTTCTGGACGTCTTTGTCCGCGAGCGCTGAAATGGCGATAGGAACGTCCTGCAACCGTTCGCTGCGTTTGTTGGCGGTCACGACGATATCGGCAGGTTCTCCGGCACCAGGGCCGCGATCGCTGGCAGGGCCTGTCTGCGCTGCGGCCGGAACGGCGAGAAGCAGAAGGGACAGGGCTGAACTGGCCAAGAGGTAATTTCGTATCATGCTTTCCCCCTTTTGATGTCTTGATTTGTCGTTGGCGCCTCGATCAACCGAGATCCGCTTCCTGATGCCGTGACAAGGTTCCAAAAAGATAGTGAAGATTACCATATAGACAAGACTATTTTTTATATCGTTTTTCGCCAGATGCTGTTAAGCGCGCTTTCTGCCCTGATCTCCGGCGATTACCTGTGCCAGTAACGTGCCGAAAAAGCGCGACCAGGCCGGGGGGAGCCCCCGTCGAGAACGAGGGTGACGACGTCGCAAAGGGGTAACGCAGGTTAGATTTAGAAAGGTGATTCGGGGACGTTTATGACCAGAGAGAAGCCGAAAGCGCCAAGAGCGTCGAAAGGAAAATCTCCCGCCGGGAAGAGCGCGGCCGACCAGATATCCCTGAATACGAAAATGGAACCTTCGCAGGATCGCGCGAAGGCGACATTCGAACTGATCCTTGAAGTAACCGGCGAACTGCTGGGAGAAGTCGGGATCGAACGGCTATCGACCAACATGGTGGCGCAAAGGGCCGGGCTGACGCCGCCCGCACTCTATCGCTATTTCCCCAACAAATACGCCATATTGCGGGAAATGGGGCGACGGCTGCTCGCGGCCGAGGATGAAGTCGTGTTCGAATGGCTGGCGGCGGGCAATGCCGAGCGCCCGATCACCCTGGAAGAGGATGTGCAACGCAATGTCGAGTTGCTGCGCCGTGTCAGGAAAATCGCGCAGGATCAACCGGGCGGCGCGTGGATTCTCCGGGTGATGCGCGCCGTTCCGATCCTGCGCGAAGTGCGGGCCGAATCGATCGATGCCGTTGCCGACGCCCTGTATCAACGGCTGCGGCCCGTCCGTCCCGACCTGGACGAAGAGAGACTACGGGCTGCGACCGTTTTGAGCACCAGTCTGACGACCGCCGCGAATGAGTTGATGATCGATAATCCGGCACTGGAAGGGCATGTCGCAACAGAGGTCGCACGAATGATGGCCCTTTATTATCGCGACCTTATCGGCGAGAATTAAGGCAGATCATTACTGCCGGAACGCCATGATTGTCGGCGCAACCGGGCCACTATATTCGGCCCGGCCAGCCATGCCTGTCGACTACTCCCTTTGATCCCGAAACCTTCCACGACGTCATCCTGTGGCGCCGCACAGCCATGCGCCTTGTCGTCTGACGCTGCAACAACTGGCCCCAGCCGCTGGGAAAGCGACACTAGGCGGCACAAAAGATAGTCATCATTATATTTTTCTTGACAACAGATGGGATGTCGCGCTGTTTACCGGCAACGATGAACAGGAGACTTGGCTCATGAAGCGACAGGCAGATCAGGCGCTGAAAGCGCGCGCGTTGAAAGTGATTCCCAACGGAATGTACGGGCATGAGTCGACCCGGCTTCTGCCGGAAAGCTTCCCGCAATTTTTTGAGCGTGCCGAGGGGGCCTATATCTGGGACGAGGATGGAAACCGTTATCTGGATTTCATGTGTGCCTATGGCCCAAGCCTGTTCGGCTACGGCGTCAAGTGCATCAATGATGTGGCGATCGATCAGATGTCACGGGGCGATACGCTGACCGGACCGTCGCCCCTAATGGTGGAACTGGCCGAAACGATGGTGTCGATGGTCAGCCATGCTGACTGGGCCATGTTCTGCAAGAACGGCACTGACGCAACCACCATGGCCATGATGTCGGCGCGCGCGCAGACGGGTAAAAGGATCGTGCTGGTCGCGCAGGGTGCCTATCATGGAGCCGCGCCCTGGTGTACGCCGGTCCCCGCTGGGACACTGCCTGAGGATCGCGCGTTCCACCGCAGCTATATCTACAACGATGTCGAAAGCCTGAACGCGGCGGTGGAGGCTGCTGGCGATGATCTGGCTGCGATCTTTGCCTCACCGTTCAAGCATGACGTGTTCGCGGATCAGGAATTGCCGGACCGGGCTTATGCGCACCGCGCCAGGGAACTTTGCGATGCGACGGGCGCCATGCTGATCATCGATGAAGTGCGTGCGGGATTCCGGCTGGCCCGCGATTGCAGCTGGGCACTGGTGGACGTCAAGCCGGACCTCAGTTGCTGGGGGAAATCGCTCGCAAACGGTCTTCCAATCTCCGCGCTTCTTGGGTCCGACCGCTGCCGTGAGGGTGCGGGTTCCATCTACGTTACCGGATCGTTCTGGTTCTCGGCGGTGCCCATGGCGGCTGCGCTGGAGACGCTGAAGCTCATCCGGGACAGCGACTATCTCGAACAGGGGATAAAGCTGGGCACGCAGTTGCGCGAAGGGCTGGATGCCGTTGCAGCTCGTCACGGTTTCACCTTGCGGCAGACCGGTCCGGTCCAGATGCCGCTTATCATGTTCACCGATGATCCGGATTGCCGCATCGGCTATGCTTGGACGGAAGAAATGCTGAAGCGGGGTGTCTACATGCACCCCTGGCATAATATGTTCCTGTGCGCTGCCATGACGGAGGCGGATATCGCCATGACCGTTGCCGTCGCCGACGAAGCATTTGCCGTCATCGCGTCACGCCTGTCCTCGCTTCAGCCACATCCCCTATTGATGGCGATGGCCGAGACCGAAGGCGCAGAAGCGGCGTGAGGGGAGAGAGGACATGACGAACCGCTGTGACCTGATGGCGGTCGGCCTGACGACCCTGGACGTGACGGTCTATCCCGTTGACGCCTTGCCCGAACCGGACGGCGGACAGTTGGTGGAGCGTATCTGCCTTGCACCAGCAGGGACGGCCGCCGGGACAGCCTATGTCGCGGCAAAACTGGGATTGTCCGCCACTATCGTGTCTGCTGTGGGATCTGATCCGCAGGGCCGCATTGTCCGCTCCATGCTGGAAGAAGGCGGCGTCGACACGGCCATGCTGGAAACCAGTGATGCAATGCCGACATCGACGACCGTCCTGCCGGTCCGGTCCGATGGCGCGCGACCCATTTTCCACATGATAGGCGCCAGCGTCATGGCCGACATCCCGGCCGGCGCATGGGCAGCGGCCAATCAGGCAAAGGGCGTTCATTGGGGGGCAGTGGGCTTCCCTGGCGTAAAGGACAGCGGAGCAGATTTTCTACGAGCGGCACGGACGGCAGGGGCGTTCATCACATGTGATCTGATCGTACCGTCCGAAGAGTCGATGCAGGATCTTGCCCGATTACTACCCTTTGTCGATCTGTTCATGCCGAGCCTTTCGGAGATCAGCTATCTTGCCGGGACCGAAGATCCGAACGAGGCAGCAGCCTTTTTCATGAATCTCGGTGCCGGAGGGTGCGTGTTCAAGATGGGGGCGCAAGGCGCCTTGCTGATTACCAGGGAACAGAAGATCGCGGTGCCCGGGTTCAATATCGTTCCTGTCGATACGACCAGTTGCGGAGATTCCTTTTGCGCCGGCTTTCACGCCGCCCGCGGCCGGGACTTGCCGCTTGAGGATTGCCTCCGTTTTGCCAGTGCAACCGCGGCGCAAGTGGCGCAGGCGGTCGGGACCACTGGCGCGTTGCAAGGCTTCGATACGACATGGGATTTCGCCCGGACGGCACCATTGCGGCAGGGGATTGCAGCGTGAGCAAAGAACTGGAACTGCGCAAGACTATCGTCGCGGTGATGCGGAAAATGGACGCGCGAGGCCTCAATCGCGGCACTTCGGGTAATGTGTCGGCGCGCTGGCGGGATGGCATGCTGGTCACACCCTCCGGTGTCGTCCCGGATGAACTGACGCCTGACACCATCACATTTGTCAGAGAAGACGGATGGACTGCACCCGAAGGACCGCGTCCGTCGAGCGAATGGCGCATGCATATGGGCGTCTATGAAAGGCGGCCTGACGCCCAAGCCGTTGTCCATTGTCACGCCCGCCACTCGACCATCCTGGCTTGCGCCGGACGAGAGATACCGCCGTTACACTATATGGTGGCGGTGGGTGGAAAGGCATCCGTGCCGGTTGCTCCCTATGCCACTTTCGGCAGCGACGATCTGGCGAAAAATGTGGTGACCGCTCTGGATGGGCGGCGGGCCTGCCTGATGGCCAATCATGGGCTGATCGCCGTCGGTCCGAACCTGTCTTACGCCTTCGCGATAGCGGAAGAGATTGAGGAACAGGCAGCCATATATTGGGGCACACTGGCCATTGGCGGCCCTGTCCTCCTGGAACAGGATGAAATGGACAGAATATTGGACGCCTTTTCCCGATACGGCCAACGTTGAACGTCCGTGGTCGGAGCATGTTCGCTGCAATACTGTCTTCAGGAGTGACCCATGACTGATCTGCGGCAGTTTTTCGCCGGTAAGGTGGTCCTGATCGTCGGCGCGTCGTCGGGCATGGGTCGAATCTTTGCGAGGCGGATCGCAGCAGAGAAAGCCCTGGTGGCCGCCACCGCGCGCCGCGCTGGAAAACTCGAAACGCTAGTGCAGGAAATCACTGCAGGCGGCGGCACATGCGCCGTCTTCCCGGCCGATGCGCAGGATGAAGAGGCCGCCGCCCAGGTTGTGCGTGACGTCGTGTCCCGTTTTGGCCGGATCGACGTGGTCGTGCTCAATGCTGGGGGCGCCCCCGCGATTGACATGCGGCGGATGAATGCCGCCGAGGTCAAAGCCTACATGCGGTCCAACTATGATGTAGTCGTCAACTACCTCTTTCCCGTTCTGGATCAGATGCGCACGCAAATGGGCGGTCTGGTCGTACACACCAATTCGCTGGCCGGACTGATCGGCGTTCCGTTGCAAGGGCCATATTCAGCAGCGAAAGGCGGTGCAAAGCTTCTGATCGATACTTGCCGCATCGAATTCGCCCAATATGGCATCCGCTTTCTAACCGTCTATCCGGGATTTGTCGCGACCGAAGCGACCGTCGGCGATGGCATGCCCTCCCCCATGGAAATCTCCGAAGAGAAGGCTGTCGATCACATTCTACATGCGATCAGGAAGGGACATATCCATTATCCGTTCCCCTGGCGCACTGCCGCGCTTACCCGGTTGGCCCTGATGCTGCCGGTCCGGGTCCGGGACCGGATTCTGGCGCGCGAGCTTCCGGCACTAGCCGACGGGAAATAGCGTCCAGCATCCGGACCGCACGGTCACGTCAGGCTGCGCATCCCTGAATTCAGTCACCCAGGCATTGCAATTCTTGTCACGGGCGCAGCGATGTTGCGCCCGTGGCGGCTCATGGGACGCGGTTCAGCCCCTGCTGGCCGAGTTCATATGATCCCAAGGGAATTACAAATTCCTTGCAGGTTTGAAAAGCCGATCAATGATCGATATATAAACTCGATCATTGATCGGAAAGGTTCGCTTTCATGGCATCAAATCCCCTACCTTCACCGCCCAGCTTTCCTTTTGTCGGGCATCTTTTCGAACTGGATGGCCAGACGCCATTGCAAAGCCTGACGCAACTTTGCGCCAAGCATGGTCCGATTTTCCGACTATCCGTGCTGGGCCAATCTACTATCGTCGTCAGCGCCCAGAAATATGTGAATGAACTGTGCGACGAGAGCCGCTTCGGCAAGCATGTGCACAGTGCCCTTGTCAGCCTTCGTCCCGCAGTAGGCGACGGCCTGTTCACGGCTTATGGCGATGAACCCAATTGGGCACTCGCGCATCGCATCCTGATGCCAGCCTTCGGTCCGCTGGGGATCAGGGATATGGTGGGCAAGATGCTCGACATCGCGCACCAGATGTTCGATCGTTGGGAGCGTTTTGGACAGGATGCGGAAATCGACGTTGCTGACGCGATGACGCGGCTGACGCTCGATACGCTGGCCTTGTGCGCGTTCGATGTCCGGTTCAACAGCTTCTATCGGGAAGACATGCATCCATTCATCGACGCGATGGTCGATACGCTGCTGGAGGCTTCCGCGCGGGATCGCCGCCCGGAATTCGTTACCCGAGCCATGCTCGGCAAACGCCGCCGGTTCGAACGCGATATTGCTGTGATGCACGACATGGCGGATGCGCTGATGGCCACGCGGCGGAAAGAAGGTCGGGTCGGGCAGCGCGGCGATCTGCTGGATTCGATGTTGACCGGTATCGATCCGGTGACCGGTGGACGCTTGGCTGATGAAAATATCCGCCACCAGCTTGTGACCTTTCTGATCGCAGGGCATGAAACGACCAGCGGCCTTCTGTCGTTCGCAACCCATTTGCTGCTGGAAAATCCGGATATTCTGGAAAAAGCGCAGCAACTGGTGGATTCCGTTCTGGGTGATCGTGATCCAAATCTCGATGATCTGGCGGATTTGAAGTTCATCGAGCAGATATTGATGGAATCGCTGCGCCTGTGGCCCACGGCACCCGCATTCGCCGTCACACCGCATGCGCCCACCATGCTCGCCGGTCTCTATCCGCTCAAGCCGGGAGATGAACTGCTGATATTGCTGCCCGCGCTGCACCGCGATCCGGCAATATGGGGAGAGGATGCGGCGCTGTTCCGGCCGGAACGCTTTGCGGATGGTATGGCAGAACGCCTGCCGCCCAATAGCTGGAAGCCTTTCGGCAATGGGCAGCGCGCCTGCATCGGCCGCGGTTTCGCGATGCAGGAAGCCCTGCTGGTCCTGTCGATGATGTTGCAGCGGTTCGACATAACCCGTGCCGATCCGAATTACCGGCTCAAGGTGGCAGAAACGCTAACCATGAAGCCGGAAGGATTGCGCATCCGCGCGCGCCGGCGCCAGCCCTCAGGCATCGTGCCCGTGCTGCGAACGCCCTCCGAAACCAGCACCGCTGCCCAGGCGCGGCAATATCCCGGTATGGACGGGACGGATACACCGCTGCTGATATTATATGGCGGCAATTCCGGATCGAGCCTGGCCTTCGCCCGTCAGATCGTGACCGATGGCGCAGCGCGCGGCTACCGGCCCCGTCTGGCCGCGATGGATGAAGCGGTCGCCGACCTGCCCAAGGATGGCGCTGTCGTGATCGTGACGGCATCCTATGAAGGATTGCCGCCCGACAATGCCAGGCAGTTCGTGGCATGGCTCGATCAGATGGACCCGGGCATGCTGACGGGTGGGCGCTTCGCGGTATTGGGCTGTGGCAACAGGCAATGGGCGCGTACCTATCAGGCGATCCCCTCACGGGTCGATGACGCGTTGGAAAGGGCAGGCGCAAGCCGTCTTGTCGAACGCGGAGTCGCGGATGCCGCGGGCAATTTCGTGGAAGCGGCGGAAGCGTGGATGGCAGGATTATGGCCTGCCCTTGCCGAAGCCTTTGGTGGCGGGGAATGCCTGCGGTCTGTGGAGCCGACAATCGAAATGCTGCCCCCGTTGCGGGGGCGTTCGCTGGGCGGTTTCCGGCCCGGCAAGTGCCTGCGCAATGTTCCGCTGACACGGGGGGGAATGCTGGAGGCCGCCAGCGACAAGCGACATTTCGAGATCGCCCTGCCGCCAGGGCTGAGCTACCAGCCGGGCGATCACTTGTCGGTGTTGGCAAGCAACCCCGTGGAGACAGTGAACAGGGCGTTGCACCGGCTCGGACTGGACCCGGACATGCGCGTGGTCGTTCGTGACGATGCGGGGCTGACCCTGCCTTTGCCCGCCAGCGAAGCGGTCAGTGTGCGGGAACTGCTATCGGATTTTGTGGAACTGGAACAGCCCGCGACGATGCCGCAGCTTCGTCTCTTTGCGCAGTCAACCCAATGTCCCCCCGAACGCGCGCGGGCACAGGCCATGCTGGACCCGGCCGTTTTCGAACGGGAAGTCACCGAATGCCGGCTGGGAACATTGTCGCTTCTGGAAAGCCTGCCGTCCTGCAGCGTTGATCTGGCAGCCCTGCTTGCAGTCCTGCCGCCCATGGCGCCCCGCCGCTATTCCATCGCCTCGTCCCCGCTCGCTGACGCCGGACGATGCGCGCTGACGGTATCGATCGTCGATGCCCCGGCTCGATCGGGCAAAGGCCGTCATCTCGGCGTTGCATCCAATTTCCTGGCGCGTCTGGAGGATGGTGCGCAGTTGGCAGTCGCTCTGCACCCGGGGCCGCGCCATTTCCGGTTACCTGATGACCCGGCCACACCGATCATCATGATCGCAGCGGGAAGTGGCATCGCGCCGTTCCGCGGCTTTGTGGAGGAACGGGCGCTGCGGCGTGGTGCCGGGGAAACCACCGGGCCGGCGCTGCTCTTCTTCGGCTGTCGCCACCCAGACAAGGACTGGCTCTACCGTGATGAGTTCGCCGCATGGCAAGCCGATTCTGTGGTTGACGTGCGCCCTGCATTCTCCCGCGCACCCCAGGACGGCCACCGTTATGTGCAAGGCCGTCTGGTTTCGGACGCAGCGGATATTGCCACGCTGATTGGCAGAGGCGCCCATATCTATGTTTGTGGAGACGCCATGACGCTGGTGCCTGAGGTTGAGAGGCTGATCGTTGAAATTGCTGGCCGGGCGCTCGATAGGGATCCGGAGCAAGCCTATCGCCTTCTGGTTGACGAGGGACGTTATGCCGTGGATGCCTTTGCCTGAATTTCCCGGAAGGAAGAACGGCGACGAGACGAAGGGAAGGATCAGGACAAGGCATGATGGAACAGGATAATCTGGCCGACCGTGTCGCACCACGGTCGGCATTGAAACAGGAACGTAGCCGGCAAAGGCAACAGGCCCTGCTGGACGCAGCAGAGGAGATGATCGCAGAGGCCGGGCTTGACGGGCTGTCGATGCGAGAGGTGGGCAGGCGCGCTGGTCTGCCCATTGCATCAGTCTATCATTATTTCCCGTCGGCGCCGGCAATGGTTCGGGAACTGGCCACCCGGCAGTTGGCGCGTCTGGGCGCCCTGGTCGAGCATCGCCTTTCCACAGGAGAGGAGCTGGTAAAATCAAACATCGGCATCCAATCGCTCGCGGGGCATATCGTTTCCGATCTGGCGGCCTATCTGGCCGAGGCAAAGGCCGCGCCCGCGATTTGGAATGCGCTTCGTTCCAACCCGGAACTGCGCCTGCTCGACCGCGCCGACACGATCGAAAATGCCCGCAATCTCGCTCCCTTTCTGACTGCTCTTGATCCGGGCGTGTCTGGACAGGTGGCGGAAGCTCTGGCGATCGTGATTCTTGAAACGGTTGCAATCAATCTGATGTTCGCGATGGAATGTTCCGAACCGCAGCAGGACGCTCAACTCGCCGCGTTGCGGCTTTTCCTTTCAGCGGCGATCCGGGGGCTGGCGCAGGGAGAGGCGTAAACCAGTCCGGCGCTCGTCAACAGCAGGGTGCGATCAGCATGACGGGGCCTGGCCCTCTATCCTTCAAATGCACCGGGTGTCTGCTCCAGCGAAACTGTGTCCGTTATCATCGACCGAGGCGCAACATCCCCAAAATCGAGCGAACGGCGTGAAGGTGAAGCTGAAGGGCGGCGGGCAAGGAGGCGCGTCAGGGTAACACGACCTTTGGCGACGATACTCATATGCGCCCCGACAAGCGCTTCGCGCGGGCCGCAGCGATATTGTTCGTCGATGCGGCGGTGTGATTGCCGTACGCGAATAATCTGCCAGCTTCGACGCCCCCTGCAGAATCGCCTTGTCCGGCGCGAGGGCCGCGACAAGCCGCTTCAGCGGGGCATTGCCAGGCCCCAGCTCCTTCATCCGCCACGCCTGATCGACCTTCCGCCCGCCATGTCCTGGCGCCGCAGATGCAGCGCCGGGTCCGGAGTGTGAATTGGAAGGCGTAGGAGAAGCGCTCCGACCGGCGCCTTGACAATTAGAAATAGTAGTGATAGCTATTATATTCTGTTCAACGGTCTGGTGTTCCCATGATTAAGCCTCGCGATATTCGATTCCCGCTTGATTCCGCCCTGAGCTCCGACTGGAATGGGTCGGACTGGTTCCGCACCGCCTTCTTCAATGCGATGTCGATCCTGTTTCCCTATGGCGAGAAGTCGTTCATCGACAGCGTTCGCGCCAACGAGAAGGCAGCGACAAGCCCAGCCCTGAAGGCTGCGGTGCGGGGTTTCATGGCGCAGGAATATGTCCACCGCCGAGAGCATCAGCACTTCAACGAAGAATTGTGCGTCGCGCGGGGTTATAGCCTTGACTGGCTGGAAGCTGCGATCCGGAGCGATTCCGAGGAATTGCAAGACCTCGACCCACTGTTCTGGCTGGCGACGACTGTCGCATATGAGCATCTGACCGCAACGATCGCGGGCGGCATTCTGGGCCGGACAAACTGGCTTGACGGCGCCGATGCCGGGATAGCCAAAATGTGGCGTTGGCATGCGATCGAAGAGATCGAGCACAAGAGTGTGGCCTTCGATGTCTATCTGGCTGCGGGCGGCACCCACGCAATGCTGCGAAAGGCCATGGTTTTGATGAGCTTCGAGTTCCTGGTACGTTTCCAGACGCGCAGCCTGTGGCACATGTATCGGCGCGATCGCCCTCCCCTGGGTCGGACATTGGTGCAGGCTGCAAGGTTCCTGTTTGGCAAGGGCGGGCTGATCCGTGGCAATTGGCGCCACTACTGGGCCTTTTTCCGCAGCGACTTCCATCCCGATCACATCGACGACGTTGCCATCCTGAACCGCGCGATTGCGGCTGACGGTCTGGCGCATAGATGATTGCCAGGGGCTGACCTTGCGCGCGCCTCTCCGGAGAGGACAGGATGTATCGATCGACCGATCATGCACTGTTGTGCCGTTGGAGAGCTTCGGGTTCGATTTGCGCAACGACAATCCACCCCGCCGCGTCAATGTATCGGCGAGCAGAGCATGTGAGGTGGTCCCGCCATTTTGGACAGGTTTTCGTCTGTTTTGCTTTCGGTCTGATCCGCGACTTAGGGCTTGTTGGTAATCGCTTCGAAGGTCTGGGCGTAGTGATGCTGGAGCAGGGTGATCGCGCGATCGGCGTCGCGATTGATGCATGCATCGACCAGATCGCGATGTTCCTGCAGCTCATTGCGCTCCAGGACCTGCTCCAGCGCGAGAAGGCGATAGCGTTCCGCGGCGTCGAACAACTGGCCGCTGATCCGCTTGATCCACCGGCTGCCGCACCCGCCGATGAGAGCAAGGTGGAAGTCCTTGTGCCGGCTTTCCCATTCGGAACTTTCGCCCTGGCCCGTCTCCCCGCGATGGGTTCGCGACAGATGATGGAGCGCGAGTATGAGATTCTCCTCCCATGCCAGGTCGAACCGATCGATCGATTCACGAATGGCCAGGCCATCGATCCAGCAGCGCGTCTTGACGAGTTCCTTCAGCTCCTCGGCGCTCACCGGCGCGACACGAAAGCCTTTCTGCTCCTCGAGCGCGACGAAGCCTTCTGAAAGGAGCCGGTTGAGAGCTTCCCGAACGGGGCTGCTGGCCGTGTTGAATCGCTTGCGCAGGGCTTCGGCACGGATCTTCTCGCCAGGACGCATCCGCCCGCTGAGAATGTCGGCGCGCAACTGCGCATAGACGGACTGGGTCAATGTCGCCGTTTGCCGCTCGCCAGCCCCCTCCGGCGTGGCGATGGTGTCCACTGCAGAAAGGGCAAATTTGCCTTTCAAAGGCATTCGATCATCTTCTCTTCTGGAAGGAAGCCGGAAAACAGCATGAGACATATTCAGATGGGCCTTGCGGGTTCTGCTCCGCCTGCGTTCATGCGTGCGAGGGCGGTTCGGTGTGCGACGCGATCGAGCAATGTCACCATTTCTTCCAGTTCGCCGGCGGGCAGATCCTGGGTGATGAAGACGATGCGCGTGCGCTGATCCTCGTCGGGCCATTCGGGCAGCCAGGTCAGGTTGTGCAGCAGATGCTGCGCGCCCTGGATGACGGCGGGCTGGCCGGGTTCCTCCCTGACATTCACCAGCCCCTTCACCCGGAGCAGATTGGCGCCGAGATGCTTTTCCAGGGACGTCAGCAGCAGGTTCAGAGCCTCGCGCGGGAGCGGCTCGTCCCGGATCAGGTTGAACGACGCGATGCCACTGTCATGCGCATGCGCTTCATGGCCATGCTCCGCATCCGCCGCTTCATGGGTGGGAGCCGCGCCAAGGGCGGCCTCCATCCAGCTCTTCGCGGCTTGTGGATCCTCTCTCGGATCGGCCATCAGCTTGCGCATCACGCCCACCGGATCGGCCGCCAGGTCATCGCTTTCCAGCACAGGGGCGGTGCGGTTGATCTGGCCCAGGCGGGCGATCAGCGCCGCCTTGCGCGCCGCCCGCTCCGCAGGTTCCAGCAGGTCCGTCTTGGTCAGGAGAATGCTGTCCGCCAGCGCGACCTGCCGCACGGAAACGGGATGATCCGCCAGGGTCGCCTCTGCGTTCACCGCATCGACGGTCGCAACGACCGCGCCCATCCGGAAGAGCCCCTCAAGCGTGGGTTCGGACAGGAAAGCCTGGAGGATGGGGCCCGCCTCGGCCAGGCCGGAGGTTTCGATGACGACATGGTTGAAATCGACCTCGCCGGCCT
>NZ_JBEGHU010000012.1:0-601912 GCF_040676415.1 Sphingobium sp. LSP13-1-1.1 | reverse complement strand
CGGCGGGTCCACGACCAACTATGTGCCAGAAGGCCAGTTCAAGGGTTTTGTCTCTGCACTGATCGAAGCCGCAGAGGCCGGTGAGTTCGATGGGGCACTCAAAGCAATCCAGACAGCCCCTCAGGCTTCTCAGAAAGCATCATCGTCTAGGGGGGCTACCTCGGATCAGGGATCGCTTAACATCGCTGTAGCGGGTAAGCGCAGGGGCAAGAACCCTATGTCGTTCCCTGACATCAAGAAGCACTATCTCTCAGAGGGCAAGGATGCTGAAATGATCGACATAGCGATCAAGAAGCGTCAGGAAGCCGAAAAGGCCGCGAAGTAACAGGCATAAGAAAAGCCTCTCATATGGCTAGAGAGGCTTTTCCCACTTATGCAGCAATCACGCGCTAACAGATTGCCTTCTATTTAGCCTTATAGGCTTTTCAGCAGTTCCTCCTGCTGCTTTTCAATCTCGGCCAGCATACGGTCGCCTTCTTCCTTCACGCGGCGCACTTCCTCGGCAGCAGCTTTGATCTGCTCGTCATTGTGCTTGCGAACTAGCTTCTGCTCCTCGATGGCTTCGCGCACATTCGTTGCGCTGTTCCACTCCTTAGGACCGGCTTCGATCAGGCCAAGCCTGACATTGTTCTTCCTAATGAAGTAGCCACGCAGCAGGGTTTTATCCTGAGCATCAACGTCGCTGATAATGTCATTGATCGAGGCTTCATCCTCGATGTCTGGCAGCGCCTTGTTATAGACATTGCCACAGGCCGAAAGCAGCGCACAGGCTGCAACTAAGGGGAAGAGTAAACGTCGCATTGTAGAAACTCCCTGCTAAGATGTTGCTTTGTTGTAATGTCAAGAACGATCTACGTCATTAAAAGAAAAAGAAAGCTAGGATCGTTGCCAATCCTAGCTTCTTTCCAATGTCTAACTCTACTTAGTTAGATGGCTCGTCCTGCCTTCGCGTCTTCCATGTATTTGGATATTGGCTTTGTTGGCGTCCAGTGCAGGTCTTCTTCTATCTGTAGTCCTGCTGGTAAGCGCAGTTCAGCAAGTTCCCATAATGCGACGTAACCGAGTTCAGGATAGCCCACATCGCATATGCCGAACGCCAGCCCGTCATTGCTGCATTCGCTGAGTATCCAAGTTCCGACGCCAATGGGGTTGAACAAGCGAACAACCGGCATGAGGTCTTTTTCGCCCTTTGTGCCTCGCAGGGGCACTTGTTCCTCATGATTGATAATCAGCTGCTGTAGCTGCTTCGGACGCATCAACTTCATCCACGGGTCCATGTAGGCACTCCCTTTCTTCAATGTGCCTCAGGACAACAAACGTCAGTTGACTTGGAAATCAACCTAAGAAGTGGTTCGCGGAGAAGAGTTTCTACAAGATAAAAAAGTGGATGACGCAGGAGTCACCTGAACACATACGATGTGGGAAGGAGACAAACGATGCAGTTGAACACTCAGGAACTTGCTGCGCTGGCCGATTACCTGCTTTGTGAGGTTGACTGTTCAGAGAATTACGAAGAAGACGAGTTCAGCATCGAGTGGCGCGGCCATCGGCTCTATGTAGAGCGTTACCTAAGCCATTTCCGGGTCGAAGTTGACCATGAAGATGATGTGGTCGAATTACCGCGTCACTGATCCCCGCAGACGACCATACAAAAGGAAAAGCGCCCGCAAGCAATGCGAGGCGCTTTCACTCTGAGTGGTGTGTCAGAGGTCGTTTTAGGGCGTTGTACCCACATACTCGATTGCGCGTTCGATCCGAGCAGCAGCAGTGGGATCGTTTGCAGCTAGGCGTTCCCGCTGAGTGTCATCAAGGACCGGCAGCGCATTAGCACGGGCAATGACGTTCCCGGCACGGTCCAGCTTGAAGTTGATAAAGCCGTCAAACATCACGACGGTTGATGTGCGGTCATATGGGTCCATAAGGATAACGTCGATCAGGCTGTCTAGGTAGGTCTGCATCTGCAAACGGGCTTCTGCATCGTCTGAGAGTTTGTCGCGCAGGGCAACTGCTCTCTGGGCTAGTTCGGATGGTGACAGCGTTACAGACGCTCTCTCGCTATTAAGGGCGCGTTCGTTTAGCTCACGTTCCTCTTGTCCGACTTGCGCCCTAAAGCGCTGATACGCAGCTTCCTTGATCGGGTCATCGGCTAGGATGAGTTGGTCGGCCAGTTCAGCGAGGCGATCCTTTTTCTTATTCAACTCCAGAAGTTCAAAAGATAGGTCCGAAGTCCGCTGGCCAGGAACGCTATCGGGCAGATGCAGAGAGCCGATCTCGTCAAGGATGCCATCAAGGATGCTCTGGTATCGGAATGTCGCATTGCTCTTACATTCGGCAGCACGAGCAAACCGGGCACAGGCAAGTTGGGGTTGCTGCTTGGTATAGCTGCGGTAGGTCATGCGAGAGCCGCAAGGGACGTTCTCACCTTCATTGTGGAATTGGCAGCGGCACAGATGCGAAAGCACATTGATGCCCTTGCGTCGATTGCGGCCACCTGTGCCTTTGCGGCTTGAGAGACCTGCTTGAGCAGCATGGAATTGCTCAAGCGTGACGATAGCCGGATACAGCTTAACAGGACCGCCGATGTCTTCTCGTCCGTTAGCAGTGCGGCCTTGTGGTTGATACTCGCCTAAAACACGCCGACCACGCAGCAGATTGCCTACACGCCTGATGTCGAGTTCGCCTTTGGGCCAGTCGATGCGCTTTTGCTCGGCGCGCAGTTCATCCCCAATGGCGCGTAGGCCATAGCCCGTGGCGCACATATCAAACATGCGGCGGATCATATCGGCGCGTTCAGGGATCGGGTGATACTGGCCATCTACTACGGTCATCCAATCAGGACATAGGCGAGGGTCAGCGCCTTTGTTGTCCTTCATGCCTTGGCCGGATTGTGTGGCTCGCCATGCGCTTGCGACTCGGCCGGATTTCTCGTGACTGCTACCGTATGCTTCGGCGGCCGCAGCTAGGATGACGATCAGGTTAGTCCAGTTATCGTCAATCGCTTGGGTGTTGTAGGTCCGACCGCTGCTTGTCTCACATATGGTGAGGCCGCTTTCGGTCAGATCGCGGATCAGCGATATGCTCTCTAGGGGCTTTTGCCGGGTTAAGCGGTCCATCGCTTCGACAAGCAGCACCTTGCCGACAAGCTCGCCTCGCTTCGCCCGTTCTTCAATCTCGTAAAGCTGACCACCCTTTGCGCGATTCTTACCGTGGTAGGCAGACTTGCCCTGATCCATTAGCGTTTCGGTTATGTGCCAGCCTTGCTGCTTGGCTACCTTGTTCCCCAAGTCGGTCTGACGCTTGATGCTGTCGCCCTTGACCTGATCCTTGGTCGAAAACCGAATGTAGAGAATTGCGTCCATCTTACCCCTCGAAAATGTCCTATTTCGAAGGGATTAAGTTCTCCTGAATCCAGTTGCAACAGTGCGGGATTGGTCGCAGCCCCGATAGGCGTTGATCGATTGGCTGAAGGCGATATCGGGAGAATTGTTCCGGCTGATGATGGTGCGAGCGCGTTCGATGGTCACCTCTGTGCGTCGCCTTGGCGGAGCGCCGTCAATCTCGGTCAGGGCATCCAGCCAATCGCCGTCCTCCTTCCGCTCGGACATGTTGAAGCGACGGCTTTCGCCGTTCGCCGTCGCACCTCTGCCTTTCTCCGTCGCCATGGCTCAATTAGAACATACAGAGAACATATTGACAAGGCCCCACCCGAAGGTTCATCTAAACCCTTTGAAAAATGGGGGCATCATGCGGAAGATCATCGTCGCGGCAGGTTTGTGGATGGCGGCGCTGGCGTCGCCTTGTCTGGCGGCCGACAAGGAAGCCTGCGGCACAGGACTGATATGCGCGAGTGATCCGCAGACGGTGGTGCAGGCGTTGCAGGCCGCTGGATACAAGGCGTTGCTGAGCAAGAGCAAGCAGACCGGCAATCCGAAGATCGAAAGCGCGGCGAGCGGCTATGATTATTCGATCTTCTTCTACGAATGCGAGCAGACGCGCCATTGCGGCTCGCTGCAATTTCAGGTGAGTTTCGAGGATGACGGCGGCAATACGCCTGAGCTTGCCAATAAATGGAACAAGGACAAGAGATTCGCGCAGATGTCGGTCTGGGACGACGGGTCTCTGGCGGTTGCCTATGATGTGACGACGGTAGGCGGCCTCAACCAGAAGAATTTCGAGGATGTGATCGATTGGTGGACGGTCATGCTGGGCGAGGCGAGCAAATTCTTCAAGGAAAACCCCGCGCCTGATAAATGAGGCCGCAGCCTGCGGCGATATGTCAGCGCTCGGTCAGACGCGGCATGAGTTCCACGAAATTGCAAGGCCGGAAACGACTGTCCAATTGGCTGACGAGTATGCCATCCCAGGCATCCTTCACCGCGCCGGTGGATCCGGGCAGAGCGAAGATATAGGTACCCCGAGCCACGCAGGCGGTCGCCCGCGACTGGATGGTCGATGTGCCGATGCTCTGATAGCTGAGCCAGCGGAACAGTTCGCCAAAGCCCGGAATCTCCTTGTCCTGCACCTGTGCCAGCGCTTCGGGGGTAATGTCGCGGCCCGTCACGCCCGTTCCCCCGGTTGTGATGATGCAATCGATCTGCGGATCGTCTATCCAGGCATGCAGGCGCGCAACGATGGCCGAGCGTTCGTCCTTCTCTATATGGCGGTCCGCCAGGATATGACCAGCGCCTGTGATGCGTTCCGCCAGTGTGTCGCCGGAACGGTCGTCGGCAACCGTGCGGCTGTCCGACACTGTCAACAATGCGATCCTGACCGGCAGGAAGGCCCGGCTTTCATCGATCGGCATCAGTCGGAACCGCCCGCGATGCTGGAGGCGATGCTGGCGCTCGCCATCGGCCTCTTCGGCGTCAGGCGCACCAGGCGCGACCCCTTGGTCCCCGGAAATGTCGGCCATAGGCCCTGTGCGATGCCGGCCAGGGAGTCCGCACTGCCCTTCGCCTGAATCTGATACATCCAGTAATTGCGCATCACGATGTTCACATAGGCGCGCGTCTCGTAATAAGGCAGGGATTCGATGAACAGCAGCGGATCGCCATTATCCTTCACTTCGCTGTTCCACCGTTCGACAGGTGCCGGACCGGCATTATAGGCGGCCATAACCTTGGGCAGCAGCCCGCCGGTCGCGCTCATGTCGCGCAGGTTTTCAAGATAGCGCTGGCCATATTCCATATTGGTCGACGGCACGAACAATTGGTCGGACGCGGAAAGACCCATCAGGTTGCCTGTGCTGGGCAGTACCTGCATCAGCCCTCTGGCGCCCGCGCTGCTCACGACATCCCGCCGGAAACCCGATTCCTGAAGCGTATGGGCATAGATGAGCGCCGGGTCGACGCGCCACCCGCCATCGGGCCGCCAATTGGGTGCGGGAAAGCGCGCGAAACTGCCAGGCTGCTTGCCGGCTGGTCCGTTATGGGCCAGCCAGAGCTGCGTTTCGGGCATGTTGAGCGTGCTCGCCAGCCGGATCAACGCCTCATACTGGCCGGTACCGCCGATCTTCGCCTGGTAACGGAGGATCTGGTCGGCCCGTGCCGTTTCCCCAATTGCGGAAAGAGCGATCGCAGCCCGGACATTCGGACTATCCTTGAGTTGCTGCCATTCAGCAGCGCCGAAGCGGGTGGCGGAGGGCACGCCGCCCAGCGGTTCCGCCAGCGTTTCCCGGGCCAAGAGGCCATAGAAGCTTTCTTCAGAACGGGCTGCGGTTTTCAGCAGGTTTTCGACGCGCTCTGGCTCCCCGCAGACCATATAGGCACGTGCAGCCCAATAAGCGCCGGCTGCGCGCATGTCGCTGTTGCCGGCAAGCGCAGCGACATTGCCAAAGGCGGAGGCAGCAGCGCGACAGTCATTCTGTCGCCAGGCTGCAAGTCCTGTCGTCCAATGGGCCTGGACTGTCCAATCACCGCCGCCCCGGCTTTCGAGAGCCTTTGCCGCCATGCGCCGCGCGTTCGCATCATCGCTTTCGATATAATAGGCCCAGGCGACGCGCTGTCGCACTTCGGTCAGGCCCTCCGGCGTCAGCCCGGCCTCTCCGGCACCGAGCACAGCTTCGGCGCCGGCTGGATCGTCATTCTTGATGAACGTCTGAATCTGGCCGACCAGCGCCTGGGCCAGAGGATCTGTCTTCACCGCGGCGACATATTCGCGGCGCGGCGCAGCGCCCAGCCAGATCATTTTCTGCACCTGGGGCAGGGTAGGCAGGATCGTGGCGCCGCGCTTTTGCGCGAGGCGGGAAAGCTGATCAGCCTTGTCCAGCCATGGCGCCTTGTTGATGAGGTCGAGCAATTCGAACAGTTCGACCCTGGGCGAATTCTTTGCGAGATAAAGCTCGGCCAAGGCCACCGGACGGAATGCATCCTGCGCATCGAGCGTCGCGATCATCGCCTTCGCATCGATCCACCGCTGGTCCCGCAAAGCCGCGTAGATGGAACTGTACCGGCCTTTGTCCCCATCGCTCAATTGCAGGGGCGAGGACGACATATCCCTGTATGTCGCTGGAATGGAGTCAGCCGTATCGGCCTGTGCCGGCATCACTGTAGCTGCCGTGAAGGCCAGCGCTGCGGCGCATGACGAAAAGGCGGTGGCGCGGATCACTTAGTCATTTCCTCGATCAGACCTTGCATGACACGCCAGCATTCTGCCTTTGCTGCGGGCTGGCCAAGCAGCAAACGCGGGTGAAATGTGGCGAAGGCGGGTAAAGTGCCGCCATCATGGTTAAACTTCCGTAAACCTGAATCGGCCGTGGGCATCAGCGTGCGGATCGTCCGATCGCCCAACAACAGCAATCTTTGCGGTGAAGCAAACATCACATGTGTGCGCATGCGCGTTGCGGCCAATGCAAGATCCGTCGCCTCTACCATCGCACCTGGCGGGCGGGACAGGAAAAGGGAGGCCAGATGGACGTCCTGCCGATCGAGGCCAATCGCCCGCAGCATGGCGTCGAACAATTGTCCCGCACGATCGCTGAACAGGACTCCTGCCTCTAAATCGGCGGGATCGGGCATGTCGGTAATGACCATGAGCGGCGCATTGACAGGCCCCGCAGGCATGATGGCAGCGCCCGGCCAGCGCCGCTCCGGCTGCGCAGCGTCTTCCGCCAGCCAGGTCATGAAGGCTTCGAAAGACTGGGGCCGGGTCAAGGTGGCACCATCATCCGCAGCGGAAATCCGCTGGCGCGCCGCGTCCTGAACAGGGCGCAGCCAATTCATCGGCTCCTCCCCGACGGCGCAATCAACGCCGGCCAGACTCCACCATGCCATATAGGCATTGGCGGTTTCCGCCAGATTTTCCATCAATAATCCCCGCATCGATTGTCTTGGGCCAGAGGTTGACGCCGTGGTCAAGTTTCTTCATCGCCCTGAATGGCAAAACGTTTGGGTAGCGCGGCGACCGGATCGGGAAGGAAAGCCGGCGCTGTCGACGGAATGGAGGGAATATGAGCGAACGGGATTCGATGTCCTATGACATCGTCATCGTCGGTGGCGGGCCGGCGGGCCTGTCTTCGGCCATCAGGCTGAAGCAACTCGCGAACGAGGCGGGGCAGGAACTGTCGGTATGCGTGCTGGAAAAGGGCTCGGAAATCGGCGCCCATATCCTGTCGGGCGCGGTCGTCGATCCCAAGGCGCTGGATGAACTATTCCCTGAATGGCGCGACATGGGCTGCCCGATGGCAGAGGTGCCGGTCACGGACAATCAGCACTGGTTCCTCAGCAAGGGCGGCAAGGTCAGTATGCCGCACATCATGACGCCGGGCTGGATGCACAACAAGGGCACCTATACCGGATCTCTGGGCAATCTCTGCCGTTGGCTGGCCGAACAGGCCGAGGGGCTGGGCGTTGAAATCTTCCCCGGCTTCGCGGCCGCGGAAATCCTCTACAATGAGGACGGGTCAGTCAAAGGCGTGGCGACCGGCGACATGGGCGTTGACCGGGAGGGCAACCGCAAGCCCGACTATCAGCCTGGGTTGGAATTGCATGCGCGCTACACCTTCTTTGCGGAAGGCGCACGTGGCCATCTCACCAAGATCCTGAAGCGCCAGTTCGCGCTCGACGCCGACAGCGAGCCGCAGGTCTATGGCCTGGGAATGAAGGAATTGTGGGACATCGACCCCGCCAAGCACAAGCCAGGCCTGGTGATCCATACGCAGGGATGGCCGCTGACCGACGCCTATGGGGGGGGCTTCCTCTATCATCAGGCCAATGGGCAGGTGGCGCTCGGCTTTGTGGTGGGCCTTGGCTATCGCAACCCCTATCTGTATCCCTTCGAGGAATTCCAGCGCTGGAAGCAGCATCCGGAAATCCGCAAATATCTGGAGGGCGGCCGTCGCGTTTCCTATGGCGCGCGGGCGATCAACGAGGGCGGTTGGCAGTCTATTCCCAAGCTCGCCTTCCCGGGCGGCGCGCTGATCGGTTGTTCGGCAGGCTTCGTCAACGTCCCTCGCATCAAGGGCACGCACACAGCGATGAAGTCGGGCATGCTGGCGGCCGAAGCGGCGTTCGCTGCTATTCAGGGTGAGCGGTCGAGCGACGTGCTGGACGATTATGAGGCGAATCTTCGGTCGAGCTGGATCGCGACCGAGCTGCAACTGGTGAAGAACGCGGAGCCTTTGCTGTCGAAGTTCGGCAACACCATCGGTACCGCGCTGGCGGGCATCGACATGTGGATGCGTACGCTGAAGATCGGCCTGCCCTTTACGATGAAGCACAAGCCCGATGCCGAGAAGCTTTGGCGCAAGGACGCGTCGATGAAGATCGACTATCCCAAGCCCGATGGGGTGATCAGCTTCGACCGGCTGTCGTCGGTGTTCCTGTCGAACACCAATCATGAGGAGGATCAGCCGGTTCATCTGCAGCTCAAGGATCCGGCGATTCCGATTTCCTACAACCTGCCCCTTTATGACGAACCGGCGCAACGCTATTGTCCCGCGGGCGTCTATGAAGTGGTCGGGGTGGACGAGGGTAATCCGCGCTTCCAGATCAACGCGCAGAATTGCGTTCACTGCAAGACCTGCGATATCAAGGATCCGACCCAGAACATCAACTGGGTCGTGCCAGAGGGCGGTGGAGGGCCGAACTATCCGAATATGTAGGCGTCTGTTTGCTTCGATGATGCTGGTGCTGCCCGCCGCGGCGGGTGCATCGGTGGATCCCGGCAGCGCATTGCATGCCTATATGCGGGGGCGGCTGGCCGATGAGGACGGTGCTCCCGGCCTTGCGCTCAAGAGCTATCGGCAGGCGCTGGCCAGTGACCCGGCCAGCCTGGAGGTCGCAAGGCGCTCCTATTTCCAGGCGGTGATAAGCGGCGACATGGCGCTGGCGCTGCGTTCCGCCGCCGTGCTAGAGAGCGAGGGCATTCTCCCTCGCGACGGCACCCTGCTTCGGATTGCGGACGCGCTGAACCGCAAGGATTGGCCAGGCGCCCGTCTGTTGGTCGACCATATGGTTGCGGAGGGCAATTTCGCCTTTCTCGCGCCGATCATGCGCAGTTGGATTTCGGTGGGGGAAGGGCGTTATGCCGCGCCTGTCATCGATCCTGATGACCGCTTCGCTTCGCTGGCAAGGCGTTATCTGGGCGAGCATCTGGCGCTGCAGGCCCTGGGCAGGGGCGATCTTCAGGCCGCCCAGCCGGCGATCAATCGGGCCCTCGCGCTTCGGACTGCGGACACGGACGAAATGCGGCTGCTTTTCGCCGGGCAGTTGGCGGCGCGAGGCGCGAAGGCGGAGGCGCTTGCGCTTCTGCCTGAAACCCAGGCCAATTTCACGCGGGCGCGCGACGACATCGCCAGCGGCAGGGCTCTCTCGCCCTATGGCAGGGCGCTGACGGCGGGGCAGGGTTTTGCCCGGCTGCTTGCCCGGTTAGCTGCCGATATATCCTCGGATGGCAGTACGGGGTCGCTGGGGATCAGGCTTGCGCGAATCGCCGCCTTTGCCGATCCCAACGGGGCTGCGCCGCGCATCGTCGCCGCAGATCTGCTGAGCCGCGGCGGCTATGTGGCCTATGCCGTCGAGGAAGCCCGGATGGTTCCCGGTGCCGGCTGGTATGGTGCGCTGGCCCAGGCTGAACTGGTCGAGGCGTTGGCGGCGGCGGGCCAGCGGCCGGAGGCGATAGCGCTTGCTCGCAAACTGGCGGCCGTGCCCCATGCGGAGCCGGAGCGCCACGTTCGGTTGGGTCAGTTGCTGATGCAGGAAAAGGACTACCGGGCGGCCGCAGAGGCCTTCCGCACGGCGCAGGCCGGCTATTCGAACGACGCCGTTCCCTGGACGCTGCTGTTGTTCGAAGGTAGCGCGCTGGAACAGGGCGCGCGCTGGGACGAGGCGCGTGCCGTGCTGGAGCGGGCCGCGAGATTGGCGCCCGATGAACCCGCTGTGCTCAACTATCTGGGCTATGCGCAGATCGAGCGGCGGCAGAATATGGACGCGGCGCTGGCGCTGCTGAAGAAAGCGAGCGCGCTGAAGCCGGAGGATGCATCGATCACTGATTCCCTGGGCTGGGCGCAGTTCGTGACGGGTGACATCGATGCCGCGGTGCCAGTTCTGGAGCGGGCAGCGGCCGGAGCGCCGTCGGACGCTACCATCAACGAACATCTGGGTGATGCGCTTTGGGCCGCGGGACGCCGATATGAGGCCCGCTATGCCTGGCGCGCGGCAGCCATCTTCGCTGAGGGAGAGACGGCGCGGCGCCTGGCTGCCAAGACGAGAGAGGGGATGAAGCCCGAATATGCCGCACGCTGAAGCGGAGAATTTTGCCGGCTGCCCGTTTGAGGCCGGCGAACTGGTTGAAACCGCATTTGCCAAGATCAATCTGGCGCTGCATGTCCGCGGGAAACGGGCAGACGGTTATCATGCGCTGGAAAGCCTGTTCGTCTTCACCGAATTGGGTGACCGGCTGACCGGCCGCATACGCGCCGATGGTCAAGTCAGCCTTGAAATAGACGGGCCCTTTGGATCGCTGCTGGATGCCGGCCCGGATAATCTGGTGATCCGCGCCGCCCGCGCGTTGCAGGCGCATCTGGGGGAAGATCTTGGCGCTGATCTGAAATTGACCAAGATTCTGCCCGTCGCATCGGGAATTGGCGGAGGTTCGGCCGATGCCGCGGCTACACTGCGGTTGCTGACGCGGCTCTGGAACGCTCCCATGCCGCCGGAGGTCCTGGAGCGCATCGCCTTGTCCCTTGGGTCGGATGTACCAGCATGTATCGGCAGCATCCCGCAAATGGTGCGCGGAAGGGGCGAGATATTGCAACCGCAAGCCGTCGAAAACCTCTCCGCGATGCCGATCCTGCTCGTCAATCCCGGCGTCGCCCTGTCGACCGCGCAGGTCTTCGGTCGCTGGGATCAGCGTGATCGAGGACCGCTTGAGGCAATGGGGCTGGAGCAGCTTGTGAGCGAGGGACGCAATGATCTGGAGCAGCCCGCCATTGCCATGGAGCCGGTCATCGCGGATGTGCTGGCGGCGCTGGGTGCCTGCGCCGGATTGCGCCTTGCCCGGATGTCCGGATCGGGCGCGACATGTTTTGCCCTGTTCGATACGGATCGGCGGATGGCGGAGGCGGCGACCGCCCTGCGTGCCGCTCAAAGCGGATGGTGGATTGCGGAGACAAGGATCAGGGCGGCATGAGCGAGGCCTTCACACAGATCGACGGCGGCGACCTCAACATCCTGATCATTGCTGATCATGCGTCGGCTCACGTCCCAACGGACATCGATCTGGGAATTGATGCCGCCTTGCTGAGAGATCATATCGCGATCGACATCGGCGTGGCGGAGGTCAGCGCGCTGCTGGCGAGGGAATTGGGCTGCAAGGCGGTGCTGGGTGGCGTTTCGCGCCTCGTCATCGACCTTAATCGGGAAGAGGATGCGCCCGGCCTGCTGCCCGTCATGAGCGACGGCCACGTCATTCCGGGAAACCGTCATGCCGACCTGGCCGAACGGATGATACGCTTCCATCATCCCTATCACCATCATGTGGCGCGGCTGCTCGACGGCATGGCTTCGCCGTTCATCCTGTCGGTCCACAGTTTCACGCCCGGCCTTGCCAGCGATCCGAGCCAGAAGCGCCCCTGGGATATCGGCGTCCTCTATAACCAGGACGGCAGGGCAGCGCGGATCGCCATTCCCATGCTGGAGGAGGCGGGTCTGAAGGTAGGGGATCAGTTGCCCTATTCGGGCAAGGTGCTGAATGCCACGATGAACCGCCATGCGGAGGGGAACGGCATTCCCTATCTGGGGATAGAAATGCGACAGGATCTGGTCGGCGATGCTGAGGGGCAAAGGCGATTTGCCGGCATATTGGGGCCCGTGGTCCTGGAATGCCGCAGGCGTTTGGCCTGATGGCCGGCGCGCAGGAATGACAAGGCCCGGCGTCCTAGTTGGCAGTTTCTTCCTGTGCCTGGCGCTGGCCGGATGCGGCCGTCGTTCAGGGGCTGGGGAACAGGCTGGCGAAGGACAGGAAAGGATTTCCTGCGCAATCGGTCCAGGCGTAGGGTGGACAGAGGATTGCCTGGTCGAACAGGATCGCGATCTGCTGACCGTGCGTCACGTGGATGGCGGCTTCCGGCGCTTCCAGATAGTCCATGACGGGCGCGGGGTCGTGCCCGCGGATGGAGCCGAGCAGGCCGCGATTGTGGTCGTCGGCAAGGGCATGATCGAGTTGAGCGTCGGACAGGATCGCTATCGCCTTCCAGCGCGCCTTTCCGAAAGGAAGAGTTGATGCAGAGCCATGCGATCCTGACGGCAGCCGAGATGCGGCAGGCGGAACAGGCCGTCATCGCCGCCGGCGTCCCCGAATATACGCTGATGGAGCGCGCAGGGGCCGCAACTGCAGAGATTATCTGGCGTGCAGGTGGAAAACGCGATCTGCTGGTTCTCTGCGGTCCCGGCAATAATGGTGGCGACGGGTTCGTGATCGCGCGACTCCTTCGGGCGCGTGGCGTGCCGGTGCGCGTCGCTGCTCTTGACGAAAGCCGGACGGAATCGGGCATGAAGGCGCGTACGGCATGGGGTGGTCCCGTTGAAGCCTTGCTTGATGCCGCGCCGGCGACGCAGATCGTGGACGCATTGTTCGGGACAGGCCTGTCGCGTGGATTGGACGCGAAGGTTGCGGGGACATTGCGCGCCCTCACCGAACAGGCGAGCTTCAGCTATGCCGTGGACCTGCCGAGCGGGGTGGAGACGGATGGCGGCGCACTTCTGTCCCATGTACCCGTCATGGGGGTCTGTATCGCACTGGGTGCGTTCAAGCCCGCGCATCTGTTGCAGCCGGCGGCCGGATGCTGGCGGCGGCTGGTCTGCGCTGACATCGGCATCGACGTCTCCGGTGCGAAGATGCACCGGCTGGCGCGGCCGCAACTGGATCCGCCGGGGGCTGCCGCGCATAAATATAGCCGTGGGCTGGTGGCAATTGTCGGCGGCGAAATGGCCGGCGCAGGACTGCTCGCGAGCGAGGCGGCTGCGCGCGCAGGGGCGGGCATGGTCCGTCACTTGGTTCAGGAAGTGGCCCATGGCGGTCCGGCCGCCATCATCACACAGCATACCCGTGAGGCGGACGATGTGGCGAATGCTCTGGATGACGGCCGGTTCAGGGCCGTCCTGGCAGGGCCGGGGCTGGGGCGCGGGAGCGTGGCTGCCGATCGGTTGAAGGCAGCTCTTGCCGCTGGGCATCCCCTCATTCTGGATGCCGACGCATTGGTCCTGCTCGCGGAACCGGGGTTGGACGCCATCCCGCCGAATTCGATCCTGACACCCCATGAGGGGGAATTTGTCCGCCTGTTCGGCGACTTGCCGGGCAGCAAGGTGGAGCGCGCGTTGGCGGCGGCGAAGCGGGCGCGCTCCACGTTGATCTACAAGGGCAGCGATAGTGTCATCGCAGCGCCCGACGGTCGCGCCGTTCTTTCGCCACCGGGTTCCTCCTGGCTATCGACGGCGGGGACGGGAGACGTCCTGGCGGGACTGGTCGCCGCTCGGCTCGCCGTCACGGGAGACGGATTCCGGGCGGCGTGCGAAGCGCTGTGGCTGCATGGTGAGGCCGCAAGACGGGCGGGAGCGGCCTTCATCGCGGACGATTTGCTTGTGGAACTGCCAGCGGCTATCGCATCCCGCCTGTGACCGATCCTGATACCGAAATCGTCGTCCGCGTCGCCGCCAAGGGCGATGGCGTGACCGCCCATGGCCGCCATGTTCCGCTTGCTGCGCCGGGCGACCGGATAGCGGAGGATGGCCGCATGCTGCGGGGCCCGCATCATGTCGACGCGCCATGCGTACACTTTCCGGCCTGCGGCGGATGCGAGTTGCAGCATATTGACGATGCAAGCTACGCGGAGTTCGTGACCGCGCGCGTTACGGGAGCCCTGGCGGGACAGGGCGTGACAGCCGACCTGCTCCTGCCGCCGCATATCTCCCCGCCGAAGGTTCGCCGCCGCGCATCGCTGCGGGCGAGCAGACAGGGGCGCAAGGTCGTCATAGGCTTTGCTGAATCGGGCAGCCACAGGCTGATCGACCTCACGATGTGTGAAGTCCTCGATCCCCGCCTGTTCGCGCTGACGGGGCCGCTGAGGAATCTGTGTGCAGTCATCCTGCCGGAAAAGCAGGCCGCACATGTGCGGATGTCGCTGACCGATCAGGGCGTCGACCTTTTGCTGGAAGGCGTGCGGATTGAAGGGCTTGCCGCCGATGAGGCGCTTCTGGCCTTTGCGCAGAACCATCGACTCGCTCGCGTGACCATCGATGAGGGGGACGGGCCGCAGACCCGATGGGAGCCGGATTCGGTCACGGTCAGCTTTGGCGGCGTGCCGGTCGCCTTTCCGCCTTTCGCCTTTCTTCAGGCAACACCTGATGGTGAGGCTGCGCTTGCGCAGGAAGCGGGGGCAGCCATGCCGGCGGAGGGGGCCATTGCCGACCTCTTCTGCGGCCTTGGCACATTCGCCCTGGCATTGGGGGACGGGCGCCCGGTCTATGCGGCGGAGGCTGCGCGTGATCTTGTCCTCTCCCTCAAATCGGCGGCAAATCGCGCGCAGCGCCGGATGGTGGCCGATCATCGCGATCTGTTCAGGCGGCCGTTGACGACTGCGGAGATCGACCGCTTTGCCGGGGTCGTCATCGATCCGCCGCGCGCTGGCGCCAGGGAACAGGTGATGCAGCTTGCCGCGTCGCGCGTGCCGGTCATCGCCTATATCTCTTGCAATCCTGCCAGTTTCGCGCGGGATGCGGCGCATCTGGTTGCGGGCGGCTACCGACTGGAAAGAGTGCGTCCGGTGGGGCAGTTCCGCTGGTCCACTCATGTGGAGCTGGTCGGCATCTTCCGGCGCTGAAAGCATTAGCCCCTCGCCGCGGGGGAGTGCGGCGAGGGGCCTTGCATCCTCTCCTTTAGGGGGAGGCCTTCGCCTCTACCCGAGCTTGATGACAGTTGCGCGACGACGGGCCGGAACCGCATCGACATAGAGGCTGGCCATCGGCTCATCCTCCACTTCGACGACCGCTTCCGACGTGAAGCCGTTGAAGCCGGTGCGCATCGCAGCGCCATAGGCGCCGAGCATGCCGATCTCTATATAATCGCCCGCCTGCACGTCGTCCGGCAGCATGAAGGGGCCGACCATATGGTCCATATCGTCGCAGGTGGGGCCATAGAAGGAGAAGCCGGTCAACTCCGCCTCGCTCTCTTCTCCACGCAGCAAGGCCACCGGGAAGCGCCAGCCGATATGGGCCGCGTCGAACAAGGCGCCATAGGCACCGTCATTGATATAGAGTTCGTTGCCCCGACGCCGTTCGACGCGCACGACGACCGAGCTGTATTCGGCGGACAGGGCGCGGCCCGGTTCGCACCACAGTTCGGCCGAATAGCTGATCGGCAGGCTTTCGAACCCGCGGTGGATCGCGTCGAAATAATTTTCGAGCGCGACCGGTTCCATGCCCGGATAGATGGACGGGAAGCCGCCGCCGACATCGATGATGTCGACCGTGACCGCCGCATCGACAATGGCGGCGCGCACGCGCTCTATGGCGTCGCTATAGGCCTGCGGGCTCATCGCCTGGCTGCCGACATGGAAGCAGATGCCCAGCGCATCGGCCGCCTGACGCGTCGCCAGCAGCAGTTCGCGGGTCTCGCCCAGCTCGGCGCCGAATTTCGACGCAAGGCTGAGTTCGGAATGTTCGGAAGAAACGCGCAGCCGCACGCACAGCTCAAGATCGGTCGCATCGTTCGTGGCGCGCATGATCTTCGCCAGCTCGTCCAGCGTGTCGAGCGAGAAGGTGCGCACGCCATGGACGTGGTATGCCTCCGCAATCGCTTCCTCTGCCTTCACCGGGTGCATGAAGCACAGCTTGCCTTCGCCTTGCAGCGTCTCCGCCACCAGGCGCACCTCCGCGATGGACGCCACGTCGAAATGCGTGATGCCCGAAGCGAAGAGAGTGCGGATCAGATCGGGAGACGGATTCGCCTTGACCGCATAGAGCGAGCGTCCCGGAAACTTCTCAGAGAAGAAGCGGGCGGCCCGGGCCGCAGCCTGGGGACGAATCAGCGTTACCGGTGCTGCCGGTTTGAGGGCGGTCGCTACCCCCAGCGCGCTATGATGCTTGTGCAACTCAAGGGACCTCCAGTGTAGTCGTTGGCAAAGAAGCTGCCTTGCGGTGGAAGTCCCATGGGGCAGCGGAAGGGCGATATATGCGGCAGGGGTCCCGCTGTAAAGCGCGTGTGTAAAATTTGTTGCGCTGGCGGCTATGAGATGTGCGTCAGGAGAGACGGGACTTGAAATCCTGGTAGGAAAACTGCCGGATTTGCCTGAGTTCGTCGGTTTCGGAGTTCCAGAGCCAGATGGCGGGCAACGGCACGCCATTGAATGTGTTGGTCTTTACCATGGAATAATGGGCCTGATCGAGGAAGGCGATCCGTCGTCCCGGAGTCGCGCCGCCGGGGACGCGATAGTCGCCGATGATGTCCCCGGCGAGGCAGGATGGACCGCCGAGTCGCGTGACGGGCCCATCGGATTGCTCATGCAGCATGGCCGGGCGGTAGGGCGCCTCGATCACGTCGGGCATGTGGCAGGTGGCGGAGATGTCCGTGATCGCGACGGGCATGCCGTTGTCGATCACGTCGAGGATTTCACCGACCAATATGCCCGCGTCCAGCGCCATCGCCTCGCCAGGCTCGATATAGAGTTCAAGGCCTGTTCGGGCCTTTGTCGCCTGGAGGAAGGCGATCAGTTCGTCGATCTGGTAATCGGCGCGCGTCACATGGTGCCCGCCGCCGAAGTTCAGCCATTTGAGGCCGCCGACATGAGGCATGATGCGCGATTCGATCGCGGCCCAGGTACGTTGGAGCGGCAGGAAATCCTGCTCGCACAGATTGTGGACATGAAGCCCGTCGACGCCCACCAGATGTTCGGCGCGCAGTTGGTCGATGGGAAAGCCGAGGCGGCTATGGGGTTGGGACGGGTCATATTTGGGCACCTCGCCCTCGGCATGGAGGGGGTTGAGGCGCAGGCCGATGTCGAAGTTCACACCGTTCATTCGAGCATCGTCGATGATCGGGCGCAGGCGTGCGATCTGGCCGGGGCTGTTGAAGATGACATGGTCCGAAATGCGGAGGATTTCGGCCAGATCTTCGGGTTTGTAGGCAGCGCAGTAAGTGGCGACTTCGCCGCGATATTCTTCCCGGCCCAGGCGCGCTTCATAAATGCCGGAGGCGCAGACGCCGTCGAGATACTCGCCGATCACCGGCCCAAGCGACCACATGGAAAAGGCCTTGAGCGCGCCCAGCACCCTGATCCCCGCGCGGTCGCGAATGTCGCGCAGGACCGAGAGGTTGCGGCGCACCGCAGCCTCGTCCACCACGAAGGCGGGCGAAGGGACGCGGTGCAGGTCGAAATGGGTGAAGGCGGCGGGATCGCCGGCTTTGGTTTCCATCTACGTTCCATTCGATGCCGTGTTCCTGCGCAGGCAGGAACCCAGTTCAGACGGCGGGACTGGGCTCCTGCCTTCGCAGGAGCATGTTGATTTAAAAGTCCAACGGCGCGGCCAGCTCCTTCACCTGCCAGGGCAGGCCGTGCGCGTTCAGCATGTCCATGAAGGGATCGGGATCGAACTGTTCGATGTTGAACACGCCGCCACCTTCGGATTGCGGGGCCTTCCACGCGCCGGTGAGCATCAGCGCGGCACCGATCATCGCCGGGACGCCGGTGGTGTAGCTGACCGCCTGGTTGCCGGTTTCGGCATAGGCGTCCTCATGGTCGCAGACATTGTAGACATAGACCGTCTTCTGGCTTCCGTCCTTCAAGCCGGTGGCGATGTCGCCGATGTTCGTCTTGCCCTTTGTGGTCGGACCCAGGCTGGACGGCTCGGGCAGAACGGCCTTCAGGAACTGGAGCGGGATGATCTCCTGACCGTTGTACATCACGGGATCGATGCGGGTCATGCCGACATTCTGGAGCACTTCCAGATGCTTCAGATAGGCGTCGCCAAAGGTCATCCAGAAGCGGATGCGCTTGATTTCGGGATAGTGTTTGGCGAGGCTTTCCAGTTCCTCATGATACATGAGGTACATGTTCTTTTCGCCGACCTGATCGAAGTCGAAGACCTGCTTGTGCTTGAGCGCCGGGCCTTCGACCCATTTGCCGCCCTCCCAGTGGCGCGACGGCGCGGTGACTTCGCGGATGTTGATTTCCGGATTGAAGTTGGTGGCGAAATGCTGGCCGTGGTCGCCGCCATTGCAGTCGAGAATGTCGAGCGTGTCGATCCGGTCGAGCAGATGCTTCTTGATGTAGGACGCAAAGACGCTGGTCACGCCGGGGTCGAAGCCCGAACCCAGCAGGGCCGTGATGCCGGCTTCCTTGAAACGCTCCTGATAGGCCCATTGCCAGCTATATTCGAACTTGGGCGTGTCGCGCGGTTCGTAGTTGGCGGTGTCGAGATAGTCGGTCTTGGTCGCGAGGCAGGCGTCCATGATCGCCAGGTCCTGATAGGGCAAAGCGAGGTTGACGACCAGCCTGGGCTGCACCTTCTCGATAAGGGCAATGGTTTCCTCGACATTATCAGCGTCGACCTGCGCCACGTCGATGGTGACGCCGGTGCGGGCCTTGACCGATTCGGCGACCTTTTCGCAAGAGACGATGCGGCGGCTGGCGAGCGTGATGTGGCTGAAGATATCAGGGTTCATCGCCATCTTGTGAACCGCGACAGACCCGACGCCGCCCGCGCCAATGACCAGAACCTTGCTCAATTCAACTGCTCCATAGCTGTGCCGCGCCTGACGCGCGAAAGCGCCCATATAGGGGCTGTGCGTGACAGCGCAAAGTCAGTCTGTTCAGAAGCTGGCGCCGTCGACTTTTTTGATTTTGAGCGCGTCGATATCGACGTCCGGCACGCAGCGCAGGTTGATGGCGCGCATCGGGCCATCGGGCGACTTGCCGAGCGCGAAGGGCTGCGTGCCGCAGGTGGCGCAGAATTGATGGGTGATGTTGTGCTTGTAGAATTGATAGTCGGTGAGCTTGTCCGCGCCGCTGTCGAGGGTGAACTGGTCGGCGGGTACGAAGGTCAGCACGAAGCCTTTGCGGCTGCAATGGGAGCAGTTGCAGGTCATGGCTTCGCTGGGCGCGTCGGCGGCGACGGTGAAGGTGACTGCGCCGCAGTGGCAGCTTCCGGTGTAGGGCATGGGGACTCTCCTTTTGAGGGGAGTTTATGGCGTTGAGATGTTTAAGGGAATGACGGAGTTGGGTGGGAAAGTCGCTGTTCGACTATGGGAGCTTACGAACGCTCCCCAGATAGTCACGCTTGCCAATCGGGACGCCGCTCATGCGAAGAATGTCATAGGCTGTGGTCACGTGAAAATAGAAATTGGGTTGGGAAAAGCTCATGAAGAAGTCCCTTCCTATGAAATTCCAGAGCAGCTTGTCCCCGATCGTGAATGTCATCGGTTTGTCGCTCAACTTGTCCAAGTCGGCGACGCTGAGCGCCTCAAGCGCCTTCATCGCTTCGCCGACCCTGGCCTTTAGGCCGTCGAAGCTGTCGGGCGGCGGCGTAGTATCCGGCGAAAAATTCCCATGCTGGACGCCATGGATCGCGCCGATTGAATGGACCGTGCAGCTTTTTACCTGATAGGCAAAGTCGAACATGTCAGGGGCAAGCCTCGCATGGATCAATTGCCCAGCCGGGAGCCCCTGCTCATTGCAATAGGCTTCCGCTTTTTCAAGCAGTCCCAGGACCGACTTCAACAGTTGAAGGCAACCCGGCACGAAGGCATCGTAGAGCGTCATTGTCTATCTCGTCCTTTGCGGAAGGCATGAACAGGATGGACTATGTGATGGCGCATCTCACCGAGGTCCGCAATTGGTCGCTTTCATCCAACTGCGCCTGACTTCGCTTCGCTCAGCAAGGCTTCAATCCTTCTCCCGTCGAGTGAGAAGGATATGGGGCGTCAGCTTACCAGCCGCTTCAATCCCGCCACGGTATCCGCTTCCGCTGCAGGCTTGTCCCGCCTGATCCGGGCGATGCGGGGGAAGCGCATCGCCAGGCCCGATTTGTGGCGTTTGCTCTCATGGATGCTGTCGAAGGCGACCTCCAGCACCAGCGATTTCTCCACCTCGCGCACCGGGCCGAAGCGGTTTGTCGTGTTGGTGCGCACGAAGCGGTCGAGCCATTTCAGCTCCTCGTCGGTGAAGCCGCTATAGGCCTTCCCAACCGGCAGCAGTTCGCCATCCTCCGTCCAGCAGCCAAAGGTATAGTCCGAATAGAAGGATGAACGTTTACCGTGGCCGCGCTGGGCATACATCATCACGCAATCGGCGGTCAGGGGATCGCGTTTCCATTTATACCAGAGCGCGGCCTTCCGCCCGGCGACATAGGGGCTGTCGCGGCGTTTGAGCATCACGCCTTCGATGGCGGCGTCGCGGGCGCCTGCGCGGATGTCGGCTAGCTGGAGGAAATCCTGCGCTTCTATGAGGACGGAGATGTCGAAGCGGTGGGGGGGCAGCCGGGGGACGATGGTTTCGAGCCTTGCGCGGCGCTGAGCCCAAGGAAGGGCGCGCAGGTCTTCGTCGGCGTCGAGCAATATGTCGTAGAGACGGACGAAGGCGGGATAGTCCTCCATCATCTTCGTCGTGACGGCCTTGCGGCCCAGGCGTTGCTGGAGCGCGTTGAAGCTGGCGGCCTCGCCACCCTGAAATTCGCCTTTGACGAGCAGTTCGCCATCGAGGACCGCGTGATGGTGGAAGGCTTCGGCTATGTCGGGGAAACTGCCCGTGATGTCGTCGCCTGCGCGGCTGTAGAGGCGCGTCTGCCCGCCCGTGCCGACGATCTGGACGCGAATGCCGTCCCACTTCCATTCGGCGGCATAGTCGGAGAGGTCGACGCTCTCCACCTCCAGCGGGTGGGCGAGCATGAAGGGCCGGAAGAAGGGCGTGCCGGCGGGGTCGGGGCGATCGGAGCGGCCCTCCGCCCAGGCGAACAGTTCGGCATAGGGTGGCGCCAGGGCGTGCCAGCATTCTTCCACATCGTCGACATCCAGGCCAAAGGCCTGGGCGAAGCCGGTCTTGGCGAGGCGGGCCGAAATGCCTACGCGCAGGCCCCCGGTCGCCAGTTTGAGGAGGGCGAAGCGGCCCGGGGCGTCGAGATGGTCCATCATCTTCGCCAATGTCGCGGGCGCGGCCGCCCGGCTGGTGGCGTGGAGGCGGTCGACCATGGCGGAAAGGGTGAGGGAGCCGTCATCCACCTCCTGCGGCTGGTCCTGCGCCTTGGGCCAGAGGAGGGCCACGGTTTCGGCGAGGTCGCCGACATAGTCGCGGCTCATGTCGAACAGCACCGGATCGACGCGGGCGCGGGTCATTTCCGCTATGGTAGAGGCCTTGACGGTCTTCAGGTCCAGATTGCCGGTGAGGGCGGCGAGCGCCCAGCCACGGTCCGGGTCGGGGGCGTTGCGCATATAGCTGGCGATCAGGTTCAGCTTGCCGTTGCGGGAGCGGGTGTAGACGAGGCCGTCGAGGAGTTGGGAAAATTGTCTCATCTCACCAGCCGCGCACCTTTCTCTGGAAGATTGGCGATGGCGTCGAAGGGGGCAGTCCAGAGGAGGAGATCGCCAGGCGCATCACCCCTCATCCTCATCTTCGCGGCCGACCAGCGCGAGGGCGCGGGCGCGCATCTGGTGGGTCATGCACCAATGGAGCAGGGCTTCCTCCCGGCCATGGGTGATCCAGGTTTCTGCGGGGGCGACTTCGCGGATGGTGTCGGTCAACTCGTCCCAGTCGGCATGGTCGGAAATCACCAGCGGCAATTCCACATTGCGCTGCCGGGCGCGCTGGCGGACGCGCATCCAGCCTGACGCCATGGCGGTGATGGGGTCGGGCAGGCGGCGGCTCCAGCGGTCATTGAGGGCGGAGGGTGGTGACAGGATGATGCGGCCGCGCATTTCTCCGGCGGGGAGGCCGGTTGCCGGGCGGAGATCGCCCAGGGGGACGCCGAACTGTTCGTAAAGGGCGCACATCCGCTCCAGCGCGCCATGGATGTGGATCGGGTCGTGATGCCCCCTGGCGCGCAGTTCGCAGATCAGGCGCTGCGCCTTGCCAAGGGCATATGCGCCGACCAGGATGCAGCGTTCCGGATTGGCGTGCAGGGCCGCAAGCAGCCGGTCGACCTCGCTGCCCGTATCGGGATGGCGGAAGACGGGAAGGCCGAATGTCGCTTCGGTGACGAAGATGTCGCAGGGCACGGGTTCGAACGCCTTGCAGGTGGGATCGGGGCGGCGCTTGTAATCGCCGGTGACGACGACGCGTTCGCCCGCATGGGACAACAGGATCTGCGCCGAACCCAGCACATGGCCGGCGGGCACATAGCTGATCGTGACCCCGTTCATGCGGATCTCTTCGCCATAGGAGACCGCCGTGCCCGATGCGGTGCCGTAGCGCAGGGCCATGATCGCCAGGGTTTCCCGCGTCGCCCAGACATGGCCGTGCCCGCCGCGCGCATGATCGGCATGGCCATGGGTGACGAGTGCGCGTTCCTGCGGGACGGAAGGATCGATCCAGGCATCCGCGGGGCGGACATAGATGCCGGTGGGGTGTGGTTCGATCCAGTGAGGCATTGCTGAGGAAGAAGGTGGAACGCGCCGCTTGGTTCCGCAAGGGCTTCATATTGTCGTAACCGGATCGTCACGGGGACGACATGCCATTGCCGTAAGCGCGCCAGGACGACCGATGGCGAGGAGGCGCGGCACATGGCATCTACGGCTCACCAGAATGTTATACGCGCGGTGCACCGGCATCGGCATCTGTCAAGGCAGGGGTTGTTGGAGCGGGCCTTCACCTTCGCCTTCCGGGGCCTTGTCTACGCGCAGATCTGGGAAGATCCGCAGGTCGACATGGAAGCGCTGGCGATCGGGCCGGACAGCCATGTCGTCACCATCGCTTCGGGCGGATGCAATGTCCTGAGCTATCTGACGGCCAATCCCGCGAGGATCACCGCGGTCGACCTTAACACCGCGCATATCGCGCTCAACCGGTTGAAGCTGGCGGCGGCGCAGGCGCTGCCCGACCATGAGGCGTTCCATCGCTTCTTCGCCAGGGCGGACAGCAAGGAGAATGTGGCGGCTTATCGCGCCTTCGTCACGCCTGTGCTGGACGATGCGACGCGGCGCTACTGGGAAGGGCGGGATTTCATCGGGCGGCGGCGGATCGGCGGCTTTGCGCGGGGGATCTACCGGCATGGGCTGCTCGGGCGCTTCATCGGTGCGGCACATCTGCTGGCGCGGTTGCATGGCGTCGATCCGCGCCGGATGCTGGACGCGAAGTCGCGCGAGGAGCAGCGGGCGATCTTCGAAACCGAACTGGCGCCGGTGTTCGAAAGCGCGTTCATGCGGTGGCTGACGAGCCAGCCTGCTTCGCTCTTCGGCCTTGGCATCCCGCCCGCGCAATATGAGGCGCTGGCCGGGGACGAGCGGATGGACAGCGTGCTGAAGGCGCGGCTGGAGAAGCTGGCCTGCGGTTTCGACCTCAAGGACAATTATTTTGCGGTGCAGGCCTTTGGACGCGGTTATGCCGGCGGGACTGGCCCCTTGCCGCCCTATTTGCAGGCGGCAAACCATGCAGCCGTGGTGGAGCGCGCCGGGCGGGTGGACGTCCGGCATGGGAATTTCACCGACTTCCTGGCGTCGCAGCAGGCAGGGTCGGCGGATCGCTACATCCTGCTCGACGCGCAGGACTGGATGGATGATGCGCAGTTGAATGCGCTCTGGGCGCAGATCACGCGGACGGCCAGGCCCGGTGCGCGGGTGCTGTTCCGGACGGCGGGCGAGCCGAGCATCCTGCCGGGCCGGGTCGATGAGGCGTTGCTGGCCCGCTGGGTCTATCGGGCCGGGGAATCACGCGACTATACGGCGCGGGATCGTTCGGCCATCTATGGCGGCGTCCACCTTTATGTGCTGGGCGACGCGTGATGACGGGCGGGCATGGGGGGCTGATGGACAGCGTCTATCGGCGCCAGCGGCATATTTATGACCTTTCCCGCAAATTCTACCTGCTGGGGCGCGATGGTCTGATTGCCGATCTGACCCCGCCGGCCGGTGGGGCGGTGCTGGAGATTGGTTGCGGCACCGGGCGCAACCTGATCGCCGTGGGCAAGGCCTGGCCGGAAGCGCGGCTTTACGGGGTCGACATATCCGAAGCGATGCTGAAGACGGCGCGGAAGGCCGTGATGAAGGCGGGGCTGGCGGATCGCGTCGTGCTGGCGCAGGGCGATGCCTGCGCTTTCGATGCAGGGGCGCTGTTCGGGCGGGAGCGGTTCGAGCGGGTGTTCATCAGCTATGCGCTGTCGATGATACCGGATTGGGAAAGCGCTTTGCGGCAGGCCGCAGGGTGCGTGGCGCCGGGCGGCAGGCTGGAATTTGTCGATTTCGGGCAACAGGATGATCTGCCGGGCTTCTGGAGGCGCGCCCTGTTCGGATGGCTCGCCCGATTCCATGTGTCGCCGCGGGCGGGACTGGGGCAGGCGATCGGAAGAGTGGCGGCGGACCTGGGCGGCTTTCCGCATAGCCGGAGCCTGTATCGGGGCTATGCGGTCAGGGGCGGGTTGATCCGGCTGTGAATCTTGGAAGGCGACCGTTCAGGCCGCCTTCCTGAATTCCAGTTCCAGACGATCCCAGATTTCCACCAGGGCATCGACCAGTTCGCGCATCATCGCTTCGCTGTGCGCCGGTCCCGGCGTGAAGCGCAGGCGTTCCGTGCCGCGCGGCACGGTGGGGTAATTGATCGGCTGCACATAGGCGCCATATTCCGCGAGCAAAATGTCGCTGATCCGCTTCGCCTTGACCGGATCGCCCACCATCAGCGGGACGATGTGCGTCACCGATGGCATGACCGGCAGGCCGGCTTCGGCCATCAGGCGCTTCAGGGTCGCGGCGGACGCCTGCTGGCCTTCGCGTTCCTCGCTCGACTGCTTGAGGTGGCGCACGCTGGCCAGCACGCCGGCCACGAGTACCGGGGAGAGGGAGGTGGTGAAGATGAAGCCCGGCGCATAGCTGCGGATCACGTCCACGATCATCTGGTCGGCGGCGATATAGCCGCCCATGACGCCGAACGCCTTGCCCAGCGTGCCTTCGATGATGGTCAGACGATGTGCGACATCATCGCGTTCCGAAATGCCGCCGCCGCGCGGGCCGTACATGCCGACTGCATGAACCTCGTCCAGATAGGTGAGCGCGTTGAATTCGTCCGCCAGGTCGCAGATCGCCGCTATCGGGGCGACGTCGCCGTCCATCGAATAGACGCTTTCAAAGGCAATCAGCTTGGGCACGTCGGGATCTTCGGCGGCGAGAAGTTCGCGCAGATGGTCGACGTCATTGTGGCGGAAGACGCGCTTTTCGCAGCCCGAATTGCGGATGCCCGCGATCATCGAGGCGTGGTTCAGTTCGTCGGAGAAGATGATGCAGCCGGGCAGGATCCGGGCGAGGGTAGAGAGCGTCGCTTCATTCGAGACATAGCCCGAAGTGAACAGCAGCGCGCCTTCCTTGCCGTGCAGGTCGGCCAGTTCCGCCTCCAGATCCACATGATAATGGGTGTTGCCGCCGATATTGCGGGTGCCGCCGGAGCCTGCGCCGACATCGTGCAGCGCCTCTTCCATCGCGGCGACGACCTTGGGGTGCTGGCCCATGGCGAGATAGTCGTTGGAACACCAGACGGTGATGGGCTTTGGCCCATTATGGCCGTGGAAGCAGCGGGCGTTGGGGAAGGCGCCCTTGTTGCGCAGGATGTCGATGAAAACGCGATAACGGCCTTCGCTATGCAGCCGGTCGATCGCCTGCGTGAAGATGTGCTTGTAGTTCACCTGAAAGCCCAGTCCCTATTCCCGCTTCCCCTCTTTCGAGGGGCATTTACCTGCTGTGTCCGCCTATTACCAGTGATAAACGTTCGCAGCCTTAGGGAGAATTACCTATCACACTGATAGAAAGGCTTGCGATTGGACCAAAGGTCCACCCGTTTCAAAGGCCCTCCATCCGCTGCAGCCCATAGCTGGCAAGCGCGGCGCGCAGAGGTTCGACGCCCTGGTCCAGCCGCGTGAACAGCGCTGTTCCGGGGGACGGGGCGGACGGCCATTCCTGCCCCACTGTCAGATAGGCGATACGGCGCGCAATGCCCTCTCCCCCATGCACGAAGCGGAGCGGGCGCGGCGATGCGGTGGCCAGTTCGGCCTCTACCAGCGGAAAATGCGTGCAGGCGAGGACCACTATGTCCATCCTGTCGCCGCCGGGCTGATCGAGCAGGCCGGCCAGCGCGTCGCGCGCTATGGCGGGATCGAGCGGTTCGCCGCGCAATTTCGCCTCGGCGAGCTGGACCAGCGCGGCCGACCCATGACGCAGGACCGTGCAATCGGCGCCATGTTCGGCCGCGAGCCGGTCGACATAGGGCTGGCGCACCGTGGCGTCCGTGCCAAGCACGCCGAAGACGCGGCTTTGGGACAGCAGGGCGGCGGGCTTGATCGCCGGCACCGTGCCGACGACGGGAATGTCGAGCGCCGCGCGCACCGCCGGCAGCGCGATGGTGGAGGCGGTGTTGCAGGCGATGACGGCCAGTCGCGGGCGGTATCGTTCCACCAGCCGGCCCAGCAGGGCGGGAACGCGGGCGGCGATTTCCGCCTCGCTCTTGGTTCCATAGGGGAAGCCTGCACTGTCGGCCGCATAGACGACCGGCGCGTTGGGCAGTGCAGCGCGTGCCGGGCCAAGGATGGAAAGCCCGCCGACGCCGGAATCGAAGAACAGCAGGGGTGCATGGGGTGCGACGGTCATTATGCCCGATATGTCGCGACGTCCGGCATTCCTGTCAACGGGCGGCCTGTCAACGGCTGGCCTGTCAGCTGGCGGCCTTTCATCGGGCGGCTGCCCAGGCCGGGTTCCGGTGTGTGCAAGGCGCCCCTCCAAGGGTTGCCCGTCGCGCCGGGAACGCTATGGTCGCGCCGCAACCATAATGGCGAGATCATGACTCCTCCCTGGCTACTTCCCGCATTCGTCCTGCTGATCGGTTATCTGCTGGGTTCCATCCCCTTCGGCCTGCTGCTGACGCGCGTCACCGGCGCGGGCGACCTGCGCAAGATCGGGTCGGGGAATATCGGCGCGACCAATGTGCTGCGGACGGGACGCAAGGGGCTGGCGGCGGCGACGCTGCTGCTCGACCTGCTGAAGGGCGCGGCGGCGGTGCTGATCGGTTCGGCGCTGATCGAGGGCGGTGGGCCGATGGCGGGCGCCATGGCCTTTATCGGCCATTGCTATCCGGTCTGGCTCCGTTTTGCCGGTGGCAAGGGCGTGGCGACGATGATGGGCGTGGTGACGGCGCTGTACTGGCCGGCGGGAATCGTCTTCGCGGTCGTGTGGCTGGGGGCGTTGTTCGGGACGAAATGGTCCTCCGTCGGCGGCATGTCGGCGGCGGTGAGCGCGCCCGTCGCCATGTGGTGCCTTGGCCGGATCGACCTGGTCCCCGTCGCGCTGGCGCTCGCGCTGATCGTGCTATGGCGGCACCGGGCGAATATCGCGCGGCTTGCCAGGGGGACGGAGCCGAAGGTCGGTGCTTCGAAAAAGGCTGCGGCCGGGGAATGAGCGAGCAGGAGCGGTTCAACCGCCTGCGCCTGATCCGTTCGCCGCGCATCGGCCCCGTGACATTCCGCCAGTTGATGGCGCGCTTCGGCACGGCGGGAGAGGCCTTGCGCGCCGTGCCGGACATGGCGGCCCGGGGCGGGGGCAAGGCGAGCATCATCGACGCGCAGATCGTCGAACAGGAAATTGCGCGCAGCCGGGCGGCTGGCGCGCGCTATCTCATCATCGGTGATGCCGATTATCCCTTCCTGCTGGACCAGATGGAAGGCGCGCCGCCGGCGCTGATCGTGCGCGGGCATGTGTCGCTGGCGGGGCGCGAATGCGTGGCGATGGTGGGCGCGCGCAATGCCTCCGCCGCGGCATGCCGTTTCGCCCGAACGCTGGCGCAGGAACTGGGGCAGCGGGGCGCAGTGGTGGTTTCGGGGCTGGCGCGGGGAATTGACACCGCCGCGCATCAGGGCGCGCTGGAAAGCGGCACGATCGCTGTCATCGCCTGCGGCATCGACATCGCCTTTCCGCCTGAAAATGCGGAATTGCAGGAGCGGTTGGCGGAGGAAGGATTGCTGGTCACCGAGCATCCGCCGGGCACGCAGCCCCTGGCGCGGCAGTTTCCGGCGCGCAACAGGATCATCGCCGGGCTGGCGAGGGGCACCGTTGTCGTCGAGGCGGCGCCCAGGTCCGGCTCGCTGATCACGGCGCGGCTGGCGGGCGAGGCGGGGCGGGAGGTCATGGCCGTGCCCGGTTCCCCGATCGATCCCCGCGCCCAGGGATGCAACCAGCTGATTCGGGAGGGCGCGGTGCTGATCCAGAGCGCCGCCGACGTGATCGAGGCGATCGGCGCCATCGATCCGCGCATGGTTCGCCAGCCGGGAAGCGATTTTTCGGGCGAGCCGCCGTCGGGCGACGTGGCTGATCGGGAGCGGGCGTCGATCGTCGCGCTGCTGGGTCCGGCGCCCGTGCCGGTGGACGAACTGATCCGCTTGTCAGGCCTTGGCCCCGCGGTCGTGCAGACGGTGCTGCTGGAACTGGAGCTTGCAGCGCGGCTGGAGCGGCATGCGGGGGGAAAGGTCAGCCTGTCCTGAGCGCGAGCGTTATGCCGCATGTTCGGATGCCTGCTGCATCGCGGCGGGTTGACGGGGGGACAAAACAGCTTTCAGACTCGCGCGTGTACGTGAGAGACAATTTGAACCGGGGCATGAATGCAACTTGTCATCGTTGAATCGCCGGCCAAGGCGAAGACCATCGAAAAATATCTGGGCGGCGATTTCCACGTGCTGGCCAGCTATGGGCATATTCGCGACCTGCCGCCGAAGGACGGGTCGGTGGACCCCGACAACGGCTTTGCCATGAGTTGGGAAAATTATGGCGACAAGGGCAAGCAGCTGAAAGCCATAACCGATGAAGCCAGGAAGGCGACGCGCCTGATCCTGGCGACTGACCCTGATCGCGAAGGGGAGGCCATCAGCTGGCATGTGCAGGAGGTGCTGCGCGCCAAGAAGGCGCTGCCGCAGAAGGTCGACCGTGTCACCTTCAACGCGATCACCAAGCAGGCGGTGACGGATGCGATGGCGCAGCCGCGCGCGTTGGACGAGGATCTGATCGACGCCTATCGGGCGCGGCGGGCGCTGGATTATCTGGTGGGCTTTACCCTGTCGCCGGTGCTGTGGCGCAAGTTGCCGGGCGCCAAGTCGGCGGGGCGCGTGCAGTCGGTGGCGTTGCGGCTGGTGGTCGAGCGCGAGCGCGAGATCGAGAGTTTCGTGCCGCAGGAATATTGGTCCGTCGCGGCCGAGATGGAGCAGGGCGGACAGGGCTTCACCGCCCGGCTCGTCAGGTGGCGCGGCGAGAAGATCGACCGGCTGACCATCGGCAGGGAAGGCGACGCCATGGCCGCGAAGGCGGATGTGGAGGCGGGGCGCTTCACCGTCGAGAAGGTCGAGACCAGGCCGGTTTCGCGCAACCCTCCGCCGCCGTTCACGACCTCGACGCTCCAGCAGGAGGCGGCGCGCAAGCTCGGCTTCTCGGCCAGCCATACGATGCGGGTCGCGCAGCAGCTCTATGAGGACGGCGCGATCACCTATATGCGTACCGACGGCGTGCAGATGGACGGCAGCGCCATTTCCGCCGCGCGCAAGGCGATCGCGGAGCGCTATGACGGCGGCTATCTGCCCGAAAAGCCGCGCCAATATCAGACCAAGGCCAAGAATGCCCAGGAAGCGCACGAAGCCATCCGTCCGACCGAATTTGGTCGTGAAAAGGTCGGTTCGGGCGATCATGCGCGGCTTTACGACCTGATCTTCAAGCGGGCGCTGGCAAGCCAGATGGCTTCGGCGCGCATGGAGCGGACCACCGTCGATCTGGTGGATGCGACCGGGCAACATGGGCTGCGCGCCACGGGTCAGGTGGTGATCTTCCCGGGATTCCTGGCGCTCTATGAAGAGGGCCGTGACGATCCTGAGCGCGGCTCCGGCAAACAGGCCTCCGCCGATGCCGAGGAGGATGACAGCAAGCTGCTGCCGCGCATGGTCGCGGGCGACGCACCGGCGAAGAAGAAAGTGACGGCAGAGCAGCATTTCACCCAGCCGCCGCCGCGTTATTCGGAAGCGTCGCTGGTCAAGAAGCTGGAGGAACTGGGGATCGGGCGTCCGTCCACCTATGCCTCCACGCTTCAGGTGCTCAAGGACCGCGACTATGTGCGGGTGGAGAAGAACCGCTTCTTCGCCGAGGAGAGCGGGCGGCTGGTGACGGCCTTCCTCGAGCGTTTCTTCGAACGCTATGTCTCCTATGACTTCACCGCGGGGCTGGAAGAAGAACTGGACGATATTTCCGGCGGCCGCGCCCAGTGGCAGGCGGTGCTGGAAGCCTTCTGGCGCGACTTCAAGCCGAAGACCGCCGAGGTGATGGAGCAGAAGCCGTCCGACATCACGGCGGAGCTGGACAAGTTCCTGGAGCCGATGCTGTTTCCGCCCAGGGCCGACGGCAGCAATCCGCGCGCCTGCCCCATGTGCGGCGACGGGCAGTTGGCGCTGCGTGGCGGACGCTTTGGGGCGTTCATTGCCTGCTCCAACTATCCCGAGTGCAAATATACGCGGAAGTTCGGCCAGCCGGGCGGCAAGGAAGGCGACGAGGATACGGGTCCGGAGGTGCTGGGCAAGCATCCGGAGACCGGGCAGGACATCGTCCGGAAATCCGGGCGTTTCGGCCCCTATATTGAGATGGGCGAGGGGAAGGAGGCCAAGCGCGGTTCCATTCCCAAGGACCTGCCCGATGGCGAGATGACGCTGGATTGGGCCGTGAAGCTGTTGAGCCTGCCCCGCGAGGTCGGGCTGCATCCGGAGACGGGCAAGCCGATCGTGGCCAATATCGGGCGTTTCGGGCCCTATTTGCTGCATGACGGCAAATATGGCCGCCTGTCATCGACCGCCGAGATTTTCGAGGTGGGGATGAACAGCGCCGTCGCCAAGCTGGCCGACGCGGCGAACAAGGGCGGGCGGGGGGCTTCCTCGCGGGAGCCGTTGAAGGTGCTTGGCAAGCATCCGCGCACGGAGGCCGAGATCAAGCTGATGGCGGGGCGCTATGGCCCTTATGTGACCGATGGCACGACCAATGCGACCTTGCCCAAGACGATCGAGCAGGATGCCTTGACGCTGGAGGAGGCGGCGCAACTGATCGACGCGCGGGCTGCGGCGGCGCCGGCGAAGAAGGGGAAGAAGGCTCCGGCGAAAAAGGGTGCGGCCAAGAAGCCTGCTGCGAAAAAGGCGCCTGCGAAGAAGAAGGTGGCGGCGGAATAGCCATCCTTCAAGCGAGGCGCGACGTGCTCCTGCCTGCGCAGGAGCACGTCGCATTATTGGATGGATTCACTCCACCCAATCCAGACCGATGTCGCGGTAGATGAAGCGGTCATCCTCCCAATCCTCCTTCACCTTGACGTGGAGGTAGAGATGGACCTTGACGCCCAGCAGGCTGGCCAGTTCGGCGCGCGCCTTTGATCCGATTTCCTTGAGGCGCTGACCGCCCTTGCCCAGCACGATCGCGCGCTGGCTGGGGCGGCCGACCAGTATCTGCTGGTGGATTTCGACGGAACCGTCCTCGCGCTCGCTATATTTTTCGGTGTCCACTGCGGCGGCATAGGGCAGTTCGGCATGGAGTTGATGATAGAGCTGTTCGCGGGTGATCTCGGCGGCCAGCATGCGATCGGTGGCGTCGGAAACCTGATCCTCAGGGAAATGCCAGGGGCCTTCCGGCATGGCCCTGGCAAAGGCGGCCTTGAGTTCGGGAAGGCCATCGCCGGTGGCGGCGCTGACGAAAAATGTCTCGGCGATATCGAGCTGCTCGTAGAGCTTCTGGGTGTGGACCAGCAGCTTTTCCTTGATGGCGATATCGACCTTGTTGAGGATCAGCCATTTCTTTTCCGGGCGGGCGGCGAGGGCGGAAATGATCGGTTCCATCTTGGCGCCCAGTCCGGCCTTGCCGTCGACGACCAGCGCGATCAGGTCAGCGCCCTGCGCGCCGCCCCAGGCGGCCTGCACCATGGCGCGGTCCAGCCGGCGTCGGGGGGCGAAGATGCCGGGCGTGTCGACCAGCACCATCTGTGCCGCTCCCTCGATCGCGACGCCCATGACGCGGGTCCGGGTGGTCTGCGCCTTGGGGCTGGTAATCGCCACCTTCTGGCCGACAAGGGCATTTACCAGCGTCGATTTGCCCGCATTGGGGGCGCCGACGATGGCGATTACGCCGCAGCGTTGATTGTCGAGATCGATCGTCAAACAAGAACTCCGTTCACCCGGCGCCTTTCGCCGAGCTTCTTTCCTACCGTAAAATCAGGCTTTGGGACAGGATCAGCCGCTCAGCTTTTCCAACAGGGCCTTTGCCGCCGCCGTTTCCGCTTCCTGCTTGGAACCGCCCGATGCGCTTGCCTCGCCCGCGCCCCTGATGCTGACGGTGACCGTGAATTTCAGGGCGTGGTGCGGGCCGGAGCGGTCGGTCATCGCATATTCCGGCGGCTTGCGCTTGTTGGCGGCCGCCCATTCCTGAAGAGCGGATTTGGGGTGTTTGGGCGCGCTCGCTTGGGTATCGACGCGGTCGGCCCAGAGGCGGCGAACCAAGGCGCGGACTTCCTCCAGCCCGCCTTCCAGATAGAGCGCGCCGATCAGCGCCTCCATGACGTCGCCCAGGACATTGTCGCTGTCCGCGGCGCCATCGTCGCGGGCCTGCTTTCCCAGCACCAGATGAGCGGGAACCCCGGCGCTGCGGGCGACGTCGGCGCAGGTCTCGCCCGATACCAGGGCATTGAAGCGGCGGGAGAGCTTGCCTTCCGGTTCGCCGGAAAAGCGGTCATAGAGCCATTCCGCGACCAGCAGGCCGAGTATGCGGTCACCAAGAAATTCCAGCCGTTCGTAATTCACCGCACTGGCGCTACCATGGGTCAGCGCCTGATCGAAGGCGACCGGATCCCGCGGCGTGCGGCCGATCAGGGTCTTGAGCCAGCCTTCGGTGTCCGGTTTCGTCAAAAGCCTTCCCCGATCCGGCTCCAGCGCGCGGCGGTGAACCATGTCCAGGGCAGCAGCCAGTTCGCGCTGCCGTCGGTCGAGAAGACGGAGACCATCGCCTTCCCCACCAGATTTTCCTCCGGCACCAGGCCGATGCCGCCGCCTTCGACCGCCGGGAAGCGGCTGTCCGCGCTGCGATCCCGATTGTCGCCCATCATGAAGAGATGACCTTCCGGCACGACCACCGTGTCGCGGTCGTCGGCCGCGCCGTCCGGCACCAGGTCAAGCACATTGTAGCTTTTGCCGCCCGGCAGCGTCTCCCGATATTGGGGATAGCGGCACTGGCGCCCGCCATCGGGTGCGGCTTCCTCGAACTTCGGGCGGTAGCAGGGGGAGGGACTGCCTTCCTTTTCCGCCGCGTCGACCATATTGGGGGTGACGGGTATGACGAGGTCGGCCACCTTCTGCTTGGGAATCGCCTGGCCGTTCAGATAAACGGTGCCGCCGCGCACCGAGATCATGTCGCCGGGCAGACCGATGACGCGCTTGATATAGTCGTTCTTCTGGTTTGGCGGCGCCTTGAACACCACCACGTCGCCGCGATGGGGCGTGGATGCGAAGATGCGGCCGGGGATCAGCGGGATGCCGAAGGGCAGGGAATAGCGCGAATAGCCATAGGGCCATTTCGCCACCAGCAGATAATCCCCGATCAGCAGGCGCGGCTGCATCGATTCCGACGGGATGTTGAAGGGCGATACGATGAAGCTGCGAAGGACGAAGACGAACACCGCCAGCTTTGCGAGAAACCAGAGGAAATCCCGCGTTTCGGATTTTGCGCTCATGCTTTGGTCGTCTTTTCCTTCATTTCGCCCTGAAAACAGGCCGTCGCGGCTTTTGCGGGTTAGTAAAGCCGCCGTCAAGCGCGCTAGAGCGCGTCGCGTCAAATCCGACTCATCCAGCGCGTTCTATTCTTTTGATGTCGCATCGTTTTTGCGCAAAACCGGTTCCCGCTTCTGCGCACGATGCTCCAGGATGGATCGCCATTCAGCGCTGACGGCCCGCACATGATGATTTGCCGCGCTTCCGATGTTCCTATGCTGCACGAAAAACCGCCATTTTTCGGTTCGTCATCCTATGAAAGGTAACCCTTTTCGACGACCGGGCGATCGTCACCCGATAGACCCTTGCCGCCTGATTTTTCCTGCTTGACGGTGCAATAGCGGAACGACTTGGCTAGGATGGCAAGAATCGACAGGTGCAGCGTCGGTGTCGACCAACAGCGAAACAAGAGGATATTCCCAATGCCCAGCCCTGCACTGGCAGCGCTTTCGGCTCTTCCCCAGGCTGATCTGAAGTCCATCTTCACGACCGATCCCGACCGGTTGAGCAAATTCACCCTGACGCACGGGCCGATCCGCTTCGACTGGTCGAAGACGCACCTGACCGACGAATTGTTCGACGGCTTCCTGAAGCTGGCGGAGGAACAGGGCTTTGCCGCGCAGCGTGACGCCCTGTTCGCGGGCGAGGCGGTGAACAACACGGAAGGGCGCGCCGCCGAACATCCCGCCGAGCGGGGCGAGGGCAATGCGGACAGCGTGGCGCGGGCCAAGATGTTCCATGCGCGGATGCGCGCGCTGATCGATGCGATCGAGGGCGAGGCGCTGGGGCCGATCCGGCACATCCTGCACATCGGCATCGGCGGATCGGCGCTGGGCCCCGACCTGATCATCGACGCCTTGGGCGGGGACGGCGCGCGCTACGATGTCGCGATCGTCTCCAATGTGGACGGCACCGCCATGGAACGGGCGATTTCGCGTTTCGACCCGGAAGCGACGCTGATCGCTGTGGCGTCCAAGACCTTCACCACGACCGAAACCATGCTGAACGCGGCGAGCGCGATCAACTGGATGGTCGAGGCGGGCGTGGAAGACCCTTATGGCCGGGTGATCGCGCTGACGGCGGCGCCGGACCGGGCGATCGAATGGGGCGTGGACGAAACCCGCGTGCTGCCCTTTGCCGAAAGCGTGGGCGGGCGTTATTCGCTGTGGTCGTCCATCGGTTTTCCGGCGGCGCTGGCGTTGGGCTGGGACGCTTTCGAGAGCCTGCTGGAAGGGGCGGCAGCGATGGACCGGCATTTCCGCCTGTCCGATCCCAAGGCCAATGCGCCTTTGATCGCGGCCTTTGTCGACCAATATTATGCACGGGTGCTGGGTTGCCAGACGCGCGCGCTGTTCGCCTATGACGAGCGGTTGCGGCTGCTGCCCTCCTATCTCCAGCAACTGGAAATGGAGAGCAACGGCAAGAGCGTGACGCGGGACGGCCAGCCGGTGGACGGTCCCACGGCGCCGATCACCTGGGGCGGCGTCGGCACGGACGCGCAGCATGCGGTGTTCCAGTTGCTGCACCAGGGTACGATCCTGACGCCGGTCGAATTCATCGCCTCGATCGAGCCGGGCCATGCGCTTGATCCCGCGCATCACCGCGCGCTGCTGGTGAACTGCTTTGCCCAGGGCGCGGCCCTGATGCGGGGCAAGGACAATGCGGCCGATCCGGCACGGGCCTATCCCGGCAATCGTCCTTCGACCACGATCCTGCTGAATGACGTGACGCCGGAGGTGCTGGGCGCCCTGATCGCCTTCTACGAGCATCGGACCTTTGCCAATGCGGTGCTGATGGGGATCAATCCCTTCGACCAGTTCGGGGTGGAACTGGGCAAGGAGATTGCCAGGTCCATCGAGGCGGAGGGGCCGAGGGGGTTCGATCCCTCGACCATGGCGCTTATCGACATCGCGCTGGGCGGTGTTTGACGATCGGGTCTTTCCGGTTTCGGGAAGCAAGAAGCATTTGTAACTCCGCTGGCGAAGCTCCATATGCGGGCCCAGTCCAGCGGAGGGATGAATGAGCAATTACGACTTCGACCTTTTCGTCATCGGTGCGGGATCGGGAGGGGTCAGGGCGTCGCGGGTGGCCGCGGCGCACGGTGCAAAGGTCGCCGTGGCAGAGGAATATCGCGTCGGCGGCACCTGCGTCATTCGCGGCTGCGTGCCCAAGAAGCTGCTCATCTATGGCGCGCATTTTGCCGAGGACCTGAAGGATGCGCGGCGTTTCGGCTGGAACGTGCCCGACTGCGGTTTCGAATGGACGACGCTGCGCGACAATGTGCTGGCGGATGTCGACCGGCTGGAGGGGCTCTACAGGAACACGCTCGACAGCCACAAGGTCGAGCTGATCGCGGAACGCGCCACGATCACCGGGCCGCATGGCGTGAAGCTCGCCAGCGGGCGGCAGGTGAGCGCGAAACATATCCTCATTTCCACCGGCGCCTGGCCCATCATTCCCGATATCGAGGGCGCGGAGCATGGCGTGACGTCCAACGAGGTGTTCCATCTGGAGGAATGCCCCAAGCGGATCGTGATCGTCGGCGGGGGCTATATCGCCAATGAATTTGCCGGCATCTTCCACCAGTTCGGCAGCCATGTGACGATCGTCAACCGATCGGGCACGCTGCTGCGCGGCTATGACGAGCAGATCCGCGACCGATTGCTCCAGATCTCGACGATGAAGGGGATCAATTTCCGCTTCAATGCGGAGATGGAGAAGATCGAGAAGAATGAGGACGGCACATTATGCGTCCGGTTCAGGAACGGCGATCCCGTCGCCTGCGACCTGCTGGTCTTCGCGACCGGGCGCAAGCCGCATGTCGATGGGCTGGGCCTGGAAAATGCCGGGGTCGAGCTGAACGACAAGGGCGCGATCAAGGTCGATGAATATAGCCGCACGAGCTGCGAGAGCATCTATGCGGTGGGCGACGTCACCGACCGGATGCAACTGACGCCGGTGGCGATCCGCGAGGGGCATGCCTTTGCGGACACGGTGTTCGGGGACAATCCGCGCACGGTGGATTACAGCTGCATCCCCTCCGCCGTGTTCAGCCATCCGCCGCTGGCCGGCGTCGGCCTGACCGAAGCGCAGGCGAAGAACAAGCTGGGCACGGTGAAGGTCTATACGTCCGATTTCCGGCCGATGAAGAACGTGCTGGCCGGGCGGGACGAGCGGGCGCTCTACAAGATGGTGGTGGATGCGACGACCAATCGCGTGGTCGGGCTGCACATGATCGGGCCGGATGCGCCGGAGATATTGCAGGCGGCCGCGATTGCGGTGAAGGCGGGCCTTACCAAGCAGCAGTTCGACGACACGGTCGCCCTGCATCCGAGCATGGCCGAGGAACTGGTGCTGCTGAAATAGGATCGGGAGCGGAGGACGGGCTGCCCGGACGGGTTCAGCCCTCCGCCACGAAGGTCAGGACCAGCGCGTCGCGCCAGGCCGGTTGCGCCGGATCGACGCCATGGATCTCAGTGACGCCATGCAGGATGCGGTGGTCGTCGATCAGTACGGCATCGCCCGCCTGCGCCAGGGTGAATTCGCCCAGCGGCGTGCCGTCTGGAGAGCCGATCCGGGTCACGCCCTCGCCGACATTGGGGCGGTCGACCAGCATCACGAATACCCAGTCCACGCCGTCGCGGTGCATGCCCTCCGGCGTCGGGCGGCCTGCCTCCGCCAGGCTTGCCTCGATGCGGAACTGATGCATTTCGACATGCTGCGGCCCGGCGAGCGGGAAGCTGCGCGCGCAGAAGGCGAAGATGGAACACATCGCGCCATTGTCGATCGTGGCCTGTTCCACGGGGTCGAACCAGCGCTGCACGTCGCCGTTCAGCGGATTATAGTCGCGGCTCTGGAAATGGGGCTGATGCGGTTTGCGCGTGAACCGGCCCTGGTCGTAGGCGAAGGTCGCGTGGCGGCGGCGGCGGTAGCGACCGCCGTCCGCCATGTAGAGGTCGGGACCAAGATCGTTCCAGCTGCGGACGAGCGCTGCCCAGTGGTCCGCCGCGATCGCGAGCTGCCCGAACAGCCGGGGACCGTCCAGGCGCGCGAAGCCGGCGGCCTCCAGTTGCTGCCGAAGGGCGGTGTCCGCCAATATGTCCGTGTCGCGCATCCATCTTTCCTAACGGAACGGACGGACGAGCGACAGGGCCAGTTCCCGCATTCAGGATTGCCGCATGTTCCCGGGCTCAGGCGATCGTCGGAACGATCCCCCCTTCCGCCCTTATGGCGGCGCCATTGGTGACGGCAGCGAGCGGGCTGGCGAGATAGGCGACCATCGATCCGATCTCGTCCGCCTCTATCAAACGGCGGATGAGGGAGAGAGGTCGCATCGTCCGGAAGAACTCCGCCTCGCGATCGGCCTCCGGCGCGTCCTTGTTGTCGACTACGGACTGGATGAAATCGACTATCCCTTCCGACCGGGTGGGGCCGGGGAGGACGGAATTGACGGTCACGCCGGTGCCTCTGGTCTGTTCGGCAAGGCCGCGGGCGATGGCGAGCTGGGCCGTCTTGGTCATGCCGTAATGGATCATCTCTCCTGGGATCACCAATGCGCTTTCGCTGGCGATGAAGATGATGCGGCCCCAGTTCCGGTCGAGCATGCGGGGGAAATAATGGCGGGCAAGGCGCGCGCCGCTGACCACATTGACCTCGAAGAAGCGATGCCAGTCCTCATCCGAAATTTCGGTGAAGGGCCTGGCCTCATAGATGCCCAGATTGTTGACGAGGATGTCGATATCGGGCGCGGCCTCGACAAGGGTGGCTGCGCCGGCGGCCGTGGCTGCGTCGGCCAGTATCGGCCGGATCCTGCCCGATTGGGCGAGTTGCGCGGCGGCCTCCTCCAGCTTGTCCTGGTTGCGGCCGGTGATGACGACTTCGACACCTTCTTCGGCAAGGCGTTTGGCTATGGCAAAGCCGATTCCGGCGGTCGATCCGGTGACGAGCGCGGTCTTGCCGCTGAGTTTCAGATCCATGGGGCAACTCCTGTCTTGCGTGGTTGGGCGCAGAGGTAGGAGAAGCAGTCATTGATGATTAGAATGATCATCGTCACTATAGAAGTGATTCAGGATCATGAGTGACATATGGATAACCGCTTCGGGGACATAGAGACATTTCTGGCCGTGGCGCAGGAGGGCAGCCTTGCCTCCGCCGCCCGGACATTGCGGCTGACCCCGTCCGCCGTCAGCCGAAGCATCGCGCGGCTGGAGCAGCGTCTTGGCGTCACCTTGCTGCGGCGGACAACGCGATCCCTGGCGCTGACCATGGAAGGCGCGGCCTATCGGGACCGGATGACCGCCCTGATGGCGGAAATGACCGATGTCGAAAGCAGGCTGGGGCAGGAGGACCAGGGACCGCGAGGGCTGTTGCGGGTGAATGCCTCCGTATCCTTCGGCATCCACTGCCTCTTGCCGATCCTGCCCCGGTTTCTGGCGCGGCATCCGGCGGTGACGGTCGATCTGGCGCTATCCGACGCGGTGGTGGACCTGGTGGAGGAGAGGGCCGACATCGCCATCCGGATCGGACCGTTGCGCGACACGCGGTTGCGGGCGAAGAAGCTGGGGCACAGCCGCATGGTGCTGGTCGCCAGTCCCGCCTATCTGGCTGAGCGGGGCACGCCGCGCACGCCCGACGATCTTGAAGGGCATGACTGCCTGCAATTCAGCTTTCGCAGGTCGGTGGACAGCTGGGCGTTCCGGATCGGGGGGCGCACGGTGATGCGGCCGGTACAGGGGCGCTTCTTCGGCAATTCCGGCGAGGTCGTTCGGCAGATGGCGATCGCGGGCGGCGGCATAGCGCGGCACGGGCGGTTCCACGTCGCCGCCGACCTGCGGGAAGGTCGGCTGGTCGAGGTGCTGGGCGATTTCAGCACGGGCGACGGCGAGGATATTCACGCCCTCTATTCCGCTCAGGACCGGCTGGCGGCGCGGCTGAGGGCCTTTCTGGACTTTCTGGAGGAAGAGCTGGAACTGCCGGTTTAGGGCGGGTTTCGATCGGGATTCCCTTTCTTAAGCAGCGATGCCTGGAAATCGCTCTAGCCAATCCAGTAGGGCACGATCTGGCGGTTGTCGGGATCTACGCGGATTGGTCGGTCGGCCGGTGGGAAGGCACGCTGGTCGCAGCTTTGGCGGGGGCAGAGGCGGCAGGTAACGCCTATGGGGGTCGCCGCGCCCTCCACCTCCAGCTGCAGGCCGTCGGCATAGACGAAATTGGCGGCGTGCGCGATTTCGCAGCCCAGCACGACGGCGAAGCGGCGCGGCGTGCGGCTGTAGCTGCCGGAGGGTTTCACCAGCCCCTTCGCCATGGACACATAGCGCACCCCGTCGGGCGTTTCGCCGAGCTGCACGTTGATCCGGTCGGGGACCGCCACCGCTTCATGGACGTTCCAGAGCGGACAGGCGCCGCCGAAGCGGGCGAACTGCAACCGGGTGGCGCTATGGCGCTTGGTGATATTGCCGGCCATGTCGACACGGCAGAAGAAGAAGGGGATGCCCCGCAGGCCGGGCCGTTGCAGCGTCGAGAGGCGATGGCAGGCCTGTTCGAAGCTGACGCCGAAGCGGCGGGCGAGGCGGTCTATGTCATGGCGCACTTCGCGAGCGGCTTCGCGGAAGGGCGCATAGGGCATCAGCAGCGCCCCCGCGGCATAGTTGGCAAGGCCGATGGCGAGCAGGCGGTCCGCGCCGGGGACGGGCAATGCCGCCTTGTTGACGACGTCGGCGATCACGGCCTGCCCCTCCAGCATCGTCAATTGATGGGCGAGCATGAACTTGCGGCTCTCGGTCGGGAGGGCGGCGTTCACGAACAGCCGCTTTTCGCTGCTGGTATAGGAGCGGAGAGCGGAATCCGGCGTTTCCGCGATCAGCGTTTCAATGCCGTGGCGACGGGCGAGCGCCTCCACCAGCATGCCTTCGTCGAGCGTCTGGCCGGCGGTGAAGCTGGCAGCCATGTCCTCCGCCAGGCAGTCCAGGACATGGACGTAATTGCCCGCTTCGTGGAACCAGTCGCGCGCCGCCTCCCAGGGGAGGCGGGCCTGCACCGCATGGTCGTTGGCGATCGCCTCCTCGATCATGTTGATGCGTTCATTGGCGCGCATATGGGCATTGTACAGGTCGACATAGCGCGCCGCGAATTCGGGGAATTGCAGGTGCAGCTTCTCGATCCGTTCAGGCTCCATTGGGACGCCGGGCAGTTCGGGATGGGCAAGGGCGAAGGTGAAGGCGCCAAGAAGCTGCTCCTCCTCCCGGCTGTCGAAGCTGGCCCAGTCAGTGGGAAAGGCGCTGGCGACGGCCGCCTTGACCTTCGCCGTCAGGGGGCGGTCGTCATTCTCAAGCTGACTGAGATAGGATACCGATATGCCGAGCGCATGCGCCATGGTCGACTGGTCCATGCGATGGTCCAGGCGGAGCTGGCGCAGGCGCGGACCTGCGAAGATTCGATTGCCACGAGCCATGGATCGTCCATAATTTGCAAAATCGCGATTTGCAAATTGGCAAAATTGCATTTGCGAAAATGCGGAAAGATTGAAATGGGGCGGACATAGACGTCCGCGACACGCCGGAGAAAAGCCAGATATGTCGAAGCTCGCCATTATCGAACAGCTCGAAGCCAAGCGGGAGGCCGCCCGTCTGGGTGGCGGACAGCGCCGCATCGACGCGCAACATGCCAAGGGCAAGCTGACCGCGCGAGAACGGCTGGACGTGCTGCTGGACGAGGACAGCTTCGAAGAGCTGGACATGTATGTCGAGCATAACTGCATCGACTTCGGCATGGATGGGCAGCATATCCCCGGCGATGGCGTCGTCACCGGATCGGGCACGATCAACGGCCGGCTGGTTTACGTCTTTTCGCAGGATTTCACCGTCTATGGCGGCGCGGTGTCGGAACGGCACGCGATGAAGATCTGCAAGATCATGGACATGGCGCTGAAGGTCGGTGCCCCTGTCATTGGCCTGAATGACTCGGGCGGCGCGCGCATCCAGGAAGGCGTGGCATCGCTGGCGGGCTATGCGGAGATTTTCCAGCGCAACGTGCTGGCTTCGGGCGTAGTGCCGCAGATCAGCGTGATCATGGGGCCGTGCGCGGGCGGTGCGGTCTATTCGCCTGCCATGACGGACTTCATCTTCATGGTGAAAGACAGCAGCTTCATGTTCGTGACTGGCCCGGACGTGGTCAAGACCGTCACCAACGAGGTGGTGACGCAGGAGGAACTGGGCGGCGCGGTGACGCATACGACCAAGTCCGGCGTGGCGGACGTGGCGTTCGAAAATGACATCGAGGCGTTGCTGGCGGTGCGCGACTTCGTCGATTTCCTGCCGGCGTCCAACAAGGAACCCGTGCCGGAACGGCCGAGTGCGGACCCGTGGGACCGGATCGAGGAAAGCCTGGACACGCTGATCCCGGCCAATGCGAACCAGCCCTATGACATGCATGAGCTGATCCGCAAGGTGGTGGACGAGGGCGATTTCTTCGAGGTGCAGCCAGCGCATGCAGGCAACATCCTCTGCGGCTTCGGGCGGATCGAGGGCAAGACGGTCGGCATCATCGCCAACCAACCGATGGTGCTGGCGGGTGTGCTGGACATCAACTCGTCCAAGAAGGCCGGGCGGTTCGTGCGCTTCTGCGACGCGTTCGAGATTCCGATCGTCACCTTTGTCGATGTGCCGGGCTTCCTGCCGGGAACGGCGCAGGAGCATAGCGGCATCATCAAGCATGGCGCGAAGCTGCTGTTCGCCTATGCCGAGGCGACCGTGCCGAAGATCACCGTCATCACGCGCAAGGCCTATGGTGGCGCCTATGACGTCATGTCCTCCAAGCATCTGCGCGGCGACCTCAACTATGCCTGGCCGACCGCCGAGATCGCGGTGATGGGCGCGAAGGGCGCGGTGGAGATCATCTTCCGCGGCAAGACGCCGGAAGAGATTGCCGAGAAGACGAAGGAATATGAGGACCGCTTCGCCAATCCCTTCGTGGCGGCGAGCAAGGGCTTCATCGACGAGGTGATCCAGCCGCACTCCACCCGCAAGCGGATCGCTCTGGGCCTGCGCAAGCTGCGCAACAAGAGCCTCGAAAACCCGTGGAAGAAGCACGACAATATTCCGCTCTGAGGAGAGGGCAGTCATGAAACTCGGTCGCTTGAACCATATCGGCGTTGCCACCCCCTCGCTGGAAGCGTCGCTGGCCTATTATCGCGACGTCATGGGCGCGACGCTGACGCACGAGCCGTTCGACCTGCCCGCCCAGGGCGTGAAGGTGTGCTTCGTCGATACGCCGGGCGAAAATGGCACGGCGGGCACGCAGATCGAGCTGATCGAGCCTTTGGGCGAGAACAGCCCGATCCACGGCTTCATCGCCAAGAACCCGGCCGGTGGGCAGCATCATATGTGCTATGAAGTGCCCGACATTCATGAAGCCAAGGCCTGGTTCGAAAAGCTGGGCAAGAAGGTGCTCGGCGAGCCGCGCATCGGCGCGCATGGGACGCTGATCTTCTTCGTCCACCCCAAGGATATGAACGGGGTGCTCACTGAAATCATGGAAACGCCGAAAGAGGGCGCGCATTGATATGACCGAGAAGCCGACGCTGGACCAGTGGGCCGCCGCCGCCGCCAAGGAGGTGAAGGGCAAGGATCTGAACTGGCATACCCCGGAAGGTATCACGGTGAAGCCGCTCTACACGGCCGAGGACGTGACCGTCGATCCGGGCCTGCCCGGCTTCGCACCGTTCACGCGCGGGGTGCGCGCGTCCATGTATGCGGGGCGCCCCTGGACCATCCGGCAATATGCGGGCTTCTCGACGGCAGAGGAATCCAATGCCTTCTATCGCCGCAATCTGGCGGCGGGGCAGAAGGGGCTCAGCGTCGCCTTCGACCTTGCCACCCATCGCGGTTATGACAGCGACCATCCCCGCGTCGTCGGCGACGTCGGCAAGGCTGGCGTGGCGATCGACACGATCGAGGACATGAAGATCCTGTTCGACGGCATTCCGCTCGACCAGATGTCGGTTTCCATGACGATGAACGGCGCGGTGATCCCGATCCTCGCCTTCTTCATCGTCGCGGGCGAGGAGCAGGGGGTCGAGCGCAAGTTGCTCGACGGGACCATCCAGAACGACATCCTCAAGGAGTTCATGGTCCGCAACACCTATATCTACCCGCCTGAACCGAGCATGCGTATCATTTCGGACATTTTCGGCTATACCAGCCGCGAGATGCCCAAGTTCAACAGCATCTCCATCTCCGGCTATCATATGCAGGAAGCTGGGGCGACGCAGGTGCAGGAACTGGCCTTCACCATCGCGGATGGTGCGGAATATGTGCGCTATGGCGTGGCTTCGGGCCTCGATATCGACAAGTTCGCGGGGCGGCTGAGCTTCTTCTTCGCCATCGGCATGAACTTCTTCATGGAGATCGCCAAGCTGCGCGCTGCCCGCGTGCTGTGGCATCGGGTCATGACGAAGCTGGGCGCGAAGGACGAGCGCAGCAAGATGCTGCGCACCCATTGCCAGACGTCGGGCGTGTCGCTGACCGAGCAGGACCCCTATAACAACGTCATGCGCACCACCATCGAGGCGATGGCGGCGATGCTGGGCGGCACCCAGTCGCTGCATACCAATGCGCTGGACGAGGCGATCGCGCTGCCGACCGACTTTTCGGCCCGCATCGCGCGCAACACGCAGATCGTGATCCAGGAAGAGACCGGCATGTGCAATGTCGTCGATCCGCTGGGCGGCAGCTATTATATCGAGAGCCTGACCCAGCAACTGGTCGACGCGGCGCAGGAGATCATCGACCGCGTCGAGGCCGAGGGCGGCATGGCGAAGGCCGTGGGCGCCGGCTGGCCCAAGGCGATGATCGAGACCGCCGCCGCCGCCCGTCAGGCGCGGGTCGACCGGGGTGAGGACGTCATCGTCGGCGTCAACAAATATCGCCTGGCGAACGAGGACCTGCTGGAAACGCTGGAGGTCGACAATACCAAGGTTCGCGAGGCGCAGATCGCCCGCATCAACCGGGTGAAGGCAGAGCGCGACGAGGCTGCGTGTCAGGCCGCGCTGGATGCGCTGCGTGCAGCGGCGGCGGGGCCGCAGTCGATCGAGAACAACCTCCTTGCCCATGCGGTCGAAGCGGCGCGGGCGCGGGCCACGCTGGGCGAAATCTCCTCCGCCATGGAGGACAGCTTCAACCGTTACGGCACGGTGCCGACGCCGGTGAAGGGCGTCTATGCCGAGCCTTATGCGCAGGACAGCCGCTGGAAACAGGTACTTGACGGGGTGCAGGCCGTCGAGCGGCGCCTCGGTCGCAAGCCGAAGATCCTTATCGCCAAGATGGGGCAGGACGGCCATGACCGGGGCGCCAACGTGATCGCGTCCGCCTTTGGGGACATGGGTTTCGACATCGTGTCGGGTCCGCTGTTCCAGACGCCGGAGGAAACGGTGGTGCTGGCGCTCGACAGCGGCGTCGATGTGGTGGGGGCTTCGTCGCTGGCCGCGGGGCACAAGACGCTGATCCCCGAACTCATCCGGCAGCTTCGGGAAAAGGGCCGGAACGACATCAAAGTGATCGCGGGCGGGGTCATTCCGCCGCAGGATTATGACTTCCTCCGTGACGCGGGCGTTCAGGGGATTTATGGACCGGGCTCCAACGTCGTGGAATGCGCCGCAGATGTGCTGCGCCTCCTCGGCCACAACATGCCCCCGGCGGGGCTGGAGGAAGCCGCATAATGACACCCACTGCCAAAGTCCTTGGCCGCACTGACTGGACCCGCGACGAGATCGCCGCGCTGTTCGACCTGCCCTTCAACGACCTGATGTTCGAGGCGCAGTCGATCCACCGGGCGAATTTTCCGCGCAATGAAGTGCAGTTGTCGACCCTGCTGTCGATCAAGACGGGCGGCTGCCCGGAGGATTGCGGCTATTGCAGCCAGTCGACCGAGGCGGAAAGCGGCCTCAAGGCCACCAAGCTGATGGACGTGCAGGCCGTGCTCCAGGCGGCGGCGCAGGCCAAGGACCATGGTTCGGGCCGTTTCTGCATGGGCGCTGCGTGGCGCAATCCCAAGGAACGGGACATGCCCAAGCTCATCGAAATGGTGAAGGGCGTTCGCCAGATGGGCATGGAAACCTGCATGACGCTGGGCATGCTGTCGTCGACCCAGGCGAAGCAGCTCGCGGATGCGGGGCTGGATTATTATAATCACAATATTGACACTTCGCCGGAAAATTACGCCAACGTCATCACCACCCGGACCTTCGAGGATCGGATCGAGACGCTGGAAAATGTGCGCGATGCAGGCATCAATGTGTGCTGCGGCGGGATCGTCGGCATGGGCGAGACGCGGAGCGACCGGATCGGCTTCCTGCATGCCCTGGCCACCATGCCCCACCCTGAGAGCGTGCCGATCAATGCGCTGGTTCCCGTCGAGGGTACGGTGTTGGGCGACATGCTGAAGGACACGCCGCTCGCGAAGATCGACGAGGTGGAGTTCGTCCGCACCGTCGCCGTGGCGCGTATCGTCATGCCGCAGTCGATGGTGCGGCTCTCGGCAGGTCGCGAAAGCATGAGCGAGGCGTGTCAGGCGCTGTGCTTCATGGCGGGCGCGAACAGCATCTTCACCGGCGACAAGCTGCTGACGGCGGCGAACGCTGGCGACGACAAGGATAGTGCGCTGCTTTCCAAGCTTGGGCTGACACCGATGATGGCGCAGCCGCATGGGCATTTGGAAGCGGCGGAGTGAGAAAGGGGCTGCCGCTGTTAATCGGCGGCTTCTTCATCTTCATCCTTGTCCTTTGGACTATCCAGACAATCGTTTTCCTTAGAGATCATACATAAAGAGCGGAAGCCGAGGACATAGATGGCAATCACCAAGATCCTGATCGCGAACCGTGGCGAAATTGCGTGCCGCGTCATCCGCACGGCGCGGAAGATGGGCATCAAGACCGTGGCGGTCTATTCGGATGCGGACGCGCGCAGTCCCCATGTGCTGATGGCGGATGAGGCGGTGCATCTCGGCCCGCCGCCTGCTGCCCAGTCCTATCTGCTGGCCGACAAGATTATCGAAGCCTGCAAGGCGACCGGCGCGGACGCGGTGCATCCGGGCTATGGCTTCCTTTCCGAGCGTGAGAGCTTCCGCAAGGCGCTCGACGCTGAGGGCATCATCTTCGTGGGGCCGCCCGCCAATGCCATCGCCGCCATGGGCGACAAGATCGAGTCCAAGAAACTCGCCAAGGCCGCGGGCGTCAATGTGGTTCCGGGCTATGTCGGCGTGATCGAGGATACGGAGCATGCCGTCCGCATCTCCAACGAGATCGGCTATCCGGTGATGATGAAGGCTTCGGCCGGCGGCGGCGGCAAGGGCATGCGCCTTGCCTATAGCGAGCAGGACGTGCGCGAGGGCTTTGAGGCGACCAAGCGTGAAGGTCTCAACAGCTTTGGCGACGACCGCGTCTTCATCGAGAAGTTCATCGAAAGCCCGCGCCATATCGAAATCCAGATACTGGGCGATCAGCACGGCAACATCGTCTACCTCAACGAACGCGAATGTTCGATCCAGCGTCGCCACCAGAAGGTGGTGGAGGAAGCGCCTTCGCCCTTCGTATCCCCTGAAATGCGCAGGAAGATGGGCGAGCAGTGCGTCGCCCTGGCCGGCGCGGTCGGCTATTTCAGCGCGGGTACGGTCGAACTGATCGTGTCAGGCGCGGACAAGACCGGCGACGGATTCTACTTCCTGGAGATGAACACCCGCCTGCAGGTGGAGCATCCGGTCACGGAAGAAATCACCGGCCTTGACCTGGTCGAGCAGATGATCCGCGTCGCCAATGGCGAGGAACTGTCCTTCCGCCAGGAGGATGTGAAGATCAACGGCTGGGCGATCGAGAACCGCGTCTATGCGGAGGATCCCTATCGTGGCTTCCTGCCTTCGACCGGCCGCCTGATCCGCTACAATCCGCCTGAAACGGGTGCGGACGAAACGGGCGCGCTGGTGCGCGTGGATGACGGCGTGGTCGAAGGCGGCGAGGTCAGCATGTTCTACGACCCGATGATCGCCAAGCTGATCACCTGGGCGCCGACCCGTCTGGAGGCCATCGACAAGCAGATCGCGGCGCTGGACCTGTTCGAGATCGAGGGGCCGGGGCACAATATCGACTTCGTCTCCGCGCTGATGCAGCATGAACGCTTCCGTTCGGGCAACATCACCACCGGCTTCATCGCGGAGGAATATCCGGAGGGGTTCACCGGCGCGCCGGCTTCCGAAACGCTGCTGAAGCGCCTGTCGGCCATCGGCGCCTTCGCCGCCATGGCGCAGGCGGACCGGGCGCGGCGGATCGACGGGCAGTTGGGCAAGCGCCTGTCTCCGCCGACCGATTGGCAGGTGAAGATCGGTGACGCGATCCACGATGTCGTGATCAACGGCGATGACGTCACGGTCGACGGCGAAGCCATGGAACTGGCGCTGGAATATACGCCCGGCGACCGGCTGATCGAGGCGGAGTTCGGCGAGGAGCAACTGGCGGTGAAGATCGCGCCGGTGCGGTCGGGCTTTGTGCTGACCGTCCATGGCGCCAGCCACAAGCTGCGCATCCTGCCCGCCCATGCGGCGGTGCATGCCCGGCACATGATCGAGAAGATCCCGCCAGACCTGTCGCGTTTCCTGATCTGTCCGATGCCCGGCCTTCTGGTCGCGCTGAACGTCCGGGAAGGGGACAAGGTCGAGGCTGGCCAGCCGCTTGCCGTGATCGAGGCGATGAAGATGGAGAATATCCTGCGCGCGCAGAAGGCGGGCGTGATCAAGAGCGTGTCCGCCGCGCAGGGCGAAAGCCTGCCGGTGGATGCGATCATCCTGGAACTGGAATAATCGGGCGGCGCCAAGGGAAAGTCGGGATGCGCCTCTCGACTTTTCCGCCGCCGGCATTGCGAGCGATCGGTTCCGATCGCCTGGAAATCGCTCTGGATTTCTTGCTTTCCGCGATTTCTTAACCAGCGATCGGTTCCGATCGCTTGGAAATCGCTCTAGCATGACCGCATGCATGTGAACCACGATTCCGGGGCGGTCGCCGCCGACCCCATCGGCTTCGACGATTTCCTGAAGGTGGACATCCGCGTCGGCACCATCGTTTCGGCAGAAGCTTATCCGGAGGCGCGCAAGCCCGCCTACAAGCTGCTGATAGATTTCGGGGCTGCCATCGGGCTGAAGAAATCAAGCGCGCAGATTACCGAAAATTATGCGGTCGAGGAACTGGCGGGCCGGCAGGTCGCGGCGGTCGTCAATTTTCCGCCGCGGCAGATCGGGAAATTCATGTCCGAGGTGCTGACTTTGGGTTTCGCGGATGAGGCGGGAGCGGTGATGCTGTTCGCGCCCGACCGGGTGGTGCCGAACGGGTCTCGCCTGTTCTGATCGGTAGGGCATAACCGGCCGGGGCAGATGCGCTGCCGATGCCGATCGCGCTTGCAGGGGTTCGGTGCGGCGGTAGAACGGGCTCAGGGAAATCGTGCAGTCGAACGGGGGTGGAATGAGGGACGATGCGGCCGACGCTGACTATGTGATGGACGCAAGGCGCGACCGGCTGGTAATCACCGCGTCGGCGCTCGGCACATTATTCGAATGGTATGATTTCTACATCTACGGCGTGTTGGCTCCGATCATCGGCAGGACATTCTTCCCGACCGACAATCCGACCGTCGAACTGCTCTATTCTCTCGCGGGGTTCGCCGTCGGCTTCGGCTTCAGGCCGCTGGGCGCCGTGTTGTTCGGCTATCTGGGCGACAGACTGGGGCGGAAATATACCTTCCTGGCGACGATCATGCTGATGGGGGCAGCAACGGCGGGGGTCGGGCTGACGCCTTCGGCCGCAAGCATCGGCATTGCCGCGCCGATCATCCTCATCACGCTGCGCATTGCGCAGGGACTGGCGCTTGGCGGCGAATATGGCGGCGCCGCCATCTATGTCGCCGAACATGCGCCCCCGCGCCGGCGCGGCTTTTACACCAGCTTCATCCAGGCCGGCGTGATCGGCGGCTTCATCCTTTCCCTGATCGTCGTGATCGGCACGCAATGGATCGTCGGCAAGGCGGTATGGGACGATTGGGGATGGCGGCTGCCCTTCATCTTCTCGCTGGCGTTGCTGGCGATTTCGCTCTGGATGCGGCTGATGCTGCGCGAAAGCCCGGTGTTCGTGGCGATGAAGGCGGGGGGCGCGCAATCCCGCAACCCGCTGAAGGAAGCCTTCACCTATCCCGGCAACAAGCGGCGGATGCTGGTGGCGATGATCGGGATCGCGGCGGGCTTTACCGTCATCGCCTATACGGTGATGTTCCAGGCGCTCTATTTTCTTCAGAACGGGCTGCATGTTGCGCCTGGCATGGCGCAGCTCCTCGTTGGCGGCAGTGCTTTTGCGGGCGTGGCGGCCTTCATCTTCTTCGGCTGGCTGTCCGACCGGGTGGGCCGGAAAAAGCCCATCGTCATCGGCTATGCGCTGGTCCTGCTGCTGCTGATGCCGCTTTATCAATTCATGGGCAGCATGGCCAATCCCGCCCTCTATCAGGCGGCGCAGCGCGCGCCGGTGGTCGTGAGCGGGCCTGATTGCCGCTTCGACCCCTTCGCCAAGGTTCAGCCAACCGCCTGCGGCAAGTTGCTCGATCATTTTTCCAAGCGCGGCATTCCTTATGAAAAGCGCGAGGCCGCGGTGTCCTCCGTCAGCATTGGTGCGGCGAGCGTCGCCGATATCAGCGCGCAAGGGCTGGATGCCGCGCTGCATGACGCGGGCTATGCCTCCGCGCCCGTGACGCCGGACTGGCCCCGCGCCATGCTGCTTTTCATGGCCCTGTTGCTGCTCTGGACGCTGTCGGGGGCGACCTATGGGCCGGTGGCGGCGTTGCTGTCGGAATATTTTCCGGCGCGGATACGCTATAGCTCGCTGTCGATCCCCTATCATATCGGGACCGGCTATTTCGGCGGGTTCCTGCCGCTGGTCAGCCAGTATATCGTGGCGCGGACGGGGGATCCCTATGCCGGGCTGTGGTATACGATGGCTGTGGTGGCGGCGGCGCTGCTGACCTGCATCATCGCCCTGCCGGAAACGCGCGGGGCACGGATGGATGCCTGATCCCTCGACGCTGGCGTCGTGCAGCGCTATCGGACAGGCGATGGCTGATTTTTCCGCACCGCTGCGCCTGCGCCTGGATGGCGACGCCCTGCTTGCCAATTGGCGCTGGTTGAAGCGGCTGGGCGGTGCGGCGGCATGCGGGGCCGCGATCAAGGCCAATGGATATGGGCTGGGCAGCACGGCGGTCATGCGGCGCCTGCTGGAAGTGGGGTGCCGGGATTTCTTCGTATCCAACTGGGCCGAGGCGGCCGTGCTGGAGCCGTTGGTCGGCGAGGGCGTGTCGCTTTCCGTGCTGCATGGCGTGCGGGAGGAGGACATGACCGTTGCGCTGGCCTCCCGCGCCAGGCCGGTGCTGTGCACGGAAGGGCAGATTGCCCGATGGAGAGCGGCGGACGGCGGGCCGTGCGACGTCATGGTCGACACGGGCATGAACCGGCTGGGGCTGGATTGGCGGGGCGATGTGTCAGCGCTAGTTGCGCGGTTGGACATTGTGACGCTGCACAGCCATCTGGCCTCCGCCGACGAGGATACGCCGCTCAGCCAGGACCAGCTCGAACGGTTTTCAGCGCTGCGGAGCCAGGTGAGGGCGGCGCGCTACAGCCTGGCGAACAGCGCGGGGATCTGCCTGGGCGCGGCCTATGCCTTTGATATGACGCGGCCGGGAATAGCGCTCTATGGCGGAGTGCCGCGCGAGGAGGTCGCCGGACATATCAGGCAGGTGGTCTTTCCCGAGGCCCAGGTGCTGCAACGCCGCCGCGTCCGGGCTGGCGATACGATCGGCTATAATGCGACCCATCGGGCAGCGGCGGAGATGGAGATCGCGGTGGTGAACCTGGGCTATGCGGACGGATATCTGCGCGGATTTTCCGGGCGGGGTTCCATGACCGTGGGCGACAAAAGCCTGCCGGTGGTGGGGCGGGTGTCGATGGACTTGACCGCTGTCGACGTGTCGGCATTGTCCGACATTACGGAGGGGGATTGGCTGGGCGTCGATTATGCGCTGGTGGAGGCGGCGGCGGTTTCCGGCTTGTCGCAATATGAGTTGCTGACCGGTCTTGGCGCGCGCTTCGATCGGATCTGGCGCTGACATGAAAAGGGCCGCCGATCCGCAAGGGGGTCGGCGGCCCAGCCATTATTCCATCACTGGCTCAGGGCCGTTCGACGCACATGGCGACGCCCATGCCGCCGCCGATGCAGAGGGTCGCAAGGCCCTTCTTCGCGTCGCGCTTCTGCATCTCGTAGAGCAGGGTGGTGAGGACGCGGGCGCCGGACGCGCCGATCGGGTGGCCGATGGCGATCGCACCGCCGTTCACATTGACCTTTTCCGGGTCCCAGCCCAGTTCCTGGCCGACGGCCAGCGCCTGCGCGGCGAAGGCTTCGTTGGCTTCGATGAGGTCGAGATCCGCGAGCGACCAGCCAGCCTTGGCCAGCGCCTGGCGGCTTGCCGGGGCCGGGCCGATGCCCATGATCGAGGGATCGACGCCGCAGGTCGCGAAACCGGCGATGCGCGCCAGAACCTGCGCGTTGCGCCGGGACGCTTCGTCGGCGCTCATCAGCACGAGGGCGGCGGCGCCGTCGTTGATGCCGCTGGCATTGGCGGCGGTGACGGTGCCGTCCTTCTTGAATGCGGGGCGCAGGGCCTGCATCGCATCCAGCGTGGCACCGGCGCGGATATATTCGTCGGCGTCGACGATGGTGTCGCCCTTGCGTCCCTTGACGGTCACTGCGGCAATCTCATCCCGGAAGCGGCCCGATGCGCGGGCGGCCTCCGCCTTGTTCTGGCTGCTGACGGCGAATGCGTCCTGCGCTTCGCGGCTGATCTGATATTTTTCGGCCAGGTTTTCGGCCGTGATGCCCATATGATAATTGTTGAAGGCGTCGGTCAGGCCGTCATGCGTCATCGTGTCGATGAAGGAGATCGGTCCCATTTTCGCGCCGGCGCGCAGATATTGGGCGTGCGGCGCGAGGGACATGCTTTCCTGGCCGCCCGCGACCATGATGCGCGCATCGCCCGCCCGGATCGCCTGTGCCGCCAGGGCAACGGCGCGCAGGCCCGAACCGCAAAGCTGGTTGAGGCCGATGGCGGTCCGCTCGACCGGGATGCCGGCGTTGACGGCGGCCTGACGGGCGGGGTTCTGGCCCTGGCCGGCGGTCAGCACCTGGCCCAGGATGACTTCGTCCACTTCCTCCGGCGCGACGCCGGCCTGTGCAAGTGCCGCGACGATGGCGGTGCGGCCCAGTTCATGCGCAGGAGTCGATCCGAACGCGCCCATGAAGCTGCCGACGGCGGTACGCTTGGCAGCGGTGATGACGATGTCTGACAAAGTCTGATCCTCAATTCCAGGGGGTGATGTTTTCGCGGCTGCACATATCATCATCCGCCATGGCTGGAAAGCCATTGGGACAGCGGCTCCCACAGCATTGCCCGGGCCGCGCCGCCCACGATCATGCCGACATGGCCAAGCATCAAGCTTATGTTCTCTGCCATCTGTGGCGCGGCGGCGGCGGGGACGATGCGGTCGGTTGTGGAACGGATCGAAAGCGTGGGACAGGAGAGCCGGCCGGGATCGATCGCCAGTCCGTCGACATGCCATTCGCCCCGCCCGCTCGCATTCGCAGCGTAGAACCCCTCGAAAAGATCACGACCCGCAGCAAAGCTGAGCGGCGGGCCGCCATTGGCCCAGTCCTCCACCGCGAGAAAGGCCTGTTCTTCATGAGAATGGGGCGCCATGTCGGCGAAGGCGGCATATTTGCGAATCGTCCGGCCAGGATCCATCGCCCAGAAGCCGGATTGCAGCACCTCCATCGGTACATAGCCCAGTCGCTCGCACATCGGCCTGGAGCCTTGCCAGAGCGACCCGATCTCCTGAAGGTCGGCGGCCGGGAAGCCGTCGAAATTCCAGGGGGCCGCGATCGTCGCCAGCGCCCGTGCCGGTTGCAATGCCGCCGCCGCGATCGCCAGATTTCCGCCAAGGCAATATCCGACGATGATCGGTGTCCGCTGCAGGCTGCCCAGCATCGGCAGCAGGCGCTCCGTCACGTGCCGGTCGAGGCCCAGCGCGCCATCGTCCGCGGCCGGCGTGCCCCAGTCGACCAGATAGGCATCATGTCCTGCTGCACCCATGTGGCGCAGCATGGAGCGGCTGGCCGAGAGGTCCAGCACCTGCGGCGGGTTGATCAGCGAAGGCACGAACACCACCGGATGGCGCCCGTTTTCCGTCCCATATCGAAGCAGCCTGGCGCTGCCCGCGCGGGCGACGACGGGGACCGGAGCGGGCGGGGCAGGGCGGTCAGCCTCCTGATATCTCCGCAAGCCCTGGAAAGCCCGTTTGCGCAGTTCGGCATCGCTCTCCGTTTCGCGCCATAAAATATTGAGAAAAAGGGGTAAGGGCCGCGGTCCATGTTGCGGCGCGGCATTCGCTTGTGCTATTGCGGAAAATACAGGTGTGGGAGAGGTATCCATGGCCAAATCTAAGACCGCGAACGAATCCGAACCGGTCGTTATCAAGAAGTACGCTAACAGGCGGCTCTATAACACAGAAACGTCGAGCTACATCACGCTGGATCTTTTGTCGCAGATGACTCGTGAGGGGCGCGAGTTCGTTGTCGTCGATGCGAAGACCGGAGAGGACATCACGCATAATGTCCTGACGCAGATCATCATGGAGGAGGAGCAGAGGGGCAAGAACATGCTGCCCGTCAACTTCCTGCGCCAGTTGATCGCCATGTACGGCGATTCCATGCAATCCATGGTGCCGCAATATCTGGAAGCGTCGATGGACGCGTTCCGCAAGAACCAGCAGCAATTTCAGGAAGCCATGAAGGGCGCCTTCGGAGGAGGCCCGCTGGCCGAGATCGCCAAGCGCAACATGCAGATGTTCGAAGCGGCGGCGAGCGCCTTTGGCACCGGCATGCCGGGGATGCCCGGAATGCCGGGCATGACGGCGCCTGCGCCGGCAACGGCTGCCGATGAGAGCAAGGATGACGAGATTGCCCAGCTCAAGGCGCAACTGGCGGCGCTGAATGCGAAGATCGACAAGCTGAGTTGAGATCTTGGCAAAGGCCGACAGACTTGAGCGACTGGACGTCCGTCGCGAGGAAATGGAAGCGGAGTATCGTGACGCGCTGATCGCGGCGCTCCGCGAGACGGCAAGCGGCCGCTGGGGCTTGTTCGGCCATAATGACGATCGCTGGGCGCGGGCAAATGCCCAGCCGGCGATCGATCGCCTGGAAGAGCTGGCCGACGACATCGACCGGCTTCGCAGCCAATTGAGCCTCGACGTCTTCGCACTGCACCGGGAATTTCTGGCTGCTCGGGGCAAGCCCGCTGCCGATGCCGTCGGCGAACCCAAACAAGCGAAGGCCTGGCTGGAACAATTGGGCGCGGGCGCCTGATCCGGCATTGCTTGCTCGCCTGACGTCCGCCTCTTCTGCGGGTCGCCCTGCTCTTCTGGGGGTCGACATTGGCGGCGCGGTTCGCCTATGGCGCGCCATCCACTCGAATTTAAGGTCGATCCCGTGAAGCACGCCCTTTCCGTTACCCGCGATCAGGATTTCGCCGCCTGGTATCAGGCCGTCATTTCCGAAGCCGACATGGCCGAGGAAAGCGGCGTGCGCGGGTGCATGGTCATCCGGCCATGGGGTTATGGCATATGGGAACGGATGCAGAAGCTGCTGGACGAGCGCATCAAGGCGACCGGCCACGAAAACTGCTATTTTCCGCTGTTCATCCCGCTTTCCTATTTCGAGAAGGAGGCGGAGCATGTCGACGGCTTTGCCAAGGAAATGGCGGTCGTCACGCATCACCGGCTGATCCAGAAGGACGGGAAGATGATCCCGGACCCCGAAGCCAGGCTGGAGGAGCCGCTGGTGGTTCGCCCGACTTCGGAGACGGTGATCGGCGCGGCATTTTCCCGCTGGGTGCAGAGCTGGCGCGATTTGCCGGTGCTGATCAACCAATGGGCCAATGTCGTCCGCTGGGAAATGCGCACCCGCATGTTCCTGCGCACCGCCGAATTCCTCTGGCAGGAGGGGCATACGGCGCATGCCACCGTCGATGAGGCGATGGAAGAGACGCTCAAGATGCTGGAAGTCTATCGCAGCTTTGCCGAAGAATGCGTCGCCTTGCCGGTGATCGCGGGCGAGAAGCCCGAAAATGAGCGCTTTCCCGGTGCCGTGGCGACCTATTCCATCGAGGCGATGATGCAGGACGGCAAGGCGTTGCAGGCGGGAACGTCGCATTTCCTGGGTACGACCTTCTCATGGGCGCAGAACATCAAGTTCCAGAATGCCGAGGGGCAGCAGGAACTGGCGCAGACGACAAGCTGGGGCGTTTCCACGCGGATGATCGGCGGGCTGATCATGGTGCATGGCGACGATGACGGGCTGCGCGTGCCGCCGCGGGTGGCGCCCTATCAGATCGTCGTCGTGCCCATGCTGCGCGATACGGACGAGGATGCGGCGATCCTGGAATATTGCGGCAATCTGGTGACGGAACTCAACAAGCAGGATGTGTTCCGCGAGCCGGTGCGCGCGCTGCTGGACCGGCGGCCCGCCAAGGCCGCGAACAAGCGTTGGAGCTGGGTCAAGAAGGGCGCGCCGATCGTGATCGAGGTCGGCGGGCGTGACATGGCGGGTGGCAATGTGTCCGTCATTCGGCGTGATCGGCTCTATCGTGAGGATGGGAAGCTCGATAGCCAGGTCGTGGCCAAGGATGATTTCCTGGGCAGTGTGGCCGGGATGATCGAGGAGATCCAGCAGGCGCTGTTCGCGGACGCGCAGGCGCGGCTGCTGGGGAATATCGACAAGTCGGTGACGTCGCTCGATGGGCTCAAGGCCTATTTCGGGGCGAGCAAGAAGCCGGGTTGGGCGCTGGTGCAGTGGGCCAAGCCGACCGGGGCTGCGCTCGACAAGGTGGTTGAGTGGTTGAAGGGCGAGAAGCTGACGCTGCGCAATATTCCCTCTGATGCGGAAGCGGCCGACGGCGTTTGCGTGTTTACCGGCGAGAAGGCGGTGGAGCGGGTGCTGGTGGGGCGCAGCTACTGACTTTTAATCGGTAGGTGAAGTCGGGACCGGTCCCGACTTCACGTGATTGACAGAGGCGTCTGAATAACATGGTGTCAGTAAGGGGCAGGTTCGCCCTTACAGCACATATTTGCTGAGGTCGGTGTTGCGCGCGATCGCGCGCAACTGCTTTTCCACATAGGCGGCGTCGACCAGCAGCGTTTCGCCCTGGCGGTCCTCCGCGTCGAAGCTCACATCCTCCAGCAGTTTTTCCATCACCGTCTGGAGGCGGCGGGCGCCGATATTCTCTACCTCGCTGTTCACTTCGGCGGCGATTTTCGCCACGGCGCGGATGCCGTCGGGCGTCAGGTCGATGGTGACGCCTTCGGTTGCCAGCAATGCGCGATATTGCGCAACAAGGCTGGCCTTGGTGTCGGACAGGATCGACACGAAATCATCCTCGGTCAGGCCCTTCAACTCCACCCGGATCGGCAGGCGGCCCTGCAGTTCCGGCAGCAGGTCGCTGGGCTTTGCGACATGGAAGGCGCCGCTGGCGATGAACAATATATGGTCAGTCTTGAGCGGACCATATTTGGTCGAGACCGTCGTGCCCTCGATCAGCGGGAGCAGGTCGCGCTGCACGCCCTCGCGGCTGACGGAGCCGCCGCGCACGTCGCTGACGGCGATCTTGTCGATCTCGTCGATGAAGACGATGCCGTTCTGCTCCGCGCTGGTGATGGCGACGCGGGCGACATCGTCCTGGTCCAGGCGCTTGTCCTGCTCCTCCTCGACCAGCTTGTCCCAGGCGTCCACCACGCGCAGCTTGCGCCGCTTCTTCTGCTGCTGCCCGAAGGCCTTGGACATCATGTCGCTGAGGTTGATCATGCCGATCTGGCCGCCCATGCCGGGGATTTCCATGGGCATGGAGGGGCTGTCGGCGACTTCCACCTCGACCTCGACATCGTTCATCTGGTTGTTCTCGATCCGCTGGCGAAAGGAGAGGCGCGTGGCCTCGCTCGCTTCCTTGCCGGTGAGCGCGTCGAGCAGGCGAGACATGGCGGCTTCGGACGCGGCTTCGCGCACCGCTTCGCGACGGCGATCCTTTTCCAGACGCACGGCTTCCTCGACCAGGTCGCGCACGATCTGTTCGACGTCGCGGCCGACATAACCCACTTCGGTGAACTTGGTGGCCTCCACCTTGACGAAGGGCGCGTCGGCGAGCTTGGCGAGGCGCCGGCTGATCTCCGTCTTGCCGCAGCCGGTGGGCCCGATCATCAGGATGTTCTTGGGCGTCACCTCTTCGCGCAGGTCGGCGGGAAGGCGCTGGCGACGCCAACGGTTGCGCAGCGCGACCGCAACGGCGCGCTTGGCGTCGGCCTGGCCGATGATATGCGCGTCGAGGGCGGAAACAATGGCTTTGGGGGTCAGGTTGTCGTTCATCTTCATCTCACTCCCCTTCCGCATGCGGGAGGGGCCGGGGGTGGGGGCGACTGCCTCAGCAATCGCGTGCAGCGGTTCGGGACAGGCTGGAGGCTCGTCTTGCCCGCGGGAGGCGCGCCATTATGTGGCAGATGCCAGTTCTTCGACCACAAGCTGGTCGTTGGTGTAGACGCAGATTTCCGCCGCCACCTGCATCGCCTTGCGCGCAAGTGTTTCGGCGTCTTCCTCATATTCCACCAGCGCACGCGCTGCCGCGAGAGCGAAATTGCCGCCCGAACCGATGGCTGCCACGGTGCCCTTGGGATGGGACACCGGTTCCAGCACATCGCCATTGCCCGTCAGGATCAGCGTCACGTCCTTGTCAGCGACGATCATCATCGCCTCCAGGTTGCGGAGATATTTGTCGGTTCGCCAATCCTTCGCCAGTTCGACGGCGGCGCGCATCAACTGTCCGTTGTGACGCTCCAGCTTGGCCTCTAGCCGCTCGAACAGGGTGAAGGCGTCCGCCGTGGCACCGGCGAACCCGCCGATCACCGAGCCGTCGTGAAGACGACGGACCTTGCGGGCATTGGGCTTCATCACCGTCTGGCCCATGGAAACCTGGCCGTCGCCGGCCACGATCACCTTTCCGTTCTTGCGTACCGACATGATCGTCGTGCCATGCCAGACCGGCATGGATTGGGAGCGTTGGTCGTTCATGGCCGGCATATGGGAGCGATGGCGACGACGCGCAAGCATCGCCTGCACAAGCGCTGAATCGTGTCATTTTCTGGACAGATTTATTTCAATTCGTTCAGGAACCAACCTGGCGCAATTGACATTGTGCAACGCAGCAACAATCATTCAGCCATGTTGCAGAGAGGCAAGACCATGACCCTCCGGGCCAGAGCGCAGGAAAAGGTCGAGCGGGCGGGAATATCCAACTATTCCTTCGATCAGGATGTGCTGGTGATGTGCGGCGTGCGCTACACCATCGCGGCCTGCGACTGCGGTGAGCCGGAATGCGACGGCGTCCGGCTGGAGAAGGATGCGGCCGTCGCCAGCCGCATCCTCCAGTAAATGGGCCGGCTTCGGTAAACGAGCCGGTTGCCCGATCAATTAATGGCTTTTTCCCCGGCGCGACCGACGGATTCGATGTCGCGACCCGCACCCTTGACGGTGTTGCAAGCGGCCAGCGAGGTAAGAAGCAGCCCGGCAATGACGAGGGCGACGGTTTGACGCATGAACATGCACTCCTTTTGAAAGCGTATCGACTATAACGCGGATGGCGTGAATAAGTCCATTTTCGGAAAATTGCTTGTTGCACTGCTTGACAGGCGGCGCGGTGGATGCCAATGGCCGCCTCCTCCTTGAAAGGGGGCGCGTAGCTCAGCGGTAGAGCACACCCTTCACACGGGTGGGGTCACAGGTTCAATCCCTGTCGCGCCCACCATGACCTGCCTGGGAGCGGTCATGGTTTTTCCAGGAAATATTATTTCCCAACATTGATCTTTTCATCCGCTTGACGCTAATTTCGCGCCCATGTGCTGCTGCTTCGTCGCGGCTCAAGCAAGGGATGAAAATGTCGCCATATCTGAAATGCGGCGCGACTGTCGGCGTGCTGCTGCTCTCCGTGATATCCGCCCAGGCGCAGGAAAAGCTGACGCTGGAGCGGGTGTTTGCCAGTCCCGACCTGTCCGGTCCACAGCCTAGAGCGCTGAAGCTGTCCCCTGACGGCAGGCTGGTGACGCTGTTGAAACCCCGGCCCGATGAAAAGGAGCGGCTTGATCTCTGGGCGGTGGACAGCTCCACGGGTGCGGAGCGGATGCTGGTCGATTCCAGGAAGACCGGCAGCGGCGCGGAGCTTTCGGAGGCGGAGAAGATGCAGCGGGAGCGGGATCGCTCCGTCGCGGGCAGCACCGGCATCGTCAGCTATGACTGGTCGCCGGACAGCAAGTCCATCCTCGTGCCGGTCGACGGGGACCTCTATCTGGCGGCGCTGGACGGGAAGGTGACCCGGCTCACCGACACGCCGGATGGCGAGTTGAACGCGGTGGTCAGTCCAAAGGGCGGCTATGTCTCCTTCGTGCGTGGCGGCAATTTCTTCGTCCAGCCGATGGGCGGGACGGAAAGGCAGTTGACGCAGGGCGCCAGCGGCGCGGTAAGCTGGGGCGTGGCCGAGTTTGTCGCGCAGGAGGAAATGGACCGGCGCACAGGCTATTGGTGGTCGCCGGACGACAGGTTGATCGCGGTCGCGCGCGTGGATGAAGGGCCCGTCGGCGTGGTCACCCGTACCGCCATCGGCGGCGAGGGCACCAAAGTATATGAGCAGCGCTATCCGGCAGCCGGAACGCCCAATGCATTGGTCGACCTCTATGTGATGAAGCCGGAGGGCGGCACGCCGGTGAAGGTCGATCTCGGCGCGGAAAAGGACATTTATCTCGCCCGCGTCGATTGGTCGAAGGACGGCAAGACGCTTTACGTCCAGCGCGAGAGCCGGGACCAGAAGACGCTGGACCTGCTGGCGGTCGATCCGGCGACGGGAAAGGCGCGGGTGATCCTGACCGAAAGGGCGAAGAGCTGGGTCAACCTCAGCAATAATTTCACGCCGCTGCGGGACGGCAGCTTCCTGTGGTGGTCGGAAAAGACCGGCCACGGGCATCTCTACCATGTGCGGGGCAGCCAGTGGACGGCGCTCACCAGCGGCAATTGGGAGGTGCGCGACGTGGTGAGCGTGGATGAGGGCGCGAAGGGGGGCGGGGGCACCGTCTATTTCACCGGCAACAGAGAGACGCCGCTGGAACAGCAGCTCTATGCCGCGCCGATCGCCAAGGCGGGACCGTTGCGGCAATTGACCTCGGCCGGGTGGTGGAACGACGCCGTGATGGATGGCGCGGCCAGCCGGATCGTGGTTTCCCGAAGCAATACCGATCAACCGCGCCAGGTCTATCTCGCCGATAATTCGGGCAAGAGGCTGCAATGGCTGTCGGAAAATGCGATCAAGGGCGACCATCCCTATGCGCCCTATCTTGCCAGCCATGTGAAGACGAAATTCGGGACCATCAGGGCTGCCGACGGATCGACGCTCTACACCCGGATCATGACGCCGCCCCTGGAGGCCGGAAAGCGCTATCCGGTCTTCATGCTGCATTATGGCGGGCCTGGCACCGGGCGGCAGGTCACCAATTCCTGGGGTTCGCCCATCTACCAATATCTGGTGGACCAGGGCTGGATCGTCTTCGTTCTGGACAATCGCGGCACGCCCGACCGCGGCAAGGCGTTCGAGGACCAGATCTACCACGCCATGGGAACGGTCGAGGTGGAGGACCAGCTTGCGGGCGTGAACTGGCTCAAGAGCCAGCCCTATGTCGATCCCAGGCGGATCGCGACCTATGGCTGGTCCTATGGCGGCTATATGTCGCTCAAGCTGCTGGAAAAGGCGCCTGGGGTCTTCTCGGCGGCGGTGGCGGGCGCGCCGGTCACGAAATGGGAGCTGTACGACACCCATTATACCGAGCGCTATCTCGGCCAGCCGCAGGAGAAGCCCAGCGCCTATCCCGGCTCCGGCGCGGTGGAGGAGGCGGTCAAGATCAGCGATCCACTATTGCTGATCCACGGCATGTCGGACGATAATGTGGCGTTCGACAATTCGACCGCCTTGATGGCCAGGATGCAGGGGGCGGCCGTGCCGTTCGAGATGATGGTCTATCCGGGCCAGACACATCGTGTGGGCGGGCCGGGGATCAGCGTCCATCTGTGGCGGACGATCGAGAATTTTCTCGCCCGGCATGGGGTGGGGCCGGAAACGCCTGGCAAATAACTGTTTCCTGTTCCTGCCTTTGCAGGAGCACGGAACCTCAATAGGATGCGTAGTGCCAAGAAGCCCGGCTTTGACGCAATAAACGGCTTGTCACTGGACAAATGGTGCAATGCCGCTATGGCGCGCACTCCGCAATGCAAGCATCGAGTGGAGTGTCAAGTCATGGGTTACAAGGTCGTCGTCGTGGGAGCCACCGGAAATGTGGGCCGCGAGATGCTGACCATTCTCGCCGAGCGCGAGTTCCCGATTGACGAGATCGCGGCGGTAGCCTCGCCCCGGTCGCAGGGCGCCGAAATTGATTTCGGTGACACCGGCAAGACGCTCAAATGCAAGAATATCGAGCATTTCGATTTCACCGGCTGGGATATCGCCCTGTTCGCCGCGGGTTCCGGCCCGACGGCCGAATATGCGCCCAAGGCGGCGGCCGCAGGATGCGTGGTGATCGACAATTCGTCGCTCTACCGCATGGACCCGGACGTGCCGCTGATCGTGCCCGAGGTGAATCCGGATGCGATCGATGGCTATAAGCGTAAGAACATCATCGCGAACCCGAACTGCTCGACCGCGCAGATGGTCGTGGCATTGAAGCCCCTGCATGACGCCGCGACGATCAAGCGCGTGGTCGTCGCCACCTACCAGTCGGTTTCCGGCGCGGGCAAGGCGGGCATGGACGAACTGTTCGAACAGTCGCGCAACATCTTCGTGGGCGATCCGGCCGAGCCGAAGAAGTTCACCAAGCAGATCGCCTTCAACGTGATCCCGCACATCGACGTCTTCCTGGACGATGGTTCGACCAAGGAAGAATGGAAGATGGTCGCGGAGACGAAGAAGATCCTTGATCCCAAGGTGAAGGTCACGGCGACCTGCGTGCGCGTGCCCGTGTTCGTCGGCCATAGCGAGGCGCTGAACATCGAGTTCGAGAAGGAAATCTCGGCCAAGGAAGCGCAGGACATCCTGCGCGAGGCGCCCGGCGTGATGCTCGTCGACAAGCGCGAGGATGGCGGTTACGTCACCCCTGTCGAATGCGTGGGCGACTATGCAACCTTCATCAGCCGCGTGCGCGAGGATTCGACCATCGAAAACGGTCTGAACCTCTGGTGCGTCAGCGACAATCTGCGCAAGGGCGCCGCGCTCAACGCGGTGCAGATTGCGGAACTGCTGGGCCGCCGGCACCTGAAGAAGGGCTGAGGCGCCCGATGATCTCCGGCGCTGTGGGGGTCTGGAAATCCGTTCCAGTCCAGCAGCGCCGGATGATCATGGTGCTGGTCGCGGCCATTCTGGCCGCGAATGTCGACCAGCCCTATCCCGAACTCGCGCCGCTCCAGCATGGCCCGACCATGTTGCTGGCTCTCGCCGCGCCATGGCTGCTGCATCGCTGGCCCCTGTCGAACGGGTCGGCGGGATGCGTCCTGCTGTTCCTGCTGCTGCACACGCTGGGCGGACGCTATATCTATTCCTATGTGCCCTATGATGCCTGGGCGCGGGCGATCAGCGGGCATGATGTTTCAGACACATTCGGGTTGGCGCGCAACGGTTATGACCGGCTGGTCCATTTCGCATTCGGCGCCCTGCTGACCGTGCCTTTCGCGGAGCTGGCGCGGCGTCATGGCGCGATGCGGCCGGGTTGGAGCCTGGTATTCGCCTTTGCCTTTGTGGGGTTCGTAGGCGCCATTTACGAGATTTTCGAATGGTTGCTGAGCGTGTTCGCTGCCGGGCAGACCGCGGACTGGTATAATGGCCAGCAAGGCGACATATGGGACCCGCAGAAGGACATGGGAGCCGCGCAGATCGGCAGCGCGTTGGCGCTTCTCTGGCTTTGCGCCACTCGACAAGGGTGGGGCGAGGCCATATCGCCGGACCCGCATTCATCCCCGGACCCGCATTCATCCCCGGACCCGCATTCATCCAAGGAGTAGCCCAGTGTCCGACCTGCCCGTCGAAAAGTTGGAAATCAAAGGCCTGGGTGGGCTTCCCCTTGCCGTGCACATGGTGGGGGCGGGCCGTGACCTGATGCTTATCCACGGCTATTTCTCCAATGCCTACACCAACTGGATACGCTACGGCCATGCCGCGAAGCTGGTGGAAGCGGGCTTTCGCCTCATCATGCCCGACCTGCGCGGCCATGGCGAAAGCGGCAAGCCGCATGATCCCGCCGCCTATCCGCCGGACGCATTGACGGAGGACGGGCTGGCGCTGATCGAGCAACTCGGGCTGACCGACTATGATCTGGGCGGCTATTCGCTGGGCGCCCGGACGACGGTGCGGATGCTGGCGCGGGGGGCGACGCCGCGCAAGGTGATCCTGGCCGGCATGGGGCTGCGTGGCCTGGTGCAGACGCTGGACAATGGCGGCTATTATCGCAACGTCCTGACCAATTTGGGTAGCTTTGAGCGCGGCACGTCGGAATGGATGACGGAGGCCTTCCTCAAGACCACCAAGGGCGATCCGGTCGCGATGCTGAACATCCTCAACACCTTCGTCGATACGCCGAGGGAGGTCATCGCCGGGTTCCAGCAGCCCGTCGAGGTGATTTGCGGGGCCGACGACCGAGACAATGGCGTCGCGCAGGAACTGGCGAAACTGCTGCCCAACGGGCGCTATGTCGAGGTTCCGGGGAACCACATGAATGCGGTGACCCGGAAGGAACTGGGGCAGGCGATGGTGGATTTCCTGACGGCCTGAAGCGCAGGAGCCGGTGCTTACCGAAAGGGCGGCTCGTTGAAGGCGCGCAGCTTGCGGCTGTGCAGCTTCGGCCCCTCCTGCCGCAGCAGTTCGCAGGTCATCAGGCCCACCCGCAAATGGCCCGCAATGGCTTCCTCATAGAAGCGGTTGGCCTGCCCCGGCAATTTCAGTTCGCCATGGATCGGCTTGTCCGAAACGCAGAGCAGCGTTCCATAGGGCACTCGAAACCGATAGCCCTGCGCGGCGATCGTCGCCGACTCCATGTCTATGCCGACCGCACGCGACAGGCTGAAGCGCAGCGCCGAACTGGAGTAGCGCAGTTCCCAGTTGCGGTCGTCGGTCGTGACGACCGTGCCCGTGCGCAGGCGACGCTTGAAATCCTCCCGGTCGTCACCGCCCAGCACGGCTTCGGCCGCCTTCGCCAGCGCCACCTGGACCTCCGCAATGGCGGGAACAGGGATTTCCGGCGGCAGCATCTCATCCAGCACATGATCATCGCGCAGATAGGCGTGCGCCAGCACATAGTCGCCGATCCGCTGGCTGGGGCGCAGGCCGCCGCAATGGCCGATCATCAGCCAGGCTTCCGGACGCACCACGGCCAGATGATCGCAGATGGTCTTTGCATTGGACGGGCCGACGCCGATATTGACCAGCGTGATCCCGCTGCGATCGGGCGCGATCAGGTGATAGGCGGGCATCTGGTGCCGGCGCCATGCGCTGTCCGCGATCATCCGGGCGGGATCGGCGGTTTCCGGCGTCACATAGACTCCGCCCGCCCCGGACAGCGCGGTGTAGCGGTTTCCCTCCCGCTGCAATTCGGCACAGGCCCAGGCCACGAATTCGTCCACATAGCGATGATAGTTGGTGAACAGGATGTAGCGCTGCACATGCTCCGCCGGCGTGCCGGTATAATGTTTGAGCCGCGCCAGCGAGAAATCAGTGCGCAGTCCATCGAACAGGGCAAGCGGCCTTTCGCCCGCGCTGTCCTGCATGAACAGGCCGTCGGCGATCTCATCCCCGATTTCCGCCAGTTCGGTGGCCGGGAAGTGGCGCGCGAGTTCGGTCGGCGGCGTGCCATCCAGCGCGCTCATGTCCAGGCCGTCCAGGACATAGGGAAAGGGAATCTGCTGCTCGCTGATCCCCGTTTCGACCGTCACGCCATAATCGCGGACGAGAAGGTCGATCTGTTCGGCCAGATAATCGCCGAACATGGCGGGACGGGTGACGGTCGTCACATAGCGGCCAGGCCTGGACAGCCGCGCGAAGGAACGGCCGGGGGGCGGCGCGTCCGACTCGCCATGATGGGTGATCCGCAATTCCGGATAGCAGAAACGTCCATCCGTCCGGGCTTCGGGAACCGGAACGCTGCCGTCGCTGGCGTAGGCACGCATGGCCTGGCGGAGATTTTCGATGGAATTCCGATAGATTTCGTCGAGCTCAGCGACGATCGCACTGCCGATGCTTTTTGTCATCGAACCTTGGTAACGCACTAATGTGACCGAAGAAAGATGCGCGCCCGATCAGAGGCGCGCATCCTGCAAGATTCAGATCTGATCGAGCATATATTCGGCCGACGAGACCTTGTAGTCGCCCGGCGCCTCGACATTCAGTTCCGCAACGACGCCGTCCTTGACGATCATGGAGAAACGCTGACCGCGCGTGCCCATGCCGAACTTGCTGCCGTCCATGGTAAGGCCGACTGCCTGTGCGAAATCCGCATTGCCGTCCGCCAGCATCGTCACCTTGCCATCGGCGTTGGCGGACTTGCCCCAGGCGCCCATGACGAAAGCGTCGTTGACGGCGGTGCAGGCGATCTCATCGACGCCCTTGCCCTTCAGTTCTTCCGCCTTCTCTACGAAGCCGGGCAGATGCCGCGCGGAACAGGTGGGCGTGAAGGCTCCCGGCACGGAAAAAAGCGCGACGGTGCGGCCGGCGAAGAAATCGTCCGAAGCGACCTGCTCGGGGCCGTTTTCGGTCATCTTGACGAAAGTGGTGCTGGGGACGCGTTCGCCCTTCGAAATGGTCATCGTCTGCCTCCTGGCCTTGTTTGGGTCGGCGGCACGTTGGGCTTGGAGGCCGGTCTGTCAAGGGGTTGCGCGGAATATGGCGCACTGCCCCTTCCAAGCGATGGCTCGCCATTGGCAAAGGCGGCAAGGCGCGTATATTTGACGGATGACCCCAACACGCTCCTATGCCGGTCAATTCCTGCTCGCCCTGCCGGGGATGGAGGACATGCGGTTCGATCATTCCGTCATCGCCATGTGCGTGCATGACGAGGGCGGATCGCTGGGCATTGCCGTCAGCGACGAGATTGACGGCGTCAGCCTGCATGACCTGCTGGAGAGCTTTGACATCGAGCCGCGCAATGTCCCGGATGTACCCGTGCTGCGCGGCGGGCCAGTGGAACCCCGGCGCGGCTTCGTCCTGCATTCGCTCGACTGGGGTGGGCATGACATGGTGGCCGTGGGCGAGGGATGGGGCCTGTCCGGCTCGCTCGAAATCCTGAAGGCGATTGCGGAAGGGAAGGGGCCGAGTCGCTATCTGGTCGCCCTGGGCTATGCTGGCTGGGGCGCGGGACAACTGGACGAGGAAATGAACGGCGAAAGCTGGTTTCCGACCAGCTGCACCGCCGAGCTTCTGTTCGACGTCCCTGCGGCGCGGAAATGGTCCGCCGCCTATGCCTCTGCCGGAGTCGACGCCTCCCATCTGGTCAGCGGTGCGGGATCGGCCTGACCCGCAGGTCGGATCGCGGCCGTAAGCATGGCGGCTGCGATGGCTTGTTTCTCCATCGTAGCTGAACCCTTTGTGGTGAAATTCAGCTAAGCTTCGTCGTTGATGGTCCGTCAAGGACGGGTGCAGCCTTGTCCTCTGCCGCTACGATCGGCCCGCATCGGTCGGACATGCCTTGGGACATCGCCACCGCATTGGCGGCAGATGATTCTTTGTCGAAGGAGCCGGTGAAGGTCGCGTTGCGCGGCCCGGCGGAATAGACATAAAGAAAACTTTATATTGAGTTGCCATGGAGGGCGGCGATTGGTAAAGCCCAGCCCATCGCCGCCGTTCGTTCATTCGGGCGGCGGCCTCAATCTTAACGATATGGAGACAGGCTCGTGGCCACCGCACCCGCCACCCAGGCGCAGGATTATGTGATCCGCGACATCAGCCTTGCCGCTTTCGGCCGCAAGGAAATCGAAATCGCGGAAACCGAAATGCCGGGCCTGATGGCCCTGCGCGCCGAATTCGGCGCCGCCAAGCCGCTGAAGGGCGCGCGCATCACGGGGTCGCTGCACATGACGATCCAGACCGCCGTGCTGATCGAGACGCTGGCGGAACTGGGCGCTGAAATCCGCTGGGCATCGTGCAACATCTTCTCCACCCAGGATCATGCCGCCGCCGCCATCGCGGCGCGGGGCATCCCGGTGTTCGCCGTGAAGGGCGAGACGTTGGAGGAATATTGGGACTATGTCATCCGCATCTTCGATTGGGGTGACACGGTCTGCAACATGATCCTGGACGATGGCGGGGACGCCACCATGTTCGCGCTGTGGGGCGCCCGCGTCGAGGCCGGGGAAGAGCTGTTCACCCCCGGCAACGAAGAAGAGGAAATTTTCGTCGCCACGCTGAAGCGCTTCCTGGCGGAGCGTCCGGGTTATCTGACGGAGACGGTCAAGGCCATCAAGGGCGTGTCGGAAGAGACCACCACGGGCGTCCACCGCCTTTATGAGCTGGCGAAGAAGGGCAAGCTGCCTTTCCCGGCGATCAACGTCAACGACAGCGTCACCAAGTCGAAGTTCGACAATCTCTATGGTTGCAAGGAATCGCTGGTCGACGCGATCCGCCGCGCCACCGACGTCATGCTGGCCGGCAAGGTTGCCGTGGTCGCCGGTTTCGGCGACGTGGGCAAGGGTTCCGCCGCTTCGCTCCGCAACGGCGGCGCGCGCGTGCTGGTCACCGAAATCGATCCGATCTGCGCATTGCAGGCGGCGATGGAGGGCTATGAAGTCGTCACGATGGAAGAGGCGGCCAGCCGCGCGGACATTTTCGTCACCGCGACCGGCAATGAGGACGTCATCACCGTCGATCACATGCGCGCGATGAAGAACATGGCGATCGTCTGCAACATCGGCCATTTCGACAGCGAGATCCAGATCGCGGGCCTCAACAACATGAAGTGGACCGAGATCAAGCCGCAGGTCGACGAGGTGGAGTTTGCCGACGGGAAGAAGATCATCGTCCTGGCCAAGGGACGGCTGGTGAACCTGGGCTGCGCCACCGGCCATCCGAGCTTCGTCATGTCCTCTTCCTTCACCAACCAGGTGTTGGCGCAGATCGAGCTTTGGACCAAGTCGGGCGAATATAAGAACGAAGTCTATGTGCTGCCCAAGCATCTGGACGAAAAGGTCGCGGCGCTTCACCTGGAGAAGCTGGGCGTGAAGCTGTCGAAGCTGACGCCCAAGCAGGCCGCCTATATCGGCGTGACGCAGGAAGGTCCGTTCAAGCCGGATCATTACCGCTACTGATCCAGAGCATTTTTCAACTTGGCCGTTTTCGGCCAGTTCGAAAGCGCTTTGCGGGGACGGGAAGGGGAGGCGTTGACCTCCCCTTTTTTGCGAGCGGTCTCGGCCTCAGTACAGCGACGAAGGGGACGAAAAATGCCTTTCTGTCGTACCGCTGTCGTCCTTCGGTTTGTGGATCAGCGGCATTCCGCCTGATGCAGATCGCTCAAGCGGTTGGATGTTGCTCGAATTTCAGATGTCCTTCCGCCGCCACTTCGGTCGCATCTATCCGCGCGACACGGGCTGCCGGCGGACCTTGGCCGGCCAGGGCAATGAACCGCTCGACCGCATCATCCTGCCCTTCGATCAACGCCTCGACGCTGCCGTCGATACGATTGCGGACCCATCCCGCAAGGCCGAGCCGACGGGCGGCCTCGACCGCCCAACCGCGGTAGAATACGCCCTGCACCTTTCCATGGATCGTCAGGTGCCGGGCGACGGTTCCCATCAATGCACCCGCTTGATCCAGGTCTGGCCGTCGCGGCTTTCGACCTTGAAATTCTTGATCGAGCGGACGAGGTCGGACAGCCGCTTGAACCCATAGTTGCGGGTGTCGAAGCTGGAGCGGTTGCCCGCAAGCTGGCCGACTTCGCTGAGGCGGGCAAAACCCTGATCGTCGCGTTTGACGGCGTTATAGGCATCGATCAGCAGCTTGACGAGATCGGGCGCGACCTCGGTGGCGTCGGGGGAGGCGGGTTCCTCCATCGATTCCTCCAGCTCAACGGGCGTTTCTCTTGTGCTGGTAAGCGCGCCGACATCGATGAAGCGGGTGCAGGCGCTGCGGAACGCCTGCGGCGTCTTGTCAGTGCCGAAGCCGTAGACCGGCAGGCCTTCCTGCCGGATGCGCGTGACCAGCGGCGTGAAATCGCTGTCGCTCGACATCAGGCCGAAGCCCGTGACGCGACCCGACGCAATGAGATCCATGGCGTCGATCGTCATCTTCATGTCCGTCGCATTCTTGCCCCTGGTCAGGTCGAACTGCTGCTGCGTTTCGATCGCCTGCGTCACGGCCTGCTGCGCCCAACCCTTCAGCGCGGGTTTGCTCCAGTTGCCGTAGGCGCGCCTTATGTTGACCGTGCCCAGTTCCGCCAGAACGGTCAGCACCGGATCGAAATGATCGGCAGAGACATTGTCTGCATCGATCAGCAGGGCGATATTGCCGCTGGGGATCGATGCGACCATCAGCCTTCCAGCGCCGCCGGGCTGAACTGTCCGCTCGCTTCGTCCAGCAGGTGAAGCTGGCCGTCGGCAATGGCGAAGAAGGCACCGACCAGCCTGATCTCGCCGGTCCGTTCCTTGGCGCGGACGCAGGGAAAGCTGCGCAGGTTGGCCAGGCTGACCTTGACGCCTTCCTGTTCCATGGCCCGTTCCGCGTCGCGGCTGCGGTCATCGCCGAAGCGTTCCACCACCTTCTCCCGCGCTTCGTCGAGCAGTTCGATCCAATTGTGGATGAAGCCGCCCTCGCCGGGGGGCGCATCTTTCAGCGAATGGCTGAGAGCCGCCTTGCAACCGCCGCATTTGCCATGGCCCATGACGACGATCTCTCCGACCTTCAGCACCTGAACGGCGAATTCCAGCGCCGCGGACACGCCGTGGCGGCCGGGGTTGGTTTCGAAGGGCGGGACCAGCGCAGCCACGTTGCGGACCACGAAAATCTCTCCAGGGCTGGTGTCGAATATCTGCGCGGGATCGACTCGGCTGTCGGAACAGGCGATCACCATGACGCGCGGGCTTTGTCCTTCGTTGAGTTCGTCCCATCGTCCCCGCTGCATCGTCCAGCCCGTATTCCGGAAACGGCGATAGCCGGCGAGCATATCAGCAAAATCGGTCATGCGCCGGTCTGTGCCGAACAATGATGGGGCTGGCAAGAGCGCTCTCGCATCGCTATCTGGGGCGCATGACCGATATCGTCCCGATCCCCGCGCCCGCCGCGCGGCCCGAACGCACCCGCAAGCCCGACTGGATTCGCGTCAAGGCGCCGACCAGCCCCGGCTATAACGAGACGCGCAAGCTGATGCGGGAAAAGGGACTTGCGACGGTGTGCGAGGAAGCAGCCTGCCCGAACATCGGGGAATGCTGGACCAAGAAGCATGCGACCGTGATGATCCTGGGCGATGTGTGCACGCGGGCCTGCGCCTTCTGCAACGTCAAGACCGGCATGCCGCGCAAGGTGGATCCCAACGAGCCGCAGAACCTGGCCGACGCCTGCGCGGAAATGGGGCTGGAACATATCGTCATCACCTCCGTCGATCGCGACGACCTGCCCGATGGCGGCGCGTCGCAGTTCGTGAAGGTGATCGAGGCGTTGCGCCGCACGACGCCGGACACGACCATTGAAATCCTCACCCCTGATTTCCGCAACAAGCATGAACGCGCGGTCGAGATGATCGTGGCTGCGCGGCCCGACGTCTACAACCATAATCTGGAGACTGTGCCGCGTTTGTACCCCACCATCCGGCCCGGCGCGCGCTATTATGCGTCCTTGCGGTTGCTGGAGACGGTGAAGAAGCTCGATCCGTCAATCTTCACCAAATCCGGCATCATGCTGGGGCTGGGGGAGGAACGGCTGGAAGTCCACCAGGTGATGGACGACATGCGATCGGCCGATATCGATTTCCTCACCATGGGCCAGTATCTCCAGCCCACGCCCAAGCATGCCAAGGTGATGGAGTTCGTCACCCCCGCGGCGTTCAACGCCTATGCGGCGATTGCGCGGGCCAAGGGCTTCCTGCAGGTGGCATCCAGCCCGCTTACGCGATCCAGCTATCATGCGGGCAAGGATTTTGCCGAGATGCGCGCGGCCAGAGAGGCCCAACTGGCGAAGGCAGCCCGATAAGCCGATGCCCAAGCATAACGAAACGAGGCCGCTTCCCTATACGCCTGAACAGATGTTCGACCTGGTGGCGAATGTCGAGGCCTATCCCGAATTCCTGCCCTGGGTCAGCGCGATCCGGGTCCGGTCCGATAGCGATTCGGAAATGGTCGCGGACATGATCGTCGGCTTCAAGGGGATCAAGGAAAGCTTCACGTCCCGCGTGCACAAGCACCGGCCAGACCATGTGCGGGTCGATTATCTCGACGGGCCGCTCAAGCATCTCCACAATGAATGGAACTTCCGCGATGACGGCAAGGGCGGGGTGCTGGTGGATTTCGAGGTCGAGTTCGAATTCAAGAACAGGCTGTTCGAGATGCTGGCAGGGCAGATGTTCGACAAGGCGCTGCGCAAGATGATCGGTGCGTTCGAGACCCGCGCGGCGGAGCTTTACGGCGCCGGCGAGTCGGGCAGCAATAGTTCGAGCGCGCAGAGCGCCGCCTGAAGGCGGACGCCGCCCCGGCCCGTATCCCCGAAATAATGCATGTCGGCGACGATCTTGTCGGGGCTGGCGCCGCGCTCGGCGCGGGCGAAAACGACGGTACCGACGGGTTTCTGTTCCGATCCGCCGCCGGGACCCGCTATGCCCGTGATCGCGACGGCGACATTGGCGTGGCTCTTGTTGAGCGCGCCCTGAGCCATCGCCCAGGCAGTGGCGATGGAAACGGCGCCGAAAGTTTCAATGACATCTTGAGAAACCTTGAGCAGTTCGCTTTTCATATCATTGGAATAAGTGATAAATCCAGCTTCGAACACTTCTGACGAGCCGGCTATCTCGGTCAGCGCGGCGGACACCAGTCCGCCCGTGCAGCTTTCCGCCACGGCAATGGTACGACCGGCGCGCCGGTTGGCGCTGATGACGCGCTCGGCCAGGTCGACCAGCTGCGCGGGAAGGATGTTATCGGGCATGGAGTCAGATTAGCGCGGGGAGGGAGAGGGTGGCAACAGCCTGTGCGGCGATACCTTCCCGGCGTCCGGCAAAGCCCAGCCGTTCCGTGGTGGTCGCCTTCACGCTGACCCGATCCAGGGTAATGCCCAGGATTTCGGCGATCCGGTTGCGCATGGCGTCACGGTGGGGGCCGATTTTCGGCGCCTCGCAGATCAGCGTCAGGTCGACATGCTCGATAAAGCCGTCCCGTTTTGCGACGCGTCCCGCCGCATATTCCAGGAAGCGGGACGAGGCCGCGCCGCGCCATTGAGGGTCGGAAGGCGGAAAATGGCTGCCTATGTCGCCCTCCGCCAGGGCGCCGAGCAGGGCATCGACAAGGGCGTGGATCGCCACATCCGCGTCGCTGTGCCCCGCCAGGCCGCGATCGTGCGGAATGCGTATGCCGCACAGCCAAAGCTCCTCTTCGGGCGCAAGTCGGTGGACGTCATAGCCCATGCCCGTCCGCACGCTTCGAGCAGCGCCCAGTCGGGCTTCGGCGCGCGCAAAATCTTCAGCATAGGTCAATTTTTCCAGCCTTTCATCGCCCGCGACCAGCATGACGTCATGACCCGATTGCTGCACCATCTGGGCATCATCGGTTGCTTCCTGTGTACTGTCCCATAGCCGGTGCGCAGCCAGCAAGGCGTCGAAGCGAAAGGCCTGGGGCGTCTGGACACGGAACAGGCCATTGCGGTCGACGACCTCAGCGGCATTGTCCTGCTCGCTCCTGACCAATGTGTCTGCGACCGGCAAAACAGGGATCGCACCGATTGCCCCTTCCAAAGCGGCAAGCAGCCGATCGATCACCGGCGCAGGAAGAAAGGGGCGGGCCGCGTCATGAACGAATATGCGCGCCGCGCCGCCGGCGGAGGCGATATGCTCCAGGCCGGCACGCACCGACCCACGACGGCTGTCGGCGCCCTGAACGATTGCGGCGACGGGGCGATTTCCCAGCATGGCCCGCACATCGTCTTCCTGCCCCGCACCCACGACCAGCACGATGGAATCGATAGCCGGATGGCGTGCCAGCGCGTCGACGGCATGGATGAAAACCGGCTTGCCGCCGATGGGCCGGAATTGCTTGGGGATGTCGCCGCCCGCGCGGCTGCCCTGTCCTGCTGCGACCAGCAGGGCGACGGTTCGGTCTGTCATGGTCGCGCCTGTACCGCAGTGCCCGAGCGACCGCCAGCCCCGCTTCGCTTGCCGAGGATGCGGATTTCCGCTAAGGGCTGCCTGTTTTTTAGGCAGTGACGGAACGATGCAGAGGCTTTCCCCGATTTCCATAGGTCCGGTGACGATTGACATGCCGGTCGTGCTGGCGCCCATGACGGGCGTGACGGACATGCCGTTCCGCACGCTGGTGCGCCGCTATGGCTCCGGCCTGAACGTGACGGAGATGATCGCCACGGCCGCCATGATCCGCGAGACCCGCCAGTCGCTGCAGAAGGCGGCATGGCATCCGCTGGAGGAACCCGTTTCCATGCAGCTTGCCGGCTGCTCGCCCACGGAAATGGCGGAAGCGGCGAAGCTCAACGCCGATCGCGGCGCCGCGATCATCGATATCAACATGGGCTGCCCGGTGAAAAAGGTGGTGAACGGCGATGCCGGCAGCGCCCTGATGCGTGATCTGCCGCTCGCCGCTTCGCTGATCGACGCCACCGTCAAGGCTGTCGACGTGCCCGTCACGGTCAAGATGCGCATGGGTTGGGACCATGTCAGCCTCAACGCGCCCGAACTGGCCCGGATCGCAGAGGATCTGGGTGCGAAGCTGATCACGGTCCACGGCCGTACGCGCTGCCAGATGTACAAGGGGTCGGCGGACTGGGCCTTTGTCCGCAGCGTGAAGGAAGCGGTGTCGCTGCCCGTCATCGTCAATGGGGACATCTGCTCCATCGACGATGCCGAGACAGCGCTGGAGCAGAGCGGCGCCGATGGCGTGATGATCGGGCGGGGCGCCTATGGCCGACCCTGGCTGATCGGTCAGGTGATGCATTGGTTCCGCACGGGCGAGCGCTTGGCCGATCCCTTGCTGGACGAGCAATATCGCGTGATTACGGAACATTATCGCGCGATGTTGGAGCATTATGACAGTCACACTGGCGTGAACATGGCCCGCAAGCATATCGGCTGGTACACCAAGGGGCTGCCGGGCTCTGCCGAGTTCCGCAACGCAGTGAACCAGGAGCCGGACGGTGATGTCGTGCTGGACATGCTTGCGCGCTTCTACGAACCGCTGATTGCCGACGAGGGTCTGGTAGAGACACGCAAGGCGGCATGACGGCGGACATGACCACCATCCCATCGCTTCGACCGCAGCGGGATGGGCCATCGCTTTCCGAACTCATGACTGCGCTGCCGGTCGCAACTTTGGTGGTGCGGCCGGACAACAGCATCGCCGACGCCAATGTCCGCGCCGAAACGCTGCTCAACATGGCGCGTTCAGCCATAGTCGGAAGCGATATAGCGCGGACCATCCGCATGGCGGAGATGGGGGCGCGCTTCGACATCTGGCATAGCAACAAGCCGATCGCGGCCTATGACATTCGCGTGCATGCCGGACGCACGGCGGAGATGGAAGTCGACCTGATGATCGCGCCTATTGTCGATCATGAAGGCTGGCGCGTGGTATCGGTCCACACCCAGAGCCAGGCGCGCAAGATCGGCCATCGCGGCACGGCGGGAGGCGCGCGCTCGGCCATCGGCGCAGCGGCGATCCTGGCCCATGAGATCAAGAATCCCCTGTCGGGCATAAGGGGCGCGGCTCAATTGCTGGAATCGGGCAATGGCGGGCGCGACGCCGCTTTGACGCAACTCATCTGCAATGAGGTGGATCGGATAGCCGCGTTGATCGACCGGATGCAGGATTTCACCACCGACCGGACCCTGGAATGCCGCAGCGGCAACATCTACCCGCTGATCGACCGGGCGGCGAATATCGCCGCCGCCGGATTTGCAAGAAATATAAAGATCATAAAGAGTTATGATCCATCCCTGCCATTTGCCAATATCAACGAGGACGCGCTGGTGCAGGTGATGATCAACCTGCTCAAAAATGCTGCGGAAGCGCTGGAGCATTGCAAGAAGCCGCGCATTCGCGTGGAAACGGCGTTTCGCCACGGTGTGTCGGTGGTTGTCGGCAAGGGGAAGGGCAGCGCGGTGCTGCCCATCGAAATCCTGGTCGTCGACAATGGTCCCGGGGTGCCGGAGCATATATTGGACCACCTGTTCAATCCCTTCATCACCGGCAGGCGGGACGGGACGGGACTGGGGCTGGCGCTGGTGGACAAGCTGGTGCGCGACATGAGCGGGTTCGTGCAATATTCGCGCGATCATCAGGCAGGGGAATCGACCTTCCGAATCCTGCTGCCGATGGGGACTGGATGAAGACGGCAGGGTGATGGCGGTGACAGGCTCGATCTTGATGGTGGATGACGATCCGGCGATCTGCCTCGTCGTCGGTGAGGCCCTGCGGCGGCAGGGATACAGGGTGAAGACGGCGGCATCGATCCGAGAGCGCAGCGTCCTGCTGGAAAGCTTTTCGCCTGATGTCCTGATCACGGACGTCATGTTGCCGGACGGTGACGGGCTGGACGGCATTGCGGACATATTGGAGCGGCGCCCCGCGCTGAGCATCATCATCCTGTCGGCGCAGAACACGCTGAACACGGCGATCCGCGCCACGGAAAAGGGCGCGTTCGAATATCTGCCCAAGCCCTTCGATCTGAACGAGCTCACGCGCGCGGTGTCCGATGCGATCGGATCGGGCAAGGGAGCTGCCGAGGAAGCGACCGATAGCGGGTTGCCGCATGACGGACTGCCGCTGGTGGGGCGCTCCCCGGCGATGCAGGAGGTCTATCGGACCATCGCCCGAGTCCTGTCGAACGACCTCAGCATATTGGTGCTGGGGGAATCCGGCACGGGCAAGGAACTGGTGGCCGAGGCGATCCACAGCCTGGGTCAGCGGCGGACACGACCCTTTGTGGCGATCAACATGGCCGCCATTCCGCGCGAATTGATCGAGGCGGAACTGTTTGGTTATGAAAAGGGCGCCTTCACCGGAGCCCATGCCCGCACCGCCGGCAAATTCGAGCAGGCGCAGGGCGGCACGCTGTTCCTGGACGAGATCGGCGACATGCCGATGGAGGCGCAGACGCGGCTGCTACGCGTTTTGCAGTCGGGCGAAGTCACGACCGTGGGCGGCTCCAAACCGGTGAAGGTGAATGTTCGCATCATCGCAGCCACCAACAAGGACCTGCCCAGGCTGATCGAGGAGAATCGCTTCCGGCAGGATCTCTATTATCGGCTGAACGTGGTTCCCATCGCGTTGCCGGCACTGCGCGAGCGGCGGGAAGATGTGATCCTGCTTGCTCGCCACTTCCTTGATCGCGCGGCGCAGGAGGGGCTGCCGCGCAAGGCGCTGTCCGACGATGCCGCGCAATTGCTGATGGCCTATCATTGGCCCGGAAATGTGCGGGAGCTGCAGAATATCATGCAGCGGCTGGCGGTGTTGAGCCGCGAGAATGTGATCACGGCCGACCTGCTGCGCAACAGCCTGCCGCTGGATGCCGTTCCGGCCGATTATGCCGCGCCCGGCGATCTGCTGGGCCAGGCGGTGCGGGAATGGGCAAAGCGGCAACTGGGCATCGGCCTCACCCAGCCGAACCGAAGCCTGCATGATGACCTGCTGGCCGTGGTGGAGCCAATCCTGTTCCAGGAAACGCTGGCCAGCGTCGATGGAAACCAGATCCGCGCCGCCGGGCTGCTCGGCATCAACCGGAACACGCTGCGCAAGAAGCTGACCGATTATGGCCTCGATCCCTTGCAGCTTCGGATCGCCGATTAAGGCATCGGCCGACGGTCCGGTCGCCGGCGACGAAGCGAAAGCGCTTTTCGACCGGAAGCCATATGTTCATCAATTACTGTGTTTGATCGGGCACATTAATGTTGTAACCAAGCCACTATGGAAGGCGCAGTAACTCTTCCGGCGCGGGGCCGGGCATGGAAAAGGCGTTTTCCGCTTTTCCTGCGCCGTCGGCTTGCCGCGGTGGTGGAGGCTGTGACGCTCGTCCTGTTTCTGGGCATGGCGGGGATCACCTATTTCCTGCTGAGCGGGCAGGGGCAGTCATACACATTGCTGACGCCGCCCATAGTGGCGCTGCTGCTGGTGGCGAACCTGGTGCCAGCCATTGCGCTGCTCGTGCTGCTGGGGCGGCGGGTGGCGAAGCGGCGCGCGGCTCAGTCAGCGATCGGCAGCGACGGTCAGTTGCACGTTCGGCTGGTGGCGATCTTCTCCATCGTCGCCAGCGTGCCGATGCTGCTGGTCGTGATCTTCGCCTCCCTGCTCTTTCAATATGGCGTGCAATTCTGGTTTTCCGACAGTGCACGGGGCATGTTGCAGAACGCCAGCGATCTGGCGCGGGGCTATTATGAGCAGAACCTGCGCGACGTGCGCGACGAAACCGTCACCATGGCGAGCGACCTGCGCGATTATCTGGCTCAGTCGAAGGTTTCCAGTCCACGCTTTGCGGAAGGCTATATCTACCAGGTAGTCACGCGGAAGCTGAACCGCTCGGCGATCATCGAGATCGGGAAGGATGGCGTGGCGCGCACGGCGGCTACGGTCGATCCGGAAAGCCGGCCGGTTTCGGAAATGCTGACCCCCGATGTGGTGAAGCGGCTGGCCTCCGGCGAGGATGTGGTGGTTGCGGCGAAACCCAACCAGATCGAAGCGGTGACGCTGCTCTACCCCAATGCGAAAATCTATCTCTACGCCACCCGCGATTCCGGATCGACGGCCTTCAGCAATGTGGAACGGGCGCAGAAGGTGTTGTCGGATTACGACATATTTGCCGCACAGTCCCGCGCGCTGCAGTTGCGGTTCAACATATTGCTGTTCGTGGGGTCGCTGCTGCTGGTCGGCGTGGCTGTGTATATCGCGCTCAAGGTCGCAGACTGGATGGTGCGGCCGGTGAACGAACTGGTGATGGCGGCACGGCGAATCACGGCGGGCGACCTGTCGGCCCGCGTGACCAGTCCCCAGAGCCGGGACGAGATCGGCACGCTGGCCGCGGCCTTCAACCGCATGACCCAGCGCCTGGAGGCGCAGACCGGGGCGCTGGTGGCGGCGAACAGCCAGCTTGACGAGCGGCGCGCCTTTATCGAGGCGATCCTGTCGGGCGTGTCGGCCGGCGTGTTGTCGGTGGATCGCGAAGGTATCATCCTGCTGCTCAACAGCTCGGCGGCGGCCCTGCTGGTGAGGGAGGGGGACGATCCGGTAGGGCGGCCGCTGACCGAAATTTCCCCCGAACTGGCCTCGCTCATCACGTCCGAGGACGGCGCCGGCATCGTTCAGATCCGCGCCCATGGCGATGTACGGACGCTGGCGGTCAAGGTGTCGGAGGACGCATCGCGCCACATTCTGACATTCGACGATATCACCCAGCAGCTTTCCGATCAGCGCCGCGCCGCCTGGTCCGACGTGGCGCGGCGCATCGCGCATGAGATCAAGAATCCGCTCACCCCGATCCAGCTCGCCGCTGAACGGTTGCAGCGCCGCTATGCCGAGGAAGTGACGAGCGACAGGGCCACCTTCACCCGCCTGACCGGCACGATCGTGCGCCAGGTCGGTGACCTGCGCCGTATCGTGGATGAATTCTCCTCCTTCGCGCGCATGCCAAAGCCGGTGTTCCGGCGCGAGCGGATCGACGATATCGCTCGCCATGCGCTGTTCCTGCATGAAGTCGCCCATCCCGACATTCGCTTCCAATATCATTCGACGGACAGCGATGCGGAATTGGTATGCGATCGCCGGCAACTGGGGCAGGCGCTCACCAATATCGTCAAAAATGCCGTTGAGGCGATCGAGCCCAAGACCGTCTCGGACGGCGATGACTGGCGTGGCCAGGTCTCCATGAGTGTGGAGTATGATGGCGGCAATCTGCTGATTGCGGTGCAGGATAATGGCATTGGCCTGCCCCCGGAACGCGAACGCATTTTAGAGCCATATATGACGACCCGGACCAAGGGCACGGGCCTGGGCCTGGCGATCGTGAAGAAGATTGTCGAGGAACATATGGGTGAAATCCGCTTCGACGATGCCGACGGTGGGGGCGCTCGTGTGGCCCTGCGCTTTCCGGTGGCGGCGCTCGAAAAATTGGAAGAGGGGCAGGTCATTGCCTTGTCCCATGGCAAAACGACTGGAAAAGTGACGGCCAATGGCGCTTGATATTCTGATAGTCGACGATGAAGAGGACATTCGCGATCTGGTGGCGGGTGTCCTGGAGGATGAGGGTTTCGCCACGCGCACGGCCGCGAACAGCGACAGCGCGATCGAGGCGCTGGATGCGCGGCGCCCTTCGCTGGTGCTGCTGGACGTCTGGTTGCAGGGTTCCAGGCTCGATGGCCTGGAACTGCTGGACGAGATAAAGCGGCGGGATGCGACCATTCCGGTGCTGATGATCTCCGGCCACGGCAATATCGACACCGCCGTCGCCGCCATTCGCAAGGGGGCAGCGGATTTCATCGAAAAGCCTTTCGAGGCGGACCGGCTTCTGCATCTCGTATCGCGGGCAACCGAAACCGAACGGCTGCGGCGCGAGAACCAGGTGCTGCGGGCGCGCTTCGGGCAGGATGATGAGCTTACCGGCACATCGGCGGCGATCAATGCCGTTCGCGCCACCATCAAGAAAGTCGCGGGTACGGGCAGCAGGGTGCTGATTTCCGGACCCGCCGGGGTGGGCAAGGAAGTCGCCGCACGCATGCTGCACAGCTGGAGCGGACGGGCCGATGCCCCCTTCATCATCGTCGCCGCGGCGCGGATGGACCCGGATCGCGTCGAGGAAGAACTGTTCGGCGTCGAAGATCCGAGCGGACTGGTGCGTCCGGGCTATCTGGAGCAGGCGCATGGCGGTACGCTCTACCTGGACGAGATCGCGGACATGCCGCTCACGACGCAGGCGAAGATCCTGCGCGTGCTGACCGACCAGAGCTTCACCCGCGTCAGCGGCCAGCGGCAGGTCAAGGTGGACGTGCGCGTCATTTCCTCGACCGCGCTCAACCTGGCGAGCGAGATCGAGGAGCGGCGTTTCCGCGAGGACCTCTTCTATCGGCTCAACGTCGTGCCGCTGGTCATTCCGCCTCTGGCCGAGCGGCGGGACGATATTCCTCCGCTGGTCGAACATTATCTCGCGCGTTTCGCGGCGGAACGCCGGGTTCCGTCGCCGGAAATCGCCAGCGACGCCATGGCCGCGCTCCAGGCCAATGAATGGCCCGGCAATGTCCGCCAGCTTCGCAATGTCATCGAACGCACCATGATCCTGGCTCCGGGCGAGCGGATCGGACGGATCGAACTGGACATGCTGCCACCCGAACTCACCAGCAATGGTGGTTCGGAAGGCATGGGTCAGTCCGCGATCATGGGCGCGCCCCTTCGGGAGGCGCGGGAAAGTTTCGAGCGCGAATATCTGCGCATCCAGATCCGGCGCTTTTCGGGCAATATTTCCCGCACCGCAACCTTCATCGGCATGGAACGTTCGGCGCTTCACCGGAAGTTGAAGCTGCTGGGTATTACGGATGGGAAGGACGGTTGAGGCAAAGAGAGGCCTCTTCAGCCAAACTGGGCATGGACGGCTCTTCGCAATTGCGGTAGACTTGCCTCGCTTCCGACAGGCGGGGGCGAGCAAGACATCCTGCTTAAGGGTGCGAGCGCGGGTAACGTCCCGCCAATAAAGGACTGGTGAAGACCATGGCCGACAAAGTGAACAACCTTCAAGACATCTTCCTGAACAGCCTGCGCAAGAGCAAGACGCCGGTGACCATGTTCCTGGTCAAGGGCGTTAAATTGCAGGGCATCATTACCTGGTTCGACAATTTTTCCGTCCTGCTGCGGCGCGACGGGCAGTCGCAACTGGTATACAAGCATGCGATATCGACCGTCATGCCTGCCCAATCCATGGACCTTACCGATCTGCGCAAGGCGAGTGACGGCAACGGCAAGTCGAAGCTGCTACAGGAAATCTTCCTGAGCGCGGTGCGCAAGTCGGGCAGCCCGGTGACCATGTTCCTGGTGAACGGCGTCATGTTGCAGGGCGAAATCGCCGCCTTCGATCTTTTCTGCATGCTGCTGGAACGGGACGGCATGGTCCAGCTCGTTTACAAGCATGCCATTTCCACCGTGCAGCCGCTGCACGCGCTCGACCTCACCGGCGAGGGTGAGGGCGAGGATTGAACGCTTTTTCTTGTCTCTGCCGGGTTTCCCGTGAAGCCGGCAGAGGCGGGAAGCGTTAAGCCGTCATGGCCGTTTTCAACCGAGATTCAGCTGACGAAGTATCGCGTGGTGCACGCGCCATTGTTGTGCGCGCCGATGTCCATGGTCCGGAACGGCGTGACAGCGATGCGCGGCTGGACGAGGCGAGGGGGCTTGCCCTGGCTATCGGCATCGACGTGCGCGCAGCGCAGGCCTTCCGTGTGCGCGATCGAAAGCCGGCGACCCTGTTTGGTAGCGGACAGGTGGATCAGATCGCGACGCTGGCGCGGGCGGAAGATGCCGAACTGGTCATTGTCGACAATGCGCTCAGCCCCGTGCAGCAGAGCAATCTGGAAAAGGCGACCGAAACGAAGGTCATCGACCGGACCGGCCTGATCCTGGAAATTTTCGGTGAGCGTGCGGCGACCAATGAGGGGCGTCTGCAGGTCGAACTGGCGCATCTGGACTATCAGGCAGGACGGCTGGTGCGCAGTTGGACCCACCTGGAGCGGCAGCGGGGCGGTTTCGGCTTTCTTGGCGGTCCCGGTGAAACGCAGATCGAAGCGGACCGTCGGATGATCCGCGATCGCATGGCGAAGATCAGGCGCGAACTGGATCAGGTGACGAAGACGCGCGGCCTGCATCGGGCACGGCGGCAACGTGCGCCCTGGCCCGTGATCGCGCTGGTGGGTTATACCAATGCGGGCAAGTCAACGCTGTTCAACCGCCTGACCGGGGCTGACGTCATGGCGGAGGATTTGCTGTTCGCGACGCTTGACCCCACCATGCGTCAGATTGCCCTGCCGGGACTGGACAAGGCCATTCTTTCCGACACTGTGGGGTTCGTTTCTGACCTGCCGACGCAGTTGATCGCCGCATTTCGCGCCACGCTGGAAGAGGTGCTGTCGGCCGATCTGATCATCCATGTCCGCGATATTGCACATCCCGACAGCGAAGCGCAGCGCGACGACGTGATGGACGTACTGGCCGAGCTTGGCGTCGCGGGGGAAGGGGCGCTTGACGCGAGCGAGGGTGGTGATCCGCCGCCCATTATCGAAGCGTGGAACAAGCTGGACCTGCTGGACGAAGAGGCTGCGCTACTGGCGCGCGAGACCGCTGCGCGGCGGGACGATGTGGTGATCCTGTCCGCTTTGACCGGGGAGGGGGTCGACGACCTTCAGCGGGCCATCAGCAGCCGGCTGACCGCCGGTGCGCGAGTGCACCAGTTGCATGTGCCTCTTTCTGACGGCGCGGCCATGGCGTGGTTGCACGAACATGGCGAAGTGATTGGAAGCAAGGCCGATGGCGCGGACATGCTGGTGGATGTCCGCCTGTCCGATTCCGCATTGGCGCGGTTCCTCAAGCGTCTTGGGAAATAGCCTTTCGGGTTACCGGCCTGTCGCCGGGAAACCACTCTATTTCGCCTGTCGTAACCGCTCCTTTGCCTGCAGCCACAAGCCTTCCTTCTCATCGAGGGAAAGGGCGACGAAATCGTCGCCGGCCAAGGCTTCCATGATGCGGAAGCGCTTGTCGAACTTGCCGCTCGCCGCGCGCAGGGCAACCTCCGGATCAACCTTCAGATGGCGGGCGAGGTTGACCACGGCAAAGAGAAGATCGCCCACTTCCTCCTCTCGTTCGGATTGGGAAGTCGCCTCCCGCACTTCGTCCAGTTCTTCCTCGATCTTGGCCATGACACCGCCAAGATCGGGCCAGTCGAACCCTGTTCGAGCGGCGCGGTTCTGGAGCTTTTCAGCGCGGAGCAGGGCTGGAAGGGCTGTGGCGACGCCCGCCAGCGCGCTCGGATCAGATTCCTTTTCGGCACGCTCGGCCGCCTTGATGGCTTCCCATTGGGCGTGGCCGTCCTTCCTGTCTGTTCCTTCGCCGAAGACATGGGGATGGCGGCGGATCATCTTTTCCGTGATACCGTCGATGACCTCCTGCAATGTGAAATGACCCGCCTGTTCCGCCATGCGGCTGTGGAACGCCACCTGCAGCAGCAGATCGCCAAGTTCATCGCGCAGGGCCGCCATGTCGTCACGTTCTATGGCGTCGGCGACTTCGTAAGCTTCCTCGATCGTATAGGGCGCGATGCTGGCAAAATCCTGTTCGATATCCCAGGGGCAACCCGTTTCCGGATCGCGCAAACGCGCCATGACATTGGCGAGCGGCATGATGTCGGCGGGATTCGCCTTGCTGTTGGATGACATGCGGTACTCTGGATTGAGGAGATCTATGGCAGGGATAGATTGTCGGGACGCAGAAGGCCAGCTTGTCGAGCAGCTATCAAAGTCCGATAATAAGGATTATGTTAAATTTAACAGGCTGGACACTCAGTCTTCCAATATCAGGCTGTGCCGCTGCGTGTCGCGCATGCGTATGTAAACGATCAGCGAAATACCGATCATCACCGTCACATAGATGTAGAAGGCCTGCTCCACACCGAGCTTCTTGAACCAGAGCGCGACTAATTCCGCCGTGCCGCCGAACATGGTATTGGCCAGCGCATAAGGCAGCGCCACGCCCAGTGCCCGGATATGCGCTGGAAACAGTTCCGCCTTCACGACGGCGTTGATCGAGGTGTAGCCGGTTACGATCACCAGCCCGGCCATCACCAGCAGCCCGGCCATCCATGGGTCCTTGGTCACGGCCAGCGTCGCGAAGATGGGATAAGTGCAGGTGACGCCCAGCAGACCAAAGCCGATCATGAGCGGCTTGCGCCCGATGCGGTCGGAAAGAGCGCCGCCGAGAGGCTGGATCAGCATGAAAACAAAGAGCGTTATCCCATTGATCTGGGATGCTGCTTCACGGCTGATGCCGCTGGTGTTGACGAGGAATTTCTGCATGTAGATGGAATAGGCGTAGAAGGCGATCGTGCCGCCCGCGGTCAGCAACATGACTGTCAGCGTCTCTTTCGGATGCCGGGTTACCAGTTCCACGAAACCCGATCTGGGCGCACCCTCTGCCTGGGCTTTGGCGAAGCTCTGCGTTTCGGCCAGGCCGCGCCGCAGCCAGAAGACGATGATCGCCAACGCCCCGCCAATCAGGAAAGGAATGCGCCAGCCCCACGCATCCAGTTCAGCCTCGGTCAGCATGGCCTGGAGCGCCAACAGGACGCAGATGGCGACAAGCTGGCCGGCTATCAGCGTGACATATTGAAAGCTGGAGAAAAAGCCGCGGTGATTGCGCCCCGCCATTTCGGACAAATAGGTCGCGCTGGCGCCATATTCACCGCCGATCGACAATCCCTGCATCAGACGCGCCAGCACAAGCAGTAGCGGCGCGCCAACCCCGATACTGTCATAGGATGGCGTGACCGCGATCAGCAGCGAACCGGCGCACATCAGCGCCACGGACAAGGTCAGGCCGCTCTTGCGACCATGGCGATCGGCATAGACGCCCATCAGCCAGGCGCCGATGGGGCGCATCAGGAAGCCGACCGCGAAAATGCCGGCGGCGCTCAGCAACTGCGCGGTGCGGTCTTCGCTGGGGAAGAAATGCTGGGCGAAATAGAGGGTGAAGGCCGAATAGGCATACCAGTCATACCATTCCACCAGATTGCCCGTGGAACCGCCGATCACGGCTTTCAGGCGCTGTCGCTGATCGGGCGCGGCCATGTATGACGTCATGGTGTCAGCACCATCTCTCCATTCTGGACGGACCAGCTTTTCAGCCGTGACAGCATGTTCATCCCGATCACATTGACATCGCCAAAAGCCGAGGAAACGACAATGTCGAGATCGCTGGCGCGGATTGGGCCGACGACCAGCGTGGCGATTGTCGAGCGCTTGGCGTCGATCTTGCCGTTGGCGGTCATCATGCTGACGCCGGACGCATTCAGGTCGAAATTGAGGCCGGCGGCGCGCGCCGCCTCCACTGACAATGCGGTCACGCTGGCCCCGCTGTCGATCAGAAAGCGTGTCGGGTTCCCGTTGACCATTCCCTCGACCCAATAATGGCCGTCGGGCGCAACGGGTATTCGCAGTGCCTGCCCCTCCATGCGCGCGGTGGGCAAGGCTGTCGGCATATCATTGGTCGCCAGTGCGGGAGATCCGCCCCCTTCCCCCTTGATACGGCTGGCAAACAGGCCGTATTTCTCGCCAGCCTTGAACAGTCCAAGCAGCGCCGCGAAGATGACGATCCATAGCATGGCCATACGCAAGAGGCCGCCCATCGGCGCCCGCCGCGCGAGCAAGGCTGATCCGACCAGGACCAACGCCAGCACGTACCAGAGACTGGACATTGCCTGATCGCCACCCATTTCCCTGCCCTGCCCCTTATGATGCGCCCAGTTCGGCCACCAGCCCGTCATAACCCGGTTCGACGCCCGCCGGGAGTGTTCGGCAAAGCGACGCATAATCCATGCTCTGGTCCATATGGATCAATATGGCGCGGCGCGGTCGCACGGCCTGTACGGCATCCAGGGTAAGCGCCAGATGCGCGTGGGTTGGATGCGGCCGTTCCCGCAAGGCGTCGACCACCCATATGTCCAGCGCATCGTACAGTGCCATCATATCAGTCGTTATATCATGAAAATCAGTAGCATAGCCAATGGAATGGCCATCATACGTGAAACGGAATCCGGTGGAGAATATCTCGCCATGGGGCTGGTCGGTGCAGGCGATGCTGATGTCCCCGATGCGCAGGCCATCCGGCAGCGGATGCGGTTCGATCGTCGGATGATAGCCATGACGCCCTTCGAAGGCATAACCGAAGCGCTCCCGGAGCAAGCGAAGCGTCTGCGGACGCGCATAGCCGGGGACAGGCGTGCCGCGATGGTGGTAAAGCTGACGGACATCGTCCAGGCCGTGGCTGTGGTCGGCATGGTCGTGCGTCCACAGGATGGCGTCGATATGGATCACGTCGGCCGCGAGCAACTGCGCACGCATGTCCGGTGATGTGTCGATCAACAACCGGGTCGTGGGGCTTTCGATCAGGATCGATGCCCGGGTGCGGCGGTTCCTGGGCTCCTGCGGATCACAGGCGCCCCAATCATTGCCGATGCGGGGCACGCCCGAGGAGGTGCCGCTTCCCAGGATGGTGAGCTTGAGGCTCATGCCGCCTTGCTGAAAAGTGTACGGAAATTGGCTGCTGTTGCCTCAGCCAGTTGCTCGACGCTTTCGCCCCGTAAATTCGCCAGAAAACGGGCAGTGTCGGCCACGAAGGCGGGTTCGCACGGCTTGCCGCGATGGGGCACGGGCGCGAGGAAAGGAGCGTCGGTTTCGATCAGCAGCCTTTCGAGCGGCAGACGGGCAGCCGTTTCCTGAAGATCCCTGGCGTTCTTGAAGGTCACGATACCCGAAATGCTGATGTAGAAACCCAGTTCCATCGCTGCATCGGCAAAGGCGCCGCTGGCGGTAAAACAATGGATGACCCCGCCATAGGTCCCCTTCCCCATTTCATCGCGCATGATGGCCAGCGTGTCCTCCTCCGCATCGCGGGTGTGGACGATCAGCGGCAGGCCCGTTTCGCGAGAGGCGGCGATATGGGACCGGAAGCTGCGTTGCTGCCGCTCGCGATCGCTATGGTCGTAATAATAATCCAGGCCGGTCTCGCCTATGCCGACGATGCGTGGATGGGCTGCCCGTTCGACCAGCTTCGCGGTGTCGACATGGGGATGCTCGTCCGCTTCATGGGGGTGAATGCCGACGGTCGCCCACACATCCGTTTCGCGCAAGGCCGTTGCCAGCACATCGTCCCATTCGCTTTCGCGCGTGGCAATGTTGAGCATCAGGTCGACTCCAGCGCCCCTCGCCCGTTCGAGCACATTATGCTGATCGTCGATCAACCCCTTGTAATTCAAGTGACAATGGCTGTCTATGAACATGACGTCACGCCTCTTCAGCGGGCAGTTCGAGGCGCGGGAAGAGCGGCTTGGGCGTGCTCAGGGTAAAGCCGGACGCACGAAGCTGCGTATACCAGTCGCTGCCGATGGCAGAATAGTTCCTGCCATTCTCGGCTGTCCCCATCTGATCGAGCAGGGCGGAGGCGCTTGCGGGAATGATCGGCTGGACGATGATGGCAAGGTCGGCGATCGCTTCGTAAAGGGTGGCGAGCACCGCCTCCATCCTGGCAGGATCGGTCTTGCGGAGCGTCCAGGGCGCCTGGGCATCGATATAGGCGTTGCAGGCAAACACCGCGCGCATCCACGCTTCGATGGCTGTCGAGGGCCCAAGGTCTGCCATAGCGGCCTGGAAGGTCCGGGCCGCTTCCCCGACCGTTGCAAGAAGATCGCGATCGACCTCCTGCGCTGCGGGTTCGGGCAGGCGGCCCTCCAGATTCTTGGCAATGAAGCTCAGCGTTCGCTGGGCGAGATTGCCGAAGCTGTTGGCGAGGTCGCTGTTCGAACGGGCGACGATCGCCTCCGCACTGTAGCTGCCGTCATTGCCGAAGGTGACTTCCGACAGCAGGAAATAGCGGAGCTGATCCACGCCGAAGCGTTCGGCCAATTCCATCGGATCGGCCACATTGCCGAGCGACTTCGACATCTTCTCTCCCCGGTTGAGGAGGAAGCCGTGACCGAAGACCTGCCTGGGCAAGGGCAGCCGCGCACTCATCAGGAAGGCTGGCCAGTAAACGGTATGAAAACGCACGATATCCTTGCCGATGACATGCGTGATATCGCCACCTTCCGACCAGTAGTGGGCCATGCGGTCCGCATCATCGGGATAGCCGCAGCCCGTAAGATAGTTGGTGAGTGCGTCCACCCACACATACATGACATGGCCGTCGCTGCCGGGCACCTTGACACCCCAGTCGAAGCTGGTGCGCGACACGCTGAGGTCGGACAGGCCGCCCTCCACGAAGCGCATTATCTCATTGCGGCGGCTGTCAGGCTGGATGAAATCCGGCCGGCTGGTGTAAAGGTCCAGCAATTTCTGCTGATAGGCGGACAGGCGGAAGAACCAGCTTTCCTCCACCGTCCATTCGACAGGCGTGCCCTGGGGCGAGAGCTTCTGCCCGCCCTCTCCTTCGACCAGTTCCTTTTCGTCGTAAAAGGCTTCATCGCGGACGGAATACCAGCCTTCATAGCGGCCAAGATAGAGATCGCCGTTGGCCTCCATCGCCTGCCAGATCGCCTGGCTTGCGCGGTGATGATCCGGCTCGCTGGTGCGAATGAAACGATCATAGCTGATGTTGAGACCATCATTCATAGCCTTGAAATGTCCTGACATTTCGTCAGCAAGCGCGCGCGGCTCCATGTCCCTGTTGCGCGCGGTCTGGGCCATTTTCAGGCCATGTTCGTCCGTTCCGGTCTGAAAGAAGACGTCGCGGCCCATCATACGCTGGAAACGGGCGATCGCATCCGTTGCGATCACTTCATAGGCATGGCCGATATGCGGGCGGCCATTGGGGTAGCTGATGGCTGTCGTGATGGTATAGGGCTTGGACATGCGCTCTCCCTAGCGGGTGTTAGTCCCGGCGCAAAGCCGCTTTTCAGCGGGCAAGGGCGGCGACATGACCGGCAAGTTCGAAAACCACGGCCCCCGGTTCGAGCGACAGGATGACGGCTCCCCCGGCAAGCTGGCGTGCTGCTTCCCAATGGTCCAGCGCCTTGCCGAGATCGCTCCCCTTGCGTTGGCGCGCCGCCGCCGCGATGAAGGCCGGCGCCCGCTCAAGAAACGCCTCATAACGGGGCCGGGCGCTCTTTGACGCCAGCATCCGGGCCAGGATCAGTCGCTGGCGGTTGCCAGGGTCGCCGTCAGCGGCAATGGCGGCCAACGAATTTTCGATGTCCGCTATGTTGAGGCCCGCATAGCGTAGCGCCTTGCCGGGAGACCCCTCACCTGCCTGGATCAGCGCGGTCAGTTCATCCGGAGAAAGACTGTCGTCCGTCGCGCGCAAAATGCTGCGCATGGCCTCTTCGTTCAACATGTCGAAGCGCAGGGTACGGCAGCGGGAGCGGATAGTCGGAAGCAGCCGGCCGGGCGCATGACTGACCAGCAGGAACAACATATCGGCCGGCGGCTCTTCCAGATTCTTGAGCAGCGCATTTGCCGCGCCGCGCTCCAGATCGTCGGCACTGTCGATGACCACGATCCGCCGTGACGACATGGAGGGCGCCGACTGGATCAGGCGCTGGAGGCTCCGGATCTGATCGACCGTGATGTTGCGGGCGGTGCCGCTTTCCTTTTCCAGGCAGAAGAGCTCGGCATAGTCGGGATGGGCATCCGCCTCGAACAGGCGGCGGGTCGGATGATCCTGCGGCACGTCCAGCCCATCAGCCGTGATGGGCGGCCCTGCCGCCTCCGCCAGCAGGCGCAGCGCCATGGCGCGGGCGAAGCTTGCCTTGCCAATGCCCCACGGGCCAGCAAGGATCCAGCCGTGGTGCAGACGACCGCTCCGCGCGGCATCGAGCAGCGTGCGGGCCTGCGCGTCATGGCCGATGAGTGACGTCATGGCAGCAGGTCCTGCAACGCCTGAAGCAGCCGTGCCGTCACTGCCCCAGCGTCTCCCGAAGCGTCGACGGCAAGGAAGCGCGCCGGTTCCTGTTGGGCGAACCGATGAAAGGCTGTTGCCACGGCGAGATGAAAATCCCGGTCGCGTCCCCCGATCCTGTCGGCCGCATCTCCATCGCGAGAACGGGCACGCGCGCTCGCTTCCTCCTCCGGCAAGGTGAGGAAGAGGGTCCGGTCGGGCAGGAAACCGTTGCTGCCAATCCGGTGAAGCGCCAATATATCCGCATCCGTCAGCTCGCTTGCGCCCTGATAGGCGCGGCTGCTGTCCAGAAAGCGGTCGGAAAGCACCCATGCGCCCCGCTCCAGCGCCGGACGGATCGTCTTTTCCACATGATCGGCACGGGCAGCAGCGAACAACAGCGCTTCGGCGCGGGGGCTCCAGCGGTCGGCTCCCCCGGTCAGCAACAGGGCGCGAATGGCCTCCGCCCCTTCGCTGCCGCCCGGCTCGCGCGTTTCCACGACTTCCACGCCGCGCGCGCGCAGGGCGGCGGCAAGCGCCCGCAACTGGGTCGACTTGCCTGCACCTTCCCCGCCTTCCAGCGAGATGAAGCGGCCCCGCGTCGTCCCTGCGGCCGTCACCCGAAGAAGGACTTCAGCCCGTTCCACAGTCGACCGAAAATGCCGGCTTCAGCGACATCCTCACCCGCGACCAGTGGCAGGATCTGGGGCGGCGTGTCAGGCGTGGAGACGATCAGCTGCGCAATCCTCTGCCCCTTGGTGATGGGCGCCTTGATCGGGCCGGTATAGGCGACCTTGACCGAGATGTTGGACGAAGCGGCGCGCGGCAATGTCACCGCCATATCCTGCGCCGCGACCAATGGAACGCTGGTTGCGCTGCCGAGCTGCACCTCGGCGGTTTCGACGGTCTGCCCCTTCTTGAACAGCGGCTGCGCCTTCCATGCGCGGAAGCCCCAGTCCATGAAGCGCACCGACTCCTCGATCCGCTGGTTGTAGGTGCCCAGCCCTGCCACGACCATGACCAGGCGGCGTCCCTCCTGTTCCGCCGATCCAGTGAAGCCGAAGCCGGCTTCTTCGGTGTGTCCGGTCTTGAGACCATCAGCTCCGGCAACCTTGCCCAATATGGGATTGCGATTGCCCTGCTCGATATCCGCGCCGTCCATCGTCTTGCCCCAGGTGAAGCTGCGCGTGGCGTAGAATTTCTTGTAGAGGTTGGGCGTTTCCTCGATCGTCGCTTCGGCCAGCGCCGCAAGGTCGGCCGCGGTCACATAAGTCACACCTTCGTCCGGCCAGCCATTGCTCGTGCCGAAATTGCTGTTCTTGAGGCCGAGGCGCTTGGCTTCCTGGTTCATCAGGGCGACGAAGGCCTGCTCTGTCCCGGCAATGCCCTCCGCCAGCACGACGCAGGCATCATTGCCCGAAAGCGTGACGATGCCGTGGAGAAGATTTTCCACCGACACCTGCTCGCCCGGCGACAGGAACATGGTCGATCCCGCCTGCGGGCCATGCCATCGCTGCCAGGTTTCCGGACGGACGGTGAATTTCTGGTCGAGTTTCAGATCGCCCTTCTGGATCAGGCGAAAAGCGACATGGGCCGTCATCATCTTCGCCATGGAGGCGGGCGGCATCCGCGTCTCGCCCCCCTTGTCGTAAAGCACGGCGCCCGACGAGAGATCCTTCATATAGGCGATCGGCGCCTCGCTGCTATAGGGTGGCGCGGCGGCGGTCAGCGGCGTGGACAGCAACCCGACGAACAGGAGGGCGGCGATGGACTTCTTCATGCGGGATGCCTTTGGACTGGTGGATTCTTCGAATGCCTAGCGCATTCAATAGCCATGGCAGAACCAATATCAAGGCGCTCTATTGCTTCACCGCATCGGCCAGCAGGCCAACGGACAAGGCATAGAAATTCGAACAGTTATAGTCGAGGATCGCCCGGTAGTTGCTGGTCAGAAGATAGGCGGTCTTGCCCGGACCATCGGGCTCCAGCAATGTCGCCATCACCCGGTCGGCGGGCCAGCCGGCGCCGCTGGGCACGATTCCCATGCGCCGCCATTCGGCCATGCTGAGCCAGCGGCTATGGCGGCTGAAGACGCGGGGGCAACGGACCGCCGTGGTGCGCGCGGCGAGGCCGGAACGGTCCAATCCGACCGGAACGGACACGGCAATGCCCCAAGGCTCGCCGCGTCGCCATCCGGCGTGGACGAAATAATTGGCGATGGATGCCAGGGCGTCGGCTTCGCTGTTCCAGATATCGACCCGGCCATCACCATCGCCATCCTTGCCCAGCCGCAGATAGACGCTCGGCAGGAATTGGGGATAGCCGGTCGCGCCAGCCCAACTGCCCACCAGGCGGCTGCGCGGCACGCCATCATCGAGCATCTTCAGCGTCGCCAGCAGTTCCGGTTCAAACAATGTCCGGCGACGCCCCTCATAGGACAGGGTCGCAAGCGAGCGGATCAGATCGAAATCGCCGGTATAGGCGCCGTAATTGGTTTCGTGGCCGTAGATGGCGACCATGATCTCTTCCGGCACACCGGTTTCCGCTTCTATCCGGGCAAGGCGGGCGCGATTGGCCAGATATGCGGTCCGGCCCCGGCTGATGCGTGCCGCATCGACATGCTGGCGGCGATAGGGCTCGAAATTCGGGATCGGGGCATAGGTGCCGCCGCCGGGTTGATTTTGGTCGAGCTGGACTACGCGCGGATTGGGCGTCAGCCCCGGAAAGACACTGTCCAGGGTTGAGTCCCGGATGCCCATCGCTCGGGTCTTGGGGCGCAGGGATTCAAGATAGGCGCGAAAGCCGACATCCTCCTGCGCGCTGACGCTGTCCGCCGTCAGACCGCCCGCCACGACGGCAGAAAGTCCCAGCAACAGCGACAGGATCGACGAACGCATTGAAGAATCTCCTTAAGCTCTTTTGTTGCACAGGGATGACGCGGCGTGAATCCCCTTATTGGCACTTGACGACATCGGCAGGATCAAACCGCCTTCACGCCATTTTACGCTTGGCAAGGCTGTCGGGTTCGCTAGGAAGCGTGACGACGGACAGGTGGCCGAGTGGTTTAAGGCAGCGGTCTTGAAAACCGCCGTGGGTTTACGCTCACCGTGGGTTCGAATCCCACCCTGTCCGCCATCCAGTTTGATCCGCGTTAAGGCGACGCGATTTTCTTCATGCTAGAAGCGGCCGATAATCATCGGAGGTGACAATGTCTGCCGATACCGACGCACGTTATCTGTTTCGGCGTGCAAGAGAGGAAGCCGCGAAAGCCGATGCCGCTGCAAAGCGGAGTGCGGCATCGCAGGAAATTGCCGCCCATCGTGAACTCGCGCTGCGCTATCGGGTACGGGCGCTTGCCATGTCCTGTGCCGATCAGGTTCTCCATGATGCGCTGGGGCGGGAACCCTGATCATCGGTTTTTGCTGGTTGATGACGGTCAGCTTGCGGCTGCCTGATCCTCCGGACGTTTCGCGTTCCGGGATGCGGAATAAAAATGCGCCCCCGGGCAAGGGAATGCCGGGAGCGCGATCTGTTTGCTGTCGGGCATCCAAATCCATTTCCGCTTAGCAAGAATGGACGTTCATCGCAATCTATCCAAAGGTAGATCGTCACCTTTCCGTAACGTCAATCGGCGGTCACGGGTGGGCAATCCTTCGAGCCGAAAGGCGGCCTGAACCATGCAAATGGCGATAGCACCGCACCTTCGTCATCAGGCTGAAAATGTGCGCGAGCCAATGTGATGACCCGGCGCGGGACGCTGCCAAGGCGCGCGTGGAACCATTCACCAGCGATCGGGACCGATCGCGGCAGGTGATTCCCGAAAAACCATAAGGCCAGGAGGGTGACCTGACCCAGTCAGGTCAGAACCCTTCTAGTTGAGCGCACCGTGGCAATGCTTGTATTTCTGGCCCGATCCGCAGGGGCATGGCGCGTTGCGGCTGATGTCCAGATTGGCGAACTCGCCAGCCGGTCCTCCTGCGGCGGGACGAGAGAGGGTCGTCGTGATGCCGCTGATCTGACCGCCGTCGAAGTCTCCGCTATTATCCTCGCCCGAAAACGGGTCGATATGCGTCGTGATGAAGTCGGGCAGTATCGGCAGGTCGAATTCCGGCAGCGCCTCCTCCATGCGGAACTGGACGCGGGCGATGGAGCCGGTCACATCCTCGCGGATATTGCCGAGCATGCGTTCAAACAGGGCGAAGGCTTCCTGCTTATATTCATTGATCGGCGTTTTCTGGGCATAAGCGCGCAAATGGACAACCTGGCGCAGCGCGTCGAGGGTCGACAGATGCTCCTTCCAATGATGGTCCAGACTTTGCAGCAGGATCGACTTTTCGATCATATGCCAGCTCTCGGGATCAAGTTCCCTGACCTTCTCGGCCACGGCCGCGTCGGCCAACGTCCTGAGCCGTTCCTCGATCATCTCCGGATCGACATGGTCCTCGGCCAGCCAGGCGTCGAAATCGGGTTCGAGGTTCAGCACCTCGGCCGATCGAACCTTCAGCCGATCGATATCCCATTGTTCGGGATAGGTACCCTGCGGGCATGATGCGCCGACAAGATCATTGACCGTTTCATGCCGCATGTCGGCAACGACATCATCAACCGTATCCGCATCCATGATGTCGCTGCGCTGTTCGTAAATGACCTTGCGCTGATCGTTCATCACATCGTCATATTCGACGACCTGCTTGCGGATGTCGTAGTTGCGGGCTTCCACCTTCTTCTGGGCAGTCTCGATCGCCTTGCTGAGCCATTTGGACGGGGGCAGCGCCTCGCCATCCTCCAGGTTGGAGCGGATCATCTTGGCGAACATCGTGTCCGGGCCGAAGATGCGCATCAGGTCGTCGTCGAGGCTCAGATAGAAGCGCGAAAGGCCGGGGTCACCCTGACGGCCCGAACGGCCGCGAAGCTGGTTGTCGATGCGGCGGCTTTCATGCCGTTCCGTGCCCAGCACGAAAAGGCCGCCAGCCGCGAGAACTTCCTGCTTTTCGGCCTCGATCTCTGCATCGATCCGCGCGATGGCGGCTTCCCGCTCCGGCCCTTCGGGCATGTCGCGCAGTTCGTCCTCGACGCGGAATTCAAGGTTGCCGCCCAATTTGATGTCGGTACCGCGACCGGCCATGTTGGTGGCGATGGTGACGGCGCCCTTGCGGCCTGCCTGCGCCACGATATGCGCTTCGCTTTCATGGAAGCGGGCGTTGAGGACGGCGTGCTTCACGCCTTCCTGCGTCAGGAATTCGGAGAGCATTTCCGATTTTTCGATCGAAACCGTGCCGACAAGGACAGGCTGGCCCTGCTCCGCATGGACCTTGATGGTCTTGGCGATTCCGCGGAACTTGTCTTCCAGATTCTTGTAGAAGCTGTCTTCCTCGTCGACACGTTGCACCGGCCGGTTGGTCGGGATGGTGACGACGTTCATCTTGTAGATTTCGTAGAATTCGGTGGCTTCGGTCGCGGCCGTGCCGGTCATGCCGCCCAGTTTCGGGTACATGCGGAAATAATTCTGGAAGGTGATGGAGGCGAGTGTCTGGTTTTCCGGCTCGATATTCACCGCTTCCTTGGCTTCCACCGCCTGGTGCAGACCGTCCGACCAGCGGCGGCCATCCATCATGCGGCCGGTGAACTCGTCGATGATGATGACCTTGCCATCCTTGACGATGTAATCGATGTCGCGGCGGAACATCACGTTCGCACGCAGCGCCTGATTGACATGGTGGACGACGGCGGTGTTTTCGAAATCATAGAGGTTGGCACCTTGCAGCAGCCCAGCCCCTTCCAGCATGCGCTCGATCTTCTCGGTCCCGTCCTCGGTCAGCGTGACGGTGCGCTGCTTCTCGTCCTTCTCATAATCGCTCTCGTCCAGCTGCTTCACGATGGCATCGACGGAGACATAGAGCTCCGACTTGTCATCGGTCGGGCCGGATATGATCAGCGGCGTGCGCGCTTCGTCGATGAGGATCGAGTCCACCTCGTCGACGATGGCGAAGTTGAAAGGCCGCTGCACCATCGACGCGCGGTCATATTTCATGTTGTCGCGCAGGTAATCGAAGCCGAGCTCGTTATTCGTCGCATAGGTAATGTCGGCACTGTACGCCTCGCGGCGCTGGTCCTCCGACAGGTTCGGCACGATGACGCCGGTGGTAAGGCCCAGGAAGCGATAGACCTGTCCCATCCATTCGCAGTCGCGGCTGGCCAGATAGTCGTTCACGGTGACGACGTGGACGCCCTTCCCTTCCAGCGCGTTCAGATAGGTGGCGAGCGTCGCGACCAGCGTCTTGCCCTCGCCCGTGCGCATTTCGGCGATCTCGCCGCGATGAAGCACGATTCCGCCCACCATCTGCACGTCATAATGGCGCTGGCCCAAGGTCCGCTTGGCGGCTTCCCGCACCGTGGCGAAGGCTTCGGGCAGCAGGCCGTCAAGCGTTTCACCCTGTGCCAGCCGCTCCCGGAACCGCACGGTCTGCGCCGCCAGTTCCTCGTCACTCATGGCCGAAATGGTGGGTTCGAAAGAGGCGATCTGTTCGACGGTCTTGCCCAGCGACTTCACATAGCGGTCGTTGGAGGAGCCGAAAATAGACTTGGCGAGTGCGCCGAACATGCAAATTCCTGACAAAAGGGGACGCGCACGCCTTTTGGGGCGATGCACGCGGACATGCGCGGCGATTTAGGACGCGCACAGGCGTTAGTCAATCAGAGCGGGCATGCCGGATAGCATCGGAAAGCTCCATGTCCGCCCATCTCTCCGTTGACGGACGGGCATATTGCGCTAAGCGACGGGCATGACAGAACGTTCGCCCCTTGCCCCCGCTGCCTTTCCTGAACTTCCGCCCATTGCGGGCGTCACCGCGCGCGTCGCCAGGGCGCGATACAAGAATTGGGACAGGTGCGACCTCACCTATGTAGAGCTGAGCGAAGGCACGGCCGTGGCGGGCGTCACGACGCAGAGCAAATGCCCCTCTCCTGAAGTCGAATGGTGCCGGGACGCCATTCCACTGGGTTCCGCGCGAGCCCTGGTGGTGAATGCGGGCAATGCCAATGCCTTTACCGGCCACCGGGGCCGTGCAGCGGTGGAGGCGATCGCCGCCAAGGTCGCGAACCATCTGGATTGCCAGCCTTCCAGCGTCTTCATCTCCTCGACCGGGGTAATCGGTGTTCCTTTGCCGGTGGACAAGGCGGAGGCAGGGCTGGAGGCCGCCTTTGTCGCCGCGCCCTGCGGCTGGGAAGAGGCAGCGACCACCATCGGCACGACCGACACCTATGCCAAGGGCGCCCGCGCCTCTGCCATGATTGGCGGCACGCGGGTCGAACTGGTCGGGATTATCAAGGGTTCGGGGATGATCGCTCCCGACATGGCGACGATGCTGGGCTATATCTTCACGGACGCCGCCATCGACGCCAAATTGCTGCAGCAGATTCTGTCCGCCGCCAACCGGAAGAGCTTTTCCTGCATCACGGTCGACAGCGACACGTCCACCAGCGATACGGTGCTGGCCTTCGCAACGGGCAAGGCGGGCAACCCGCCGCTCCTCTCGATGGAGGATGGCGGGGCGGACGCCTTTGCCGCGGCGCTCGACGATCTTTGCCGCCAACTTGCGCATCTGGTGGTGCGCGACGGCGAAGGCGCGACGAAATTCGTTCAGATCACCGTCGAGGGCGCGGAAAGCGACGCGAGCGCCCACCGCATCGCGCTTTCCATCGCCAACTCGCCGCTCGTGAAGACCGCCATCGCGGGCGAGGACGCCAATTGGGGTCGCGTGGTCATGGCGATCGGCAAGGCGGGCGAGCCGGCCGATCGGGACAAGCTCTCCATCCGCTTCGGCGCGACGCAGGTCGCATCGGGCGGACTGGCGGTGGAGGGCTATGACGAGGCGCCGGTGACGGCCCATCTGAAGGGGCAGGACATAGTGATCGGCGTCGACCTGGGGCTGGGCGATGGTCGGGCCACGGTTTGGACCTGTGACCTGACTCACGGCTATATCTCGATCAATGCGGATTATCGCAGTTGAAAAAGGACGGGCCTGATGCCCACGGAATTGCATGAACCCGTCGTCGCGCTGATGCGCGAGGTGGCTCGTGACGTGGTGATGCCGCGCTACCAGAATCTCGCCAGCCACGAAGTGGCCGAGAAAGCGGCCGATGACTTCGTCACCATCGCCGACAAGGAAAGCGAACTCCGGCTGGCGGAGGGGCTTTCCGCCATCCTGCCCGAAGCAGGCGTCATCGGGGAAGAAGCATGCGCCGCCGATCCCGCCATGCTGGACCGCGCGGGCGAAGGGCTCAACTGGATCATAGACCCCATTGACGGGACCGGGAACTTCGCCGCGGGAAAGCCGCCCTTCGGCATCATGGTCGCACTGGCGGATGCAGGCACGATTTTGGCGGGTTGGATATTGGACCCGCTGACCGGACGCATGTGCCACGCCATATTGGGCGCTGGCAGCCATATCGACGGTCAGCAGGTCCATGCACGCGAAAGCGGCGAAGCGCTGCCGATTGCTGCGCTTGCCGTCTATTTCATGACGGAGGAGGAGCGCGCCGACGTCAGGCGCCGGTCGGAAGCGATCTTCCAGCTGGTGGACATTCCCCGTTGCGCTGCCGAGCAATATCCGCGCCTTGTGCTGGGGCAGAATGACGTATCGGTCTTTGCCCGCACCTTGCCCTGGGATCATGCGGCCGGGACGCTGTTCGTGAATGAAGCGGGCGGGCTGTGCCAGCGGCTGGACGGTTCACCCTATGTCGTGGGTGATCTGCGACGCGGGCTGCTTGGGGCTTCATCCCCTCGCCTCTGGGATCTGGCGGCAGACCGGCTGTTCCGTTGATGGAGTGAGGCGCGGGGAGCGCGATCGCGGAACGCCAGCTTCCAGAACGAAAAATGCTCCCGCAAATGCGGGAGCACCAAAGGGAAAGGCCGTTTCAGGCCTTTCCGGACATCATCAAAGGACGCTTTCGATCCAGCCCTTGAGCGCGCTCTTGGGCGCCGCGCCCACCTTGGTGGCGGCGGCTTCGCCATTTTTGAAGAGGATCATCGTCGGAATGCCCCGCACGCCATAGCGGCCGGGTGCATCGGGGTTTTCGTCGATATTGATCTTCGCGATGGTGACCTTGTCAGACAGTTCGTCCGAAATTTCTTCCAGCGCCGGGCCGATCATCTTGCACGGGCCGCACCATTCCGCCCAGAAATCGACAAGCACGGGCTTGTCCGCATTGATGACGTCCTCCTGGAAGCTGAGGTCGGTGACTGCCTTGGTAGCCATTTAGATATCTCCTTCGATTGCGGAATATTTAGGATGATGACGCATCCGTCTCAACGGTCGGAAGCGGCAAATTCTCCTGCGTGGGCGGAAAGCCCGGCTTGTGCCGTTCCAGGAGCTCAGGCGGCAGCGTGATGAGCCTTGGCGCAGAAGTGTATAGCAGGCCGGCCTCTATCCTGCGGCCGGGAAATATCACCTGAAGCGCAGCGGAATAGGCCGCCATCTGCCGGATATGGGCCAATGGCACCTCTTCGATCCCCAGGGGTGATATGCGGCCGGTCTTGAAATCGACCAGCTGCACGACATCGTCACTGATGCGCAGCCTGTCCACGGTCCCGGCGATCACCGCTTCCCCCACCACGGCGGCGATCGGGGCCTCAGCCAGCGCATCGGCATGGAACAGCGGCGCGAATCGCGGATCTTCAATGATCCGCATGGCCTGTTCGATGACGTCATGCCGCTGCGCCGGATCGCCAAGGCCCTGCTGCGCCAGCCAGTTGCCGGCACGTGCACGGCGGCTGTCCGGCGGCACGTCGGCCAGCCGTTCGAACAGCCGGTGCAGCCAGCGCCCTCGTTCGGCTGCGTCCCGCATGGCCGGGGTCGGCGGCGGATAGGGCACATCATCCTCGATGGCGGCGGAGGGCGCCAAGGGACGTGGCGGCCGGGCCTCCACAGGCGCGCGGCGGCGAAGCCAGTCCGGTTCGACATGCGCTGTCCGGCTTTCGGGAACGCGTTGCTCCGCCGCCTTTGGAGGGAGCATTTCCCTGCCACGCCAGCGGCGGCGCGCGCCCCACAGCGGATCGGCCTCCCACTCCGCCTCCAGCGAAATCAGCGCGCCTTCGACGGCGGCGTACCAGCTTTCGGGCTTGACCTCGCCCTTGGCGCGCGGACCGAGCGAACCGGCGACCACCAGCTTTTCCTCCGCCCGTGTGAGGGCAACGTAGAGCAGACGCCAATGTTCGGCGCGCTCGACGGCACTGGCTTCCTCGGCCAGTTGGCCGATCGCTCCCTGCCGCTCCCCCTTCCGCGGGGCGATGATGGGCAGGCCGTTCCACTCCAGCGAATCGGCCCGGTTGCCCGCGTCCGGATCAAGGCAGGCGTCGGCAAGAATGACGATGGGCGCCTGCAATCCCTTCGCCCCATGAACCGTGAGCAGGCGGAGCGAATCCCCCTGCGCGGCCGCGTCGCGCACGATCTCCACCTCTCCCCTGTCGAACCAGTCGATGAAGCGCTGAAGCGAGGGGTGATCATCATTCTCGAAGGCGAGCGCGGCGTTCAGCAATTCCTCTATCGGATCGGCCGCCTCCGAACCCAGTCTTTCGATCAGGCGACGACGGCCATCCATCGGGCCGGACAAGACCTCCTCCAGATAGCGATAAGGGGTGGTGAAGTCCGCCTGCGCCAGCAACTGCCGCAAGGGGTGCAGCAGTGTGTCGTCCAGCGTTCCCGTCAGATGCTGCCACAGTCCGACGCGGCGGCCGACAAGGCGACCCATCAGTTCGTCCTGCGTCCAGCCGACCAGCGGCGATACCAGCAGCGCCGCGAGGTTCAGGTCATCCTCCGGCTGAACCGCGAAGCGCAACGCGGCGAGCAGGTCACGCACGGCAAGCGGCTGGTTCAGGCGAAGGCGGTCAATGCCTGCAACCGCCACCTTCTCTTCATAGAGCCGCGCCACGATCAACCGCGCCAGTTCGGAGCGGCGGCGGACCAGGATCATGATGTCGCCCGCCGTTACCGGGCGGCCCCGGCTCTCCAGCATCAGCCCGTCATCGATCCACTGCCTGATCTGGCGGGCGATGCTCTGGGCCAGCACCCGTTCCTGGTCGGCGGCCCAATCCTCCTCCCCCTCCGCCTCGTCGGACAGCCCGGCGATGACAGGTTTCCAGAGCAGTACTTCGCCGGGAAAGCGGTTGGCGCTGATGTGCTGGACCTCGCCCGGCTCCAGGCCGAAGCGCTCGGCCCGCAGGGTCGCTATGGTGCGGTCGACCACATCCAATATAGCGGGTGTCGAGCGGAAGCTGTGCTGAAGCGAGAGGTCGTGGAACATCTGGCTTGCATCTTCCGCATGGCGTTGGAAGACGATCTGCGCGGCGCGGAAGGCTTCGGGACTGGTGCCTTGAAATCCGAAGATCGCCTGCTTGAAATCACCCACCGTGAAGAGGGTGCGAACCCTGTCGCCCTTCGCGCCTTCGCCCGCGAAAAATTCCGCCGCCAATGCGCCGACAATCTGCCATTGGCTGATATTGGTATCCTGCGCCTCGTCCACCAATATGTGATCGATCCGCTGGTCCAGCTTGTAGCGAATCCAGTCGGCGATGCCGGGCTGGGACAGAAGGCGGGCCGCATTGGCGATCAGGTCGTCGAAATCGACGGCGCCGGCAAGGCGCTTGGCTTCGGCATAGGCTCTTGCGTAGACGCGCCCCGCATGCAACGCCCTGGAGAGCAGCGCGGCATAGGCCGCCCGAACGCGCAGGCCCAGCAGTTCGGAACAGCATTCATGCATCCGCGCAATCGCATCGCCATAACCATCCACTGACGGCGCCCAACCCTTGGCGGTTGAAAGCAGATCGCCATCGGCCTTCGCCCAGACCGCGTGGAGATCGACCAGCCCGGTGGCGCGCGCCGTCGGATCGAGAGCCCGCCAGCGCGCTATCCTGTCGCAGCGTTCGAGCGCGCGTCCCGTGCCCCAATCCGCATTGGCCTGAGCGATCCAGCCGAGCGTCCGCATGTCGAACAGATCGTCCGCGCATCGTTCGGCAATGTGGGCTTCAATGTCTCCTTCAGGCAGGTTCAGTTCCCGCAGCAGCCATGGCGCGATATATTCCGGTAGGGCTTCGAGCGCATCCAGCCGGGCCGCGCAGCGCAGCAGGAAATTTTCCGCGCCGCCCTCCCCCATGCGTAGGCTCAGCGCCTGCAACGCTTCCATCAGGATGTCGTCGCCCTGCTCCTGCGCCACCACCACCATATCGGCCAGGGTCTGGCGCGCCAGCATCGCCTGCTCGCGCTGGTCGAGCGGGCGGAAACCGGGGGGCAGGTCGGCCTCCAGCGGGAAGGTGGTGAGCAATTGTTGGCAGAAGCCGTGGATCGTCTGGATGCGGAGGCCGCCGCCGGTCGATTCCAATACTTCGGCGAACAGGCGGCGGGCGCGGTCGCGGGCTTCCGGTCCCGACTCTTCGCCCAGCGCCTCCAGGTCATGAAAAAGGTCGGCCTCGTCCATGAGCACCCAGGCGGCGAGGCGATCATGGATGCGATCCGCCATTTCCGCGGCACCCGCCTTGGTGAAGGTGAGGCACAGGATATTTTCCGGCCGCACGCCCTGGAGCAGCAGACGGAAAACGCGGGCGGTCAGCACATGGGTCTTGCCCGTGCCGGCCGAAGCGGACAACCACACATGCGCATCAGGTGCGGCGGCCTGCGCCTGCGCACCAGCCAGCGGTTGCAGTGCCCCAGGCTTTCTAGCCATCGTCCCGGCCATACCATTCCTCCAGCCGCATGAGCTGGTCATAATCACCATAGCTGGCGACTTCCGGATTTACCTGGGCGTCGAAGGGCGCCGATCCGTTGAGCCAGGCGGCGGCGATGCCCTCGAACTGGGCATGCACCCCGGACGTGAAGTCGGCGGTGATGATCTTGTCCCGCTTGCCCAGCGGATCGACCGGGCTTTCCCGATAGCCGAAGGCCTCTCCCTTCCTGGCCAGCGACCAATATTCGAAACTCCCGACGACAGGCGCGGCGTCGGTGCCGGGAAAGCCGCCATGTTCCGCGATCAGGCCCAGCAGGCCGAGTTGCAGCGCATAGCCCGCCTTCACCTGCCGCGCGCTGGGCGGCTTGCCGGTCTTGTAGTCCACAATGCCCAGCTTGCCGTCCGGCAGCAGGTCGATCCGGTCGGCCTTGCCGGTCAGCATCACGCCGGCAATCTCCGCCCGGCCTTCCGTCTCGACCGAGAGGATCCTGCGCCCGGCGGCAAGGTCGCTCGCGACTTCAGCGGCGATCCATCTTATGGCTTCGATAAGGCGCGGTTGCCAGAGAGCCCTGAGCAAGGGATGGACATCGGGCCGGTCGAACATCGCCCGGGCCCGCGCCTCCAGATCGGACAGCTTGCCGTTGCCCTCCTCCGCCCATCGCTGAAGGATCTCATGGACGGCTGTCCCGCGCCAGGCGGGGCCGGCATCGGCATCCACCGGGTCGAGCCGCGCCAGGCGCAGGATGCGCTTGGCATAGAAGGCGTAGGGATCAGCCTTCAACCGATCGACATCGGTGACGGGAATGACCTTCGGTCGCACGGACAAAGGCGGCACAGGCGCGGGGCGCGCGGCGGGCCTGTGTTCCTCTGCCCGGTCGATCGCCTGCGCCAATGCGGCATAGCGGCCGGTATTCTTCCATTGCGGCCCGGCCATGGCCTTCAGCCGCAGCCAGAAGCGGGAGGCGACCGCCGGACCGCCCGCCCCGCGACGGGCGCGCGTGATCAGCACCTGCGGCGCGCCCAGGGCGCTGGCGAAGTCATGGGCGGCTAGGCCGATGCGGTTTTCGAGGCCCGGCAGTCCTATTTCCCGACGGATGCGCGGCGCGAGCCATGGATCGGGCGCGGGCAGGCCCGGCCAGGTACCCTCGTTGAGACCGGCCAATATCATGAGGTCGGTCTGCACCAGCCGCGCTTCGATGAGACCGAGGATGCTGATCCGGGGATGGCCACCCTGCGGCGGGCGAACCGACAGGCCGCCCAGAAGATGGTCGAACAGGGCAGGCAGCCCCCGTATGTCGGCCTGACGCGGCCCTTCGCTCGCCGCCTCCTCCATTTCCGCAAAGAGATCGGCGGCGGTGTGCCCCTGATGCCCGGCCCAGACCGTATCATGGGAGAGACGACCGGCATGCTCGCGAATTGCCGCCAATTGGCCCGCAAGGTCCGGCGCGGCCATGAAGGCCTGCTCCAGCGGTTCGAGCAGTTCTCGGGCTTCTGCCCACCATAGCCGCGTACGGTCGCGCAAGGCCCGCTGCCGGTCTTCGCCCTCCCGTTCGGCCAGCAACAGGTCGAGCCCATGAATGCCCGCCTGCGGCCTTGGCCCGCGCAGCAACAGGTCAAGCCCGCGCACGCCCTCCAGCCAGGCAAGCCGCCCCTCCCCCCGCATGACGAGCGGATGTTTGAGCAGGGTCAGCAGCGCAACAGGAGCAAAGCGCTCCGCCAGCGCCTCCGCCATCGCGATCAGCAGTGTTCCGGGCGGCAGGCGCGCGAGCGGCTGCCCGGCGGAATCGTCCGCCTCTATGCCCCAGCGGCGCAAATGGGCGGACACGCGGGTCGCCAATTGCCGGTCGGGCGTCACCAGCGCCGCCGTGCGTCGCGGCGTCTCGACCGCCTCGCGCAAGGCAATGGCGATGGCCTGCGCCTCTTCGCCCGGCGTTGCGACCTCCAGCGTCTCGACGCCGGCGAGCAGGCGGTCAGCGGTCCTGAGGTCTCGCCAGCGGCTGGTCAGCCGGGGCGGCAGCATGGCGTTTGAGATGTTGCGTCCCCGGACAGCGCGGGCGTCATGCTCGCTGCCCCAGCGCCAGAGCGCCACGTCATCGCGCGTGGCACTCATCCGGTCGAGCAGGCGTTTCAGCGCATATTGCGGATGGCTCTCAAGCCCACCAGGCCCGATACCGGTTGCGCTGCCGGCCGTGCTGCCGGTCGGGGTATCGGCATCCGATGGACCAATGGCGTTCCAGGCGTCGGCGTCCATCTCCTGATCCAGCCCGGCAAAGACAACCGCCCCCTTGGGCAGCATGGCAATCCGCCGGAGCAGCATGGCCACTGCAGGCGCCGTGGTGGACATTCCCGCCGCAATGACGAAGCCATCGGGCGGCGCCTTGGCCCAGCGCGCCGTCATGCGGTCCAGCAGGCGATTGCGTCGATCCGCGAGGTCGATGCACCCCAATCGCGCCAGTTCCTGCGGCCATTGCGCCAGCAATATGCCGAACAACCTGAGCGATGTCTGCCAATGCTGCGACAGGTCGTCCGACAGGCCAAGCTCTGCCAGCGCGCGCACGGGGACGCGCTCCACCTGCATCTGGTCGAGGACCGCGCCAAGCGCCTGGGCCAGCTTCAATGCCTGCCCCGCATCGATCGGGTGTGCCGATGCCTGCTGCACCATGCGCGCCAGGATCATCTGGCGGCGCATCGGCGCTATGGCGGGAGGGATCGGGTCATCCTCCCCCAACGGATCGAGCGCGCCACCCACCTGCTCGCCCAGATCGGGATCGCCCAGCGCGACGAGACGCGGCAACAACAGCCCGCCCCCCGATTTACGGACAAAGGCATCGCTCACCGACCGGATGGCGCGATTGTTGGGCAGCAGGATCATCCCCTGCGCCAACCGCACCAGATCATTGCCGTGCCGGGCCAGGATGCCCGTGACCAACGCGTCGGAAAAGGCGCGATGCGCGGGGATATTGAACAATGCGGGGCGGGTGCGTTCACCCATGGGCCAGCATCGACTCCACGATGGGAATGGCCTGCGGCGTGCCGACGTCGAACCAGAGCCCCTGGTGCGAGACACCGTAGAGGCGGCCCGACTCTATCGCCCGGTTCCAGAAGACATTGGTGGAAAAGACATCGGACGGCGGATCTACCAGCAGCGTGGGAGACATGATCTGGACGCCGGTGAAGACAAAGGGCGCGACATGGGCAGTCTTGCGCCGCGTCAGTCGCCCGTTCGCGTCCATGTGAAAATCGCCCGGTCCCCGATGGCAATGGGCGCGGGCGAGCGGCACCAGCAGCAGCAGCGCGTCCATTCGATCCGGGTTCCAGATCCTGCGCATCATGCCCAGCGTTTCCTGCGGCCCATCGATCCACAGATTGTCGCTGTTGGCACAGAAAAATGGCGCGTCGCCCAACTGCGCCTTCGCGTGGATCAGCCCGCCGCCCGTCTCCAGCAGCTTCCCGCGTTCGTCCGAAATGGCGATCTGCATGCCTTCATTATGCGCCGCCAGATGCGCTTCGACCGTATCGGCCAGATAATGGACATTGACTACGAGCTTCCGGATGCCGCCAGCCGCCAGCCGGTCCAGTGCATGGTCCATCAGCGGCTTGCCGGCCACCCTGACCAGCGGCTTGGGGCGGGTCGCCGTCAACGGCCGCATGCGCTTGCCCAGTCCGGCCGCCATCAGCATCGCGGTGTCGATCATGCCGGGACATGGTCCTCTAGCGCATGGTGGCGCTTGTCGGGGGGGACGTTCGCGGCGAACCATTCCGCCACGGGCGCCAGCGCCGGATGGGCAAGGTCGCGTTCCAGCAAGTCCCACATGCGCGGCAGATAGGACAGGTAACGCGGCTTCCCATCGCGCTTCCACAGCCGGGTGAATATGCCGATGATCTTCGCGTTGCGCTGCGCGCCCAGCACGGCATAGGCGGTGTCAAAGTCAGCCGGCGGATTGGCGATGGCGCGATAATGGTCCAGCATCGCCGCCTCCAGTGTGGGCGGCACGTCGCGCCGCGCATCCTGCAGCAGCGAGACGAGATCATAGGCCGGGTGCCCCGCAAGGGCATCCTGAAAGTCGAGCAGGCCCAACCCGTGCGATGCCGTCCCGTCGATCAGCATGATATTTTCGGCATGGTAATCACGCAGCACCGTGACCACCGGGCTGGACGATTGCTCGACGATCGGAAGGACCATGTCCCATGCCCGGACATAGCCCTCCTCATCCACCGGCAGGCCGACGGCGGGACAATAATATTGGGTGAGCAACCCGGCCTCCCGTTGATAGACGGCACGGTCATAGGGCGGCACGTCAGCGGCAGGCAGTCGATGAAGCGCGGCGAGCAGGTCCACGGCCCGGCGATACACATCCCGTTCCGCCTCCGGCTGATCCTCGACATGTTCCTTCACGCGCAGATCGCCGAAATCCTCGATCAGGACCAGACCTTCCTCCAGGTCGCGCGCCAGTATCCGGGGCGCTGCGAAGCCATTTTCCGTCAGATGTTCGGCTATCGCGATGAAGGGGCGCGGATCCTCATGCGGCGGCGGCGCATCCATCAGCACGGCGCGGCGCGCGCCGTCGATCACCCGAAAATACCGCCGGAAGGAGGCATCGCCGGCGAGGGGAACGACGGCGGCCTGACCCCACCCCACCTGCGCGAGGAAGGCGGGAGCGGCAACGGGCGGGATCATATCTGTGACCATCGCTCCGTCCAAGCGTCCGGCACGTCCGCTGTCAAGCGCCGAGCGCCGTCGGGTTCCGTGCCGATGTGGAAACGCAGCGCGCCGGGCCAGGCCCCGATGCCCATCCGTTCCGGCCATTCGACGATCAGCAGGCTGTCCATCAGATAGTCGTCAAGCGCCAGTTCCTGCGCCTCCTCCGGCCCGTCCAGCCGGTAGAGATCGACATGGGCGACAGGCAGCCTCACATCGGGAATATCATAGGGCTGGACAATGGCGAAGCTGGGGCTCGGCGCTTCCTCTTCCAACCCCAGTCCTTCCAAAATCCCGCGGGCGAGCGTTGTCTTGCCCGCGCCCAATCCGCCTTCCAGCGCAATGACATCCCCAATGCGGACCAGCGCTGCCAGCCGATGCCCGAACGCCAGCATGTCGGCCTCCGTGGCCAGCAGGATACCGGCTTCAGCCACGGGGCAGCTCGATCACGACCATCGTTCCCTGCCCCGGCTCCGACACCAGTTGCAACGTGCCGCCATGGGCCTCTGCCAATTGTTTGGCGAGCGGAAGGCCGATCCCCGCCTTGCCGCCGTTGCGCGCCTGTTCGGTCCGGGAAGACGCGTCGAAGATCGTTGCCTGCCGCTTGATGCTGATGCCCGGACCATTGTCGGATACGACAAGGCGCGCCTTGTCATTGCCGCCATCGCCGTGCAGCAGCACGCGCCCCCCCCGGGCGCAATAACGCACTGCATTTTCCAGAAGATGATCCAGCACCTGGCCGATCCTTCGCTTGTCGCCCTGCACGGTGCCCAGGCTGGACTGGAGCGACGTGGCAAGGTCGATCCCCTTGGCCGTCGCATCGCCCTTGATCCGCGCGACAGCGTCGCGCGCTTCCGCCGCAAGATCCACCGTCGCCTTTTCGATGGGCAGCATCCCCGCCTCGCCCTGCGTCAGGTCAAGCACATTGTCGATCAGCATGGAGAGGCGACTGGTGCTTTGCAGGATGCCATCGACATAGTCCTTGGCGGAATCGCTCAGTTCGCCCGCATAGCCCGCACTCATCATCTCCGCGAAACCAGCGATGGTGGTGAGCGGCGTGCGCAATTCATAGCTCATATTGGTGACGAAGGCTGTCTTTACCTTGTCCGCCTGCTCCAGCGCGTCATTGCGGTCGCGGAGCACCTGTTCCACCCGGCGGCTGTCGGTGACGTCGAGCATGGTGAACAGGGCATTGCCGTCGGGCAGCGGGATCGCCGCGAATTCGAAGATGCGCCCATCCGCAAAACCGACATGGCCGACGCGCTGCTTGCGCTCCACCGTGGCGGCGCGCACCAGTTCGCGGACGAGGTTCGCCTGCTGCGGCTTGGCTAGGCGCGACTGGACGGCGCGCATCAGTTCGTCGATCCGGGGATGTTTGGCCAGCAAATCCTCCGGCACCTCCCAGATCGACCGGAAACGACTGTTCCAAAGGTGCAGTCGTCCGTCCGAGGAAAAGACCCCGATCGATTCGAACAGATTGTCGAAAGTCGCTGTACGGACGCGCAGCAGGGTGTCGCGGGCGCTCGACAACTGAACCTGCTCTGTCCGATCCTCGAATATCAGCAGCAGACCGCCATCGGGCAAAGGCTGCCCATAGACGCGCAAATGGGTGCCGTCCGCCAGCAGCCAGTTTTCCTCTCGCGGATCGGGGGAGAGGAACCAGTCGCGCCGTTCCGCGCGCCAGGCCGGAAAATCCCTGTTCTCGGGCAGCCGCCGTGCTTCCCGCATCTGGTCCAGTACCCGCTCGAACGGCGGATTGTCGGCCAGCCGTTCCTGATCCAGTCCGAACAGACTCATGAAGGGCTGGTTCCAGAAGCGCAGCGCACGATCGGACCCGAAGCGCGCCACCCCTGCGGACAGCCGGTCCAGCAGGTCGCGCTGCGCCGCCTCCAGCCGCCGATGTTCGACGCGGGCCTGCTCCAGCTCATTCTGGTCCATGGCAAAGCCCGCGACGCCCGCCGCGCCGAGCGGAACGTCGACCACCCGCATCGTCCGCCTTTCGCCGTCGATAGTCGCGGGGACCAGACGTTCGACCGGCGCGCCGTCGGCCAGGGTCTGCGCCGCGGCAGCCTGCGGCGTGACGCCGCCCACCGTCTCCACCAGTTCAGTGCCATTGGCGATGACCTCCCGCGCGCTTTCACCGTCCACTGCCCGGACATAGGCCGTGTTGACCAGGCTGAGCCGCATGTCGGCGGCGCGATGCCACATGGGAAAGGGCGCCGCCTCGACCAGCCCCGCCAGCGCCTCCAGCGCCTCGCGAAGCTGCTCCACCTTGCCCTTCAGCGCCTGGATCTCCGCCTGGCTATCGGTCGCGTCGAAGATCCACAGGACGACGCCGCCGCTCTCGGCCAGCACCGGCCCTGCAGGCGCACCACGGACCAGCAGCAGGCGCGACGAATCGGCGCCCTTCACCGGCAGTGCAAAGCTGCGCCCGGCACGCTGGGCCGCAGCGATCTCCTGCGCCAGGGCGGCCGCATCACCCGGTTCCAGGCCGCCGTCCGGCGCGGTGAATTCGGAAACGAAAGTGGGCACCCTGTCCTTGCCCAGCCATTTGGCGAGCCGGTCGGCCGCCTCCAGCCGCCCATCCGGGTGGATGACGATGGGCGCGGCCGGCGCCGAAGCGAGCAGGACAGACAGCCTGTCGAGCTTTCCCTGCGCCTGCATGCCTTCGCGGCGCCGACGCTGACCACTGGACAGAGCCCAGACCGCAGCACCCAGCCACAAGGCCAGCACGACGCCCAGGATCACGCCGGAAAGAGGGGTCAACGCCATTAGACCTGCTTCACCCTCATTGCCTGATATCTGCCCTGTCCATTGTTCTGAGGGGACTAACCCAAGTCCGATGCAGCGTGAAGCACCGAGATGGAAAGAATCGCGCTTTGCAACGCGCCGCGACCACAAGCCCGACGGAAGCGCCGGCACCCGGCCCGCAACACGCCGCCCAACGCTGCTGAAGCACGTCGCCGGGCACGAAAAAAAGGCCGATCCAAAAAGGACCGGCCGGAAAGTTTTAGGAGAGGATGCCTGAAAGGCCTTTCCTATGTGCAGTGCAGCACATTATTTTGCAAGTGCGAAAATGAAGCCCGTCATTGCAATGATTGCAATCCCTTGATCATCTCCGCACCGCATGGCGAAAATCAGCGCGTCAGCTTCTTATATGCGAGGCGCGTGGGACGATCCGCCGCATCGCCCAGACGGCGGCGCTTGTCCTCTTCATACATTTCGAAATTGCCCTCGAACCATTCAACATGGCTGTCGCCTTCGAAGGCCAGGATATGAGTCGCCAGGCGGTCCAGGAAGAAGCGATCGTGGCTGATCACTACGGCGCATCCCGCGAAATTCTCGATGGCTTCCTCCAGCGCCGCCAGCGTTTCCACGTCAAGGTCGTTGGTCGGTTCGTCGAGCAGCAGCACGTTGCCGCCCTTTTTCAGCATCTTGGCGATGTGCACGCGATTGCGCTCACCGCCGGATAGCTTGCCGACATTCTTTTGCTGGTCCTGCCCCTTGAAGTTGAAGGCGCCGACATAGGCGCGCGTCGACATGTCGTGGCCGTTCACCTTCACATAATCGAGCCCGTCCGACACTTCCTCCCAGACATTTTTCGACGCATCGAGGTGATCGCGGCTCTGGTCGACATAGCCCAGGCGCACGGTCGAACCGATGTCGATTTCGCCCGAATCGGGCTGTTCCTGTCCGGTAATCAGCTTGAACAGGGTCGACTTGCCCGCACCGTTCGGCCCGATCACGCCGACAATGCCGCCCGGCGGCAGCATGAAGGAGAGGTTTTCGAACAGCAGCTTGTCGCCATAAGCCTTGCTGATGTTCTTCGCCTCGATCACCTTGCCGCCCAGGCGCTCCGGCACCTGGATGACGATCTGGGCCTTGCCGGGGGTACGGTTCTCCTGGCTGGCGACCAGTTCCTCGAACTTCTTGATACGCGCCTTGGACTTGGTCTGGCGCCCCTTGGTGCCGGCCCTGATCCATTCCAGTTCGTCGTTGATCGCCTTCTGGCGACCTGTCGCTTCCCGGTCTTCCTGTTCCAGACGCTTGGACTTCTTCTCCAGATAGGTGGAGTAGTTGCCTTCGTAGGGGAAATATTTGCCGCGATCGAGCTCGAGGATCCAGCCGACCACATTGTCCAGGAAGTAGCGGTCGTGGGTGATCATCAGCACCGCGCCGGCATATTCCTTCAGGTGATTTTCCAGCCATTCGACGCTCTCGGCATCAAGGTGGTTGGTCGGTTCGTCGAGCAGCAGGATGTCCGGCTTCTGGATCAGCAGGCGGGTCAGCGCGATGCGGCGCTTTTCACCGCCCGACAGGCTGTCGACCGGCCAGTCCGAAGGCGGGCAGCGCAGCGCTTCCATCGCGATCTCCAACTGGTTGTCGAGCGTCCAGCCGTCGACCGCGTCGATCTGTTCCTGCAACGTGCCCATTTCCTCCATCAGCGCGTCGAAATCGACGTCCTCCGGCGGATCGGCCATGATCATGCTGATCTCGTTGAAACGGTCCAGCTTGTCGGCGACTTCCCGCGCGCCGTCCTTGACGTTTTCCAGCACCGTCTTGCTGGGGTCGAGCTGCGGCTCCTGCGGCAGGTAACCGACAGTGATATTCTCGCCAGGCCAAGCCTCGCCGCTGAAATCAGTGTCGATGCCGGCCATGATCTTCATCAGCGTCGACTTGCCCGCGCCGTTGGGGCCGACGATGCCGATCTTCGCCCCGCGATAGAATTGCAGGTTGATCTGGTTGAGCACCGGCTTGGCGGCGCCGGGAAAGCTCTTGGTCATGCTCTTCATGACGAAGGCGTATTGGGAGGAGGCAGACATGGCTTGAAGCAGCTCCGAAGGAATTATGTGAAAATTTGCGGCGGAGTTAGCGGAGGCAGAACGCGTTGGCAAATGGGGGATGCCTCGCTAAGCCTGATCCATGCATAAAATCCGATCGGGCACGCTGGCCGCCCTTATCCTGGGCGGCATCCTTACACCCTCCCCGCTCCTTGCCGCCTCCGGTGCCGATGCGATTCGAACCGCTGCCCTGGCGGACGAGATCGCGATGGACTTCACCGAAGGCCTGACCACGGAGGTCGGCCCCCGCCCCGCCGGTACGCCCCAGGAGGCGCGGGCGCGCGATTGGGCCGTGGCGAAGCTTAAAAGCCTGGGCTTCTCGAACGTCCGCGCAGAGCCCTACACCATGCCGGTATGGCTGCGTGGACATGACGAAGCCCGCGTGATCGCGCCCTTCCCCCAAGCCCTGGTCCTCGCCGCCCTGGGCAACAGCGCGTCGACCCCGGACAAGGGGATTGAGGGCGACATCGCCTATTTCCCGACGCTCGCCGATCTGGAGGCGGTTCCTGACGGCAGCCTCAAAGGCAAGATCGCCTTTGTCAGTCATGCGATGCATGCGACGCAGGACGGCAGTTCCTATGGCTATTTCGGTGCAACCCGTCGGCAGGGCCCCAGCGTCGCCTCCAAAAAGGGCGCCATCGCCATCCTGATCCGATCGATCGGCACCGACAATCACCGCCAGCCGCATAGCGGCGTCCAGATGTGGGCGGACGGCGTAAAGCCCATCCCCGCCGCCGCGCTAAGCGTGCCGGATGCGGACCAACTCGTCCGGATCGTCTCGCGGGGACAGGCCGTGCGGCTTCATCTCACGCTCACCTCGAAGATGCTCAAGGACCAGCCCTCGGGCAATGTCCTCGCTGAAATTCCCGGCAGCGAGCCAAAGGCCGGCATCGTCGTCGCCGCATGTCATCTCGACAGCTGGGACCAGGGAACGGGGGCAATCGACGATGGCGCGGGCTGCGGCATCGTCGCGGCCGCCGCGCTCCAGGCGCGCAATACAGGACCGCTCCGCCGCACCATCCGCGTGCTGATGGCCGGCGCAGAGGAAGTGGGCGGAAATGGCGGGCGCGCCTATTTCGACGCGCATGGCAAGGAAGCGCATGCCATGGCGATGGAATCGGATTTCGGCGCGGATCGCGTGTGGCGCGTGGATTTCAAGCTGCCGCAGGGTCAGGACGCTCTTGCCCGCCGTGTCATCGCCGGACTGGCTCCGCTCGGCATCGGCGCCAGCCGGTTGCCCGCTGGCGGCGGCTCCGACATCGAACCGCTGGTGAAGGCGGGCGTTCCCGTGATCGACCTCCAGCAGGACGGCACCCGCTATTTCGACATCCATCACACACCGGACGACACGTTGGACAAGATCGACCCGGCGCAGCTTCGGCAGAATGTCGCGGCATGGGCAGTTGCACTTTTCGAAATCGCAAATGCGCCGGAATCGCTAGGAAGTAACTGAACTTTTATTGTAGACAACACCCTGTCGCGTGATTCTGTCGCTTCACCGACGCAGAAAAGCATTGATTTGTGCAGCGCACACGTTAATGCGGGTCGCTCGCGTAGGTCACGTTTTTTGGCGTGACGACGCGGCAAAATGCTATGGGAGCCGTACACAATGAAGAAGATCGCTGTTGTTTTCGCTTCGGCCGGCCTGATGGCCCTCGCCGCTTGCGGTGAGAAGCCGGCCAACGAGACCGCGAACGCTTCGAACGCTGTTGTTGAGAACGTTGTCGAAAACGCCACCAACGCTGCTGACAACGCCGCGAATGCCGCTGACAACGCCGCCAACGCTGCGAACGTCGCTGGCAACGCCGCCAACGCCAAATAATCTTCGCTTCCGCGAGATTTTCGAAAGGGCGGATCGTCTTGGCGATCCGCCCTTTTTCTATGCCAACGGAAATGAAGACAAAAGCGCGATTGACGGGCGGCCTGCTTCACCGCTAAGGCCCGCGGGCGCCGGGGAGTAGCGCAGTCTGGTAGCGCGCCTGCTTTGGGAGCAGGATGTCGCAGGTTCGAATCCTGTCTCCCCGACCATTACCCGAATATATTGTGGATGCCGGTCATGCCGGTTGTTCAGTTCAATGGAACAGAAGCCACAGGACGATGATGACGGGAATGGGCACGCCCAGCAGCCACAGCAGAATGCCCTTGCCCATATAGTCGGTCCTCCGTCGTCTGGCTTTGCATGCTGAACGACAGGGGAAGCTCCGAGGTTCCCGTTCCTGGAGGCACGCCCTTCTGGCGTCGCCCCGGCTTATCCTTGTGCCCGGTGCCGGAACAGCCGACCGCCCGGAACAGCCGCCTGCGAAGCAAAAACCATCACTGCCAACCCTGGGTCGGCAGCGATGGCTCATGATACCGGCATTCACGCCGGACAGGCGATATCAGAGCGCGTAGTCGATCTGCGCCCAGAACTTCCTGGTGTCGGCATCGCCGGCATAGCTGGCGATCCCCTTGCGATCATATTCGGCATATTTGACGAGCGCGCTCAAATGCTTGTTCAGCTTCAGCGTTATCTGCGCATTATATTCGTCGCCATAATGGATCGACAGCCGGTCGCTGCTGAAATGATGGTAGATGAAGGAGGCGACGAGCGGCCCGGCCTTGCCGACCTTCGGCACGGTATAGGCAATGCCGGCATAATAATCCTGAAGGCCGGTGCCGGGTGTCGCCAGGAACTTGTCGGCCCAGCCGTTGAACTTGTGCAGCGTCGCGAAGGGCGTCTGAAAGGCAAAGCCGCCCGCGATACCGGTCGCGCCCGCATCCGACCCCAACAGTTCATAGCCGGCCGTCAGTTTGAACGCCGCAACATCCAACCCCAGTTCCGCCGTGGCATAGTCCGCCGAATAGTCGACCGGATTGGTCGCATAGTTGCTCTGCCGTGCATAGCTGGCGAGGTAGCTGAGCTTCACCTTCTTCGTCAGCGGCTGCGCGCCCATGAAGCGGACGCCATATGTCTGGCTGCTGTTGCGCCTCAGCGCGGCCACGGCCTCATCCTCGTCCACCAGATAGGCAAAGCCGGTCAGCGTCCCCAGCTTGGTCTTGTAGGAGATGTTCGCGAAAATATCGTCGCCGTCGATCTGCGTCGGCCGGTTGACGGAGCCGAACTTGCCCCCGTCAATGCCCCAGATGGTGCGCGCCGAAATGGCGTAGCTCAGGTCGATCTTCAGGTTTTTCACGCCCATATATTCGACGCGCACGGCATCGAATGTCTGCTCATTCTGCCGCCATGCGACGGAGCCGACGAAACGCTGGTCGTCCAGGTTGATCCGCTGGCGCCCCACGGTCACGATCAGCGGCTTGGTGCGATACTGGATCTGCACCCGGTTGGCCTCGACATTTTCCGGATCGGGGACGATGGGGTAGAGCGTCTTGCCGTTGACGCCGCTGTTATAATCCTCATCGATCGCCAGCGTGCCTTCCCCTTCGACCAGCAGCGCCCAGGGGCCCTTCGAAATCTCGCCCCCCGCACGCAGTCGCATTGTCACGGCATTGGCATCCCGGCTGCTGCTGAGCGGCGCCGGGCCGGCCTGATCGACCGTCTCATAGCGCAGGCGCGCTTCCACGATCGGTTTGAACACGACCTCCTGCGCCTGCGCAGCGGCCGCGGACAGACCGATTATCGGTGCCGACGCCGACAACAGGAAATAAACCTTCTTCATAAATCCCCCTTCATTTGCTCCCGATGGCTATTCTGGGCCTTTTCAGGGCAGCCTCTCCAAACCCGATTGTTCCTTTGATTTCAGGCCGCGAGCGTCGCCGGATTGCGATAGCGCTCATGCAGGAAGTGGATCACCGCCGAACGCGCTTCGGCATATTCGACGGTATCTATGGCCTCCAGCCGGTTCCGGGGACGCGCCAGCGACACCGTGAGATCCTCACCGATGCGGGCGGCCGGGCCGTTGGTCATCATGACGACCCTGTCCGCCAGCAAGACCGCCTCATCGACATCATGGGTGATCATCAACACGGTATTGTTCAGCCGTGCCTGCAAATTCATCACCACATCCTGCAACGCCGCCCGCGTCAGCGCGTCCAGCGCGCCGAACGGTTCGTCCATCAGCAGCACGCGGGGGTTCATTGCGATAGCGCGGGCGATGCCGACGCGCTGCTTCATGCCGCCGGACAGTTCGCCGGGCCGCTTGCCCGCCGCGTGGGCCATCTGGACCAGTTCCAGATTATGGATCACCCAATCCTTGCGCTCGGCCTTGCTCTTGCCGCCCGCCGTCTTGTCGACCGCCAGGCGCACATTCTCCTCGACCGTGAGCCACGGCAGCAGGCTGTGGTCCTGGAAGACCACCGCGCGATCCGGCCCGGGCACATCGACCAGTTCGCCGTCGAGGAAGATCGCGCCTCGCGTTGGTTTGACCAGCCCCGCCACGGCGTTGAGCAAGGTCGACTTGCCGCAGCCCGAATGGCCGATCAGGGCGACGAACTGTCCCTTGTCCACCTCCAGGTCGATCCCGTCGAGCGCACAAAAGCGCCCCGCCCTGGTCGGAAATTCGACGCTGATGCCCTCTAGTGCGAGATAACTGCGCTGTTTCATGCCAATCCCCCTTTTCAGCCGGCGCGGCCGATGATGCGGCCCGCAAGCGCGACCATCCGGTCGAGCGCGAAGCCCACCATGCCGATCCAGATCAGCGCGACGATGGTGTCGGTGAGGAGCGAGCTGTTGTAGCTGTCCCAGATGAAGAAGCCCACGCCAGTGCCGCCCTGCACCATTTCCGCAGCAACGATGGCGAGCCAGCTCATGCCGACGCCGATCCGCAGGCCGGTGAACATGTGCGGCACGGTGGCGGGCAGCATGATGCGGGCGAAATATTCGACCGGATTGAGCGCCAGTACCTTGGCCACGTTGCGATAGGCCGCCGGAATGGTCTGCACCCCCACCGCCGTGTTCAGGATGATCGGCCAGATCGCGGTGATGAAGATCAGGAAGATCGCGGACGGCTGCGCCTGCTGGAAAATGGCAAGGCTGATCGGCAGCCAGGCCAGCGGCGGCACGGTGCGCAGCACCTGGAACAGCGGGTCGAGCGCTCGGAAGGCAAACACGCTCTGTCCGATCAATATGCCCAGCGCTACGCCGATCACCGCCGCGATGCTGTAGCCGATCAGCACGCGGCCGAGGCTGGTCAGCACATGGCCGGCAATGCCGACATCGCCGCCGTCCTGGATGCTGAGATGGGTAAGGCCGATCTCCACGCCCTTGAACGGGTGAACGATGACGTCATGGCTCTCCTGCCAGACCTTGAGCGGACTGGGAAAAGTCGCATCCAGCGATCCGCAGAGCAATTGCCAGAAGGCCAGCAGGGCACCGACCATCAGCAGCGTCGGCGTGACGTTTGCGGCGACTGACCTGAGGCTGCGGATCAATGGATGAACCGGCGCCGCAACAGGTTCGAAGCTCCGGCGCGCAATGGCTTCCTCAGGATAGGGCAGGATGACCCCCAATTCGGTGGCGGACCCGCCGGTCGAAGCCGACGGTCCATTGGTCTTGCCGGGCGATGGCGATGCCATGCTGATCTCCTTCATCAGGCGCGCTTGATCGCCAGGCTGGCGAGGTAGGCCTTGGGGTTGGCGGGGTCGAAGGTCTTGCCGTCGAAGAACTTCTCGACGCCGCGGCTGTCGCTGGCGGGGCCCTTGCCGCCCAGCATGGCCGCTGCCTTCCGCCAGATGTCGGATCGGTTGACCTTTCCGATTACCCCCTTGGTGTCGAGGGACACGGGCAGCTTCCCCCAGCGCTGGTTTTCGGTGAGGAACCACAGATCGTGGCTCTTGTACGGGAAGGAGGCATAGCCCGCGAAGAACTTCATCTTGAAGGCCGCGTTCGGGAATTTGCGTCCATCCCCCATGTTGAAATTGCCCTGCAGGCGGTCGGCAATGTCGGTGATCGGGCACTTCAGATAATCGCGCCCGGCAATCGTTCCGGCAAGGCGCGTGATGTTGCCGGGATTGTCCGCCCAACGCTGCGCCTCGATGATCGCCGCCGTGATCGCGACGGCGGCCTTGGGATATTTCGCGACCCAGTCGGACCGCATGGCGAAGCTCTTTTCCGGGTGGTTCATCCACATCTGCCCGGTCGAAACCGCCGTGTAGCCCAGTTGCTGCGCGACGAGCTGGTCGTTCCACGGCTCACCCACGCAGAAGGCGTCCATCGTGTCTGCCTTCATGTTAGCGACCATCTGCGGCGGCGGCACGGTGATCAGCTCGACATCCTTGTCAGGATCGATCCCCCCGGCCGCCAGCCAATAGCGCAGCCACAGGTCATGTGTCCCGCCGGGGAAGGTCATGGCCATGGTGATCTTCTTTCCCGCCGCCTTGCGCTGCGCGATCACGCCCTTCATCTTGCCGGCGTTCTGGTCCGCCTTGGCGGCCAGATATTCCTTGGAAACGGAAATCGCCTGGCCGTTGACGTTGAGGCGGGCGAGGATGCTCATCGGCGTCGCCTTGCCGATCGCGCCCAGCGTCAACAGATAGGGCATGGGCGTCAGGATATGCGCCCCGTCGATACCGCCGGCGGCGGAACCCAGAACCAGATTGTCGCGCGTCGCGCCCCAACTCGCCTGCTTCGCCACCTGCACGTCAGGCATGCCATATTTGGCGAAGAAGCCCAGCTCCTTGGCGATGATCAGCGGCGCAGCATCGGTCAGCGCGATGAAGCCCAGCTTGGCGCCGGTGACTTCCGGTCCCGCACCTGCGGCGAATGCCCCTGATGGAAAGGCCTGCTGCACAGCAGCAAGCACCGCCGCCGTTCCGCTGGTCTTCAGCAGCCCACGGCGACTGACGCCATCCTGATTATCCCCCTCTGCCATTCCCCAATGTCCTTTCCTTGTTGATCGTGATCGCTGGAGGCGGCATGCGACTGGTCATCGCCGGAAACGATCCAGCGCACGAAAATCGATGTCGAAAGCCGCCCTGCAGCACCTATGCCGCCGGTGAAAAACCAATAAAAAAGCCGCCGGAACGAAGGTCATCGGACCTTGTCCAGGCGGCATCATTGCCATGTCGGTTTTTCAGAAACCGGGCCGACCCCCAGCCGTCATCGGTGGGTTCAGCTTGAATGCCGAAGCGCCCCTGCCTCGACCGTTATGAAGCTGTCACTGATTCGCCTGAGTCGCAAGCAAAATTTTGCATTGCACAAATTGCAACTTCTTCGCAGCCTTCTGCATCGGGCACCATGTCCCGTCAACGCGGCGAGATTAGTCCGGTCGCGGCTTCGACAGGCATCGCGGAGCAAACACCGGCGCGACATCCTTTGCGATCTTCACAACGTCCTGCGAAGCCGCTCATCCGAGCACCGCGTCGCCCAGATGGGCGTGGAAATGAGAGCGGCACCGCACTGACTGTCACCATGACGGCGGGGCGAAGACCCGCCTGGGTGTCAAGGAAGGTCCTCTGTCCGCGAGGGGAGCAGACGGAATGCCTGTCCTGCGGGCGCGCGAGATACGGCCTTGACGCCATTTTCCCGCAGTAACCCACCGATTGCCAGCGCGCGCCGTTCCGAAAGATTGGGTTTGTCGGTATCCGTTTCAGGCAGCGCCGGAACGGAGAGCGCCTGCATATTCCACCGCCGCGCGGCCCATGCCGACGTCAGCACCGCCTGTCGGGCCACGCTGTCGAGCGTGTCGCTATTATCCGCAAAGCTTATGATCGGCAGGTCAGCCTGCGGCGGGATGATCGCCAACTCCCAACCTTCGACCTGTGCCGAAGCACGCGCCTCCAGCGCTCGATAGGTCGCAAGCGTCGCACCAGGGAGCGGAGCCGCCGCTACGCTGGCCCGGTGGTGATCGCGATCCACGGTCACCTGATCGGTCGAGACGCCCGCGGACAGGGCGAGCGACTGGATGACCATATTGACGCGTGTGGTTTCCAGAGCCGCCGCCTCGCTGGCCTGGCGCAATTCTTCGCGCTGGGCATCGACGGCGCCCGCGCCAGGTTCCAGCAGGACCCGATCCAGCCGCAGCCGGACCGGTCTTCCCAGGCGCTGCTCCAGCTCGGATTGCAGGACGTCATTGGTCTTCGCCTGATTGCGCGGCGTGATCACCACGGCTCGCACCAGGAGCGGATGGGCATCAAAGTCCAGATCAAGCTGTGTGATGCGCGCGTTCGAACCGAAGCGATCCGAAAGATAGGAGCGCGCCTGATTGGTCGTCACGGCTTCGGTCGCGATCCGTTTCAGGGAAATGCCCAAGGGGATCGCCATGGCCGCAAAGACGAACAGCAATATGATGGTCTGCGTCCAGCTCTGCTGACTGGATAGATGGTGACCAAAGCCATAATAGCGGGCCATCACGGTGGCCGACAGAGCGATCGTGACGAAGTTGGTGACGAACAACGCGACGGCGCCGCCCAGAACCGGCATATTCCAGGTAGCAAGGCCATAGCCGACCACGGCCAGGGGCGGCATCAGGGCGGTTGCAATGGCAACCCCGACAATCGTGTCCCCGCGACCGCGGATGATCGCGAAGGTGCCCGCGAGCGCTGCAAAAAGGGCGACGGCAAGATCGAAAAGATTGGGACGGGTGCGCGCGATGATTTCGGCGGTCGGCGCCTGAAGCGGCGAAAGCGCGACGATCAGCGCCGTGAAGAGCACAGCCGCGATGCTTCCTACGGCGAGCGCGATGAGCGAGCGGCGCATCTCCCCAAAGTCGAACAGTGCAAGGCTGAAACCCAGCCCCAATATGGGGCTCATCAGCGGCGAGATCAGCATGGCGCCTATGACAACCGCCGGCGACGACAGAAGCAATCCGAGAACCGCAATCCCGGCCGACATCATTGTCATGAAGGCATAGCGGGGCGACCACGCGCTATCGCCGAAAATCCGTTCCAGCACCCGCTCATGCTCGACCCGCCCTACGACCGCACGACGCCACCAACGATAAAGAGCGACCCGTTCCAGCCGCTCATCGGCAAATTGTGCAAGGCCTTGCAATTGCGCTGTCATGAAGTCCCCTTACGCGCCGTTTCCGGCATGGAGCAACTATAACGTCCGCCGCATTCAAAACCAGCTTCAGACCCAGAGTTGCTATTTTTCTCACTGTATGGCCCGGTTTTCTTGGACATTTCATGGCAAGGGCCGTTATCGGGTTTCACCATGCTGATGCTTGATGCCTTCGACCGCCCCCGCTCGGCGCTGCGCGAATTTCTCAGGACCGAGGCGGCCGGGGGTATCCTTCTGATCCTCGCGGCGCTGCTCGGGATGATCCTTGCCAACAGCAGATGGGCAGAGGTCTATTTCGAAAGTCTGCACGTCCATCTGGGCCCGCTGTCGTTGCTCCATTGGATCAATGACGCATTGATGGCGCTGTTCTTCCTGCTCGTCGGCCTGGAGATCAAGCGGGAGTTCATAGATGGAAGCCTGTCGAACTGGAGCGACCGCTGGCTGCCCGTAATCGCGGCGGCGGCAGGAATGGCGATCCCTGCCATAACCTATTTGCTGATTGCCGGTCGTACGCCGGGGCTCGCCAACGGATGGGCGATCCCGGCCGCGACCGACATCGCCTTTGCCATTGGTGTGCTCGCCCTGCTTGGCAAGCGCGCGCCAACGTCGCTCAAGCTGCTGCTGACCACCGTTGCCATCGTCGACGACATGGGCGCGGTTCTGATTATCGCGCTTGCCTACACCAAGGGGATCAGCGGGTTGGCGTTGCTGGTCGGCGCGCTTCTTTTCTGTGCGATGCTGATCCTCAACCGGTCGGGCGTGAAGAAGCTCTGGCCCTATATGGTGCTGGCCGTGGCCTTGTGGCTGGCGGTATTCTTGTCGGGGGTCCATGCGACGATAGCCGGGGTTCTGGCGGCGCTGGCCATTCCCATCCGCACGTCGCCAGGGGCTCCGGACGACGCAGAATCGCCGCTTCATCGCCTTGAGCACCGGCTGCACCCCTGGGTCGCATTTGCGATCGTGCCCCTGTTCGGCTTCGCCAATGCCGGCGTATCGCTGGCCGGCGTCGGCATGGAGCAGATCATGGGGCCACTGCCACTCGGCATCGGTGCCGGACTGTTTCTGGGTAAGCAGATCGGAATATTCGCCAGCATCCGGGGGGCGGTAGCCCTGGGAATAGCAGACCGGCCGGCAGGCGCTACCTGGCTGCAGGTCTATGGCCTCGCCCTCATCTGCGGCATCGGCTTCACGATGAGCCTCTTCATCGGCGGCCTTGCATTCAGCGATCCGCTTCTGTCCGACGAGGTCAAGATTGGGGTTCTGGGCGGATCGGTACTTTCTGCGGTCGCCGGTTTTCTGCTCCTGCGGCTCGCGCCCGGATCGCCGCGCAAAGAAGGCAGCATGGCCGATGCGTAATTCCTTGCGCCTGCGCGCCCGCCTGCGCCTCTACGGCCTGCGGCCGACCGTCTGGCGCAGGCGAGCAGCCTTCTTGGGCGGGGCAATATTGATCGGCCTTGTCGCGCTGACATTCGCGCGTCTGGCCGACGAGGCCAATCATGTCTTCCTGTCCGTCGTGGCGCGCTGGTGGTGGGCGCCGCTGCTGATCACGCCGGCGGGCTTTGCCGGGCTGGTCTGGGCGACGAGGCGGTTCGCACCGGCCGCCACCGGTTCCGGCATACCCCAGACGATCGCAGCGACCCGCAATCCGGAGCGGGGCATGGATCGGCTGGTTTCCGCGCGAACCGCGATCGCCAAATTCATTCTCACGATCTGCACTTTGCTGCTGGGCGCGTCGGTAGGCCGAGAGGGGCCGACGGTGCAGATCGCAGCTTCCATCATGGGATATGCGCACCGTTTCCTGGCGATCCCGGTACGGGCTTCGGTCTATATCGCCGGCGGCGCGGCGGGCGTCGCTGCGGCGTTCAACACACCTTTGGCGGGCGTCGCCTTCGCCATCGAGGAACTGGCCGCAGCCTATGAGCAGAGGATGACCCTCCTGGTGATGGCGGCAGTGCTGATCGCCGGCATGGTCAGCCTGGGCCTTGCGGGGGATTATGTCTACTTCGGTGCCATGCAGCAGACGCTGAGCGTTCGTGAAGCATTGGTGGCCGCACCTATTGCCGGTGTGCTCGGCGGCCTGCTCGGTTCGTTTTTTTCCCGCGCCATGCTGGCGGTCGGAAACACGTCCTGGCGGCCGCTGGCATGGATGAGCCGGCGACCCATCATATTCGCCGGATGCTGCGGCTGCATCGTCGCTGTCACCGGCGTCCTGACGGGTCTCACCTGGGGCACTGGTTATTCCACGGCGCACGCGATCATCACCGGTTCGGACGTCCCGATCTGGTTCGGCGCGGCCAAGCTCCTGACGACACTTGCGACGGCGGTATCGGGCCTTCCCGGCGGTATCTTCGCCCCCTCGCTCTCGGTCGGTGCGGGCGTCGGAGATGTGCTTCGAAGCATTTTTCCGACCTATCCACCCGGAGCGATCGTCCTGCTTGGGATGGTGGCCTATTTCACGGGTGTGGTGCGGGCGCCCCTTACGGCTGTCATCATCATTTCGGAAACAACCGCAAGCCGGGGCCTCATGATGCCGCTCCTGGCCTCCGCGCTGGTAGCCGATTTTGTGGCTCCCTTTGTCTGCCGCAAGCGGCTTTACCACCAGATGTCGCTGCGTTTCATTGAGACTGGCGGTGGGGGCACCCGCTGAGGGCTGATGCCCTCGCCGACAGAAGGCAAGTGACGATGGCTTCAGCAACGCCCAAAAAATAGCTGGAAAGCACAACCGCCATGTAAAAGCTGGAAAAGGTGAACCGGTTGGGCGGATCCCACTGACCGAGCCACAGCCGAAAAGCAAGGCTTCCCAGAACCAGCAGCAGAATGATGAGAAGCCGGGGGAAAAAAGATTCCCACGTTAGCCGAAGCATAAGGCGGACCATATTCAATTTCCCGAAGGCATCCCAATGCTCCAACCACCCTCCGAATGCAATATGCGGTTGGCTAGAGCGATTTCCAAACGATCGGAACCGATCGCTGGTTAAGAAATCGCGGAAAACAAGGAATCCAGAGCGGCGAGCTGATTCAATCAGATCGAAACCCGCTCTAGGTTGGCCGAAGATGATCGATCCGCTTTGCCGCGCAGGACAAGAGCTACAGGGCAATCTTGCCTCACCCCCGGTCCGTCAATTGTTCTGCTGACATCTGCTTTTTCCAAGCTTGCGCTGAGCGAGGCATGGGCGCAATGCCCTCGTCGGCCCGGATTGGACCGACCACGGAACCTATGGTGACAATGCGGCGTAACTGGCAAGCACTCTTCAAGTCATTCACCATCAGGCAACGGCGACGCCTGCGCGAAAGCGAGGCGGCCTTCATCCTGTTGGCCGTCGTAGCGGGCACCGCGGCGGGACTGATGACCAATGTGCAGCAATGGCTGGCCCATGGTTTACAGCGCATATTTTATGGCGTGACGGTGAATCGACTGAGCGCGCTGGAAACGATCCACCACCCCTGGCGCTTGCTGGCGCTGCCATTGGGCGGGCTGATGTTGATGGCTTTCGCGCTGCTGTTGAGGGGACGTAAAAGGGAGCCGATCGACGTGGTCGAGGCGAATGCCCTTCACGGCGGACGCATTCCGGCGACCGACAATCTTGTGATCGCCACCCAGACGATCATTTCCAACGGCATGGGCGCGTCGGTGGGGCTGGAGGCAGCCTTTGCCCAGTTGGGCGGCGGCGTTGCATCATTACTGGGTCAATGGCTAAAACTGAGGCGCAATGATCTGCGCACTTTGGTGGGAGCAGGCGCAGGGGCGGCTATCGGGGCTGCGTTCGGCGCTCCGCTGACCGGTGCCTTCTATGCCTTCGAGATCGTCATCGGCCATTATACGCCCTCGGCGATCGCGCCTGTAATCGCGGCCGCTCTGGCGGGCGTTTCCGTGTCACGGGCGATGGGGGTGGAGCCTTGGCTGATCGCAACAACTGCCGACAGGGTGATCTCCACAGCGGATTATATGTTGTTCGCCCTGCTGGGCATATTATGCGCCTTGTTGGGGATCATGATCATGCGGCTCGTCACCTTCGCAGAGGGGCGGGCGCAGGGTTGGCGGAGGCTGGGGCGATGGAGACCTTTGATCGGCGGTCTGCTCCTGATACCTCTCGCTCTGGGCTCGCCGCAAACGCTGTCAGCAGGGCATGGAGCGCTGCATCTGGACCTCATCCTGCAACCTGCACTCGGACTGCTGCTGCTCATATTGGCACTCAAGATCGCCGCATCGGTGATTTCCTTAAGCTTCGGCTTCCGGGGCGGCCTGTTCTTCGCATCGCTTTTCCTGGGCGCCCTTGTAGGGCAGATTTTCGCTGGCGCGGTCAATGCGTCGGCAATTGGGTTCTCGCTCAATCCCCGAGATGCAGCCTTGGTAGGCATGGCGGGGCTGAGCGTGTCGATCGTCGGCGGCCCAATGACCCTGGCCTTGCTGATGCTCGAGACGACCCATGATTTCGGTCTGATGGCTGTCGTGCTGACCGCATCCTTGCTGTCGAGCGCGATGACCCGGGAGTTTTTCGGCTATTCCTTCTCGACCTGGAGACTTCACCTGCGCGGTTCAAGCATTCGCAGTCCGCGCGATATCGGCTGGGTGCGAAACCTGACGGCCGCGCGCATGATGCGTCGCGACTGGATTTCGGTGGACGAGAATTGCACCGTGGCCCAGTTTCGGAGCAGAGTGCCGCTCGGCTCCGCGAGCAAGGCCGTGATTGTAAACCAGGACGGCCAATATTGTGGAATCGTACCGACGCCCTCAGCCTATGCGCCAGAGCTTGAGGAAGATACGCGAATAACCGAGCTTGCAGTGCTGCGCGAGGCCACGCTCGGCCCGGATACCGACATACAGAAGATTTTGCGCCTGTTCGACCAATGGGTGGCTGACGAACTGGCGGTGGTCGATGCGTCCGGCAAGGTCTTGGGCTTATTGACCGAAAAGCATGCAAGACGGCGATATTTCGAGGAAATCGAGACATCGCAACGGGCTCTGTTTGGAGAGATTTGATGTTGCAAGCACGCTCTTGGCACAGCGCTTAGGCTAGCCAAACTCATGTTCAATATCGCTCACCCCTATCTCTCCTTGATCGCATCGATTGCAGTCGGCCTGCTTGTAGGGATGGAGCGCGGCTGGACGCAGCGAGATTTCGGCAAGGGGCGCAGGGTCGCGGGCTTTCGTACCTTCGGGCTGATCGGTTTGCTTGGTGGGCTCGGTGGCCTTTCCCCCGACTTGGTCGCCGCTGCCCTTGCCCTGGGAGTCTCGGCTGTGCTGACGGTCGGCTACAACCGAAGCGCCGATCAGGATCATTTGTCTGCCACGACTACGCTGGCGGGCCTGCTGACCTTTGGAGCGGGCTTTTGCGCGACGCGCCTCTCGCCTGCCCTGGGCTTGGCCATAGGTGCGGCGATCTTTGCGATGCTGAGCGCACGGCAATCGATGCACACTCTGCTCCGGGGAATGGATGAGAGCGAGATCGAGGGCGTGTCCCGCTTCCTGCTGGTATCCCTCATCATTCTGCCGTTGCTGCCGGATGCCTCTTACGGTCCTTACGACGCCTGGAACCCCAGGAAAATCTGGATGGTCGTCGTCTTCGTAATGGGGCTGTCCTTCGCCGGCTATGCCATCTCGAGGCGCTTTGGCCGCGACCGCGGCGTGTTGCTGGTGGCGCTCACCGGGGCCATTGTGTCCTCCACCGCCGTCACCGCAGACTATGCCAGGCGGCTGCGCGACGAACCCGATGGCCGAGGATTATTGACGGCCGGAATTGCGGTGGCATCCATCGTGATGTTCGTCAGGGTGCAGTTGGTGGCACTCGTTCTCGTTCCCCGCGCCTTACCGTCTCTGGCACTGACCATGGCGCCGGCGACGCTTGTAGCCGTCGCCTTCGCCCTGACTGCCTGGCGTGCCCAGGGCAAGGGTGGCAACGGCGTAGCCGTCGCCAATCCCCTGGGATTCACCCCCGCGCTCATGCTGGCCGCCCTTGTCGCGGGATTGTCGCTTGCCGCGCGTTGGGCCTTGGAACATTTCGGCCAAGAGGGCATGGCATTCGTTCTCACCCTTACCGGCGTGTCGGACGTCGATGCAGCCGTGATGACCATGGCCGGGCTCCCCCCGCATGCAATCGACGATCAAACCGCCGGATTCATACTCGGAGGCGCGGTTCTAGCCAACACTCTGGCGAAAGGCGTCATGACGGTGGTCATCGGTTGGGGGCACGGCGGCATGAGGGCCGCGATACCACTATTCGCCGCTCTTGCAGCGGCGGCAGCGAGCCTTGCAGTCTGGATTGTCATCGGCTGACCGTCCACGCCACGCCTATTACAGGAAGGAACGGCCATGCATGGAACGCCGTCGCCACACAGTTGCGTCAACCCGCGGCCTTCAATGCCTCCCCTCAGCCCTTCTCCAGATACCGTTCAAGAAGCTTCAGCCGATCCACAATGGAAAAGAAGAAAGCGGTGGACCAGCCGATCAGAATAATGCCGTTCGCACCCTCTATCACGCTCAGAATTCGGCTACCGACCGGCAAAACAACATCGCCATAGCCGATGGTCACATAGGTCGAGGTGGAAAAATACAGCGAATGCTCCAGATTGGGAAATGCATCCAATAGCAGGTAAAGAGCCGCCCAGAGCCAGATTTCCACGGCATGTAACGCGAAAAGCCCAAATGCAGCGAGCAGGATCGCTATTCCATTCACAAAAGAAGCGATGAGCAACTGCGATGCGTGACGGTGGCGCCGCAGGATCGCCAGCAATCCCGCCAGTCCCACCAAATGAATCAGCACGGTCGTCGCCACCATGGCAGTCGCGATCGCCAATTGCGTCGTCAAACTCATCCTACTTCGATCCCTCTCGGATAGTCCGCGAGGAGCCAGCATCCTCGCCTCGGGAGAGGGCTTGTTCGAGAGCCGTCAGAAACGGCGCCTGGCTCCTGAGTATTTTGACGCGCGCCTCGGCTAGCGAAAACCAAGCGGCGTGATCGATCTCGGGAAAGGAACCTATGATGCCACTTCGGGGCGGCCATTCGACTTCGAACGCATTGCTGGCAAGATCGGCGGGATCAAGGTCACCCTCGACGGCGTAAGCCTCCACCCATTTCCCGCCAGCCTGACGCAGGCGTGCGAGTGGCCACGGATTGCCGGCAGGTCGCGCACCGACTTCCTCCTCGAACTCCCGCAGTGCGGCGTTGTGAAGGGCCTCCCCCGGCAAGGCGCCGCCCTTGGCGATCTGCCATGCCCCCTCATCCTTTCGCTGCCAGTAAGGCCCTCCTGGATGAACGAGAAAAACCTGGAGGGCCCCGCCGTGCCATCGATACGGAAGCAGCCCTGCACTTTCTTGCGCTACCATCATATTCGCTGCTTTCAATGTCCTGTTGCAGGGAGTCGCTCCGCTTCACGTCATCATGGCCGCGGCGTGCCTGGAAGCCATACGGAAAAGCCCCAATATCGCGGCCCAGGTCATTTGCGCGATGCTGTGCGAAAGGTGTGGCGTCGGCCGCCGATTCACGATCGGATATGCGGCCAGCCACCGGCAATCCAAGCCAGGAAAGGCAAAGCCATGAAAATAGCTTCCGGCACAATCCTGTTGATCGTCGACGGCGCGAAGATGCTGTTGCTGAAGAACGAAGGGAGCGCCGTCTGCCCAGAACTGAAGGTTCTGGTGCATCGCACGATCGATAATCCGGCCAATCGCGAGCAGCGCACCGATGCGCCAGGTGTTAGTTATTCGAGTGCGGGCCCGGAGCGCAGTACCTATGAGGAAGCGGATTTACACCAGCAGAAGGAAGATCGGTTCGCGGTGGAAGCCGCCGGCGCTCTCGCCGAATTGGCTGTCAAGGAAGATGGGGACATCATTGTCGTAGCGCCTCCCTCCACCCTGTCCACCCTGCGCCACCATTATGACCGTGCGACACAGGACAAGCTCGTAGCCGAAATCGACAAGAATCTGGCCGGGCATCCAACCTCCCACATTGCCGAACTGGTTGGTGCCTGGACGCCGTAACCGCGCCCCCCATGTCCCATCCATAGGAACGCCCCTGCCCCTTCGATTCGGGGCAGCTAGGCGAGAAGTCCGGCTGCATCACGGTGAATTTATATGACTGAAGACGCTACGCTTCACGCGGTCCATGAGCCGTTGCCGCCCGGATTGATTGGAACCACCTGTACGCTCCGCCGAAAGCATTCGTCGTTCGCATCGGCAATCACAGGGCCATGCCGTTTTTCGCGGGCAGCACGGAGCATATGCACCGGGCGGCTCATGCCGCCCGGCAGAAAGGATGCAATCTGCCGCCTTCTTCTGCCCTTGAGCATATTCATCCAACACGGCCCCCGCTCCAGGCCAGGTCATACCCCACGGCACCGGAATAAACCTGGAAGCGTTCCGTAACGGTGATGATAGTAACATCGACGCGCAAGGCCTTCGCCAAGGCAAGACCATGGTCGTTGGTGGGCCCGGCAGGACTCGAACCCGCAACCTAGCCGTTATGAGCGGCCAGCTCTAACCATTGAGCTACAGGCCCCACCTTGTTGCCCGGATAGGCAGCATCAGGCGACTTGGCAAGCCCGTCCTCGCGCCGGAACAGCCTTCAGAAACGCATCCAGCGTCGCGGGGCGAACATTCCGACGGTCCAGGTGATCCAGCACCGCGTCCCACCAGCGATAAAAGGCCGTCCTGTCCCCCTCGTTCCGGACATAGGGCGTGTGCCCCGGTTCCAGCGTCGGGGAATGAAAACTGAAATTCAGCACTGGCGAACCTTCTTCAATCAGGGCATCGATCGCGGCGATCGCCTCCTGCGCGCTGATGCCTTCAGGCGTCAGCGGAATGCGGCTCAACATTCCCGTTCGCGCCAGGGCGCCGGACAGCGGACCGGCTCCTTGCGCCAGTCGGTACAGCCGCTCGCCTCCGCGCCTCAGCAAGCCGGCAAAGGCGGTGGACAGCGGCAATTCGACCAGGCTCCGGCCCGGCCCGGCCCAATAGGGATATTGTGGTAACCCCTGGAAATCCGGCCCATATTGGCCGCTATAGTCGAACCGGCTGCGCACCGAACTGTCGATCCGGAACCCGGCCTGCTCCAGCAGGCGGGCGCTATGGAGGCCAACGCCATAGCGGCCGGCTCGATAGACGATCGGCCTCGCGCCGAAACGCTCCGCGAGCCGCAAGCACAAGGCTTCCAGCTTCGCCCTTTCCACCGCCTCGGGCAGAAAGCCGACATAGCTGTTGGCCGCCGTCACCTCCTCGATGTGCGGCGGATTGACCCAGGGATGAAGATGCGCCCCCACATCGGCCGCGCCATCGGCCAGCCAGCGTCCCATCATTGCCGCCGCCGCATCGCTGTCGACCACCGGATAGTCGGTCACGTAAATCGGTTTGATCCCGGCCGCCGCAAAATAGGCCTGCCCGCGCTCCATCCCTTCCAACGCCGTCACGCCATGCCCCGTCCGGCGGAAGGGCGCGTTCCAGTCAAACTCCTCCTCCGTGTCGACGAACAGCATGAAGCGCGTGCCGAAAGCCGGATCGAGCGTGATCCTGTCTTCCGGCGCAGGCGCGCGGAGCAGATTGCCGTCATGGGAAAGCGAGGTCATGCCACCACCGCTACCCGGATTTGGTTGCGATAGGGTTTCCCTCAGGCGCGCGTCAGGCGCTGCCGACGGCATCCTCTGTTTCCGCCATGGCCGGCACGGCGAGCAGGAAGCGGCCCGGTTCGATGTCCAGCGCGCCGCCGCATCCCGTCGCCAGACTGCGGATCAGGCGCAGCGAAAAACCAAGGCCCAGCAACGGCCCGTCTGCCCAATTGCCGTCCGGCATATAGCCGGGGTCGAGCAACCGCTCCTCCTCCATACCCTCCAGCGTCGAGGGCCTGTCGATGGCCAGTACCACGCGCCCTTCCGCGCCGCCTGGCTGATGCCAGCATGTGCCGGTCAGCGCTTCCCCGGCTGGCGCCACGGAAATCAGCGTGCGCATCAGATGCTGGATCATGCGCTCGCCCTGCACCGGGTCGATCTGCACCATCGGCAGCCCCCGCGCCATCGCGATGTCAATCCGGGCACCGTCGCCCTGTTCGCGAAAGCGCGTCGAGACCTGCGTCACCAAAAGCGCGGGATCAACGGCGCGCAGCGCCCCATTGCCATCCTCGCCACGCGACACGCGGGCCGCAAGGTCCAGATCGTCAAAGGCGGTCAGCAGATGCCGCGCATCCACCGCGATCTTACCCGCCATATCCCGATATTCAGGACCCGCCGGACCGAACAGTTCCTGCTCGATGATCTCGGCAAAGCCCAATATGGCATTCAGCGGCGTCCTCAGTTCGTGCACCAGTTGCCGGATCGAATCGGCGGACAGGCCGGCGATCGACACCGCCTCTGCACGCGGTTCGGCGGCCACTTCGTGAAGATAGGGGCGCCTCGCCTGTCCACGATAGCCCTGGAAACGCCCTGATCGCGGATCGAAAAAGGGTGCGGCCGACAGCCGCCATTCACCGGCCATCGTGCCGCCCACGATCGTATAGCGGCCGTTCTGAAAACCGCTGCGCCGCATGAAGGCGCCCGCGACATGGCCATCCGGCCCGCTGCCCCCTTCCAGCGCCGTTTCATTGAGCGCAAGGCCGATCAGCGCCGCTCGCGGCCCCTGATCGACCCACATGATCGACCCGGATGCATCCGTTTCGAAGGCGAAGGTGCGCGGCCCGGTCATGGCGGCCCGTTGCGGCGCTTCGTCCAGATCACCTGTGCGCCGTGCATTGGTGAAGCGCGCGATGCGGTCGACCAGATTACGGATCTGGCTGCGGTCCTCCGCCGCCTCCTCGACCGGCTCGGCCTGTGGCTGCTCCTCTACCGGATCGGCAGGGACGATCATCGCCTCGGTCAGCAGCATGTCATCCTGCTCCGCCGCGACATGGCTGGTCAGCACCAGATCGGTCGCGCCGAAAGCCTCAAGTCCCTGCACCGTCGCCGATCCAAGGTCGCGCCGCGACCGCAGCACGCCGCGTGCCGTAGGCGTCAGGCGCGGCAACATCTCCACCCAGGCTGCATCGGGGAGGCGAGCGCGGGACATGGCGGCTGCCGCAATCGCCGGGCGATCATTGGCGAAGAATTCCACCAAGGCGGGTGACCGCAACCGCCCGCCCAATTCCACGACGGTCGCGATGCGCTGCGTTTCCGACAATTTCGGCAGCAGTCCGGTCAACCGCTCCAGCAGTGCCGCCCGCTCCGTGTCGGACATGATCGAACGGTCATGCCGGTCATTTTGCGCCAGCAGATCCACGCATTGCCGCCACAGCGTCACGGCCCCCAGGCCGCTACGCCCTTCCGCGGCGAGAACCGTCTGCATGAGATCGTTGAAGCGCACCCAAATTCCCCAATTCCGGCCCCGGCGCAGCGCTGAAAAAACCTTCCGCCGAGGGTATCGTTACACAGGAATAATGCTTCCCGCTGCAAAGGGGAAGGGCCGCGGAAGGGTTCTTATGCGAACGTTGCATAGTGGGACAATTGCATTGTCCTGAAATATTATTATGGTAACGCGATATTAACAGGCAAGGAAATAAGCGGAATAATGGCCGGCCCCAATATTGACGACATCGATCTCCAGATCCTTGGCGAACTGCAGGACGACGGCAGGATGACCAATGTGGAGCTGGCTCGCAAGGTGGGCCTGACGGCGCCCCCATGCCTCCGTCGCGTGCGGGCGTTGGAGGAAAGTGGCGCCATCAGTTCCTACCATGCCGTGGTGAACCCGTCGATGCTGGGCTACACCATCACCGTCTTCGCAATGGTCAGCCTCAAGAGCCAGGCCGAAGCGGACCTGAAGGCATTCGAGGATCATGTCGCAACCCTGCCCGAGGTCCGCGAATGCTATATGCTCAACGGTGAAATCGACTTCATCCTGAAGGTGGTGGCCAAGGATCTGCAAAGTTTCCAGCAGTTCCTGACGTCGAAACTGACGCCGGCGCCCAATGTCGTGAGCGTGAAGACGTCGCTCACCATCCGCACCTCCAAGAACCTGCCCGGCGTACCGCTTCCGGTTTGACTGGCTGGGGGGAGAAAGCGGGAACCCGGCTTTCGCCCATGATGATGCTACAGAAGCGAGAGCGCGTGACCTGCGTCATCCGACGCAGCGCGCTCCCGGCCCAGGCCCCCGCCCCGACCTCGCCGCGATTTTTCCCTCAGCCCGCCGACGGAACGACGACCGGCTTCGCTGCCGTCTTCCTGCTCTGCTGATCGACCCAGACTGACCAGAAGCCGGCGACATTCGCCCAATTGCCCGTCGTCGCCTGACCAAGCGCCGCCTTTGCGCCCGCCAGATCGCCCGACCTTGCCAGCGCCACGCCAAGCCGCGCATTCGCCTTTGCGGCATCAACGCCCCCCTTGCTCAGGGCGAGCCGATATTGCTCCACCGCCTGCGGAAACTGCGCGAGCGAAAAATAGGTGTCGCCGACCGCCATGGCCGCCGACCCGTCCTTCGCCGCTGCCGCCTTCTTCGCAGCAGCGGGCAGACCGGCTATTTCCTTGGCCGCCTTGGGCGTCGCGCCCTTCAGCAATTGCGCGGTCACCGCCTGTGTCGGAGTCAGCTTGCCGGCCGAGCGACCGGCCTCGATGATCGCCTTGGTCTCCGCGCTATAGCCGGTCTTTTCCGCCAGTTGGGCATAGGCTTGGTAATCGCGCTCGCTGGCCATGGCGCCATTGGCGGCCTGAAGACGGTAAAGGTCGAGTTGCACCTGCGAATCCATGCCGGGCGCCGTCAGGTAATTGGCCAGGGCCGACCGCCACTCGCCCGCCGAATCATAGTGGGTCAGGCGCTCCCGATACAATGCGCCCACCTCGGCCCAGTCCCCGGCCTGATAGGCCATGGAGATCGCCCTGTCATACCAGGCCGCCGGGATCGGCTGGCCCGCCGTCCGCTGCCGCGCCAGGGCCTGCTGCACAAAGCCGCGCGCATCCTTCGCCCTGTTGCGCCGGATCGCAATGTCGGCACGCAGCATGGTGGCGTCGATGGGATCGTAACCCAGCGTCTTGGCGTAATCGAGCTGCGCCGTCGCATCGTCATAATTGCCGACGATATAGGACAGGTAGCCCGCAACATAGCGCAGGCGCGGCATGTCGCCCTTGGGCACCGAGGACGTCTTGAACATGTCGTTCAGCGCCACGCGCTGCGCCTGCCGGTCGACCTTCAGCACCGCAAGCTCGAAGCGCAGGCCGGCCGCGACATAGGCTTCGAAGTCGCTGACCGGCATCAGGCCCGAAATCTGGGCCTGGGCAGTGGAGACATCACCGGCCTTGATCGCACTGTCCGCTGCCTGGGTGGCGGCGCGGAAACTGTCCGACATCTCGATTGCCGGGCCGACATTGGGCTTTTTCGCGATGACAGGCGTGGCCGTCAGCAAGGCGGCTCCCGTGAACATCCCACAGGTCAGAATCGAAAGTCTCGTCACGGCCATGGCAGCCATCCCCCTTGTTGCCTGGCTTCGGCCAGACGATCATGATGTTCGAAGGCGAAAAGGCGCACCACCTGCCGGGCAGTGCGCCTCTGTCAGGCGAGGATCAGGCCTTGGTACCCAGATAGGCCAGCCACAGATCGGCGATCTGCTTGCGCGAACCGGCCTGCACCGACTGGAAAGCGGCCTTGGCCGACGCATTGTCGCCGCTCAGCGCCTTGGCAATGCCCATGCGCGTGTTGATCTCGTCCGCGTCGACGCCGCCCTTCTGCTTGGCGAGTTCGAACATCGCCACCGCCTTGGCATAGTCGCCATAGCCCAGATAGGCGTCGGCCGTGGCTGCCGCGATCTTGCCGTTCGCTGCCTTGCGCGCATCGGCTTCCGCACTGCCCAGCGATCCCTTGTCGCCCGCGATCTTGGCGACGGCCGGCTGATACAGGTCGCCGCCCTGGCTGGCGCTCAGCACACCCTTGCTCCGGCCGGCATCGATGGCGGTCTTCACTTCGCCGTAAATGCCGGTCTTGGACGCCATTTCCGCATATTCCAGATAGTCCTGAGAGACCACCAGACCGCCGGACGTCGCCATCAGACGCATCACGTCCAGATTCTCGCGGTTGGAAATGTTGGGATTGGCCTGCTGGAACAGGCGGATCAGCGTGCGCAGATTCTCACCGCTGGGTGCCGCCTGATAGGCCGACTTCGCCCATTCGGTGACTTCCGGCAGCTTCGCGTTCGCAGCGCGGCTGACCCCGATCTGATACCATTGCGCCGGCACCTGGCCACCGGCGGCCTTGGTGGCGTCCGCTGCCGCCTTCAGCGCGGCGAGGCCCTGCTGGTTGAGGCCGCGCTGCGGCTCGACCGAGGAATTGGCGGTGCCTGCCTTGCCGAAATAGGCCTGCGCCAACGCGACGTTCACCACGTCTGGCTTGTAGCCGGCCTGCAAGGCGGCCCGCGCATGGGTGATGGCAAGGTCGTAATTCTTCATCTGCAACGCCTGATCGGCGGCAATCGCATTGAACTGGCCCACCTGTTCCGGCGGCGTAAGGCCGCTGTCCAGCATCTGCGTCAGCGCCTCGCCCTGCATCGCGGCATCCTTGCTGGCGATGGAGGTGTTCAGCTTGACGGCGCCGATCTGATATTTGTCGTCGTTCGACTTCGCCTTGCTGTCGGCGTCGGCCAGCGCTGCCTTGGCGGCGGCGAAGTCCTGCTTCCCGGCCGCCTGCTGCGCTGCCTGCAAGGCCTTGATCACGTCGGGCGAGACGTTCAGCTTGGGCGCGCCGCCCTTCTTCTCGTCCTTCTTGGCCGCGAATGCCGGGGCCGAAACGGCGCCGCCAGCCAGCGCAAGAGTCAGCGCGAGCGCCACGGGGGTAACAAAACGCATGTTCATCTTCTCCTCTGCGCCCGGGGGACAGGCGGCTTTCGTTTGACGCCGATTAGGGGTCGGCGCGTGAATAACCATTGAACGACCTATATGCACCAGTTAACCGCCTGTCAGCCCCCCGGAAACGATCTGGCGCACCCTGCACGCATCTCATGCCATTGCGCGTGCGCGCGCGAGGGGTGACAGATTTGTTTCGCTCCGCTAGTGATGCGGCAGCACAATTCATCCATCCAAAAAGAGAATCGCTTTGACCGACGAGACTGCCCTCGCCGACCCCTCGGATATCAGCCCCATCTCCATCGTGGAGGAGATGAAGGCAAGCTATCTCGACTATGCCATGTCGGTGATCGTCGCCCGCGCCCTGCCGGACGTGCGCGACGGTCTGAAGCCGGTGCATCGCCGCATTCTCTTCTCGGCCCATGAATCGGGCTTCACCTACAACAAGCCCTATCGCAAGTCGGCGCGCATCGTCGGTGACGTGATCGGTAAATATCACCCCCACGGCGACAGCGCGATCTATGACGCCCTGGCGCGCATGACGCAGGACTGGTCGATGCGCGTGCCGCTGATCGACGGCCAGGGAAACTTCGGTTCCATGGACCCCGATCCACCAGCGGCCATGCGTTATACCGAAGCGCGCCTGGCCAAGGTGACGAACGCCCTGCTCGACGATCTCGACAAGGACACCGTCGATTTCCAGCCCAATTATGACGCCTCGGAAAGCGAACCGCAGGTCCTGCCGGCGCGCTTCCCTAATTTGCTGGTCAATGGCGCGGGCGGCATCGCAGTCGGCATGGCGACCAACATTCCGCCGCACAATCTGGGCGAGGTGATCCGCGCCTGTTTGGCCTATATCGACAATCCCGGCATCACTATCGACGAACTGATCCAGATCGTCCCCGGCCCTGATTTCCCGACTGCCCCGCTGATCCTGGGCCAATCGGGCGCCCGCAGCGCCTATCACACCGGACGCGGCTCGATCATGATGCGCTCGCGCTACAAGATCGAGGAAGGACGCGGCGATCGCCAGTCGATCGTCCTGACCGCAATCCCCTATCAGGTCGGCAAGAACGGTCTTGTGGAAAAAATTGCCGAAGCCGCCAAGGACAAGCGGATCGAAGGCATCAGCGACATTCGCGACGAATCGAACCGCGAAGGCGTCCGCATCGTCATGGACCTGAAGCGCGACGCCACGCCTGAAGTCGTGCTCAACCAGCTCTGGCGCAACACCCCCGCCCAGTCGAGCTTCCCGGCCAATATGCTCGCCATTCGCGGCGGCCGCCCGGAACTGCTCAACATTCGCGACATCATAGAAGCCTTCATCCGCTTCCGCGAAGAAGTCATCACCCGCCGCACCAAGTACGAACTCAACAAGGCCCGCGACCGCGCCCATATCTTGCTGGGCCTGGTCATCGCGGTGACGAACCTCGATGAAGTGGTCCGCATCATCCGCGGTTCGGCCAGCCCTGCGGAAGCCCGCGAAACCCTGCTCGCCCGGGAATGGCCGGTGGCGGAGATCGCGCCTTATCTCAAGCTGGTCGAGGCGATCGAGACCGAAGCATCGGGCGACACCTACCGCCTCAGCGACGTCCAGGTCCGCGCCATCCTCGACCTGCGCCTGCATCGCCTGACCGCGCTCGGACGCGACGAGATCGGCAATGAATTGGCCGAACTCGCCGCCGCCATCGCGGAATATCTCGCCATATTGGGTGACCGGGTGAAGCTCTACGCCGTCATGCGCGAGGAGTTCGAGGCGATCGAACGCGACTTCGCCACCCCGCGCCTGTCGGAAATCACCGCCGCCGCCGACGGCATCGAGGATGAAGACCTGATCGAGCGCGAGGAGATGGTCGTCACCGTCACCGTGCAGGGCTATATCAAGCGGACCCCGCTCGAAAGCTTCCGCGCGCAGGCGCGTGGTGGCAAGGGCCGCTCCGGCATGGCGACCAAGGATGAGGACGCGATCACCGAACTGTTCGTGACCTCCACGCACACGCCGGTCCTCTTCTTCTCCACCGCCGGCAAGGTCTATCGCCTCAAGGTCTGGCGCTTGCCCGAAGGCGGCCCGGCCACGCGTGGCCGTCCAATGGTGAACCTGCTGCCGCTCAGCCCCGGCGAGACGATCCAGACCGTCCTGCCGCTGCCCGAGGATGAGGAAAGCTGGAAGGATCTGCACGTCATGTTCGCCACCGCGAACGGCACGGTCCGCCGCAACAGCATGGACGCCTTCGCCAACGTGCCCAGCAACGGCAAGCTCGCCATGCGCTTCGACGATGACAGCGACGACCGCCTGATCGGCGTCGCCCTGCTGACCGAAGAGGATGACGTCCTCCTCGCCACCCGCCAGGGCAAGGCCATCCGTTTCCAGGCGACCGACGTGCGCGAATTCCAGAGCCGCACCTCCACAGGCGTGCGCGGCATGACGCTCAGGAAGGATGACGAGGTGATCTCGCTTTCCATTCTGCATCGCGCCGGCATCAAGGATCAGGAAGAGCGCGACGATTATCTCCGCTTCGCCCCCTGGAAGCCGGAGAAGGAAGGCGAACCGCAGATGGATGCGGAACGCTTCTCTGAACTCGCCGCGAAGGAACAGTTCATCCTTACGGTCTGCGCCAACGGCTATGGCAAGCTGTCCTCCGCCTATGACTATCGTCGAACCGGACGCGGTGGGCAGGGCATCACCAATATCGACAATATCGGTCGCAACGGTCCCGTCGTCGCCAGCTTCCCCGCGCGCCACGGCGATCACCTGATGCTTGTCACCGATCAGGCGAAGCTGATCCGCATGGGACTGGAAAGCCTGCGCGTCATCGGCCGCAGCTCGGCGGGCGTTCGCCTTTTCAACGTGTCCGACAACGAACATGTCGTCAGCGCGGCGAAGATTGAGGAAAGCGATGAGGAGGCGGAGGTCAGCACCCCGGCCGGCCTCGAGGTCGACCCGCAGGTCAGCCCCGAAACCGACCCGGACCTGACCGAGGAATGACCGACCTCTTCGCATACAAGATCCTGACGAAGGATCAGTATGACCAGCTCAAGGCCGACGGCACGTTCAAGGGCGCGCCCGTCGACCTTGCGGACGGCTATATCCACATGTCCACCCGCCAGCAGGCCGCCGAAACCGCCGCCAAACATTTCGCCGGGCAGGACCATCTGGTGATGGTCATGGTCGATCTCGCTCCCTTCGGCGACACCCTCAAATGGGAGGAATCACGCGGCGGCGCCCTCTTCCCGCACCTCTATGGCGATCTTCCCCTGAACGCCGTGGCGGGTAAGGTGATCCTCCGCCTGGACGAACAGGGCAGGCACCAGTTTCCCGCCGGCTTCTGATCCCCGCCTCCGCGCAACGCAGAAAGGCGCAATCCTTCATCCTGCATCATTCCCGCTTAACAAGGGCGGGAATGACGAAATTGGATGGGCGTTCCCTCGACGGATCACGGCGCGTCATCGGGAAGCAGGCATGCAATTAATGCCGTCGACGGTCATTGCCGCCACCTGTCCGGTAGTTTAGAGGGGCCGCCATCATGACGTACTTGGGGGAGTACAATGGTGCAGAAGCAGACATATGCCGTCGCGAAGGATGTGTTGACGTTCCTTCAACAACAGTGGCTCGTAGCGACACCAAGAAATTACGCATTGGGCTATGCGCTAAAGACCGATACGGATTCAGCTTTGGTGCGAGCCATGAACGCCATTATCGATGGCGGCGTTCGCATGAGTCAGCAGCAGGCGGATGACCTTTTCATTCAGTTCGTGGGCCATGTCGGGGTGGCTAATGCCATCGAGGCCGACAAGGGCCAGGACCTGGCGCGGCATCATGCCATACGCCTGGGCGAGATCGCGCAAAGCGCGGCCGCCGCGACGGGGGAATTCAACCGGGAACTGAGCGCGGGCTACGACAGGCTGGATGGGGAGACATCGGATCTTGCGCCGATCGTCGCGAGCATGATCGAGCGATCCTTGAGGGCTGAGAACGAGCTCGCGGCAGCCGCTCGCGAAGTCGAGGCGCTCCGGCGCGAGCTGGATGTCGCTCGCCACGACGCGACGAAAGACGCGTTGACCGGTCTTCACAACCGAAGAGCGCTCGACATGGAATTGGAGCGTTTGATCGCATCCGAAGGGCCCTATCTCGTCGCGATCTGCGACATCGACCGGTTCAAGTCGGTGAACGATCGTTATGGCCATGCTGTTGGAGATCGCGTCATCAAGACCGTCGCCGCCTCGCTTTCGGAGGGCTGCGCACCACATATGGTCGGTCGATGGGGCGGAGAGGAGTTCCTGGTCATCCTGCCCGATCTGGACCTGGAGGACGGCGTGGCGCTCGTTGACAAGGCGCGTCGAGACCTGGGGCAACGCCCTTTCAATTTGCGCGAGACCGACGAGCCGATGGGCGCCATAACCTTCTCTGCGGGTGTCGCCATGATCGGCAAGGATGAGGCGGATAATGTGGCCGTGCTTGCCCGGGCCGACGCTGCACTCTATCGCGCAAAGGATCAGGGTCGAAATCTGGTGCTTTCTGGCTGACTGGGATCCGATTCCAGTTATTTTGCCCGTTCCATTCGAACGACGCGCCTATCCCTCGTCCAATAGTCATAGCCGTCTCATCTGATCCGTCGCGCCGCCCGCGCCTGGTCGCGCTTCACCACGCCCGCGATGCCGGGAGAAGGGGTGGCGGGATGAAAGCGGTTCTCACACCCTGCCGCACCGGCTAAAGCGCCCTCATGTCCCGACTCGCCATCAAGATTTGCGGCCTTTCGACGCCCGACACGATCGGCGCGGCGATGCGGGCGGGCGCCACCCATCTTGGCTTCGTCCATTTTCCGAAAAGCCCCCGGCATGTCGAAGCGGACCAATTGCGATCGCTGGCCGCGCCCGTCCCGTCCCATATCGGGCGCGTCGCCGTGCTGGTCGATCCAACCGACGAAACACTCTCTGATCTGAGCGCCACCGGCGCCCTCACCGCCTTCCAGCTCCATGGCAAGGAGACGCCCGAACGCGCCGCCGCCATTCGCGCACGCTTCGGCATTCCTGTCTGGAAAGCCATTTCGGTCAAGACCGGCGCGGATATCGCCGCCGCGGGGATTTACGCCGACGCCGTCGATTTCCTCCTGTTCGACGCCAAGACGCCCGATGGTGCTGCGCTGCCCGGCGGCATGGGCCTGCGCTTTGACTGGACATTGCTGCGTGGCGCCTCCCCCTCCCTGCCCTGGGGGCTTTCGGGCGGACTTGGCATCGACAATGTGGCCGAGGCCATCCGCATCACCGGCGCCCCGCTGGTCGACATTTCCTCCGGGGTCGAAAGCGCGCCGGGCATCAAGAGTGTGGACAAGATCATGGCCTTCTGCAATGCGGCATCGGCATGTTGACGCAGACCATAAATTCAGAACGCATCAGCCTTCGATGGCGTTGATCACTTGGCCCAAGTGATCCAACCATGCCCGAAGAGATGGAAATGATGACCGATAATATTACCCTGCCCAACAGCCTGCGTTCACAGCCCGATGCCTCCGGCCATTTCGGCACCTTTGGCGGCCGTTATGTGGCCGAAACCCTCATGCCGCTCATTCTGGAGCTGGAGAAGGTTTATAAGGAAGCGAAGCAGGATCCGGCCTTCGACGCCGAATTCACCGAATTGCTGCGCAGCTATGTCGGCCGCCCGAACCCGCTTTACTATGCGGGACGCCTGACCGAAGCGCTGCGCGCCGATGCCGGCCCCGGCAAGGGCGCGAAAATCTACCTGAAGCGCGAGGAACTCAACCATACCGGCGCGCACAAGATCAACAATTGCATCGGGCAGGCGCTTCTCGCCCGTCGCATGGGCAAGAAGAAGGTCATTGCCGAAACCGGCGCGGGCCAGCACGGCGTCGCCACCGCCACCGTCGCCGCGCTGTTCGGGATGGAATGCAAGATCTTCATGGGCGCAAAGGACGTGGAGCGGCAGAAGCCCAACGTCTTCCGCATGAAACTGCTGGGCGCGGAAGTGATCCCCGTCATTTCCGGATCGCAGACGCTGAAGGATTCGATGAACGATGCCCTGCGTCACTGGGTGTCGAACGTCCACGACACCTTCTATATCATCGGCACGGCGGCCGGGCCGCATCCCTACCCTGAACTGGTGCGCGATTTCCAGTCGATCATCGGCCGGGAAGCACGCGAACAGATATTGGAATTGGAAGGCCGCCTGCCTGATCTGCTGATCGCGCCGGTCGGCGGCGGCTCCAACGCCATCGGCCTTTTTCACCCCTTCCTCGACGATGCGGAGGTCAAGATGATCGGCGTCGAAGCGGCGGGCGAAGGCCTGCATGGGAAGCATGCGGCAAGTCTGGCGGGCGGCAAGTCCGGCATATTGCACGGCAACCGCACCTATCTGCTCCAGGACGAGGACGGGCAGATCACCGAAGCGCACAGCGTGTCCGCCGGTCTCGACTATCCCGGCATCGGACCTGAACATAGCTGGCTGCACGAAATCGGCCGCGTGCAATATATGCCGATCACCGACGACGAGGCACTGGCCAGCTTCCAGAAACTCTCCGCGCTGGAGGGCATCATTCCGGCGCTGGAATCCGCGCACGCCATCGCCAGCGTGGAAAAGGTCGCGCCCACTCTCGACGCGGAGCAGATCATCATCGTCAATCTTTCGGGGCGAGGCGACAAGGACATCTTCACCGTGGCGAGCGCCCTGGGGGTCGAGATATGAGCGCCGATCGTCTCTCCGCCCGCTTCGCCGCATGCAAGTCGCAGGGCCGCGCCGCGCTCGTCACCTTCGTGACCGCGGGCGATCCGACCGTGGCTGACACGCCCGCCATCCTCGACGCCCTGGTGGAAGGGGGCGCGGACATCATCGAACTCGGCATGCCGTTCACGGATCCGATGGCTGACGGGCCGGCGATCGAGCTCGCCAATCTGCGCAGCCTGGGCTCCGGCACGAAGACGAAGGACATCTTCGCCCTAGCCACTGCCTTCCGTGATCGACATCCCGACACGCCGCTGGTCCTGATGGGCTATGCAAATCCGATGCTGGCGCGCGGCGCGGCCTGGTTTGCGGACCAGTGCAAGGCGGCGGGTGTCGACGGCGTCATCTGCGTCGATGTCCCGCCGGAGGAAGATGCCGAAATCGGCCCCGCCCTGCGCGCCCAGGGCATTCACCTGATCCGCCTTGCAACGCCAACGACTGACGCCGCAAGGCTGCCCACCGTGCTGAACGGCGCCAGCGGTTTCCTCTACCACGTCGCCGTCGCGGGCATCACCGGCAAGCAGCAGGCCGCCCAGACCGCGGTCGAACAGGCGGTGGCCAGGCTGAAGGCCGCCACCGACCTGCCCATCGCCGTGGGCTTCGGCGTCCGCTCCGCTGAACAGGCCGCCGCGATCGGGCGGGTTGCCGATGGCGTGGTGGTGGGTTCCGCCATCGTCGACATCATCGGGTCGCATGGTGATGCCGCCGCGCCCTTCGTCAAGGATTTCATCGCCGCCCTTCGCGCCGCGCTGAACGCCAACAGCCCTCATTTCCGGGAGACCGCCGCATGAGCTGGATCAACCGCGTCCGCAACGCCCTGCCCTTCATGGCGAAGAAGGAAACCACCGCCGAAACGCTGTGGCACAAATGCCCCTCCTGCGCCGAGATGATCTTCATCAAGGAATGGGAGGATAATCTCTCCGTCTGCCCGCGCTGCGACCATCATGGCCGCATCGGACCTGCGGAGCGGTTCGAACAGATACTCGATGCCGGCTTCATCCTGCTGCCAACGCCGCAGGTACAGGAAGACCCGCTCAAGTTCCGCGATTCCAAACGCTATCCCGACCGCATAAAGGCCGCCCGCGCCGCGACCGGCGACCAGGACGCGCTGATTAACGCCCGTGGGGCCATTGACGATGTGCCGCTCGTCATGGGGGTTCAGAATTTCGCCTATATGGGCGGCTCCATGGGCATGGGCGTGGGCGCCGCCTTCATCCAGGGCATCAACGAGGCCATCGCCCGCAAATGCCCCTATGTGATCTTCACCGCCGCAGGCGGGGCGCGCATGCAGGAGGGCATCCTCTCGCTCATGCAGATGCCGCGCTCGACCGTGGCCATCCGGAAACTCCACGCCGCGGGCCTGCCCTATATCGTGGTGCTGACCGATCCGACGACCGGCGGCGTCACCGCCAGCTATGCCATGCTGGGCGACATCCAGATAGCGGAACCCAATGCGCTCATCGGCTTCGCGGGCCAGCGCGTCATCGAAAGCACGATCCGCGAAAAGCTGCCCGACGGATTCCAGCGCGCTGAATATCTGCTGGAACACGGCATGCTGGACATGGTCGTCCACCGCAGTGACCTGCGCGACACGCTTGCCCGGGTGATCGGCTACCTCGCCCCCCGCGCCGCTGCCTGACGCTGCCTGAGACCAGAGCCGATGGCCGACCACGCCGTCTCCGACGATCCGGCTGTTCAGGTACAGCTTGACCGCCTGGCCACCCTGTCGCCGGGCGCCGACATATTGGGGCTGGAACGCATCGCCCGCCTGCTGGACCGCATCGGCAACCCGCATCGCGCCCTGCCGCCGGTCTTCCATGTTGCCGGCACCAACGGCAAGGGTTCGACCTGCGCCTTCCTCCGCGCTGCGCTGGAGGCGGACGGCAGGAAGGTCCATGTCTTCACCTCGCCCCATCTGGTCCGCTTCAACGAACGCATCCGCATTGGCGGCAAGCTGATCTCCGACGAAGCGCTGGCCCATTATCTCTCCCGCGTGCTCGACGTGGCGGAAGGGATCGGCGCCAGCTTCTTTGAGGTCACCACCGCCGCAGCCTTCCTCGCCTTTTCCGAACAGCCCGCCGACGCCTGCATCGTGGAAGTGGGCCTTGGCGGCCGCCTTGACGCCACCAATATCATCGAACGACCCGTGATCTGCGGCATCGCGCAGCTCGGCCTCGACCATCAGAGCTTCCTTGGCGCCACGATCAGGGAGATTGCCGTCGAAAAGGCCGGCATCGCCAAGCCCGGTGCGCCGCTGGTGACGCAGCGCTATGCCGACGCGCTCTTCCCCGTGATGCTGGAAGCCGCGGCCCGCAACCGGACCCAATGGTTTGCCATGGGCGAGAGCTGGGACGCGGCGGCCTATCGGGATCGCCTCCATTATCGCGATGATCAGGGACGGCTCGACACCCCCCTGCCGCGCTTGCCCGGCGCGCACCAGATCCACAATGCCGCGCTCGCCTTCGCCATGCTGCGGCACCAGAATGTCATACCCGTAGGCGAGGCCGCCTTGAAGGCAGCGCCGCTCTGGGCGCATTGGCCAGCCCGCCTGCAAAGGCTGGACCATGGTCCGCTGCTCGCTCCCCTGCCCGAAAGCACCGAAGCCTGGCTGGATGGCGGCCACAATGCCAGTGCGGGTGAGGCGATCAGCGCCTTCTTCACCAGCGAAAGGCTTGAGGAGCAGAAGCTCCAGCTGATGATCGGCATGTTGTCGAACAAGGATCTGGAGGCCTACCTCCGTCCTTTTGCCGGTCGGATCGCGCATATCCATGCCCTGCCGGTACCTGGCCATGACCATCATCCACCGGAACGATTCGCCGCCATTGCCGATCGCTGGGGCATTGGCTGCACCGCTCATGCCATGCCGGAAGACGCCATTGCCGCCATTGCCGCTGGACCGGACCACGCCTCAAAATTGCTGATTTCCGGCTCGCTCTACCTCGCCGGTGAAATTTTGCGACTGAACGGGCAATTTCCCGACTGATTTTACTTGCGATTGACTCGCAATAGCGTAACTTTGCCATCTGACGACAAGGCAGAAGGTAGTGACGCATGGTCCATGGAGACTCCCCCTCTCTCGATAATCTCCGGCCGCTTCCCGGTGGCTATGGCAACCGGCTTTTCCTCTACGTGATGCGCCGCATCGCGACGGCCGGCGTCAACGATGCCCATGCCGCCAATGCCATGCTCGGCGCCTTCGGCCGCAGCTATCGTCGGCCGCTGGTGCTGATGCGCGCGATGATGCTCGAATTGGCCCGGACCTCCAGCCGCAAGATATTGATCGCGCCCTGCTGCTGTTCGCGGATGACAAGCGACGAGGCGCTGATGATGCAGGCGATCGGCAGCGCCCTGCGCGATCCCCGATCGGCCTATGACGATGTGGCGGCGCTGCTGGGCAACGACCATGCACTGGGCGCCCTCACCTGCCTTCAGGCCGTGGCGCAGGCGCATCGCGATCTGGGGCGTCCTCTCGGACTTTATGGGGCGGTTTAGAGACTGTCTGGAAATACGCTGCTTCGCGCGTTTTCAAACAGATGCCGAGCGCATCGGTTCAGCCATCCTGCGTGGCCGCCGTGCCGACGCTGGCATCGATCAGTCCCGCGCGCATCATCAGCCAGAACAGGACGATGCCCGGCACCGCCAGGGCGGTGGTCAGCAGGTAGAAGTCGACATAGCCGAACCGTTCGATCATTCCACCCGCGGTCGTCCCGGTCAGGAACCGTCCCACAATGCTCGCCGCCGCCGAAATCAGCGCATATTGCGCGGCCGTGAAGCGCAGGTCACAGAGCGCTGAGAAATAGGCGACCACCGTCACCCCGCCGATCCCGCTCGCAAAATTCTCGAAGCCAATGGCACCGGCCATACCCCAATTGCTCTTGCCCAGCGCCGCCAGCAGCGCGAAGCTGAAATTGGACACGCCCATCAGCAGCAGGCTGACCAGCACAGACCGCTTCATCCCCATGCGCGCATAGAGCACGCCGCCGACGAAGATCCCGATCAGATAGGCCCAGAAGCCGATGCCAACATCGTAAATGGCGATCTCGTCATTGGTGTAGCCCATATCGTCAAACAGCAGGCGAAAGGTCAGATTGGCGAGCGTGTCCCCGATCTTGTGCAGCAGGATGAACAGCAGCACCAGCCAGGCGCCGCGCCGCCGGAAGAATTCCACGAGCGGCCCGGCGATCGACTGCCATATTTCGTCCAGCCCCCGCCGCGCCGTCGGTTCGCGGTGCCGCTCCGGTTCGCCGAGTGCGAGCCCGGTCAGCATGGCGGGTAGCGCGAATATGGCGCAGGCCATATAGGCGCCATGCCAGCCGATCCGCGCCGCCAGCACCAGCGCAAGCGCGCCCGCTGCAACCGATCCGATGCGCCAGCCATATTGCGACATGCCTGACCCCACCCCCAATTGCTCCGGCCGCAATGTCTCGATCCGATAGGCATCGATGACGATGTCGAAGGTGGCACCCGCAACGCCGACCAGGATCGCGGCATAGGCCGTCTGCAGCAGGCCGCTGGCGGGGTCGACCAATGCCAGGTTGATGACTGCCGCCATCACGAGTAATCCCGCGAGCAGCAGCCAGCTCACGCGTTGCCCCAGGCGACCTATGACCGGCAGCCGAACCCCGTCGACGACCCAGGCCCACAGCCATTTGAGATTATAGACGAGGAAAGCGAGGGTGAACGCCGTCACCGCCTTCTTGTCGATGCCGTCCTGCGCCAGCCGGGTGGTCAGCGTGGCGCCGATCATCGCATAGGGAAAGCCCGACGATATACCGAGAAAAAAGGCACCCAAGGGCGCCTTCTGCATATAGGGCTTCACCGCATCCAGCCAGCTTGTCGAGCCCTTCGCCATGTCGGTCATAAATTGATGCGCCCCCGGACGATGATAGTCCGGGCCACCATATGGGCAAATGTCAGTGTGGCAAGCCGTCCGCCCATCTTATATCGGCGATCGGATCAGACAGCATCCCCGAACAGGTGCAGGCCATCGGGCAAGCGAGGCAGAATCTTGCCCCGCAGCAGAGCATCCACGACATTGATCGCCGCCAACAGATCGCGCGGCGCATATGGCTTTGCCAGGCATCCCAGTGCCAAGCCTCGCGCGTCGACAGGGCAGGCGCCCGTCACGAACAGCACCGCAACTCCTCGACCTGCGGCAAAGCGCGCCAGGTCGATGCCGCTCTTCTCGCCATGAAGGGTCACGTCCGCGATCACCAGATCGACGCTTTCCTCCTCCATGACACTGACGGCATGGGCATATTCGTCGACGGTCGCGGCGACGCGATAGCCCGCCATTTCCAGCACATGTTCATTGTCGAAGGCAACCAGCGGTTCATCCTCGACCACCAGCACGCTGCGAATGGCCTTGCGGCGCTCCCGCGCTCCGGCTTCCCCTTTTACCAGCCCGAAAAACATTTGCCGATACGCCCCATTTGCGCCATTCAACCGACCAACGTGCAGCGCCCCGCAGGGGTTTCGCATCGTCCTGGCGCATGGGCGCAAGGACAGCACCATTCGTCAATTTCCTGGCTTCTCCAATATGGGGAGGCCATCCCGTTTTGAAAAGGAACTCTTCTGTGGAACCGCCGAAAAAATCTGGGCCGCCGCGTCGGCCGGGCTCCGGTGGTCCCAGACGTCCGAATGACGCCAAACCGGTGCCAGGGTCCCGCCCGGCTCGCCCGCCCTTCAAGAAGGCCAGGACGGCGCCCGCAAAACCGGCCAATCCCCATCCCGCCCGCGCCGCAGCCGTCGCTAGCGGCAAGAACGAGCCGCAGCGCATCGCCAAATTGCTCGCCCGCGCAGGCATTGCGTCCAGGCGGGAGATTGAGCGGATGATCGAGGAAGGACGGATCACGCTGAACGGGGAGACAGTGTCCACGCCCGCCACGCTCCTGACATCGCTTCACGGCGTCGCCGTCGACGGCAACCCGGTCGCCGCGCCGGCACCCGCGCGCATGTTCCTCTTTCACAAACCATCGGGTTTCCTGACGACAGAGCGCGATCCTCGCGGGCGGCCCACCATTTACGACAAGCTGCCGGCCGACCTTCCCCGCGTCATGCCGATCGGACGGCTCGACATGACGACCGAAGGCCTGCTGTTGCTCACCACCGATGGAGAGTTCAAGCGGCAGATGGAGCTGCCTTCGACCGGCGTGCCGCGCACCTATCGCGCCCGCGCTTTCGGAGAGGTCAGCCAGAACCAGCTTGAGGATCTGTTCGACGGGCTGGAGATCGACGGCATCCGCTATGGCCAGATAGAGGCCAATCTGGAACGCCGCACCGGGCGCAACCAGTGGATCGAAATGACGCTGACCGAAGGCAAGAATCGCGAAGTCCGCCGCGTGCTCGAACATCTGGGGCTTCAGGTGAACCGGCTGATCCGCACCAGCTATGGCCCCTTCCACCTGGGCGAACTCGCATCCGGCGCGGTCGAGGAGGTGCGCCAGCACGACCTGGTCCTGTTCCGCAAGAGCCTGAAGGACGCGAAATGAGGATCGTCGCAGGCCAGTGGCGCGGCCGCCCCCTCGTCGCGCCCCGCGGCGACGCGACGCGACCCACGGCGGATCGCACCCGCGAGACCCTCTTTTCCATGCTGCTGAGCCGGATCGGCTCCTTCGAGGGGTTGAGCGTCGGCGATTTTTTTGCCGGCTCGGGCGCCCTGGGTTTCGAAGCGCTTTCACGCGGCGCGGCAAGCTGCGTCTTTGTGGAACAGGACCGTGCCGCGCTCGATGCGATCCGCGCCAATGGCGACAAGCTTGGCGTCCGTCCCGACATTCGCCAGAGCAGCGTCCTGTCGCTTGGTCCGGCGAGCAAGCCGCTGGACCTTATCTTCATGGACCCGCCTTATCAAAGCGGGGCGGGCATGGTGGCGCTGGACAAGCTCAGCCGCCTGGGCTGGACCGGCCCCGCCACATGGATCAGCATCGAGACCGACCGCCGGGAAGATGTCGAGGTCAAGGGCTTCGCCACCGACGCGGTCCGGGACGTCGGCAAAGCCCGGCTGACGCTGCTACGCGCAACGGACCAGGCGGAATAATCCGCCCCTCCGATCGGCCCCGGTCCTCGCGGAAGCCCTTCACGCCGGATCACGCCGCTTCGGCATCCTCATAAGCCTGTGCCTCCTTGCCGATCAGGATATTGGCCAGGAACCAATAGGCCTGCCCCCAGGCGTCCAGCACGGCATCGGTCGCCACCTCCTCGCCCAGCACATCGCGGATGGCAGGCAGCAGCGCTTCGGCCACCTTGGGGTAATGTTCCGCCTTGACCCCCGTTTCGACATGGCGCTGCACCATCCGCGCGACGGCGCCGTCCAGAGCCTGCAACCTGTCGATATTCTCGGCATAGCCCAGGATCGCCGCAGCCAGCCGCTTGGGCTGCTCCCCGCTTTCCTGCGCCGCCTGATCGAACATATCCCTGATCGACGCATCCATGAACAGACGGGCGTACATGGCCGTCGTGATCTCCACGCCATGCTTGCGCAAGGCAGGGGCAGTCGCTTTCACGATGGCAATGGTGTCGTTGGTCAATTGGGTCATGGATGCACCTTTGTCGAGCAGTTACAAAGGTGCATCTACTATGCATGTTTTAAGATGTAAACAGGATATATGTTCAAGACCCGTCCTATGGCCTATAAGCGTGGATGCCATGCAGTTGACCCGCCACACCGACTATGCCCTGCGCGTTCTCATCCATCTCGCGGTCGCACCAGGCGGCCGCGCCACCATCCCGGAGATCGCTGACGCCTACGGCCTGTCCCGCAACCATCTGATGAAGGTGGTGCATCATCTCGCCCAAGGCAGCTTTCTGAAGACCCAGAGGGGACGTGGCGGAGGCTTCACCCTGGCGCGTCCGGCAGAGACTATCGGCCTGGGCGAAGTCGTCCGCCATAGCGAGCCTGACATGAAAATGGCCGACTGTGAGGGTTGCGCGCTACGTCAGGCCTGTGGCCTGTCGGGCATATTGCGGGCCGCCACCACAGCCTTCCTGTCTGTGCTCGACCAGCATAGCCTTGCCGATGCGGCGCGGGACCGGGCCGGGCTTGCGGCCATCATCGCCGCCCTGCCCGGCCCGAAAGCCGTCAGCGCCGCTTGCGCATAGATTTGGGCGCTTCGCTTCTGTTGATGCAGCTATCCTGCACGGTCTTGCTGCACAGCGGATAATCCTTCTGTTCAGTTGGCGGAGGAGTCATGTTGCCGCCGACCGTAGCGGGGTTGGCAGACGTGCCGACCGGAGCGGAGGGATCATGCGGCACGCCGGCGGGCGCCGGCTGCATGCCCGTCTCAGGAGGCACGGCACCCATCGGCTGGCCAGCATTGGGATCAGCGGCGGGCGGCGGTGTAGCCGGTGTCGCCGGACTGGCGGAAGCCGCTCCGGGGTCGGCCGGCGTGGCGGGTGTGGCAGGCGTCGCGCCCTGTTCGGGCGGAGGCGGCGCACCGGTCGCTGGCGGCTGCGTCGAAGCAGGCATGTCCTGCGCGATCGCCATACCAGTGACGCCAGTGCCAAAGGCCAGCATGGCCGCACCAGCCAACAGGATCGATTTCATCGGGATCATCCTTTCCTTGTTCTCACCCCGTTCTGCCTTCGGGCTGGACAAAGAACCGGATGCATTACGCCTGCGTTCCGGCGATGGCGACGAACCGTTGCGATCGCGCCGTCAGACGATGCCCCAATGACGCTCCCCGGTGGGGCCTCAATGCTCTGGATAGCGTTCGAACTTGGGCAATTCATGCGCACCCGCCATCCACGGCGCAGCCTCGGCGAATTGCACATGGATGGTGGGCGGCAGAACGGACTGGTCGTCCAGCGTTGCCGTCTGGATGTCGACCATCCCCGGAAAGAAAGCAGAGTTGCGATAGAACAACCCCGTGCCGCAGGTTCCGCAAAATTCCCGCGTCACATTTTCGGAGGACTGGTAGCTCACGGCTTTGCCCGTCACAGTCACCATATCTTCGCGAAACAGGGCCCAGCCGACCATCGGCGCTCCGGCGCTTTTCCGGCAATCCGAACAATGGCACAGCGCGCTATGGATTGGTTCCCCCCGCGCTTCATACTGGATAGCCCCACATTGGCATCGCCCAGAGACCATGGCCTTTCTCCTTGCATGATTCGCCTTTTGTTCTCATAGAAGGAACGGCAGCGCAAGGGGCCCGCTCTTGCCGCTTCCCGCCCAGCATCCTAGTTGACAGCTCATGACCCTGCCCGCTCCCTCGCCCGATGATCCCCCCTATCTTCAGGGGCTGAACGAACCCCAGCGGGAAGCCGTGCTCACGACCGAGGGGCCGGTGCTGGTCCTCGCCGGCGCAGGCACGGGCAAGACGGCGGCGCTCACCGCCCGCCTCGCCCATCTGATCGCTACCAGGCGGGCCTATCCGTCCGAAATCCTCGCTGTCACCTTCACCAACAAGGCAGCGCGGGAAATGCGGGAACGGGTCGGTCGCATGATCGGCCCCGCGGTGGAGGGCATGCCGTGGCTCGGCACGTTCCACGCGATCGCCGCAAAGATGCTGCGCCGCCATGCCGAACTGGTCGGCCTGCAATCCAATTTCACCATCCTCGACACGGACGATCAGCTTCGCCTGACGAAGCAACTCATCCAGGCCGAGGGTATCGATGAGAAGCGCTGGCCCGCCCGCCAGCTCGCCGGCCTCATCGACCAGTGGAAGAACAAGGGCCTGACCCCGGAGGAAATCGGCGCCGGCGAGAGCGAGGGCTATGCCAACGGAAAGGGGCAGAAGCTCTACGCCGCCTACCAGGCGCGCCTGCGCGATGTGAATGCCTGCGATTTCGGGGACTTGCTGCTGCATGTTCTCACGATTCTGAAACGCCACCGCGACGTTCTGGAAAGCTATCAGCAGCGTTTCCGCTACATCATGGTGGACGAATATCAGGACACCAACTCCAGCCAATATCTCTGGCTCCGCCTGCTGGCGCAAACGCGCAAGAATATCTGCTGCGTGGGCGATGACGACCAGTCCATCTATTCATGGCGCGGGGCGGAAGTCGCCAATATCCTTCGGTTCGAAAGGGATTTTCCGGGCGCGAAGATCGTCAGGCTGGAACAGAATTACCGATCGACACCCCATATATTGGGCGCTGCCTCAGGGGTCATCGCGGAAAATGGCAATCGCCTGGGAAAGACGCTCTGGACGGACATCGACGTGGGCGAAAAGGTCCGGGTCATCGGCGTATGGGACGGACCGGAGGAAGCGCGGCGCGTAGGCGAAGAAATCGAATCGATAGAGCGCGGAGGCGGGTCGCTGGACGAGGTCGCCATCCTCGTCCGCGCCCAGCACCAGACTCGCGAGTTCGAAGACCGCTTCATACAGATCGGCCTGCCCTATCGCATCGTCGGCGGCTTCCGCTTCTATGAACGCGCCGAGATTCGCGACGCGCTTGCCTATCTTCGCCTGGTCAACCAGCCTGCCGATGATCTGGCGTTCGAACGGATCGTCAACGTTCCCAAACGCGGCCTGGGCGACAAGGCGGTGGAAAAGCTGCATCGGCTTGCCCGCGCAGAGGGCATAGCGCTCGCCCTCGCCGCTGCGCGGATACTCGACACGGATGAGATGACGCCGCAGGCCCGGCGCAGCCTGGGCGCCTTCATCGGCGATCTCGCGCGCTGGCGCGACCGCGCGGCGCAACTGCCCCATGCCGAGCTGGCGCGGCAGATACTGGACGAAAGCGGCTACACCGCCATGCTCCAGGCCGAACGCACCGCCGAAAGCGCGGGACGACTGGAAAATCTGAGCGAACTGACCCGCGCCATGGAGGAATATGAGACGCTGGGCGCCTTCCTTGAGCATGTCAGCCTCGTCATGGACAATGAGGCGCAGCAGGACGAGCGCAAGGTCACGATCATGACCATCCACGCCGCCAAGGGGCTGGAGTTCGATACGGTCTTCCTGGCAGGGTGGGAGGAGGGAATTTTCCCCTCCCAGCGCGCGCTAGACGAAGGCGGCCTCAACAGTCTGGAGGAGGAGCGTCGCCTCGCCTATGTCGCGATCACGCGGGCGCGGAAATCCTGCATCATTCTCCACGCCGCCAACCGCCGCATCTATGGCCAGTGGACCAGCTCCATCCCTTCGCGCTTCGTCGGGGAACTGCCTCCCGAACATGTGGATGAGGAGAGCAGCATGGCTGGCGGCGCCTCGCTCTGGCGCGCCAACTGGTCCGAACGTGCAGATCCCTTCGCCAATGTTCAGCGGGGCTCCGGCCGCGGTCCGGGCTGGCAGCGCGCCCAGCAGGGCGGGCAATTCACCACCGAACCCATCCGGATCGTGGAAGCGCGCACATCAGCCGTCTCGCTCGGCAACAAGGGTCGCGACGACATGATCATCGGCCTGCGCGTCTTCCACCAGAAATTCGGCTATGGCACCGTGGCGCAGATCGAAGGCAACAAGCTGGAGATCGACTTCGAGACGGCCGGACGCAAGCGGGTGATGGACAGCTTCGTCCAGCCGGCTTGATTTTCAACATGCGTTTCCGGAATGGTTCAAAACAATGGGCATCAAATGCTCCGGCTCTCGCACCCCCCCGACAATATAGCCGGACATAAGATCACCGGTCCGTAACCCTGCATTTTTGCCTTTCAAAAGAAATCCGTATATTCCAATAAGATATACGGCAACAGCAACCGAGTCCGCGCCAGAGGCTCCGACGGCTTCCTGATCTCCGCGCAACGAAACTGGCCCCCAGGCGGTTTCAACTTCGCGCAGATGCCAGCTTAACCGTCCTCGTGTTCCGCCGGCGCTACTGCGAAAGGAAGATAGTACTTCTCCCCAGGCCGTTGCCCCGACAGGGATCGCCAACCTCCCGTCAACGCAGACAGGTGCTTCCACTCGAAGCCTGAACCTGTCCCCCGGCTTCGCCCCTCTGCTGCCTACGGCATCCACCACCGAAAGTTGCACAATGGTGCCGTCGATCCAGCGGGGAGCATCGGCTCTGTTCTGCGACACGCCTGGCAAAGGCGAAGCGAGGATCTGTGCATCTACTGCCGAGACCATGCAACTCGCGCTGAGCCATGCGCTCAAGACGAAACGCATCTTCATTGTGGCACCCCGTTGCGGAACTCCGTCTCGCCCCCGTCGGACATGGGTTGTTGCGTCGTTGCCAATGCCGATTGCGCCAACATGTCGCCGGCCGGCGCGCCCATGATGAACGGAAGATCCTCATCCAGAATGGCGGTGAACGCAGTTCCGCGAGGGATGCGGGCGCTTGTGCCGGTCATGATGAAACCCAATGGCCAGGAAGTCATGACAGCGCCTACGACTACCGCCGTACCCGTTACTCCCTTGTCGTTGATTCCGCCCGTCAAACGGACGCGGCGTCCGCTCATATTAAGGTGGACGGCGCGAACTTCGACGAAGCCCGACTTGCCCCACATGCCTTTGTTGCGAGCTTCAATGATCTCTCCTTCGCCGCGCGTTCCAGCGGGAATGACCACCAGCGGACCAATCATTACAGGAGCGACTGTTTCAATCGGAAATCTTTGACCGGAATAGGATTGCTTCTTCTTGGTGGTCAGGTCGGCCAAAATGCGAACCGCAAGCTTGGTGCCGACCGGCACATATTGGACGCTGGCGACACCCGCGGAGCTTGTCATCGGGGGCTGTGCCTGCGCCGGGATTACTCCAATCGAAGTCGACCATAAAATCGTAGCGAGTAGTTTCGGCACGTTCTTCCCCCTTCACGAACTGAACTTGCCGCGACACTACTGCCTTGTTTTATTTACGCTTCTTCGCATTTAGCATTAGCTCGAAAAATTCAGCAGCTAATCCAAATGGCTAGCTGACGATGATCGCGAGTCAGCCGGCTCCGCTAAGCTTTGCACTGCATATCGCGACAGGCGGCAGCATCTGCGATGCAGACGACCAAATAAGGCTCAACCGTAACCCAGCAGCAACAGCATCCTCAAAAAGCGTCCTATTTGTCCAACAGGGGATATTTTCGCCTGTCCTATTCCGTCCCGACCGACCTACCAGACGCCGTCTTTGAAATGTCCGGCATATCAGACCCCCGCGGATACGCGCGCCCAGGCACGCGCGCGCATACACTGTGAACTTCGGCGGAAAATCACGGAAATCGGCCGCAATCAGCAGCCTCCCGCCCGACAGGATCAAGCGGCCTGCCGATGGCAAGGCATTTCGGATGATAGGGAAATTTGGTGGAGCCTAGCGGGATCGAACCGCTGACCTCCTGCATGCCATGCAGGCGCTCTCCCAGCTGAGCTAAGGCCCCATCGTTTGCGGCATCATGCCGCATCCCAATGGATCAGACCATGTCCGGCGTCAAAGCCGTCGGCCTTATGTCTGGACGTCCCGTGCCCAAATCACCAGGAGCGTTGATCGAGGTCATTTGCAACCTCGCCAAGCCCCTTGCTTGCGCTCGGAAGTTTTTCGGAAAAATGTCCCAGGGACATTTCATTTCCCGAAAAACTGGTGGAGCCTAGCGGGATCGAACCGCTGACCTCCTGCATGCCATGCAGGCGCTCTCCCAGCTGAGCTAAGGCCCCGTTTCCAGTGTCGGCGCCGTTTGGGTCCGGCGCCTCGGAGGCCGCTGCCATTAGGTGGCAGCGAACTCCTTGGCAAGCACAAAATTCAATTAATTGTCGTCGTCGCCATCGTCCCCGCCGGCATCGACGCCCAGGTCGTCGTCGCCGCCCAGATCGACGTCATTGTCCGGCGAATCGCCGTCATCATCCACGTCCAGATCCAGGTCCAGATCGTCGTCGGCCGTCTCCATTTCACCGTCGGCGGTTTCGATGACCTTCTTGGGCGCTTCCTCATAGGGCAGCGGCTGCTTCGACTTCAGCACGGGTTCCGGTTCCCAGGCGGTGCCGCAGTTGATGCAGGTGACCGGGTCATCCTTGCCCAGGTCGTAGAAGCGCGTGGCGCATTTCGGGCAGGTACGCTTCGTGCCCCATTCAGCCTTGACCATGTCCGGCCTTATCCTTCTCTTGCGAGTGCTCAAAACAGAAATTACGCGGCACGACAGGGTCGCCCGCGAAGAGACGGCGCCTTGCCATAGCGAGGCCGCGCTGTCAAAAGCCGGGCGCATTTTTTCAAGTTTTGCAGACGGATTGACCCGTGACCGCTTTTTCCGACCAGCCGACCCCGATGACCTTCACCGCCTCCCCCGCCCTTTCCGGTTCGATCCACGTGCCGGGCGACAAGAGCATTTCGCACCGATCGCTGATGCTTTCGGCGCTGGCCGTGGGCGAAAGCCGGGTCGAAGGACTGCTGGAGGGAGAGGATGTGCTGGCCACCGCGGCCGCCATGCGGGCCATGGGTGCGGACATCAGCAAGGATGCGGACGGCATCTGGCATATCCACGGCGTCGGCGTCGGCGGCCTGCTTCAACCGGACGGCCCGCTCGACATGGGCAATAGCGGCACCTCCACCCGCCTGTTGATGGGTCTTGTCGCCAGCCACGCCATCACCGCGACCTTCGTGGGCGACGCCTCGCTCAGCAAGCGCCCCATGGCGCGCGTCACCGATCCGCTGTCCCGCATGGGCGCGAGTTTCACAAGCAGCCCCGGCGACCGCCTGCCGCTCACGATGCGCGGCGCCTGCCCGGCCGTACCGCTCGACTACCGCCTCCCCGTCGCGTCGGCGCAGGTGAAGTCGGCCATCCTGCTTGCCGGGCTCAACACGCCCGGCATCACCCGCATCGTGGAGCCGGTCCCTACCCGCGATCATAGCGAGAAAATGCTCAAGGGCTTCGGCGCAGACCTTGAGGTCGAGGTGGAAGCGGACGGCACGCGCATCATCACGCTCAGGGGCGAAGCGGAACTTCTTCCGCAATCGATCACCGTTCCCGGCGATCCTTCCTCGGCCGCCTTCCCGATGGTCGCCGCGCTTCTTGTGCCGGGATCGAAGGCCACGATCGCCAATGTCGGCCTCAACGCAACCCGCGCAGGCCTTGTCGATCTGCTGCGGGAAATGGGCGGCGACATCATTGTCGAAAATCCGCGCCAGGTCGGCGGGGAGCCGGTGGGCGACCTCGTGATCACCGCCTCGGCACTCAAGGGGGTGGAGCCGGATCCGGCGCGGGCGCCGTCGATGATCGATGAATATCCCGTCGCCTTCATCGCCGCCGCCCTGGCCGAAGGACGCAGCATATTCCGCGGACTGGAGGAACTGCGCGTCAAGGAATCTGACCGTATCGCGACCATGGCGGCGGGGCTGCGTGCCATCGGCGTGCAGGTCGAGGAACTGGAGGACGGCATCGTCATAGAGGGCAGCAATGGCACGCTCCTGCCCGGCGGCGGTCCGATCGCCACGAAGCTGGACCACCGCATCGCCATGAGCTTCGCGATTGCGGGCCTTGTCTCCAGCAATGGTGTAACCATAGACGACATGCGCCCCGTCGCGACCAGCTTCCCGGGTTTCACCACCCTGCTGCAATCGCTCGGCGCGCTGACATGACCTTCGATCTCGCCAGCATCATCGGGTTGATCGGCAGTGGCATGATGGTCTTTGCCTATGCCTACAGCAACATGGCGAAGACGCTGAACTTCATCCTGTTCAACCTGCTGAACCTGGTCGGCGCACTGCTGCTGATCTATTCGCTGACCATCCATTTCAACATCGCGTCCTTGGCGCTGGAGATCGTGTGGTCCATCATCGCGCTCATCGGCCTTGCCAAGGCATGGCGGAAAGGCAAAGCATCATGATCATCGCCGTCGACGGTCCAGCCGCTTCCGGCAAGGGCACCATCGCCAAGGCGCTCGGCCGTCATTATGGCCTGCCCGTCCTTGACACCGGCCTGCTCTATCGCGCTGTCGGGCTCGCCGTCTTGAAGCGGAGCGGTGATCCCGATCACGAAGCGGACGCTCTCGCTGCCTGCGATTTCGACGACGCCATGCTGAACGATCCTGCTCTGCGCAGCGAGGCCGTCGGTTCGCTCGCCTCCCGCGTCTCGATCCATCAGAGCGTGCGCCAGGCCCTCGTCAATCGACAGCGCGAATTCGCGACCCAACCCGGCGGCGCGATCCTGGATGGCCGGGATATCGCCACCGTCATCGCGCCCGATGCCGAAGCCAAGATCTTCGTCACCGCCAGCGTCCATGTTCGCGCCCAGCGGCGCTATCAGGACGCGCTCGACCATGGCGGCCATCCCGACATGGATAGCCTGATCGCGGACATCCAGGCGCGCGACACCCGCGACATGAGCCGCGACCATGCGCCGCTCCGTATGGCCGATGGAGCGGACTTGCTCGACACCAGCAATTTGACTATAGACGCCGCCGTCCGGCAGGCCATTGCACTGGTGGACGCCCAGTTGGAACGTCGGCGACAGGCCTGACGCGATGCCGGGTGCCGGGAGTTCCCAGGCGCCCTTTTCGCTTATCCACCGGGCGTCGACTCGTCAGGTCTTACGGATGTTCGCGCGGGTATTCGGCCCCGCGGACGATTTGGCCTGAAAGACCACCGGATACAACCGGTAGGCCAGCAATGAAGAATGAAGGAAACTACCATGGCCTCTACGGCATTCCCCTCGCGCGACGATTTCGCCGCGCTTCTCAATGATTCTCTCGGTGGCGAGGACGGCGGCTTCGAAGGTCGCGTCGTCAAGGGCACCGTTACCGGCATCGAAAACGACATGGCTCTGATCGACGTCGGCCTGAAGTCGGAAGGCCGCGTGCCGCTGCGCGAATTCGCCGCGCCAGGCCAGAAGGCTGACCTGAAGGTCGGCGACGAGGTCGAAGTCTATGTCGACCGCGTCGAAAACGCCCATGGCGAAGCCATGCTGTCGCGCGACCGCGCACGCCGCGAAGCCGCCTGGGACAAGCTCGAAGCCGAGTTCACCGAAAATGCTCGGGTCGAAGGCGTCATCTTTGGCCGCGTCAAGGGCGGCTTCACCGTCGACCTCGACGGCGCCGTGGCGTTCCTTCCCGGTTCGCAGGTCGATATTCGCCCCGTGCGCGACGTCACCCCGCTGATGGATATTCCGCAGCCCTTCCAGATCCTGAAGATGGACCGCCGCCGCGGCAATATCGTCGTGTCGCGCCGCGCCATTCTGGAAGAAACCCGCGCCGAACAGCGCAGCGGCCTCATCCAGACGCTGGCCGAAGGTCAGATCATCGAGGGCGTCGTCAAGAACATCACCGATTATGGTGCGTTCGTTGACCTGGGCGGCATCGACGGCCTGCTGCACGTCACCGACCTGTCGTACAAGCGCATCAACCACCCGAACGAGATGATCAACATCGGCGATACCGTCCGCGTGCAGATCATCCGCATCAACCGCGACACCCAGCGCATCAGCCTTGGCATGAAGCAGTTGGAAAGCGATCCCTGGGAAGGCGCTGCCGCCAAATATCCGGTGGGCGCCAAGCTGTCGGGCCGGGTCACGAACATCACCGAATATGGTGCGTTCGTCGAACTGGAAGCTGGCATCGAAGGTCTGGTCCACGTTTCGGAAATGTCCTGGACCAAGAAGAACGTCCACCCCGGCAAGATCGTTTCGACCAGCCAGGAAGTCGAAGTTCTGGTCCTCGAAGTCGATCCCGAAAAGCGCCGTATCTCGCTCGGCCTCAAGCAGGCCCAGAACAACCCCTGGGACAGCTTTGCCGAACGTCACCCGATCGGTTCGACCGTCGAGGGCGAAGTCAAGAACGCGACCGAATTCGGTCTGTTCATTGGGCTGGACGGCGACGTGGACGGCATGGTCCACATGTCGGACATCGCCTGGGGCATTTCGGGTGAAGACGCCCTGGCTCTGCACCGCAAGGGCGAGACGGTTCAGGCCGTCGTTCTCGACATCGACGTCGAGAAGGAGCGTATCAGCCTTGGCATGAAGCAGCTTGAGCGTGGCGGCCCGGCTGCCGGCGGCACGACCGCCGCTGCCGCTGGTCTCAACAAGAACCAGACGATCACCGTCACGGTTCTGGAAGTCCGCGACGGCGGCCTGGAAGTCCAGGCGGGCGAGGACGGCGCGACCGGCTTCATCAAGCGCAGCGACCTGGGTCGCGATCGCGACGAGCAACGTTCGGAACGCTTCCAGATCGGCCAGAAGTTCGATGCGATGGTCACTGGTTTCGACCGTGCGAAGAAGCCGACCTTCTCCGTCAAGGCCCTTCAGATCGCAGAAGAGAAGCAGGCCGTGGCGCAGTACGGCTCGTCCGACAGCGGCGCGTCGCTGGGCGACATTCTGGGCGAAGCGCTGAAGGCCAAGAGCGAAGGCTAAGCGCACATTCGATATGTAACTTAAGTAATATGGCCCGCCGGAACTTAACTCCGGCGGGCTTTTTATTTTCCCAAAATGAGATTGACATACCGATATTGGCCGATTGTCAGAAGGTCGCGGATTCATTATAAATAAACCGGGAACCAGAAGGGGGAGTCTGGAGGACCAATGATACGCTCGGAACTCATTCAGAAATTGGCTGAGGAAAATCCAAACCTCAACCTCCAGGAAGTGGAAAGGATCGTCGATCTTTTCTTCAAGGAAATAGTCGATCGCCTGTCCAGCGGAGGGCGAGTGGAACTTCGTGGTTTCGGCGCCTTCACGACCAGAGCGCGCGACGCACGGACCGGCCGCAATCCGCGGACCGGCGAACAGGTGCCGGTAGATGCCAAACGCGTTCCCTATTTCAAACCTGGAAAAGAGATGCGGGAGCGCCTGAACGGCAAAGCTGCTCTCTGACCAAACCATGTCCTTGACCTGCGCGCCGTTAGCCTTCAGGGGTGGCGGCCTCAAGCGGACGTGGCGAAATCGGTAGACGCAGCGGACTTAAAATCCGCCTCCCCCTGGGAATGCGGGTTCAAGTCCCGCCGTCCGCACCAGCACTGATTTTGCTGGCTTTTTCGAAGGCTGGCGTTCACCTTTTTGCGTCACGTTCCGACAGCATTCCGACAAGGCTGCGTGCGCTCACGAACCGTTCTGGCCAAGAGTAGCGGCAATCCAGGCATCCACGGCCTCCGCCACAATGGGCCCGTCGAGGCCCATCCCGCCGGCTTCGATGGCGACATCATGTCCCGGCCGTCATGATATTTCGTGGTCAGCAGTTCCACTCGAGCGCTGGATCGATAGCCTTCCCGGTCAGTAAATCCATCGATACTTCCTGCGTCAGGCAGACCATGTCCCGCCTGTCATCATTCGGCATTTTTCCGGCTTGCGGTGCTTAGCGCTGGATATCCGCGGCATTTGTCGCGATGATCCGCCATGGCCGGCGCGATCAATCCTCAGAGTTTCAGCGATTCCCTTGTCATCCTGGGCGCTGCGGGGGTCGTGATCCCCGGCTTTGCTCGGCTTCGGATCAGTCCCGTCATAGGCTTCATCCTTGTCGGGCTCGCGGTCGGACCGTCTGGGCTGGGTGCATTGGTCGGCCAATATCCCTGGCTTTACCATGTCACGATTTCGAACAGGGCAGCGATTGAGCCCTTTGCCGAACTGGGCGTCATCCTGCTGCTTTTTTCCATTGGGCTGGAACTTAGTTTCCGTCGCCTTTGGACCATGCGCACGCAAGTGTTCGGCGTGGGCGCGGCAGAATTGATCGGCGGCGGCACGCTGATCGCACTTGGCCTTTATCTCCTTGGGCAGGCGCCAGCAGGCGCCTTTGGCCTTGGCCTTGCGCTCGCGCTGTCATCCACGGCCGTCGTTCTGCCGATGGTCGGCACCCAAAGCGCGGTTGGACGCGCGGCTTTTTCCATGCTCCTCTTCGAGGATCTGGCCCTCGTCCCCATCATCTTCATGTTGGGCGCCCTGGCTCCCTCCGTAGCTGCCAGTCCGGATGGCCCGTGGACCGAACTGGCGGACACGCTGCTCAAAAGCGGTATCACCATCGCCGTCATGCTGGTTCTGGGACGGCTCTGCCTTCCGCACATCTTCAGCCAGGCCGCCCGTACGAAAAGCCCGGAAGTGTTCCTGGCCGCCAGCCTGCTGGTCGTCATCGTCTCCAGCATGGCCACGTCCATCGCTGGCCTCTCGCCGATCGTCGGCGCGCTGCTTGCCGGGCTGCTGATCGCGGAAACCGATTATCACGGCGAAGTCGAGGTCATGACGGCGCCGTTCAAAGGACTGGCGCTCGGCGTATTCCTGATTACCGTCGGCATGGGCCTGGACGTACGCGTCATCCTCGCCAACTGGCCTACGCTCATTCTGGCGGTGATCGGCGTCGTCCTCGCCAAAACGATCGTAACTGCTGCCCTGCTCTACCTCTCCGGCGCAAGAAAAGGCGTCGCGCTGGAAGTCGGCGTGCTGATGTCCAGCCCGTCGGAAACCACATTGATCGTGCTGTCCGCCGCCGCCGCGGCGCAGTTGATCCTCCCGTCTACCGCCGCCTTCTGGCAGATCGTGACCGCGATCGGGCTGACCATAACGCCGCTGCTTGCGCGGCTCGGGCACGATGTTGCCCGACGGTTGGAGATGGCGCTGGGCGAAGAAACGCCGGAATTCACCGAAGACCATATCCAGGCGGCGGCGGTCGTGATCGGCTTTGGACGCGTGGGACGCATGGTCTGCGACCTCCTCAACCTGCACAAGCAGCGCTTCATTGTCGTGGAATCCGACCCGGATGTCGTCGCGGAGGCGCGTCGCGGCGGATATCCCATATTGTTCGGCGACGTATCGCGCGCCGAAATGCTCGACAAGCTTCGTCTCGGCCATGCGCGGGCGCTGATCCTGACGATGGACGACCCTGTCCTTTCCGTGCGCGTTACAAAGCGCGTCAGGGGATGGGTGCCCGACCTACCGATCATCGCGCGGGCGCGGGATACCGATCATGCAGCGCAGCTTTATCGCGCCGGGGCGAGCGATGCCGTTCCGGAAACGCTCGAAAGCTCTCTTCAGCTAGCGGAAACCGCGCTGGTTGACCTGGGCGTCGCAATGGGGCCAGTCATCGCATCGATCCACCAGACCAGGGAGGATCTGCGCATGGGTATCAAGGATGCGGCCCAGCTCGAAACCGCGCCCAAGCTGCGCAGGCTGAGGGCAGATGAAGTGCCCTAATCCGGCGCCGGGGGTGGACTGAAGACGGACCAGCCTGTTTGCCTGGCCAGTTCTTCGAGCGCCAGCGTGCCAAGCTTGCTGTTCCCATTGTCGTTCAGGCCGGGCGACCACACTGCTATGGAGGCGCGACCGGGCACGATCGCCAATATGCCGCCGCCCACGCCTGACTTGCCCGGAATGCCGACGCGGAAAGCGAAATCGCCCGAAGCGTCATAATGGCCGCAGGTCAACATCAGGGCGTTGATCCGTTTTGCCCTGTTCGACGAGACAACCCGGCCGCCTTCGGGGTGCCGACCATCAAGCATCAGGTAACGACCGGCGAGCGCAAGCTGGCGACAGCTCATCTCGATCGCGCATTGATGAAAATAGGTGCCGAGTACCAGATCGACCGGATGACGGATATTGCCGAAGGCGCGCATGTAATTCGCCAGCGCCATGTTGCGAAAACCCGTCGCTGTCTCCGACGCGGCAACGGTCTCATTGATCGCGATGCTGTCGTCATTTGCCAGAAAGCGAACGAAGCGCAGCATTTCGCCAATGGCCACGCGAGGTTGATGGCCGCCCAGATTGACGTCCGCGACGACCACAGCGCCAGCGTTGATGAAGGGGTTTCGGGGAATGCCTTGTTCCTGCTCCAGTTGAACGATCGAATTGAAGGCATTGCCGGACGGTTCCCGTCCGACCCGCTGCCAGAGCTGATCGCCTATTTTGCCAAGCGCCAGGGTCAAGGCGAACACTTTTGAGATGGACTGGATCGAAAAGGCGGTTTCGGAATCGCCACCTTCGATCAGTCGGCCGTCCGCCGTCGCAACCGCTATGCCGAACTGGCCGGGATCGATTTTGGCAAGTTCCGGGATATAGCTGGCAACGACGCCGTGGTCTTCCTGCTCCGCCATATGGGCAACGATGTCGGCCAGGATCGCGGGTAGGTCCATGAGGAAAGCGGCGTCCATTTGCTACGGGGCTCGGCGGAACAGATTACACAATGACGAGCAAGAGCATGCCATTTTTCGGCATGCTGCCGTGGCGCATGAAAAGACAATGCGCGTCGCCATCTTCCATAAAGGACAAAACCGCACTGCTTTCTGCGAAGGAGCACGGTTCGCCAGGAATTGTCCGCCTTTCGCTTGTGAGGACCGGACCTGTCGGTTGGTTACGCCGGCACGCTGGCCAGCGCCGCCTTGACGGATTCTATCGCCGTCTGCGCCTTGTCCCCGTCCGGCCCGCCGCCCTGGGCCATGTCGGGACGACCGCCGCCGCCCTTTCCGCCAAGCGCTTCAACACCGGCGCGAACCAGGTCCACGGCGCTTATCGTGGCCGTGAGATCGTCCGTGACGCCCACGGCGATGCTGGCGCGCCCATCGACCACTGCCAGCACCGCGGAAACTCCGCTGCCCAGCGCCGCCTTGTTCTGATCCACCAATCCGCGCAATTCCTTGGGGTCCAGCCCTTCGATCACCTGACCGATGAAATTGATCGCGCCGACCTTTTCAGGACCAGCCGCCTGGGCACCCGCCCCGCCAGCTCCTGCCCCGCCGAGCGCCAGCGCCTTCTTCGCTTCGGCCAGTTCGCGTTCGAGCCTGCGGCTCTGTTCGACCAGCGCAGTGATGCGGGCGGGGACTTCCTCGGGTGTGGTTCTGAGCGTGGCGGCGGACTGGCGCAAGCGATCCTCGCGGTCGGACAGCCAGAGGCGCGCAGCCTCCCCCGTCAGAGCCTCGATACGGCGAACACCGCTGGACACGGCCGATTCCGAGATGATCTTGAAGATCGCGATGTCGCCCGTTGCGCGGACGTGCGTGCCGCCGCAAAGTTCGACCGAATAGCTGTTCGCGTCCCCCCTGCCCATGGAAAGCACGCGGACTTCGTCCCCATATTTTTCCCCGAACAGCGCCATCGCGCCGGCCGCAATGGCATCGTCCGGGGTCATCAGACGTGTGGTCACCGCTTCATTGCGGCGGATTTGCTCATTCACCTGGGATTCGATCGTCGCGATCTGGCCATGGGTCAAAGCCTCTGGGTGCGAGAAGTCGAAGCGGAGGCGATCCGGCGCAACCAGGCTACCCTTTTGCGTGACATGCGCGCCAAGCTGGTTGCGCAATGCCGCATGCAGCAGGTGGGTGGCGCTGTGATTGGCGCGAATCCGGTCGCGACGGCTGACGTCGACGCTGAGATGCACCGTATCGCCCAGCTTGACGCTGCCCGCGCCGATCTTCGCACGGTGGGCATGGAGCCGGCCAAGCGGCTTGGCGGTGTCCTCGACATCCGCGACGAGTCCGGATTGCGAACTGATCGTGCCCGCATCGCCCATCTGGCCGCCGCTTTCGCCGTAAAATGGCGTCTGGTTGGTGATGATCGTCACCGTCTCACCCGCGGTCGCGCTGTCGAAGTTCACACCGTCCTTGACGATGGCAAGCACCTCGCCCTCGCCCTCGGTCGAGCTGTAGCCGATGAACTCGGTATTGCCCGCCTTTTCGGCTATGTCGAACCAGATTTCGTCCGATGCCTTTTCGCCCGAGCCCTTCCATGCCGCGCGCGCGGCGGCCTTCTGCTCGGCCATGGCAGCGTCGAAGCCGGCGCGGTCGACGGTCAGGCCGCGCGAGCGCAGCGCGTCTTCCGTCAGGTCATAGGGGAAGCCATAGGTGTCATAGAGCTTGAACGCGGTTTCACCGGGCAAGGTGTCGCCTTCGGCCAGATCGCCGGTTGCTTCATCGAGCAGTTTCAGGCCCTTTTCCAGCGTCTGGCGGAATCGGGTCTCCTCACGCAGCAGCGTTTCCTCGATCAGTGGCTGCGCGCGGACCAGTTCCTGATAGGCGCCGCCCATTTCGGAGACGAGGCTGCCGACGAGCCGGTGCATCAACGGCTCCTTCGCGCCGATGATGTGGGCATGGCGCATGGCGCGGCGCATGATGCGGCGCAGGACGTAGCCGCGGCCCTCATTGGCGGGCAGCACGCCGTCCGCGATCAGGAAGCTGGTCGAACGAAGGTGATCGGCGATGACGCGATGGCTGGCCTTGAACGCACCATCGGTGGCGGTCTTCGTCAGCGCGCCCGATTCCTCGATCAGTGCCCGGAACGTGTCGGTGTCATAATTGTCATGGACGCCCTGCAGCACCGCCGCGATACGTTCCAGACCCATGCCGGTGTCGATGCTGGGCTTGGGCAGTTCGCTGACGATCTCGTTCGCTTCCTGCTCATATTGCATGAAGACGAGGTTCCAGATTTCGACGAAGCGGTCGCCATCTTCTTCGGGCGATCCGGGCGGGCCGCCCCAGATATGGTCGCCATGGTCGTAGAAGATTTCCGAGCAGGGACCGCAGGGGCCGCTGTCGCCCATTGCCCAGAAATTATCCTTGGTGGGGATACGGATGATCCGCTCCTCCGGCAGGCCGGCGATCTTCTTCCAGAGGTCAAAGGCCTCGTCGTCGGTATGATAGACGGTCGCCGTCAGCCTTTCCGGCGACAGGCCCCATTCCTTCGTCAGCAGGGTCCAGGCATGGGTGATCGCCTGTTCCTTGAAATAATCGCCGAAGCTGAAATTCCCCAGCATTTCGAAGAAGGTGTGGTGGCGCGCGGTGTAGCCGACATTGTCGAGGTCATTATGCTTGCCGCCGGCACGGACCGACTTCTGACTGGATGTTGCGGTCGAATAAGGCCGCGATTCCAGGCCTGTGAAGACATTCTTGAACGGCACCATGCCCGCATTGACGAACATCAGCGTCGGGTCGTTGTGCGGCACCAGAGGCGCGGACGGAACGATGGTGTGGCCGTTGGCCCCGAAATAGTCGAGGAAGGAGCGGCGAATGTCGTTGGTCGAAGTCATTCGGGCGATTTAGTGGGAAGCGCTCCAACGCACAAGCGGGGCTTTTCGTCGTTTATGGGAATATCGCTTGATGGGGCGGGGATTGGGATGGGCGGCAGCACCGCACGTCCCGCCCCTCAGCACGAGACATGCTCCCAGCGCGAGGCTTGGGAGGCAGGCAGTCGAAGGCTGATGGGGGAATGAGCGGACGTCGCACATTCCCCCATCAGACGATTGCAGGATTACTGCGCCTTGACCAGGGCGCGGTATTTGTGGAGCAGCGGCTCGGTATAGCCGTTGGGCTGGGCGACGCCCTCGAAGACCAGTGCGCGGGCGGCTTGCCAGGCGAGGCTTTCCGGATTGCCGCTCATCGGGCTGTAAAGCGGGTCGCCAGCATTCTGGGCATCGACCTTGGCAGCCATGCGCGTGAACGCCGCATCGACCTGTTCGGCCGTGCAGACGCCATGGAGCAGCCAGTTCGCCATATGTTGCGACGAGATGCGCAGCGTCGCGCGGTCTTCCATCAGGCCGATGTCGTGGATGTCGGGAACCTTCGAGCAGCCGACCCCCTGATCGACCCAGCGGACGACATAGCCGAGAATGCCCTGGGCGTTATTGTCCAGTTCCTGGGCAACCTCCTCCTCCGACCAGTTGCGGCCCGGCTGCGCGACCGGGATGGTCAGCAGCTTGTCAAGGGCGGCGACCGGTTCGGCCGCACGTTCCGCCTGGCGGGCGTAGACGTCAATCCGGTGATAATGGGTCGCGTGCAGCGTCGCCGCCGTGGGCGACGGCACCCAGGCGGTGTTGGCGCCGCTCTTGGGATGGCCGACCTTCTGCTCCAGCATGTCGGCCATGCGGTCCGGCGCGGCCCACATGCCCTTGCCGATCTGGGCGCGGCCCGAAAGACCGCAGGCGAGGCCGATCTGGACATTGCGATCCTCATAGGCCGTGATCCAATCGCTGGTCTTCATCTCGCCCTTGCGGATCATGGGACCGGCGCGCATCGACGTATGCATCTCGTCGCCGGTACGGTCGAGGAAGCCGGTATTGATGAAGACGATGCGGTCCTTCACCGCCTCTATGCAAGCGGCCAGATTGGCGGAGGTACGGCGTTCCTCGTCCATGACGCCGACCTTCAGCGTGTGGCGGCCGAGACCCAGAAGGTCTTCGATCGCATCGAACAGGCGGTTGGTGAAGCCGACCTCCTCCGGACCGTGCATCTTGGGCTTGACGATATAGACGCTGCCCGTGCGGCTGTTGCCGCCCTCCTTGCTGAGGTCGTGCATGGCGATCAGCGTGGTGACGATGCCGTCGAGAATGCCTTCAGGCGCTTCCTGGCCATTGGACAGCAAGACGGCGGGCGTCGTCATCAGATGGCCGACATTGCGCACGAAGAGCAGGCTGCGGCCCGGCAGGGTGAAGGTGCTGCCGTCGGGCGCGGTGTAGCTGCGGTCCAGGTTGAGGGCGCGGGTCATCTGCGCGCCGTTCTTCTCGAACGTCTCGACAAGGTCGCCCTGCATCAGGCCAAGCCAGTTGGAATAGGCGGCGACCTTGTCCTCCGCATCGACGGCGGCGACCGAGTCTTCGAGATCGCAGATGGTCGTCAGCGCGGACTCCAGGATGACGTCCGCTATGCCCGCAGGATCGGTCTGGCCGATGGGGTGCGCCCGGTCGAAGACGACTTCGATGTGCAGGCCATTATGGCGGAAGAGACGGCCCTTCTCACTGCGGCCGAGATATTGGCCGGGGTCGGCCAGATTGATGTCTTCGCTGGCAAGGTCCGCCCAGGAGCCGGAGGCGAGCGGCACGGCTTCGTCCAGGAAGGCCTTCGCCCAGGCGATGACCTGCGCGCCGCGCGCGGCGTCATAGCCCTTGCCCGCGGCTGCGCCGGGAATGGCATCCGTGCCGTAGAGCGCGTCATAGAGGCTGCCCCAGCGCGCATTGGCGGCATTCAGCAGGAAACGGGCATTGAGGATCGGGACGACGAGCTGAGGCCCGGCCAGGCGCGCAACCTCGTCATCGACATTCTCGCTGCCGATCTGGAACGGCGCGGGTTCGGGGACGAGATAGCCGATCTCGCGCAGGAAGCCCTGATAGGCGGCGGCATCGATGGGCTGGCCCGCCCTTTCCTGATGCCATGCATCGATCTGGGCCTGGATCGAGTCGCGTTTGGCCAGCAGGGCGGCATTTTCCGGAGCGAATTGCGCGAAGATCGCGGCAACGCCACGCCAGAAGGCGTCGGCGTCGATCCCGGTGTTGGGGAGCGCGCGTTCCTCGATGAAGCTGGCAAGTGCTTGCGCGACCTGGAGGCCTGCGCGATCGGTCATGCTGGTCATGGAATGATCTCCTTTTGACGCGGGAACATAGACGCGTCGCATTATGTTCGGTAGACGATATTATTCGAATTCAGATTTTCCTCTGGTGAAACAAATGATGGACCCCGATTACGACCTTTTCGCGACCATCGTCGAGGAAGGCGGCATGGCATCGGCGGGAAGAAGGCTGAATATCTCGCCCGCCATGGTGTCGAAGCGGCTGGTCCGGCTGGAGGAGAGGCTGGGGACGCGGCTGATCCATCGAACGACGCGGCGGCTGGCGCTGACCCCGGCGGGCGAGCGGCTGCACGAGGATCTCCGGGCGATCATGGCCGCGCTCGACGAGGCGGAACGACGCGTATCCGGCGCTTCGGCGGAGGCGGCTGGGACATTGCGCGTGTCGGCGCCCACATCCTTCGGGCGGATGCATGTCGCGCCCTATCTGGGCCGGTTTCTGGAAGCCCATCCCAAGGTGCGCATGCAGATCGATCTGTCGGACGATTATGCCGACCTGGTGGCGACGCGCGCCGACGTGGCCATCCGCATCACGGCGGATCCGGGGTCCGGCCTTGCCGCCCGGCGACTGGCGACCAACAGGCGCGTGCTGTGCGCGGCGCCGCGCTATCTGGACCGTTTCGGCGTGCCCGAGACTGCGGCCGACCTGCGCCGGCATCGCCTCTTGGCGGCGGAAGGGCAATTGCCCTGGCGGCTGCTGGGCCCCAGGGGGCCGGTCTCGATCGAAGGGACCAGCCATGTGCGCACCAACAGCAGCGAAATGGTGCGGGAACTGGCGCTTTCGGGCGTGGGCATCGCGTTGCGTTCGCTCTGGGACGTCAGCGACGCGCTGGAGCATGGGGATATTCGACAGATCATGCCGGATCATGAGGGATCTGTGGACGTCGGCCTTTATGCCGTTCATCTGCCGCAGAATAATCCACCGCTCGCCATCGCGGCCTTCGTAGATTTCCTGGTCGGGCTCTATGCTCCCAGCCCGCCATGGGAACGGTCGGGCATTGCTCCGGCTGAAAACCGGCTTTAAGGGGCCTTTCATGGATGAAAACACCCGGCGCGCCGCCTTAGACTATCACCGCTATCCTCAACCCGGAAAGCTGAGGATCGAACCGACCAAGCGCATGGTCAACCAGCGCGACCTGGCGCTGGCCTATTCGCCCGGCGTCGCCGCGCCCTGCGTCGACATTGCCGAAGATCCCGACAAGGCGATGGACTACACCGCGCGGGGCAATCTGGTCGCGGTGATCTCCAACGGCACGGCGGTGCTCGGCCTGGGTTCCATCGGCGCACTGGCATCCAAGCCGGTGATGGAGGGCAAGGCGGTCCTCTTCAAGAAATTCGCCGATATCGACGTGTTCGACATAGAGGTCGACACCACGGACCCGGAGAAGTTCGTCGAGGCCGTCGCCCTGCTGGAGCCGACCTTCGGCGGCATCAACCTGGAGGATATCAAGGCGCCCGAATGTTTCGCCATCGAGGCGGAACTGAAGAAGCGGATGAAGATCCCGGTCTTCCACGATGACCAGCATGGCACGGCCATCGTGGTTGCGGCGGCCGTCCGCAACGCGCTGGTATTGCAGGGCAAGACGCTGGCCGATGCCAAGCTGGTGACGTCCGGCGCGGGCGCGGCGGCGCTGGCCTGCGTCGACCTGCTGGTGTCCATGGGCCTGCCAATCGAGAATGTGACGCTGACCGACAAGGACGGCGTGATCCATTCGGGGCGCGAGGGCATGTTGCCGAACATGGCCCGCTATGCCCGCACCACTAATGCGCGGACGTTGCCCGACGTGCTGCCTGGCGCGAACCTGTTCCTGGGCCTGTCGGCGCCGGGCGTGCTGAAGCCCGAATGGTTGCCGTTGATGGCGCCTAATCCGCTGATCTTCGCGCTCGCCAATCCGGAGCCGGAAATCCGCCCGGAAGTGGCACGGGAGGCACGGCCTGACGCCATTATCGCCACGGGACGGTCGGACTATCCCAACCAGGTCAACAACGTCCTCTGCTTCCCCTACATCTTCCGGGGCGCGCTGGATGCGCGGGCGACAGAGATCAACGAGGCGATGAAGGTCGCCGCCGCCGACGCCATCGCCAACCTCGCCCGGATGCCCGCCCATGACAGCGTCGCCCAGGCCTATGGCGGACGCAAGCTGGTCTTCGGTCCTGATTACATCATCCCCACCCCCTTCGACCCACGCCTGATCGCGGAGATCGCCTGCGCCGTCGCGAAGGCAGCGATGGACAGCGGCGTCGCCAAGAAGCAGCTCGACCTGGAAGCCTATAAGCGCCAGCTCATGCAGCAGAATACGCGCTCGGCCCAGCTGATGCTGCCGGTGTTCGAGGCGGCGCGGGGAACGCAGCGGCGCATCGCCTATGGCGAGGGCGAGGATGAGCGCGTGCTGCGCGCCATTCAGGATGCACTGGAAGAAGGCATCGTACGCCCGGTCATCGTCGCGCGCAGGCGGATATTGAACCAGAAACTGCCGAACCTTGAACTGAGCTTCGAACTGGACCGGGATGTCGAGGTGGTCGATCCCGAAACCGACCATCTGCTGATGGGCGAACTGGTGGAGGCCTATCGCGCCGTCGCGGCGCGTCGCGGTGTTTCGTCGGCAGAGGTGGTCCGCCATGTCTATCGCCGGCCCAGCGTGACGGCGGCCATGCTGCTGCGCACCGGGCGGGTGGATGCCGCTCTGGTGGGCGGCAACAGCGAATATTGGGGCGAGGTCGAGCATGTGCTGCGCATCATCGATCGCACGCCCGGCAACAGCCGGGTCTATGCGCTGTCGGGGCTGATCCTGGACGCGGGCGCGCTGTTCATCACCGACACCCATATGGTGCCCGATCCAACGCCCGAGCAGATCGCGGAAATGGCGCTGCTCGGCGCGACGGAACTCAGGCATTTCGGCCTGACGCCGCGGGTGGCGCTGTTGTCCCACTCCAATTTCGGCGCATCCCATTCGCCCAGTGCGCGCAAGATGCGCGAAGCGATCAAGCTGGTGAAGAAGGCCGCGCCCGACCTGATGGTCGACGGAGAGATGCATGCCGATGCAGCGCTCAGCCAGGGACTGCGCGAGCGGCTGATCCCGGATTCGCGGTTCGAGGGGCCAGCCAACCTGCTAGTCATGCCCAATCTCGACGCGGCGAACATCACATTGACGGCGCTGTCGGCTTCGTCCAGTTCGCCCACGGTAGGCCCGATGCTGGTGGGGCTGAAGCAGCCTATCCATGTATTGACCCCCGGCGTGACGGCGCGCGGCATATTGAACCTGACCGCCATCGCGGCGGCGGAGGTCGAGCGGGAAGGCTGAAGCCTTAACCTTTTCCTGCCATGGCTTGGCCGGCAATGGACCGGTACCGCCCCAAGGGTGGAGCCGGTTCCCGTCGATCCCTGCCGGAAACGGTCGGGAGAATGCGCCCTTCCGGGCGGGATGACGATGATCGGGTAGTGGCAGGTTCATGGCGGGACAGGTTTCGACTGGAGTCAAGCTGGCGATCGGGGGCGGCGCAGCGGCGGTAATGCTGGTGCTGGGGCTTTCCCTCGGCCGCGGGCGCGACCTGCCTCCGCCTGAAACTGAAAGCGCTCCCACAAAAGAGCCAAAGCCAGTCAAGGCGGCCAAGGCGGCCGAACGCACCCGTGCCCAGCCCGTAGCGGTCGATCCCCAGGCGCTCATGGTCAAACGGGTGCTGGCCATAGACGGCCCCTTCCGCCACGGCGATTATGTCTGGAACGAAAGCGGCGCGCCCGCGACGGGACGGATCATCATCACCGTCGATCTCAAGGCGCAGACCTTGTCGGTCTTCCGCGCAGGCTATGAGATCGGATCGGCGGTCATCCTTTATGGCGCGGATGACAAGCCCAGTCCGCTGGGCGCGTTTCCTGTCATCGAAAAGGACGCCGATCATTATTCGCGAACCTACAACAATGCGCCCATGCCCTACACGCTGCGGTTGACCAGCGACGGCGTCGCGATCCATGGCAGCGACGTTCGTTGGGGCTATGCCACCCATGGCTGCATCGGCGTACCCAAGCCCTTTGCGAAAAGGCTGTTCGGCGTGACGAAGCTGGGCGACCTGGTCGTCATCACCAATGGCAGGATGCTGGATACCAGCCATGCCAAACCCGCCGCCTGAGTTGCGCGGGCCATCATTGCACCTGCAATAAAGTCACGCTCCATGCGGCTTGATTTTCGCAGATAACGTTATCATGTGCGGGCCTCATTCCCATCGCATCGCAACATGGAGCAGCCAATGGCGCAGGCCAGCCGTCCCCCTTCTTCCGGCTCCGTTCACCCCGCGCTCGTCATTCTTGCGCTCTCCATGGGTGCCTTCGCCATTGGCACGACCGAATTTGCAGCGATGAGCCTGCTGCCCTTCTTTGCGAGCGATCTGCGCATCAGCGAACCAATGGCCGGCCATGCGATCAGCGCCTACGCGCTGGGCGTGGTGGTCGGCGCGCCGGTGATCGCAGTGCTGGGCGCAAGGCTGCCACGGCGAACACTGCTGATCGGGCTGATGGCGCTGTTCGCCATCGGCAATGGATTGAGCGCCCTGTCGCCTGATTATGCCACCATGCTGCTGTTCCGCTTCCTGAGCGGCCTGCCCCATGGCGCATATTTCGGCGTGGCGGCGCTGGTGGCGGCGTCGCTGGTGCCGAGCGACCGGCGTGCATTGGCGGTGGCGCGCGTGATGACCGGGCTGACCGTCGCGACCGTGATCGGCGTGCCGGTTGCAAACTGGATGGGACAGGCGCTTGGATGGCGTTGGGGTTTCGGCATCGTGGCGGTGCTGGCAATGATCACCATGTCGCTGGTCGCATTATATGCGCCGCGCGACGCGGGCGATCCGCAAGCCAGTCCGATGCGGGAGTTGGGCGCCCTCAGGAAGCCCCAGGTGCTACTGACGCTGCTGACCGGCGCCATCGGCTTTGGCGGGCTGTTCGCTGTCTATACCTATTTGGCCTCCACCATGATTTCGGTGACCCATGTGTCGGAGCGGTTCGTGCCGATCGTGCTGGCGGTCTTTGGCATCGGCATGACGATCGGCAATCTGGGGGCGGCGTGGGCAGCGGACCGGGCGCAGGGCAGAACCGGGATCATCGTGCTGCTGTGGAGTGCGGCGTCCCTTGCCCTTTTCCCGCTGATGGCTGGAAATATCTGGAGCCTGACGCTGGTGATCTTCATGATCGGCTGCGGCGGGGGATTGGGCAGCGTGCTGCAGACGCGGCTGATGGATGTGGCGGACGATGCGCAGACGCTGGCGGCGGCAGCGCATCACAGCGCCTTCAACATCGCCAATGCGCTGGGACCATGGCTGGGCGGGCTGGCGATATCGGCAGGCTATGGCCTGACCTCGACCGGGTGGATCGGTGCGGGCCTCTCCCTGGGTGGCCTTGCGATCTTCCTTCTGGCGCTTGACCTGCGCCGGAGGTCTTTGTCCTTGGTGGCCGTGGCCTGCGAGTGAGCCGAGCCGGCTTCTACTTTTCCGGGGACGCTTTAATCAGCTTCGCATAGCTGCCCGCCACGGCTGTCACGCGCGTTGAGGGCCGAGGCGGCATCGCTCGCCACGCGGGGGAAGCTGACGCCTTCCAGCGAGCCGCGTCCCCTGCAGAGTTCCGTGCATTTCATGTCGACCACGCCGGGCAATGACAGCTGATCGCCGTCATATTGGGCGACCACGATGCAATGATCGCTGCGGGAAAAGCTGAGTATCAGCTTGTCGCCTGCCCTTCGCGCCGTGCCTGCGCCCGCGCAACTCTGGTCCTCCCCGAAGGTCGCTTCCAGGCCGAAGCGATAATCGCCATTCTTTGCCGGGATTACGCAGAGCGCATCGCGTCCAGATTCATGTTTTCGCTGGTAGAGGCCGACGGGCGGCACTTTGGCGGCGTCCGCGATTACGCCGGTTTCGATGGCGGCGCGCTCCAGGCCCGAACTGGTCTGAATTCCAGTATCCCGCGGCCCCGGCGCGGAGCCCGCCTGACGCTGGCACGCCGCGAGCAGAAGCAACAGGGCAAGACTAGTTCGGCGCATCGACAGGTGCCAGGCCTTTCGGACCGATGCGGCGGAAGAAACAGGAACGCGCGCCGGTGTGGCAGGTGGGACCGGCAGGCGCGGCCTTTACCCAGACGGCGTCCTGATCGCAATCGATGCGGAGATCGCGCACCTGGAGCATATGGCCGGACGTCTCGCCCTTTTTCCACAGCGCCTGGCGGCTGCGCGACCAGAAATGCGCGAGGCCGGTATCGCGGGTGAGTTGCAGCGCTTCGGCATTCATATGCGCGACCATCAGCAGCTCGCCACTTTCCACATCGGTCACGACGGCAGTGATCAGGCCGTCCCTGTCATATTTCGGATTGAGGGTCAGGCCCTTGTCGCGCGCTTCGTCCATGAGCGGGCTATAGAGGGCTGCAACGCCCGTGCGAAGCCCTGAATGATGGAGAGGCGGGAGACGAACAACTCTTCGACCAGCCCGACGCAAATGGAAGAAGCCGTGCCTGCCCAATAGGGCTTCCAAGAGGAAAATGGGGCGATCGACGGGATCCGAACCCGCGACCTCCGGTACCACAAACCGGCGCTCTAACCAACTGAGCTACGATCGCCACAGGGGCTGTGCCCCTTGAGAGAAGGCCACATATGCGGCCCATCCCGCGCCGTCAAGCGACCTCATGGCGAAAAATCAGCGACACCGAAATAAAAAGAAAAAGGGGCGAAGAGCCTGACGCTCTCCACCCCTTTTCATGCCCGGAAAATCAGCGCGCATGGGAACCGTCGCCCCTGCTGCGTTCAATCCGGCAATCTCTCCAACAGAAACTTCCGCCAACCGCGATGCCGGCTTGGAATCAAAATGGGACGCCCACGAGGAAGCGCCCCTTGAGCCCTTTAGTTTACCGAATCCTTCAGGCCCTTGCCGGCCTTGAACTTCGGCTGGGCCGAAGCCTTGATCGTCATCGTCTCGCCCGTGCGCGGGTTACGGCCGGTCGAGGCCTTGCGCTGAGAAACGGAGAAAGTGCCGAAACCGACAAGGCGGACTTCGTCCCCCTTCTTCAGGGCTCCGGTGATGGCGTCGAAAACGCCCTCGACAGCCTTGCTTGCGTCGCTTTTTGAAAGGCCGCTGCTTTCAGCGACTGCGCTGATAAGATCCTGCTTGTTCATGCCTTGGGAACCCCCTTCTAGCTGTTTGGATAGTTTAGGAATCGCGGCGTAGGCGGCGCAATAAGGCCCAGCTTTCGGGCCTTGTCAAAGGGAAAGCGGCGTCAGCAGCCAGTCTGGCGAGATTTTATGGTAAATCCCCGCCGATCAGCCCGCCCAGGCCGCTTTCCTGATCCATATCAATGCCGAATGGAGGCTTCCCCATCCCGCCCCTGCGCCGGACTCGGCTGGGCGGCGAGATCATCCTCCTCGGTCCAGGCGATCGCCTCCGGCTTGCTCATCAGGGCGCGGGCCAGCACCTCGTCCACATGGGATACGGGGACGATCTCCAGCCCTTCCTTGATATTGGCGGGAATCTCCGCAAGATCCTTCTCGTTCTCCGCCGGGATGAGCACCGTCTTGATGCCGCCGCGCAACGCCGCCAGGAGCTTTTCCTTGAGGCCGCCAATGGGCAGTACCCGGCCACGCAGGGTCACTTCGCCGGTCATCGCCACATCCTTGTGCACCGGAATGCCCGTCAGCGTCGACACGATGGCCGTCACCATGCCGATGCCGGCCGATGGGCCATCCTTGGGCACGGCCCCTTCGGGAAGGTGGATGTGGATGTCCTTGCGCGTGAAGATGCTGGGCTTGATCCCATAACCGGGCGAACGCGCCTTCACATAGGAGAAGGCGGCCTGAACCGACTCGTTCATGACCTCGCCCAGCTTGCCTGTGGTCTTGATCGCGCCCTTGCCCGGCACGGTCACGGCTTCGATGGTCAGCAGTTCGCCGCCCACCTCCGTCCAGGCGAGGCCGGTCACGGCGCCGATCTGATGCTCTTCCTCGCCCACGCCGTGGCGGAACTTCCGCACGCCGGCATAATCAGCGAGATTCTCCGGCGTGATCGTCACCTTGTCATAGACGCCTTCAAGGATCTTGCGCAGTGCCTTGCGGGCGAGACGTGCCACTTCCCGTTCCAGGGTGCGGACGCCGGCTTCGCGCGTGTAATAGCGGATGAGGTCGCGCACCGCCTCTTCACTGACGTCCAGTTCGCCTTCCTTGAGGCCGTGGGCGTCGATCTGCTTGGGCAGCAGGTGCCGCTGCGCGATCTCTACCTTCTCATCCTCGGTATAGCCCTCGAGGCGGATGATCTCCATGCGATCGAGCAAAGGTTGCGGCAAATTCAAGGAGTTGGCCGTCGTCACGAACATCACGTCCGAAAGATCGACGTCGATTTCCAGATAATGATCCTGGAACTTGCTGTTCTGTTCGGGGTCGAGCACCTCCAGCAGAGCAGAAGCCGGATCGCCGCGGAAATCCTGTCCCAGCTTGTCGATCTCGTCCAGCAGGAAGAGCGGGTTCATCGTCCCGGCCTTCTTGAGGTTGGTTACGATCTTGCCCGGCAGCGAGCCGATATAGGTGCGGCGGTGACCCCGGATTTCCGCCTCGTCACGCACGCCGCCCAGCGACTGGCGCACGAATTCGCGGCCAGTGGCCTTGGCGATGCTGCGGCCGAGCGAGGTCTTGCCGACACCCGGAGGACCAACGAGGCAGAGGATCGGCCCTTTCAGCTTGTTCGTGCGCGCCTGCACGGCGAGATATTCGATGATCCGGTCCTTGACCTTCTCCAGCGCGAAATGATCCTCGTCCAGGATCGCCTGCGCCTTTTTGAGGTCGGTCTTGACCTTCCCCTTCTTGCCCCAAGGCAGGCCCAGCAGCACGTCGAGATAATTGCGCACGACCGTCGCTTCGGCCGACATGGGCTGCATGCCCTTCAGCTTCTTGAGCTCCGCCGTTGCCTTCGTCCGGGCTTCCTTGCTGAGCTTGGCCTTGGCGATCTTCTCGGTCAGTTCGGCGAGTTCGTCGCCCTCCTCGCCATCGCCATTGCCCAGTTCGCGCTGGATCGCCTTCAACTGTTCGTTGAGATAATATTCGCGCTGGGTCTTCTCCATCTGCCGCTTCACGCGGCCGCGGATCTTCTTCTCGACCTGAAGCACGCCCAGTTCGCCCTCCATGAAGGCGAAGACCATTTCGAGGCGCTTGACCGGGTCGGCCTCGACCAGCAGCGACTGCTTGTCGGCGACCTTGACGTTGATGTTGGCGGCAACGGCGTCGGCCAGACGACCCGCATCCTCGATCTCACGAAGTTGCACGGGCGTTTCCGCCGGCAGCTTCTTGTTGAGCTTGGCATAGTTTTCGAACTGTTCGGCGACTGACCGCATCAGCGCTGCGGCTTCCGGACCTTCGGCGGCGATTTCTTCAACCGCGGTCACGCCGGCGATCAAATGGCCACCGGCCTGCGCCATGCCGTCCAGGCGGGCACGCTGCTTGCCCTCCACCAGCACGCGGACCGTACCGTCGGGCAGCTTCAGCAATTGCAGCACCACGGCGATGACGCCGGTGTCGTAGAGCGAATCCTGCCCCGGATCATCCTCCGCCGGGTCGAGCTGGGACACGAGGAAGATTTCCTTGTCGCCTTCCATCGCGGATTCGAGCGCGGCCACGCTCTTGTCGCGGCCCACGAACAGCGGCACGATCATCTGCGGGAAGACGACGATGTCACGCAGGGGAAGCAGGGGATATTGCGTAGTCATTCACTCTCCGGGGTGAGAATCCACCCAGTCATGCGGTTCATCGCCTTTATGGGGACGATCACCGCATGGTTCAATCACGCGTTATGGGATCGCAATCATGAATAAAGGCTGATCCCCGGCATCGCTGCGATCAGAAAGGCAGTTTGAAGCCGGGCGGCAGAGGCAGGCCGGCGGTCATCTTGCCCATTTCGGCGCTGGAGACTTCGTCCGCCTTCTTGCGCGCATCGTTGAACGCGGCGGTGATGAGATCTTCCAGCATCTGCTTTTCCGATACGGCAAGCAGGCTGTCGTCGATGGCGACGCCCAATATGCGCCCCTTGGCCGAAGCGCGGACCTTCACCAGCCCGCCGCCGGCGCTGCCCTCGACTTCCAGCTTGTCGAGATTTTCCTGGGCGCGTTGCAGTTCCTCCTGCACGCGGTTCGCCATGCCCAATATTTCGTTCAGATCCTTCATCGCTCTGCGCTCCATTGTTCGAGCTCATTGCCAAGCTCGGCATCGGGGAAAGCGGCGAGCGCCGCCTTGACCACCGGGGTTTCCATGATTTCCGCGCGGGCGTCCGCCGCCTTGCGCATGTCCTGTTCCTGCAGCGTCGGCGCGGCGGGACCGTCGACCGCACTGACGCGCCAGGCCGTGCCGGTCACCTCGCGCAGCGCCGGGTTCAGGCGGGCGAGGAAATCGGACGGCAGCGAGGGCGTCGGGACGTAATCCAGTTCCGGCGCGGCATAACGGACAAGGCCGATGCAATCGTGCAGTTCCTGCGCCAATTGCCCCTTGCCCCGTTGCCAGAAGGCCTCGATCAGATCCTCAAAACTGCCTGGCAGCTTCGCGGCGGGCGAGCCGACAGGGCCGGCAACCGGCGCCTGACCCGGATCAGCAGCAGCGGACGCGCCAGTGCGGAGCAGGCGTGCGATCTCTCCCGGATCGGGCATGGTTGCGGCATGCATCACCCGCAGCAGCGCCATTTCACAGCTTTCGATCGGCAGGGTGGCGCTGGCGACCTCGTCATGGCCCTTCAGCAGCAACTGCCAGAGGCGGTGAAGCTGCGCGAAGCCGAGTTGCGACGCCCAATCGGCCAAAGCCTCGCGCTCCTCCGCCGACTGGCCCGGACTGGCGATGTCGCGGCCAGCCTTCACCAGCGTAACCGCATGAACCAGTTCCAGCAGGCCGCGCATCAGCGAAAGCGGCTCGACCCCCAGCGCATATTGGTCACGCACCGCGCCCAGCAGCGCGCCGGTGTCCCCCTCCAGCAGCAGGCCCAGGAGACGGCGCGTGGCCCCCCGGTCCGAAAGACCCAGCATGTCGCGGACCTGCAGGGCTGTGACGAGCGGGGCGCCGTCACCCATTTCGGCATGGGCGATGGCCTGATCCAGGATCGACAGGCCATCCCGCGCGGAACCCTCGGCAGCCTGGGCGATCAGCGCCAGCGCATCGGGTTCGGCGGCGACCGATTCCGCCTCCACCACATGGGCGAAATGGGCGGCCAGCAGTTCGGCGGGGATACGGCGCAGGTCGAAACGCTGGCATCGTGACAGCACCGTCACCGGCACCTTGTTCACCTCCGTCGTGGCGAAGAGGAATTTCACATGCGCCGGCGGCTCCTCCAGCGTCTTCAGAAGCGCGTTGAAGGCGTTCTTCGAGAGCATGTGGACTTCGTCGATGATGTAGATCTTGTAGCGGGCCGAGACCGCGGCGTAGCGCACAGCCTCTATGATCTCCCGCACATCGTCGACGCCGGTATGGCTGGCGGCGTCCATTTCGACCACGTCGATATGGCGACCTTCCGCAATCGCCCTGCATGGCTCACAGACGCCGCAGGGATCGATGGTGGGGCCGCCCTGCCCGTCGGGGCCGATGCAGTTCAGCGCCTTGGCAATCAGGCGCGCGGTCGAGGTTTTCCCCACGCCGCGCACCCCGGTCATCAGGAAGGCGTGGGCCAGGCGTCCACGCCGGATCGCGTTGCCCAGCGTTTGCACCATCGCGTCCTGCCCGATCAGTTCCCGGAAATTGCGCGGGCGGTATTTGCGCGCGAGCACGCGATAGGGCTGGGGGGAATCGGACATTTCGATGTTCTAACCGTTCGCGCCGGGCTTGTCGAAGCGCTGTCCTGACTTCGTGGAAAGAAAAGAACAGGGCTTTGACAAGCCCGGGCCCAACGGAATTTGGATGGAGGTGGGAGCCGGAACGACCCGCAGCGAAATCACTGTGGCTGCTTCCGTCAGGACCTGACCAGGTTCGCGACGACTACGCCCGCCCGACTCCCGGCGCGGCATATGGCGAAAGGTGGAAGGGATGGCAAGGGGTGGCGCAATCGTTGCGGCTTCCAAATGAGACATGTTCCTGCCTTCGCAGGAGCAGGATGGTTCCTGAAACGATGGTCGCGCGCCTTCTCGCCGGCTTATTCCAATCCCGTCTTCTGCGCCTTCCCCACAAAATCAAGCGCGGCGCGCGCCGTTTCGGCGATGGCGGCTTCGGCGGCCTTCGCATCCACCGTCGGGCGATCGAGATAGATGGCGAGGACATATTCCTCGCCCGACGGCGCCTTCACCAGCGCCACGTCATTATAGGCGGTGCCACAGCTTCCGGTCTTGCTGCCCGAGGTCCAGCCCTTGGGCAGGCCTGCCTTGATCCGATTGGCCCCGGTTGTGCTGGCATCGAGCCAGCCGCGCAGCTTTTCGGCACTGCCCGGCGCGAGGTCGCGAAAGATCAGGCGGCCCATCAGGCCGGCCATGGCGGCCGGACTGGTCGTATCGCGCTCGTCGCCCTCGACATTCTGATTGAGCGAAGGCTCGTTACGATCGAGCCGGGTCACCATGTCGCCATGGGCGCGGATGAAACGGGTCAGGCCTTCCGGCCCGCCGACCATGGGCAGCAACAGGTTGGCCGCGCTGTTGTCACTGACCTCGACCGCTGCCGCCGCCAGTTCCTCCATCGACATGCGGCCGCGCTTGAGGTTCGCCTTCACGACAGGGGCATAATCCAGAAGATCGGCCTTGCTGAAGCTGATCTGTCCCTCCAGCCCGAACTTGCCGCCTTCCGCGCCGGTCAGCACGGCAGCGGCGAGCGGTGCCTTGAAGGTCGAACACATGGCGAAGCGCTCGTGCGGGTTGAAGCCCAGCATCAACGCGCCCTTGCTGTCCACCAGCGCCACGCCCAGCCGGCCGCCGGTCGCGCTCTCAATCTCCTTGGGATTGCGGACAGACGCCAGCGCGGATTCGCTTATTATATAGCGAGGGGCGGGCGGCAGGAGCGATGGTCGCGGGGTTTCCTGCTGCGCGGACGCCGGCGCGGCGAGCAGCAGAACCGCAGGGATCAAGCGTTTTGGCAAGCTCACATTCCCTGCATATTGTAGGATTCGCCCGGAATGCGGACCGTCAGACTGTCGAGCTTTTCGTCCAGTACGATCTGGCAGGACAGCCGGCTGGTGCGGGTAGCGGCGGCGGCAAGGTCCAGCATGTCTTCCTCATCCTCGCTCGCCCGCTTGAGCTTCGGAAAATCTGCGGCGTCGACGATGACATGGCATGTCGAGCAGGCCATCTGCCCCTCGCAAGTGCCTTCGAGCGGCTGGCCTGCGGCCTGCGCGACCTCCAGCAGCACGGCGCCCGTCGGCGCTTCGACCTCCTGCTTATGCTCTCCATCGGCGCTGACGAAGACGACCCTGGTCATTATATGCGTTCCCCGCTTTATGGTGTCACATGGGGCGCAAACGGTTTTCCGCTTTTCCGCACCATGCCTCAAGGCGCCCATATTTGGGCTGCCCTGTTCATTGTTTCCGCAGCATCCTCCAATTCGGTCAGCGTCGTGTACCGGCCAAAGCCGATCCGCACCGATCCGCGCGCCTCCGCATCTGAAAGGCCGAGTGCGCGCAGAACATGGCTAGGCCGCCCGGACCCACTTGCGCAAGCGCTGCCGAGCGAAAAAGCGACATCACGGCATTCCGACAACAGCCGCGCACCGTCGACTCCTGAACGACGGAGGTTCAGATTGCCATAATAGCGCAAATTTTCGCTGCCGTTGAGCGTCCATTGGGAGAAGAGATCGCGAGCAGCGGTCCAGAGCGCTTCCACATGAAGGCGGTCGCTTTCCGCCCGTTCACGCATCAGCCGCGCAGCGACGCCGAAGCCGGCGCACAGGGCCGGCGAAAGGGTACCCGAACGCAGGCCACCCTCCTGCCCGCCGCCGTGGATGATGGGCGCCAGGGCCACGTCGTCGCGCAGCCAGAGCGCACCGACGCCCTTGGGCCCATGGATCTTGTGGGCGCTGATCGCGATCATGTCGCATCGGGATGGGACAGGCACCCGGCCATAGCCCTGAACGGCGTCGCAGAGAAACAGCGCGCCAGCCGTGCGCGCAAGGTCCGCGAGTTCCGCGACAGGCTGGATAACGCCGATCTCGTTATTGACCAGCATGGCCGCGACGAGCGCCGTGCCGGGCCGGATCGCCCTGGCTGCCTCTTCAAGGTCGACGATGCCGTCATGGCGAACCGGCAGGATCGTGACGTCCCGCCCGGTCCTGCGCAGCGCGTCGACCGTGTCGAGGACAGCGGCATGTTCGGTCGCGATGGTGACGATGCCGCCCGCCGGTGCGCCCTGAATGCCCAGGTTTAGCGCTTCCGTCGCGCCGGAGGTGAAGATCAGGCGCCCGCCCTCCGGCAGCAGCCTCAGGATTTCCGAGCGGGCCAGCTCCACCTGCGCGGTGGCCGCCCGGCCCAGCCGGTGGGGGCTGTGCGGATTGGCGAACTGGCCGCGGAGCAGCGGAACCATCGCGTCGAAAGCTTCGGGCGCGAGAGGCGTCGTCGCCTGATAATCGAGATAGATCGTCATCGCGCCCGCGCCGCCATCGATGTCCAGGCCGCGGCGAAGCGATCCACCTCCGCCTCGCCGGTATCCGGGCCGAAGCTGACGCGGACGACTTCGCCCGCCTGCGCATCGTCCCATCCCATGGCGTGGAGGACATGGCTGGTCTTGAGCGAGCCTGAAGAACAGGCGCTGCCCGCCGAAACGGAAATGCCCGCAAGGTCGAACTGGATGAGTTGGGCGCGAGCGGACAGGCCGGGCATGCGGTAGCTGGCGATGGAAGGGATGCGCGGGGCGTCGCGAGCGACGATCTCGCCGCCGGATGCCTCGATGGCGGCGTCCAGCCTGGCGCGAAGGGTCGCCGCTTTGGGCAGCCAGTCCTCGCGCGCCTCCAGCGCCGCCGCCATGGCGAGGATGGCGGGCAGGTTTTCGGTGCCGGGGCGATAGCCCTGTTCCTGGCCGCCGCTGGGATGGATCAGGGCAAGATCCTTGATCAGCAGCGCGCCTATGCCCGGAGGGCCGCCGAATTTATGCGCGCTGATCGCGATCATGTCGGCATCGGGGAGGGGAAGCTTGCCCGCGCTCTGGGCGCAGTCCGCGAAGAGGAGCGCGCCTTCACGGTCGAGCGCATCGAGAGGCTGGATGACGCCGGTCTCATTGTTGACGTGCTGGATGGCGAGGATGGTCTTACGCCCTTCATCCCCGTGCCGATGGGAAAGACGAAGAAGCCCATTCGCGTCCACCTGCAACCGTTCGGCATGCGGGGTGACGCGCAGGACCGAATCATGCTCCACCGGCGAGGTCAGGACTCGGTCCGCCTTGACGCGGCCGAGCGCGATGGCGATCGCTTCGCTCGCGCCGGAGGTGAAGATGATGTGCCCGCCCCATCCCAGCGCGGCACCGATGCGCCGCCGCGCATCCTCCAGCGCGGCACGGGCGGCGCGGCCATCGCCATGCGGGCTGGATGGATTGGACCAGTTCGCCAGCGCCTCGACCATCACTGCCCTCGCCTGGGGCAGGATCGGCGTGGTGGCGGCATGATCCAGATAGAGACGGTTGGAAGCCACGGATCTGGGAAGACTCATTGATTGCGGAAATGGTGGCGACTTCTATATAGGCGGTCTGTCGCACAGCGCCAGCGCTGGCTGCTGCGCCCCCTCCATTCGCGGCCCGCCCTGTTTTGGGTCGGGCAGCCCAGAACCATAACAGGTGCCATGCCCGACGTTATTTTCCCCGGACCCGAAGGCCGTCTCGAAGGCCGCTTCAGCCCCCCGCCCCGCCCCCGCGCGCCGGTCGCGATGATCCTTCATCCGCATCCCCAGGGTGGCGGCACGATGAACGACCGCATCACCCAGGCGCTCTACAAGACCTTTGTGCGGCGCGGCTTCGCGACGTTGCGCTTCAACTTCCGGGGCGTGGGACGCAGCCAGGGCACGTTCGACAACGGCATTGGCGAATTGTCGGATGCCGCCGCCGCGCTCGACTGGGTGCAGAGCTTCCATCCGGAGGCCCAGACCACCTGGATCGCCGGATTTTCCTTCGGCGCGTGGATCGGCATGCAACTGTTGATGCGCCGTCCGGAAATTCGGGGCTTCATCTCGGTCGCGCCGCCGGCCAACATGTATGACTTCTCCTTCCTGGCGCCCTGCCCCTCCTCCGGCATCATCGTGCAGGGGACGGCGGACGAGGTCGTGACGGCAAGCGCGGTGCAGAAGCTGGTCGACAAGCTGCGCACGCAGAAGGGCATCACCATCCATCATGACGAAATCCGTGGCGCAAACCACTTTTTCGAGCATGAGCTGGAGCAGCTCATGAAGTCGGTCGACAACTATCTCGACATGCGCCTATCGCCCGATTCGCCCATTCGGTGAGCCCGGCCCGATGCTGAAGTTTCAGGGGCTGCTCCGGCGGCCCCTTTTCTTTTCGCGCCTTGGGTCAGGCCCTGCAACGGTTCCGCATGCGAGAGGGAAGCTGTCGCTGAGAAGTTGGGGTTGAGGTGGCAGAGGAATTTTGCGCTTGGCCTGATGATCTGTTCTATCTAGCCGCCAAGCGCGATGAGTGAGCAGAAGAACGAATCCCGGCTGATCTGGAGCCGTTATTACAGCGCCTTCGTTCCCGCTCCGGCGGGGCCGGGTTTTCTGGACCGGTTGAAGGCGGCGAGCGGCGCCATTGGCGGCATCGCCATTACCGGCCTGCTGTGCGGGCTGATGCTGGGTAACGGGATCGCCCACCCGCTGCTGGTTGCGCCCATGGGCGCCTCGGCCGTGCTGCTCTTTGCCGTGCCGGCCAGTCCGCTGGCCCAGCCATGGTCGGTCTTTGGCGGCAATGTGGTGTCGGCCCTGGCCGGGATCACCGTGGCGAAACTGATCCCCGATCCCACCATCGCCGCCGCATTGGCCGTGGGTTGCGCAATTGGTGCGATGTCGCTCTTCCGGTGCCTTCATCCTCCGGGTGGAGCGGTAGCACTGTCGACGGTGCTGGGCGCCACCCATGGGGCGCCCGGCTATATGTTCGCTTTTGTGCCAGTGGCGGTGAACACCGCGTTGCTGGTGATGGTGGCGATCATCTTCCATCGGATAGCCGGACATAATTATCCGCATATCGTGGCGAAGGCGTCCAGCGCCCATGGCACCAGCGATCCTGCGCCGGTCCTGCGCACGCCGTCGGAACAGGACGTCGAGGAGGCGTTGCACGCCTATGGCGAGACATTGGACGTGGATGCGGCCGATTTGCAGATGGTTCTGCATGACGCGGAAATGCGCGCCGCCGAACGGGCGCATGGCCGGCTGACATGCGGCGAGATCATGTCGCGGGACGTCATCTCCGTCCAAGAAGACCGGCCGGTGGCCGAGGCGCGGGAACTGCTCCACCTGAGGCAGCTATTGTCCTTGCCGGTGCTGGACAGATCCGGGCGCGTGCAGGGCGTGGTCGGCCCCCTGGACCTGGCGCGCCAGGGGGAGCGGGTGCGCGACATCGCCTCTGCGCCCTATGTGGTGCATGCCGATACGCCGGTGGCGGCGCTGCTGCGGCCCCTGACCGGCGGAGCGCGGCGCGAGGCGATCGTGGTGGACGACGACCGGATGCTGTGCGGCCTGATTACCCAGACTGATTTGCTGACCGCGGTGGCACTTCGCGCCTAGCGGCCATGTCCCGGCAGCGACAGGTCCGGCCCCGGAATGGCGGAAATGGCGACATTGGCGAACATCACCAGCCCGGCCAGGATCATCAGCGTGCCACGCTTGCGGTCGCCCCGCTTCGCGATGGCGTATATGCCGCCGCCGGTCAGCGCCATGCCCGCGAGCATCAATATCGATAAAATCGTGCCAGCCATGAAGCAGGCCATAGGTGGGCGGGTGGACTGTGGCAATATCGCGGATCAGCCCCTATGAGGCGCGGGAACGAATCACCTTTTGCGTGACAGGACGAATTTGCCGTGAAAATCGCTATCGCCTCCGACCATGCCGCCGTCGATCTGAAGGCGGAACTTGCCGATTGGCTGCGCGCTGAAGGGCATGAGGTCGACGATCTGGGTCCGGCGACTGCGGACCGGGTGGATTATCCCGACTTTGGTTACAAGCTCGCGACGGCGGTGGCTTCGGGTGCTGCCGAACGCGGCATCGCGCTGTGCGGATCGGGCATCGGCATTTCCATTGCCGTGAATCGCAACCCTGCCTGTCGCTGCGCGCTGGTGTCGGAGCCGCTGTCGGCCGCGCTCAGCCGCGAGCATAATGACGCCAACGTCCTGGCCATGGGCGCGCGCCTGACCGGCGTGGACATGGCCAAGGCCTGCGTCTCCGCCTTTCTTTCCACCGATTTCGGCGGTGGCCGCCATGCCGGCCGTGTCGAGAAACTCTCCCAGCCCGCGCTTTAAGGAGCCTGCCCTATGAGCACCGCCACCCTCACCCAGCCCGCCCTGTCGGACATTCGTTCCGAAGGCTATTTCACGCGCAGCCTGGCCGAAGCCGATCCGGCGGTCTTCGCGGGCGTCACCAGGGAACTGAAGCGCGAGCAGAACCAGATCGAGCTGATCGCTTCGGAAAATATCGTGTCCAGGGCGGTGCTGGAGGCGCAGGGCAGCGTCTTCACCAACAAATATGCCGAAGGCTATCCGGGCAAGCGCTATTATCAGGGCTGCGCGCCTTCCGATGAAGTCGAGCAGCTGGCCATCGACCGGGCGAAGGAAATCTTCAATTGCGGCTTCGTCAATGTGCAGCCCCATTCGGGCGCTCAGGCGAACGGCGCGGTGATGCTGGCGCTGACGAAGCCGGGCGACACCATCATGGGCCTGTCGCTGGATGCCGGCGGGCACCTGACCCATGGCGCCAAGCCCGCGCTGTCGGGCAAATGGTACAATGCCGTGCAATATGGCGTGCGCGAGGATACTCACCTCATCGACTATGACGCGCTGGAGGCGCAGGCGATCGAGGCCAAGCCGACGCTGATCATCGCGGGCGGTTCGGCCTATCCCCGCCACCTCGACTTCGCCCGCTTCCGCGCGATCGCGGACAAGGTCGGCGCACTGCTGATGGTGGATATGGCGCATTTTGCAGGCCTGGTGGCCGGCGGTGCGCATCCGACGCCCTTCGGCCACGCCCATGTCGTGACCACCACCACGCACAAGACGCTGCGTGGCCCGCGTGGCGGCATGATCCTGACCGATGACGAGGCCATTGCGAAGAAGATCAATTCGGCGGTGTTCCCCGGCCTTCAGGGCGGGCCGCTGATGCATGTGATCGCGGCGAAGGCGGTCGCCTTCGGCGAAGCGCTGCGGCCTGAATTCAAGACCTACGCCCAGGCGATCGTCACCAATGCGAAGGCGCTGGCCTCAAAGCTGGAGCAGCGCGGCCTGGCGGTCGTTTCCGGCGGCACCGACACGCACCTCGCCCTGATCGACCTGCGCCCCTATGGCATTTCGGGCAAGGATGCGGACGAGGCGCTGGAGCGCAGCTTCATCACCTGCAACAAGAATGGCGTGCCGGGCGACCCGCTGCCGCCGACCAAGACCAGCGGTATACGGGTCGGTTCCCCTGCGGGAACGACGCGCGGGTTCGGCGTTGCGGAGTTCGAGGCGATTGGCGACATGATCGCGGATGTTCTGGAAGGGCTGCGCGATCATGGCGAGCATGGCGATGCCGCCGTGGAAGCCAATGTCCGCGAGCGCGTTTCCGCCCTCTGCGCCCGCTTCCCGATCTACGAAGGGTAAGCGCCCTTGCGTTGCCCCTTCTGCGCCCATGACGACAGCCAGGTGAAGGACAGCCGCCCGACGGAGGATGGCGCCGCCATCCGTCGCCGGCGGCAATGCGAAGCCTGCGGTGCGCGCTTCACCACCTTCGAGCGGATTCAGCTTCGCGATATCTGGGTGGTGAAGAGCGAGGGGCGCAAGGAAGCCTTTGACCGCGACAAGCTGGCGCGCTCCATCGGCATCGCCTCCCGAAAACGGCCGATCGATCCAAGCCGGCTGGAGAAGCTGATTTCCGGCATCCAGCGGCAACTGGAGACTTCGGGCGACGGCGAGGTTCCTGCACGCGCCATCGGGGAGATGGTGATGGAAGGGCTGAAACGCCTCGACAGCGTCGCCTATATCCGCTTCGCCAGCGTGTACAAGGACTTCACCGATGCGCGGGATTTCGAGGATTTCGCCTCCACGGTGAAGGAGGTGGGGAGTGATTGAGGCTCTAGCCGACTCTCCCCCTCCCCCCGTCATCGTGCTCGTTCGCCCGCAGCTTGGCGAGAATATCGGCAAGGCGGCGCGGGCCATGCTGAATTTCGGGCTGACCGAAATGCGGCTGGTGTCGCCTCGCGACGGTTGGCCCAATCCCGATGCCGGGCCGTCTGCGGCAGGCGCCGATGCGGTGCTGGACAAGGCGGAGGTGTTCGAGACGCTGGCCGACGCCGTGGCCGATTGCGCGCATGTCTATGCGACGACCGTGCGCAAGCGGGGCGTGACCAAGCCTGTTGTGACGCCCGAAGAGGCGGCACGGGAAATCCACGGCGCCACGGGACGTTCCGCTTTCGTCTTTGGGCCTGAGCGATCGGGGCTGGAGACCGAGGATGTGGCACTGGCGCGGAAGATACTGACGGTGCCGATCAATCCGGAATTCGGATCACTCAACCTGGCGCAGGCGGTGATCCTGTGCGCCTATGAGTGGTCGAAACAGGCTTTGCTGGAGCAGCCGACCGTGGTCGATCTGGGCGAGCCGGCGCCGCAGGCGGAGCTGGAGGGGATGATCGCGCAGTTCGAGACGCTGCTGGAAGGGGCCGGCTATTTCTTCCCGCCGGACCGGGCGCCCGCGACCAAGCGAACCCTGCGGAACCTGCTGACCAAGCCCGGCTGGAACCATCTTGAGGTTCGGACCTTGCGCGGCGTCCTGTCCGCACTGGGCCATCCCCGCGCGCGCTGAACTACGTTGCGATTCTAGCTCCTGAGCCGATCGAACTCGTTCATTTCATAAGCGATCGACGCTTCGACCAACATTTCCCACAGCGCCCCGACCACATCGGCGGGGATACCGAGACGCTCTGCTTCGGCCTGTGCATTGGCTATGACCTCCGCCTTGCGCGCTTCGTCACGGACGGCGCCGCGATCCGGCTTGATGCGGGCAGCGGCGCGCATATGAGCGAAACGGCGGGCAAGCAGGGCGACAAGCTGGCGGTCGAGTTCATCCACGCCCGCGCGGACTTCGGCCATGGTCGTGTAGCTTTCGGGGTTCATGGCCCGCTCACCTAAGGCCGGAACGCCAGGCTGTCGAGGGTTGACATGCCCCGCGCCCTTCGCCATAGGCGCCGCTTCGCGATTGGCTCCGCATCCCGGTGAAGCGGTGGCCCTGCCCCTGAAATACGGATCGCAGGCGATACCGGGAACAACGTTGAAGCAATTGTCTAGGACCATATCATGTCGAAGCGTTCAAGCGCCAAGTACAAACTCGACCGCCGCATGGGCGAGAACATCTGGGGCCGCCCGAAGAGCCCGGTCAACAAGCGTGAATATGGCCCCGGCCAGCACGGCCAGCGCCGCAAGGGCAAGATGTCCGACTATGGCATTCAGCTGCGCGCCAAGCAGAAGCTGAAGGGCTATTATGGCGACATCACCGAAAAGCAGTTCAAGAAGAACTACACCGAAGCCGCGCGCATGAAGGGCGACACCGGCCAGAACCTGATCGGCCTGCTGGAGCGCCGTCTGGACGCCGTCGTCTATCGCGCCAAGTTCGCCCCGACCATCTGGTCGTCGCGCCAGCTGGTTTCGCATGGCCACGTCTATGTGAACGGCGTGAAGTGCAACATCGCGTCGCGCCTGGTGAAGCCGGGCGATGAGATCACCCTGGGCAAGAAGGCGCAGGAAATGGCGCTGGTCCTGGAAGCCCAGAGCCTGCCCGAGCGTGACATCCCCGACTATGTCGTCGCGGATGGCGCTGCCAAGGTCACCTATGTCCGCGTGCCGACGCTGGACGAAGTGCCCTATCCGGTGAAGATGGAACCCAATCTGGTCGTCGAATTCTATTCGCGCTGATCCGGTTTCGCTTCCGGCGAGACATTCAGGAAGGCGGTCCTTCGGGGCCGCCTTTTTTATTTGCCCGCCCGGCTTGTTGGAGCGCTCCGTTTGTTTGCCCATCCAGCTTGTTTGCCCTCCCCGCTTGTTTGATGGCCGGCCAACTGGCATCAACGGCGCATTCGCAGTCTTTTCAAAGGCCTTGCCATGCGCGCGCTTTTCCTCCCTTCTCTCTTCGTCCTTGCCAGTGGGGGCGCGGCGATGGCGGCCTCCTCCGTCGGCGGTCCTTCGATCGAGACGATGAAGGAAGTGGTGAAGGAGATATCCTCCGACGCCTATGAAGGCCGCGCGCCGGGAACGGTGGGGGAGGAGAAGACCCTCGCCTATCTGGTGCAGCGTTTCGAGGCCCTGGGGCTGAAGCCCGGCAACAAGGGAAGCTGGTTCCAGGACGTGCCCCTGGTCGAGATCGACGCGAAGAATGTGTCGCCGCTGCGCTTCACCGGCGGCAAGACGGCGGTTTCGGCCAGCTACGGGCCTGAAATGGTGATCGCCACCTACCGCACCGGCCAGCCGCACATCGATGTGAAGGGCAGCCCGGTCGTCTTCGTCGGCTATGGCATCAATGCGCCGGAAAAGAAGTGGAACGATTATGCCGGCGTCAATGTGAAGGGCAAGACGGTCGTCATCCTGGTGAACGATCCCGATTACCAGACCCCGACGCTGCGCGGCCCGTTCAACGGGCGGGCGATGACCTATTATGGCCGCTGGACCTACAAGTTCGAGGAGGCCGCCCGGCAGGGCGCGGCGGCGGCGATCATCGTGCATGATACCGTGCCCGCCGCCTATGGCTGGAATGTCGTGCAGTCGAGCTGGACCGGCGCCCAGCATGTCGCCGACAGCGCCAATGGCAATGCCAACCAGTCGGCCGCCATTGGATGGATCCAGAAGGACAAGGCCGCGGCGCTGATGGCGAGTGCGGGCCTGAACCTCGACACGCTGATGGCGGCGGCGAGGAAGCGTGGCTTCAGGGCGGTTCCGCTCAGGAATGTGAAGGCCAGCGTCTCATTCGACAATGCCATCCGCAAACATAGCTCGAAAAATGTCGTGGCGCTGCTCCCCGGCAAGGCGCGGCCTGGCGAATATGTCCTCTATGCGGCGCATTGGGATCATCTGGGCCATTGCGAGGCAGCACCCGACGGCGACGACATCTGCAACGGCGCCATCGACAATGCGACCGGGACGGCGGCGCTGGTGGCTCTGGCAGAAGCCAATGTGAAGGCCGGACCGACCGACCGCAGCCAGGTTTTCCTGGCCGTGACGGCCGAGGAATCGGGCCTGCTGGGGTCAGCCTATTATGGCGATCATCCCGTGTTTCCGCTCAGCCGGACGGTCGGCGGGGTCAATATGGACGCGCTCAGCATGGCGGGCCTTGCGAAGAATGTCGTGGTGATCGGCAAGGGCAAGTCACAGCTCGATGCCTATCTCGACCGCGCGCTGGCGGCGCAAAAACGGGTGGCCAGCCTGGAGCCGACGCCGGAAAAGGGCTTTTACTATCGCTCCGACCATTTCAGCTTCGCCAAGCATGGCGTGCCGATGCTCTATTTCGAAGGCGGCCAGGATCTGGTGAAGGGCGGCCCCGCGGCGGGCGCCAGGGCCGCGAAGGATTATGAGGAGCATCATTATCACGGCCCCAAGGATGAATATGATCCCAAATGGGATTGGAGCGGGGTGAAGGCGGACCTGAAGCTCTATTATGATGTGGGGCGTGCGCTGGCGAATACGACCGATTGGCCTAATTGGATGCCGGGCGACGAGTTCCGGGCAATCCGCGACAGGAGCCGAGCGGAGAAATAACGGTTTTCCGCCATTTTTTGCAAAATGTGGCGCCGAAGTTCACACCATATGCGCGCGCGTGCCTGCGCGCGCGTATGCGTGACGAAACAATCTGTCGGACGTTTCAAAGAGCGATGCCGCGATAGTCTGGCCGACACCGAGTAGGACAGGTCGGATTACGCTCCGTTGAAAAAATAGGATGTTTTCTGAACCCGTTGTTGCCGATTGGGCACGCATCATGAGCGGGATGTCATGGTTGATCTTCCCGCGGCTGTCGACCAATCTCTGTCACTTCTCTCAGACAATCCGAACAATGATACCTGTCATTCACTTCGATGGCGGGTCGAATAGTGAATGACGAAATCCAGTGGCGAGCCGACATGGAACTTATGCCCGAGTGGTAGGACAATTTGTCCCTTTTCCCAATTAAGCTCTCGCAGCTATGTCGCCGACGCGCGAAAAATGAGTTGCAGGGTGGTGTCTCCTGCGGCCGGCTTAGCCCGGCTTCTTCCTAGCCTCTGCGCCTAACCCTGCGTCGTCGGGGAAAGGCTCTGCACGACGCTATGAAAGGAGACAGGAACATATGCCCATCGCAATCCACCGCATCCTCACATCCCGCCGGTTCAACTTTCTGGCGCGCACGGTCCTGACATTTGTTTTCTGGAGCGCAGGTCTCGCTGGCATCTTCGATTTTTCCGGGAAAGTCATTGAGATGGAAATGGTCGGTCTTGAACCGGCAGCACTGTTCGCGTTGGCGGTTACAATTGTCCAGATCGGCGGCTCGACGCTCATAATCATAGACCGTTTCGCATGGCTCGGTGCTGGAGCGCTAGGGGTGTTTCTGGCACTCACGATACCTATCGCCCATCCCTTCTGGCAGATGTCCGAGCCGAACCGCACCTTCGAGTTCTACGTTGTTCTTGAGCATATCTCCCTGATCGGCGGACTGATGATTGCAGCAGCACTCAGCGGACGCAAGACGATCTCGTGAGGTGATCAGGATGTAGGCCAGCCATAACGGAGCGTCGATTTTGGCGCTCCGAACGGCCCAAATGGGGCGATTGCTGCCGAACGATTTTTATCGCGCAAGGTCAGCTATCGCCGATCATGTCTCCAAAAGCTGACTGACTGACTGACTGAAAACCACCCATTTCCGCAAACGCTGTCGTGTTCCTTCAACGGGTTCCCTTCCCACCCAAATAGGCCGTTCATCATAATGCCTATGGAATGCGCAACGCGATCCTGTAGAGGGCGCGGAGGACAGCTTGCAATCAGGAGCCAGGCCGATGACTTTCCGTATGCCCGCCGAATGGGCGCCGCACGAGTGGAGCTGGATCGGCTTTCCCACCTCTGCCGAGGAATGGCCCGGCGCGTTCGAGGGTGCGCGGCGGCAGATCGCGGATTTTGCCAGCGCGCTGCATGCCGGCGGCAAGGGCGAGGAGGTGCGGTTGGTCTGCGCCAATGAGGGCGATGCGGAGGCCGCTCGCACCCTGGTGGCGCCTGGGGTTGCCGTTGTCGTGCACAGGCTGGGCGATGTGTGGCTTCGCGATACGGCACCCATCGCGGTGATGCGGGGCCGGGAAAGGGCGCTGGTGGACTTCGGCTTCAACGGCTGGGGCGGCAAATATCGGATGCCGGGCGACGAGGATATAGGCGCGCGGCTGGCGGCGACGACGGGATTGCCCACATCGACCCAGAATTGGGTGTTCGAAGGAGGCGCGGTCGACACCGATGGCACGGGCCTGTTCGTGACGACCGAGCAATGCCTGCTCAACCCCAATCGCAACCCCGAACTGGACCGGGGAAAGATCGAAACCCTGCTGGCGGGATCGCTGGGGCTGTCCGACATGCTGTGGCTGGGCGACGGCCTGCTCAACGACCATACCGACGGGCATGTCGACAATCTGGCCCGCTTCGTGGCGCCGGGGGTGCTCGCCCTGCCCGAAGCGAGCACGGAGGATGATCCCAATGCAGCCGTCTATGCCGATGCGTGGGCGCGGGCCAGGGCGTTCGGGGTCGACATCGCCTCCATCCCCTCCCCCGGCCGGGTGATCGTGGATGGGGAGGCCATTCCGGCGAGCTACATGAATTTCTTTGTCGGCAATGCCGCCGTCATCGTGCCCATTTATGGCCAGCCCAATGACCAGGCGGCTCTCGATGCCCTCAAACCCTTCTTCCCTGATCGGGAGATTGTCGGGTTGCCCAGCGATGCGATCCTGTCGGGCGGCGGCAGCTTCCATTGTTGCAGCCAGCAGATGCCGTCGGCCTGAATGAGCGCGATGCTGGCGCTGCGGGCACTCCTTTCCGGGATCATCATCGCCATCGTGTCGGTGGTGTCGCGGCGGTATCCGGGGCTGGGCGCGCTGATCGCGTCGTTGCCGCTGATTTCGGTGCTGGGGATGATATGGCTGTGGAACGACAAGCCGGACGTGGAGAATATGGCCCGCCATGCGGAGGCCACATTCTATTTCGTCATCCCTTCCCTGCCCATGTTCCTGCTGATCCCCATGTTGCTGCGCCGCGGCGTTTCCTTCGCGCCCGCGCTGATCGCGGGTTGCGCGGTCACGATCCTGCTCTATCTCCTGACCGTCGCCATTGCGGCCCGCATGGGCATTCGTCTTTAGGGTGTTACCGATGACCAAGATTACCGTCGCCGCGCTCCAGCTCGCCTTTTCCGACGATCGGGCGGACAATATCGAAATGGTCACGGGCCATGTGGTCAAGGCGGCCGCGCGCGGCGCGAAGATCGTCCTGCCGCCCGAACTGTTCGAAGGCCACTATTTCTGCAAGGTCGAGGAGGAGGAGCTCTTCGCCAGGGCCCTGCCCCTGGACGAGCATCCCGCCGTGCAGGAAATGCGCAAGGTGGCGAAGGCGGAGGGCGTCTATATCCCCGCCAGCTTCTTCGAGCGCGACGGCCATCATCATTACAATTCGCTCGCCATGATCGACGATGAGGGCGAGATCATGGGCGTTTATCGCAAGAGCCACATTCCCGACGGGCCGGGTTATGAGGAGAAATATTATTTCCGCCCCGGCAATAGCGGGTTCAAGGTGTGGAACACGAAATATGGCGTCGTCGGCGTCGGCATCTGCTGGGACCAATGGTATCCGGAAACAGCGCGGGTGATGGCGTTGATGGGGGCGGAGATGCTCTTCTATCCGACGGCCATCGGGTCCGAACCTTATGACGCCGATCTCGACACCAGCCGCATGTGGCGTCGGGCGATGATCGGCCATGCGGTGAGCAACTGCATGCCCGTGATCGCCGCCAATCGCACTGGCGAGGAGGATGGCCAGAAATTCTACGGCCACAGCTTCATCACCGACGAGTGGGGCGATTTTGCCGCGGAAGCCGACGGCAAGGACAATGGCGCGCTGGTGGCGACGCTGGACCTGGCGCAGGCGCGCCAGCATCGTGCCGGCATGGGCTTCTTCCGCGACCGGCGGCCGGAGCTTTATGCGCGGATCGCGCAGGACATATAGGCTGCGGCGGCTGGGGCGATTTCCTGACCGGCGATCGGTTCCGGCCGAATGGAAGTCGGGCTAGCCCGCCGCCAGTTCCACCGCCCTTTCGAACACCGCCTCGAACATGTCGGCGGTCAGGCGGCCGGTGTTCTGATTATATCGCGAACAGTGGTAGCTATCGATGACGATCCTGCCGCTGGGCATGCGATGCTCCGCCAGATGAGCGAAGCGCGCCTTGGGGAGCTTGCCACCCAGCGCCTTCACCACGGACTGGTGCGCGATCTGGCCCAGGGCGACGAAGACCTGCGCATGGGGCAAGGCCGCGACGGCGGGCTTCAGGAAGGCCCGGCAGTTGCGGACTTCATCCGGCAGCGGCTTGTTCTGCGGCGGCAGGCATTTGACGGCATTGAGAATGATGACGTTGCGCAGCGTCAGGCCGTCATCGGGCCGCGCATCATAAACACCCTCGGCAAGCCCGAATTTGCCCAGCGTGGCGAACAGCAGGTCGCCGGCATCATCCCCGGTAAAAGGGCGCCCCGTCCGGTTGGCGCCCATCTTGCCGGGCGCAAGTCCGACGACCGCGATCCGGCCGAGCGGATCGCCGAAGAGCGGGACCGGCGCATTCCACCAGCCTGGATGATCGACGCGATTCTGCTGCCGGAGAGCGGCCAGTCGCGGACAAAGCGGGCAATCATGCGGCGCTTCACTTTGCGGGATAGGACTTTTCAGCGTCATGGCGACGGGATAGGCGCTGCTCCATGGCCAAGACAAGCGCTCGTCATCTTTACGCCCTCGCTTTGGGATCAAACCGGGCCCTTTCGGCGCGGATGACTCCCGCGCGCCTGCTGGACGAGGCGGTTCGCCGGATCGCGGCGTTGGGCCAGGTTCTCGACGTCGCACCCGTCATGCGGACCCCGCCGATCGGTCCGTCGCGGCGGATCTTCGCCAATGGCGCGCTGCTGGTGGAGAGCCGCCTGCCGCCCGAGGAGATGCTGTCGCAATTGCAGGCGATAGAATGCATGCTTGGCCGGCGGCGGTTCAGACGCTGGGGGCCAAGGCGCCTGGACATCGACATCATTCTCTGGTCCGGCGGTCGCTGGAACAGCCGGTCGCTGCACATACCGCATCCAGACTTTCGCAGCCGCGATTTCGTGCTGGAACCGCTGCACGCCATCGTGCCTGGATGGCGCGACCCTGTATCGCGGCTTTCGATCCGCCATTTGCGCTTCCGCTTGCGAAAAGCGATTTCTGGAGGTTGACCAGCCGCACCGCCGCCTCTAGTGCGTGCGGACCTCAGGACATGAGGGCCCTTAGCTCAGTCGGTAGAGCAACTGACTTTTAATCAGTAGGTCGCTGGTTCGAATCCAGCAGGGCTCACCATCCCGCTGATCTTCGATGTCTCGTCAATCGACGGCGTGGATCAGCAGTGCGGCGAAGCACCAGATCTCGATTGAAACCAGCAGGCCGAACAATATGCCGAACATGGCATGCGGCTTTAGCGCATCGTCCATCTGCCTTCTCCCTTTCTTTCTGCAAGATGAACGACTTAACCACCGATCTGGTTCCAGTAACGGATCAGCGCGGCATTGTCTGGTTCCAGCGCGTAATCGATTTCGGCTTTTGCAGCCTCATGCGCTTTGCGTCGGCAGGCTGTTCGGGCCGCTGGGCTGTCCAGCCAGGATGGGCAGTACGGTTCGCGCAGGAACGTGCACGGTGCCGAAGTCGTGGGGCACATCATCGCCATTGATGAAGACGCTGAAGCCCGAACTGCGGAACCGCATCGCCAGACAGCGGCGGTCAGGTTGCTCCCATTGCGAGACGGTCATCGGCTGGCCCTGCTCGTCCAGCCATTCCACGTCGGCTTCGGACAGCCAGTCGGTACGATGCAAATCCGGCGTCGCTGCGCGCAGGGCGGCAAGGGCGAAGGCATGTGCCTCGATCTCCCGGTCCCGTCCCTGCCAGTCGATCCAGCCGATCGCATTATCCTGCGCATAGGCATTGTTGTTGCCATGCTGCGTCCGCCCGAACTCGTCGCCGGCGGTCAGCATGATCGCGCCGCGCGAGCAGAACAGCGTGCCGAGCAGCGCCATGATATCGCGTCGCCGCGCGGCCCGGACGTCCGGATCGGCGCTCTCCCCCTCGGCCCCGTTGTTCCAGCTGAAATTCTCGCCATGGCCGTCGCGATTCTGTTCGCCATTGGCTTCATTGCGGCGATGTTCATAGGCGGTCACATCCGCCAGCGTGAAGCCGTCATGAGCAGCCAGGAAATTGACGGTGCGCGTTGCCGGAGCGGCGTGGAATATGTCGGACGATCCCGCAAGCCGCGTCGCCAGTGCGCCGATCATGCCGTCATCCCCGCGCCAGAAGCGGCGCAGATCGTCCCGATAGCGATCATTCCATTCCAGCCAGTTCTCCCCGAACCGACCGAGTTGATAACCGCCTGGACCGATGTCCCACGGTTCCGCGACAAGGATGCGGTCGGAGAGGAGCGGATCGCCGCGCATCGCCGCCAGCAAGGGCGCGTCGCTGTCGAAACCCGCAGGCAGCCGCCCGAGAGCGGGAGCAAGGTCGAAACGAAAGCCATCGACGCCCGCCACGGTGACGAAATGACGCAGCGAATCCAGGATCAGCCGCTGCGCGACGGGATGGTTGCAGTCGATGCTGTTCCCCGTGCCCGTATCGTTGATCAGGCGGCCGTCCGGTTCGTGCCGGAAATAGCTGCGCGCATCCAGGCCCCTGAGCGACAGGGTAGGCCCCAGACGGTCGCTTTCCCCGTCATGATTATAGACCATGTCCAGGATAACGCCGATCCCCGCGGCATGCAGCACATCCACCGCGCCGCGCAATTCCGCCATGCCGCCGGGTGCCAGCCGGGGATCGAGCGCGAAATAGCTGACCGGATTATAGCCCCAGGCGTTGCGCAGCCCCAGCGGCCCCAGATGCCGCTCGTCGATCCAGGCGTTGATCGGCATCAGTTCGATGGCGGAAACGTGCAGACGGCGCAGATGCTCGACCACTGCGGGGTGGCCAAGGGCGGCTATGGTGCCGCGCTGCGCCTCCGGAACGTCGGGATGCAGCATGGTGAAGCCGCGGACCTGCACTTCATAGATCAGCCCGCCGGGCCGGAAGATCGGCGGTTCTGGAGCGATCCCGGGCAAGGGCGCGGTCACCACCCCCCTGGGCATCAGGACCGCTGTGTCCCGGCCCTCGTGGCGCGGCGCTGCCAGCATCGGGTCATAGGTGAACGGCCGGTCGATGGCGATGGCATAGGGATCGAGCAACAGCTTGGCCGGATCGAACCACAGACCAGTATCGGGATCATAGGGACCATCGGCACGCAGCCCATAGCGCGCGCCGTCCCCCACGCCGGGCGCATCGACGAACCAGCCCCCCGCATCGTCCCTTGCCATGGGCAGGCGTTGCTCGCGATCCCCGGCGTCGAACAGGCACAGCCAGAGCTGGTGCGCATCGGGCGCATGGACGCGGAAACGGGTTCCATGGCCGTGCAGGTCCGGACCCAGCGCCTCAGCGCTCATGCCCTGGTCTGGATCAGTGCGTGGAACAGCGCCGCGTAGCGCGCCGCGCTGCGGGTCCAGGAAAAGTCGGCGTGCATGCCGGCACGCTGCATCGCCTGCCATGTCGGCCGCTGCGCATGGAGCCGGATGGCGCGCGCAATGGCTCCGTGCAGGGCGAGCGGGTCGGACGGGGGGAAGACGATGCCGGTGGCCACTCCCGCGCCGACGGCAGCTTCATTGGCGTCGATCACCGTGTCGGCCAGGCCGCCGACCCGAGCCACCACCGGCACGCAGCCATAGCGAAGGCCGTAAAGCTGGGTCAGGCCACAGGGTTCGAAGCGGGATGGGATCAATATGGCGTCGCCCCCCGCCTGCATCAGGTGCGACATCGGCTCGTCATAGCCAATCCGCGCGCCCACCCGCCCGCGATGCCGGTCCGCCGCCGCCAGGAACGCGCCCTCCAGCACATGATCGCCCGATCCCAGAAGCGCAAGCTTGCCGCCCAGCCCCACCAGATGGTCGATGGCATCCATGACCATGTCCATCCCCTTTTGCCAGGTAAGGCGGCTGACGATGATGAAGATCGGCGCGTCGTCGCGGTCTAGGCCGAACTGCGCTTCCAGGGCCCGTCGGCTGGCGCTGCGCCCGCCCAGGGCCCGCGCGCTGAACGGCCTGGCGATCAGGGGATCGGCGGCGGGATCCCATATGGCGGTATCCACGCCGTTCAATATGCCGTGCAGCCTGTCGGAGCGCCCGTTGATCAGGCCATCCAGTCCCATGCCATGCACCGGGGAGCGGATTTCGTTGGCATAGGTGGGGCTGACGGTGGTGATCGCGTCGGCCGAGACAAGCCCGGCCTTCAGATAGCCGGTGCCGCCATAATATTCGACGCCGTCGACGCCCCATGCTTCGGGCGGCAGGCCGAGCTGCGGAAAGACGTCCGCGCCGAAGCGCCCCTGGAAGGCCAGATTGTGGATTGTCACCACGCTGGGCACCGCATGGGCCGGCCCGAAGCGCATATAGGCTGCGGTCATCGCCCCCTGCCAGTCATGCGCATGGACGAGGTCGGGTCGCCAGCCCTTCACCCCCTCGGCCGCTATGTCCGCCCCTGCGCGGGACAGGGCGGCGAAGCGTTTCCAATTGTCTGGCCATTCGCCCCCGGCCGAATCGCCATAGGGGCCGCCCTCCCGCGCGAAAAAGTCGGGGGCGTCCAGCACCAGCAGGTCCAGTTCGCCCAGCTTCGCCGCCAGTACCGCCGCCGATGCGCCGAACAGCGCGTCATAGCGGCGCAGCGGCTTTGCCTTGCCGAGGCGCGACAGAACAGCCGGATAGCCGGGCACCAACGTCCTGACCTCCACGCCCTGCGCCGCCAGCGCGCCGGGCAATGCGCCGGCCACATCGGCCAATCCGCCGGTCTTCACCAGCGGATAGACTTCGGATGCGACCGAAAGCACCCGCATGGCCCCTGCCCTGCTTTCCCCTGCCTTGCCCAAGATCAGTCCACCAGCCGTTCGATCATATATTGGGTGATCAGCGTCACGCCGCTGTCCGTTCGTCGGAAACGTTGCGCGTCATGTTCGGGATGCTCTCCGACGATCAGGCCCGGCGGGATGATGACGCCCGAATCCAGCACGCATTTGTGCAGCCGCGCACCCCGGCCGATCACGCAATTGGGCATGACGACGCTTTCCGTCACGGACGAGAAACTGTGCGTCCGCACGCCAGTGAAGAGCAGGCTGTGATGCAGCGAGGATCCCGACACGATGCATCCCCCCGCGATCAGGGACGATGTGGCGGAACCGCGCCGCCCCTCTTCATTATGGACGAATTTCGCCGGCGGCGTGACTTCGGAATAGGTCCAGAGCGGCCAGCTATGGTCATAGAGGTCGAGCGAGGGCACCACATCGGTGAGGTCGATATTCGCCTGCCAATAGGCGTCGATCGTTCCGACGTCGCGCCAATAGGGCACGGGTTCGCTTTCCGCGCGGACGCAACTGTTGGAGAAACGATGCGCCACGGCTTTCCCGTGGCGGACGATATGCGGGATGATGTCGCCCCCGAAATCGCGCTTGCTGTCCGGATCGTCCGCGTCGCGTCGCAGTTCCTCGATCAGCAGGGCGGTACGGAAGACATAGATGCCCATGGACGCCAGCGCCATGCCGGGACTGCCGGGAATATGCGGCGGGTTCTTCGGCTTTTCCACAAAGGCGGTGATCACGTCCTGCTCGTCCACATGCATGACGCCGAAGCCGCTGGCTTCCTTCACCGGCACCTCCATGCAACCGACAGTGACGTCCGCGCCGCTGTCGACATGCTGCTGGAGCATCAGTTCATAATCCATCTTGTACACATGGTCGCCCGCCAGGATGACCATATATTCCGGCGCATAGCTTTCGATGATGTCGATATTCTGGAAGACCGCGTCGGCCGTGCCTTCATACCATTGGCTTTCCGACACGCGCTGGCTGGCGGGCAGGATGTCGAAGCTTTCATTGCGTTCCGTGCGAAAGAAGTTCCAGCCGCGCTGGAGATGCCGGATCAGCGAATGCGCCTTGTACTGCGTCGCGACGCCGATGCGCCTGATGCCGCTGTTGAGCGCATTGGACAGGGCGAAATCGATGATCCTGGCCTTGCCGCCGAAATGCACTGCGGGCTTTGCGCGCCGGTCGGTCAGTTCGGCAAGACGACTGCCCCTGCCCCCGGCCAGTACATATGCCATGGCGTCACGGGCGATCGGCTGGTTCCTTGGTTGCATCGCCCTCTTCTCCTTCATGCTCGCGAGCGTTGATATTCCGCCCGTTCGTTTCAATATTCCAGTTCCAGCATCAACGTTGCAAGCGGTGGAATGGTGACATTGGCCCACCCCTCTTCATCAGCGACGACAATTCCCATATTTCCCGCGCCGCTGCCCCCATAGTCGACGGCGTCGCTGTTGACGATTTCCCGCCAGCGGCCGCCGGAGGGAAGGCGCATCCTGTATCCGTGGCGCAATGTGGGCGTGAAGTGGCTGATGACGACGATGGGCGCCACGCCGGGCGCGCGTCGCACCCAGGCGAAGACCGAGTCCGCCGCCGCATCGACCAGGACCCAGTCGAACCCCTCCGGCTCGCAATCGCGGGCATGCAGCGCAGGACGGGAGCGGTAGAGGCGGTTGAGGTCGCTCAGCAGCAACTGCACGCCCCGATGCGGCGCGTGATCGAGCAAATGCCAGTCCAGCGCCCGCGCCTCGCTCCATTCATCGCGCTGGGCGAATTCCTGCCCCATGAACAGCAGCTTCTTGCCCGGATAGCCCCACATCATCGTGTAATAGGCGCGCAGGGTCGCGAATTTCTGCCAGTCGTCCCCCGGCATCTTGTGCAGCAGGGAAGCCTTGCCATGCACCACCTCGTCATGGCTCAGCGCCAGCACGAAATTCTCCGTAAAGGCGTAGAGCAGGCCGAAGGTGATGTCGTCATGGTGATGGGCGCGGTGCACCGGATCACGCGCCAGATAGCGCAGCGTGTCGTGCATGAAGCCCATATTCCATTTGAAGCCGAAGCCCAGGCCCCCTTCATGGACGGGATGCGACACCTTGGGCCAGCTCGTCGATTCCTCGGCGATGGTCATGACACCGCCATGGGTGCCGTAGAGCGCCTTGTTCATCTGCCGCAGGAAATCGACCGCCTCCACATTCTCCCGTCCGCCCTGGCTGTTGGGGATCCATTCCCCTTCCTTGCGGGAATAGTCGAGATAGAGCATCGAGGCGACGGCATCGACCCGCAGCCCGTCGACATGGTAGCGCTCCGCCCAGAAGAGGGCGTTGTTGACCAGATATTGCGCCACCTCCCGCCGGCCGAAATTGTAGATCGCCGTGTTCCAGTCGGGATGGAATCCCTTGCGCGGATCGGCATGTTCATAAAGGGCGGTGCCGTCGAAACGGGCCAGCCCATGGGCGTCGGTGGGGAAATGGGCGGGCACCCAGTCGAGGATGACGCCCACGCCCGCACGATGCGCGCCATCGACGAAACGGGCAAAGCCCTCCGGATCGCCAAAGCGCGCGGTCGGCGCGTATAGCCCGGTGGTCTGGTATCCCCAGCTCGGATCATAGGGAAATTCGCTGATCGGCAGGAATTCGATATGGGTAAAGCCCATGCCGACCACATAGGGGATCAACCGTTGGGCAAGGGCATCCCAGCAAAGGAAATTGCCGTCATCGTCGCGCTGCCAGGAACCGGCGTGCACCTCATAGACGGAAACGGGCTCGCGACGCGGATCGGCCTTTTGCCAATAGTCGCGGTGGCGTTCGTCGCCCCAGTCATGGTCCGGGGCGGCCGCCACGACGGAAGCGGTGGCGGGCCGCAATTCGGAGCGGAAGGCGAAGGGGTCGGCCTTCAGCGGCAGGACATTGCCCTCGGGCCCGACAATCTCATATTTATAGGCGCTGCCGACGCCCAGTTCAGGCAGGAAGATTTCCCATATGCCCGCATCCTGGCGACGCCGCATCGGCGCCCGGCGTCCGTCCCAGCGGTTGAAGTCGCCCACCACCGACACACGCTGCGCATTGGGCGCCCAGACCGCGAAATGCGTGCCCTCCACCCCTTCATGGGTCATGATATGGGCGCCCATCTTGTCGAACAGCCGCGCATGAGACCCTTCGGCAAAATAATAATCGTCCATCGGCCCCAGTACCGGGCCAAAGCTGTAGGGATCGATCAGCGCATGTTCGCCGCCATCGGCATAGGTCGCCCTGTAACGCAGCGGCTGGCGCTTGCGGATGGCGATCCTGCCGAAGAACAGCCCCTCCGGATGGAACCGGTCCAACATGCCGACCGCCTTGCCGTCCAGTCTGCAGGCCTCGACCCGCACCGCGTCCGGCAGGAAGACGCAGGCGGTGAAACCCTTTGCCGCCGGATGGACGCCAAGCGTGGCGAAGGGATCATCCTCCCGCCCCTCCAGCAGGCGGGCGATCTGTTCCGGGTTCGGGCCCACGCTAGATCCGGCCTCGCTTCAAACCGGCACCTTCCAGATGTCCGTCGCATATTCCCTGATCGTACGGTCCGACGAGAACCAGCCCATGCGGGCGACATTGTGGATCGCCCTGCGCGCCCATAGCGCCTGGTCCTGCCATATTCCGTCCACCCGGCGCTGCGCGGCGGAATAGCTGTCGAAGTCGGCCGCGACCATGAACCAGTCATGATCATGGATGCCCTGCACCAGATCCTTGTACCGTCCCGGATCGTCGGGGGAAAAGACGCCGCTCGCGATCGCATCCAGCGCCTGGCCCAGTTCGCGGCTCTGGCCGATCACCTCGCGCGGGTCGTAGCCCTGGGCGCGCCGTTCGTTCACCTGCGCGGCGGTGAGGCCGAAGATCACGATATTCTCCTCCCCCACATGGTCGCGCATTTCGACATTGGCGCCGTCCAGCGTGCCGATGGTGAGCGCGCCGTTGACGGCGAACTTCATGTTGCCGGTGCCCGACGCCTCCATGCCCGCAGTCGAAATCTGTTCGGACAGGTCCGCCGCCGGAATCATCATTTCCGCCAGCGACACATTGTAGTTGGGTACGAACTGCACCTTCAGCAGGCCATTCACCGCCGGGTCGTGATTGACCGCCCGCGCGACATCGCCCGCCAGTTTGATGATCAGCTTGGCATTGTGATAGCTGGGCGCCGCCTTGCCGCCGAACAGCTTGACGCGCGGCACCCAATGCCGCTCCGGGTGCGACCGTATCTGGTCGTAGAGCGACACCGCCTCGATGATGTTGAGCAACTGCCGCTTATATTCATGGATGCGCTTGATCTGGATGTCGAACATGGCCGAAGGATCGATCCGGGCATTGACCCGCTGGCGCAGCAGATCGGCCAGCGCCACCTTGTTGGCGCGCTTGACGCCCAGGAATTTCTCCTGGAACGCGCTGTCGTCGGCGAAGCGGTCCAGCTCGCGCAGCGCTTCGGGATCGTCCATGAAGCGGTCCCCGATCGCTTCCCTGATCAGTTCGAACAGCCCGTGATTGCACTGCATCAGCCAGCGGCGGAAGGTGACGCCATTGGTCTTGTTGTTGATCCGCGTCGGGTAGAGCCGGTGGAAATCGGCAAAAACCGTTTCCTTCATCAATTCGGTATGCAGCGCCGACACGCCGTTGACGCTGTGCGATCCGGCAAAGGCCAGATTGCCCATGCGCACCCGCCGCTCTCCCCCCTCATCGATCAGGGAGATGGTGCCGATGGCCCGGTCGTCGAACTGGCCCGCGCCATCTTCGGCCTTCAGGCGTCGCGCCTCCCCCAGCAGCCGGCTGTTCACTGCATAGACGATCTGCATGTGCCGGGGCAGCAGCCGTTCGAACAGCGGTACCGGCCAGCTTTCCAGCGCTTCGGGCAGCAGCGTGTGATTGGTGTAGCTGAACGTCCGGCGGGTGATGTCCCACGCCTCGTCGAAGTCGAGGCCGTAATCGTCGAGGAGGAGCCGCATCAGTTCCGCGACGGCAACCGCCGGATGGGTGTCGTTCAGCTGGATCGCCGCCTTGTCCGGCAGGGTGCGTATATCGCCGAAATATTGGATATGCCGCCGGACGATGTCCTGCAGGGATGCGGAAGAGAAGAAATATTCCTGCCGCAGCCGCAATTCCTGACCCGCCGGGGAACTGTCGGCCGGGTAGAGCACGCGCGTGAGCGCCTCCGCCCGATTGCTTTCCGTCAGCGCGCCCAGATGGTCGCCAGCGTTGAAACGGTCGAGCAGGATCGGATCGATCGGCTGGGCTTCCCACAGGCGAAGCGTGTTGACCCGCTTGCCCCGCCAGCCCGCGATCGGCGTGTCATAGGGCGTGGCGATGACCCGCTCGGCCGGGCGCCAGCGCATCTGGTGGGGACCGGCATCCTCATTTTCCGACGGATCGACCCGGCCGCCAAAGCCGATCTCATAGCTCGCCTCGCGCCGTTCAAATTCCCAGGGATTGCCATGGGTCAGCCAGGTTTCAGGCAGTTCCACCTGCCAGCCGTCCGAAATTTCCTGCCGGAACATGCCGTTCACATAGCGTATGCCATAGCCATAGGCGGGCACATCCACTGTCGCCATGCTCTCCATGAAGCAGGCCGCAAGTCGGCCAAGGCCGCCATTGCCCAGGGCGGCGTCGGGTTCCAGCGCGGCGATAATGTCGATGTCGACGCCCAGCGACGCCAAGGCCGCCTGCATGTCGTCCAGCATTTCCATGTTGGACGCCGCGTCGCGCATCAGCCGTCCGATCAGGAATTCCAGGCTCAGATAATAGACCCGCCGTCCCTGCTCCTGATAGGTTTTCTCCGTAGAGGCGATCCAGGCGTCGATTACCCGGTCGCGAATGGCGAGGATCACCGCATGCAGCCAGTCATGCGGCTTGGCTGCCGTCGCGTTCTTGCCGATCCGGTAGGTGAGCCGCTCGACGATCTCATGGGCAAGGACCTGTGGGTCGACCTGCCGCGGAGCGGGCTTGGGAAGGGTGGTTTGGCCTTTCAGGTTCATAAATGTGCCCCTTTCGCCTTTGAGTCCAGGCGCGATGATGGCACGCCGTCCCGAGGCGCGCCACCAGCAAATTTTGCAGCGCAGCAATTAATCGGTGCGGCTTTCGGCGATGGCACGGCGAACACCCTGCCTCAACTCGCGACGGACCGGATGGATGCTCGAGGGAAAATGCTGGGTCATGAATATGGCGATCAGCCGCTCGACCGGATCGATGAAGAAGAAGGTGGAGAACACCCCGCCCCAATAATATTCCTGCGTCCGAAGGTCCGTCGCGAAGCCCAGGCCGAAACCGACGCCCGCATAATCCGCTTCGCTGAACATGGAGGAGGACAGGCCGGCCAGGTCGCCGCCGCCGGGCAGATGATTGGCGTGCATCGTCGCGACCGTTTCCGGTTTCAGCAGCCGCACGCCGTCCAGTTCGCCGCCGCGCAGCAGCATCCGCGCGAAGCGGTGGTAATCAGCCACGGAGGATAGGAGGCCGCCGCCGCCCGAACGCAGCCTGAGCGGCCGGCGCCACCCGCTGCGCGCGCCCCGGTCGTAAAGCGAAAGCGTGCCGTCCGGTGCCCACTGCCACGCGTCCGTCATCCGCTCGACCCGGTCCTCCGGCAGTTCGAAGAATGTGTCGGGCATGCCCAGCGGATCGAAGATGCGCTCACGAAAATAGCGCTCCAGGTCAAGGCCGCTCAGCCGTTCGACCACGATGCCCAGCACATCGGTGGAAACCGAATAATTCCATCGGTCACCGGGCGAAAATTCCAGCGGCAGCGCGGCGAGGGTCGCAATGAAGTCGTCGGAACTGCGCTTCTGCTGGAACTCGTCCAGGCCAAGATCGCGATAGCGCGCGTCAATGGCCGTCTGCCGCTGCAATCCATAGGTCAGGCCAGAGGTGTGCCGCAACAGGTCGATCATCAGTATCGGTCGCCGCATCCGCCCGATTCCATCGGCGCCGACGGCGAGGTCGGCAAATTCCGGCAGCACCTTCACCACCGGATCGTCCAGCGCGACCAGCCCCTGTTCCACCAGCATCATGAAGGCGACCGATGTCACCGGCTTGGTCATGGAGGCGATGCGGTAAAGCGCGTCGTCGCCCAGCGGCTCGCCGGTGGCTCGCGCCGCGCCGCTGCGGACGGAGACGATCGGCTGCTCGTCACGCGACACGAGCAACTGCATATGGGGCAGCTTGCCGGGCGCGACATAGCGATCATGGACGAAATCGGCCAGCGCCTGCAATTTTCCGGCATCCATGCCGGCCGCTCGCGCCGCCGCCACGTCCACCTGCCCGATTAGCTGCATCGATCCTCCTGCCGACCTGACCATCCAGGACGGATCGACATTCAGTCCTGGCGGCCTGCAAATGGCGGCTTTCCGTGCTTCCGGTGCTCACCTACTGGAAGCAGGCTGCGCGCCGGGTCACGAAAAACCACCATTTTCGGCTCGTCATCACCTGAATGTCGATCCGTCCTAGAACAGGCATGGCCGCGGGTAAATGGCAAGATCCCATGGACCGCTTGCCCGTTGCAACGCCCTCATCGGCCCTTTATGGCAACCGCCTGATCCCACTGGACGCACGTTCTTCATGGCTACCGGCCTCTCCGCCATCTTCCTGAACAATCGCCCTGCCCTGCTGCGGTTTTTGCGCGCGCGCGGCGCGGGCGATGAGTCCGAGGATCTGTTGCAGGACATGTGGATGAAGCTGGAGGAGAAGGATCTCGGCCCGATCGCCGATCCCCTGCCCTATCTTTACCGCATGGCGAACAACCTGATGCTCGATCGCTATCGGTCCGCCACGCGGCGGGAACGGCGCGAACAGGATTGGGCGGAGGGTGCGGGCGGCGTGATGGCCGATCCGTCGGAGGATATCGCCGTCGATGAAAGGTTGGTCCTGAACGAACGGCTGGAGGAGGCGCGCGCCGTGCTGCGGTCCCTGGGGCCGCGGGTCGAGATGGTGTTCCGTCGCTTCCGTCTGGAGGGCGTGGGACAAAGGCTGATCGCGGAGGAGCTGGGCGTCAGCCTGACCACCGTGGAGAAGGACCTGCAGAAAGCCTATCGCGCGATGATCGCCCTCAAGCAGAAACTGGATACGGAATGAGGATGGCGGTGGCGTCTGGTTCAGATGAGGGGCTGAAATGAACGGGGCTAAGGCCATGATGAACGAGGAGGCGCTCGGATGGGTCATCCGGACGCGCGATCCCGAATTTGCCGATTGGGAAGCCTTCACCGCCTGGCTGGAGGCCGATCCCGCGCATGCGCCTGCCTATGACGCGCTGATGGCGGCGGACGCCGACCTGGTGCGGATCATTCCTGCAGAGCCGGTCGTCATCGCCGCGCCCGCCAATGATGCGGGCACGCGTGGCTGGCGCTGGCCGAGATCGCTGATCGGCGGCGGCGCAGTGGCCGCGGCGCTGGTCGCGACGCTGTCGATCGGCATGTGGAACCACAGCGACATCTACACCGTCACGACCCGGCCCGGCGAAACGCGCACCGTCGCGCTGGATGAAGGCACGCATATCGAACTGAACGGTGGCACCACCATGCGTTTCGATCGCCATGACGCGCGTTTCGCGGCACTCGACAGCGGCGAGGCCGCTTTCACCGTGCGACATGACCCGGCCGACCCCTTCCGCGTCACAGTGGGCAACGCGCTGTTCGAGGATGCAGGCACCGTCTTCAACATCGTCCGGACCGGCACAGCGACGCGCATCGGCGTGTCGGAGGGCGAGGTCATCTACAATCCGAAGGCGGAGGCGATCGCGCTCCCCGCCGGTCGCGCCCTGACCGATGACGAGAACGGCCTGCGCGTCATGGATATCGCGACCGATGCCGTGGCAAGCTGGCGCCAGGGCCGGCTGAGCTATGCCAATGCCCCGGTAACGCAGATCAGCGCCGACATCGCCCGTTCATTGGGCGTCCGGCTTACCGCCACGCCCGGCGCGGGAGCCATGCGCTTCACCGGCACGATCCGCCTGGACCGGGATCCGGCGCGGTTCTTTGGTCAGGCGGCGCCACTGATGGGCCTTAGCGCCGTCAGGGAAGGCGACGGCTGGCTGTTGAAGGAGGGGGATGGCCCGCCACGCTGACGTCCTGATCGTCACCGCCCTCGCCATGATGGCCGCTTCGCCCGCGCGGGCGGCGGATAGACAGCAAATCAGCATCGCCCCCGGACATTTGGGCGAGGCGGCGATAGCGCTCGGCCGTCAGACCGGAGCCAGCATCGGCATGTCCGACCAGTCGCTGGCCGGCATCGCCACGCCGGCCGTGGCAGGCCGCCTCTCGGTCGAAGCTGCGCTGAAGCGGCTGATCAAGGGCAGCGACGCCAGCATCCGGCGGATCGACGCGACCACATGGCGGATCGTGCGGACTGCCACCGCGCGCGAACAGGGCCGCCCCCACATAGCCCGGCCCGTTGCGCAGGCCGCGCCCGAACCTGCCGACATCATCGTCACCGCGTCCAAGCGCGACACCCCGCTGCCCCGCTATGCCGGCATGGTCGATGTGGTGGGCGATGACGCCTTCACCGCCGCCGAGGCGGCCGGGGGCACCGCCAGCCTGATCTTCCGCGTGGCGAGCCTCAGTTCCACCCATGCCGGCGAAGGCCGCAACAAGCTGTTCATCCGCGCCATCGCCGACAGCGGCGTTGCCGGCCCCACGCAGGCGACGTCGGGCCAGTATCTGGGCGACATGCGGCTCAACTATGCGGCGCCCGACCCCGACCTGCGGCTCTATGACATGCAGGGGGTGGAAGTGCTGGAGGGCCCGCAGGGCACGCTCTATGGCGCCGGTTCGCTGGGCGGCATCGTGCGCATGATACCCAATGCACCCGATCTGGTGCGCACCGGCGGGCAGGCTTCCGCCGGCCTCAGCGCCACGCAACATGGCGCGCCCGGCGGGGACCTCTCCGCGACGATCAACCTGCCGATCGTGACGGAGAAGATCGCGCTGCGCGTCGTTGGTTACGGCGTGCAGGATGGCGGCTATATCGACGACGTCCTGCGCAACAGGCATGACGTCAACCGCATCCGCACCTATGGCGGTCGCGCCGCATTGCGTTTCGCGCCGAACGAGGACTGGACCATGGACCTCACCGGCGTTTTCCAGCGTATCAAGGGCGACGATGCCCAATATGCGGAAAAGGATGTCGGCGAACTCGAGCGCGCATCCGCCGTCGCCCAGCCCTATTCGTCCAGCTATGCGCTCGCCAATCTGCGCATCGAAAGGCAGTGGAACGATCTGCGTTTCATCTCGTCCACCGGCTTCGTCCACAACGTCCTGACGGAAAGCTATGACGCGACGCAATATGACCCGTTCGGGGCCGATGCGCCCGCCGCCCTGTTCCGGCAAAGGAACAAGGTCGATATCTTCTCGACCGAAAACCGCATTGTCCGCGATCTGGACAATGGTCTGGGCTGGATATTGGGCGCGTCCTATCTGGAAAGCACGTCGGACATCCATCGTTCGCTGACATCCTACAGCGCGGACATGATGCAGCCGCAGGTCATTCCCGGCGTGCCGATGTACGGGCGCGGCATGCCGGCGACGTCGACCGGCGTGCATAACCGCATCCGCGAGGCGACGCTGTTCGGCGAGGCATCCTTCGAACCCGTGCGCGGCCTGATCGCCACGGTCGGTGGCCGGCTGACCAACAGCCGCCTGACCGGCGAGGCGCTCGATCCCATAGCCCTCCTGTCCCTCGCCGCCATTGCGAGGGCCGAGGCGCAGGCGAACCGGAACGAAACGATCTTCCTCCCCTCCTTCTCGCTGCTGACCGACGCCTGGCGGGGAACCACCATCTACGCCCGTTTCCAGCAGGGATTTCGCCCCGGGGGGCTGGCGGTCGACGACCAGCATATCCAGCGTTTCCGCAACGACCGCGCCTCCACGCTGGAACTGGGCTTTCGCCGGGGCATTCCGGGCGTCGACAGGATCGCGCTGACCGGCAATCTCGCCTATACGAGGTGGAAGGACATCCAGGCCGACGTCACCGATCGCATCGGCATTCCGACCACCGACAATATCGGGGACGGACGCATCTATACGGTGGAGGGGCGCGTCGTCGTCCGCCCCATCCCGCGCCTGACGCTGGACGGCAGCATCATCTTCAACGACAGTCGGCTCAACCGTCCGGCGCAGTTCGTGCGGCTGCTATCTTATGAAGGGCAGTCGCTGAGCCTGCCCAATGTCGCCAATCTGGGCGGGCGCATCGGCGTCGACTACCGCGCGCGCGTGGGAGACGAGATGCAACTCCATCTCAGCGGATCGGCCCGCTATGTCGGCAAGTCGCGCCTGGGCGTCGGACCGATATTGGGACGCGAACAGGGCAATTATGTGGACACGGCGTTCAACGCCGCGCTGACCCGCGGACCCATGCAATGGTCGCTGTCTCTCACCAACCTGTTCGACAGCAGCGGCAACCGCTTCTCGCTGGGCACGCCGTTCGACATCAGCGGCGATTATGTGACGCCCCAGCGTCCCCGGACGATCCGGTTGGGGATGGATTTCGCCTTCTGATCCTGCGTCTCATTATTTTTAGGTGACGGACCGGCCGGTCCGGCGCCGTCTCCCCCGCATGCGCGCTCATCGACAAGAGGCGCGGCACGCAGAGGAGACATCATGCGCAATCTACTGGCCTGTACGGCCATCGCTCCCGTTCTGGCCGCTCTTGCAGTGGCCGATGCGGCGGCGGAAACCACCATAGGTTCCTCCACCACCACGGCGGTCAGGACAGCCACCGCCGCCAACGGCGCGCCCGATGACGTGACGGTCAGTTCCGCAGGATCGGTCACCCTGACCAGCGGCACCGCCATCACCCAGGACAGCAACAACAATGTCAGCAATGCAGGTACGCTGAAGATTTCGAACGCGGACGGCGCGACCGGCATTCTTTCGATCGCGGGCGTGAGCGGCAACATCAGCAACAGCGGCACGATCACCCTGGACGAGGATTATACGGCCACCGACACCGACAATGACGGCGATCTGGACGGCCCCTTCGCCAAGGGTTCGAACCGCTACGGCATCTGGGTCCAGTCCGGCGCGGCGCATATCGGCAATATCGACAGCAGCGGAACCATCACGGTGGAGGGCAACCAGTCGGCCGGGATCCGCATCGATGCGCCGCTGACCGGCAATCTGTCGACCAGCGGCTCCACCAGCGTGCTGGGCGACAATGGTTATGGCGTGCTGGCCAATGCGGTCACGGGCAATGTCACGATCCGCGGAACGACCACGGTCACGGGCGCCAACAGCATTGGCGTGGCCCTGCAGGGGGACGTGAACGGAGCGGTCAAGATCCAGGGCACGATCACCAGCACCGGCTACCGCTACACGACGCGGCCCAGTGACATTTCCAAACTGGACCCCGACGATCTGCTTCAGGGTGGATCGGCGGTGACGATCGCCGGCAATGTGACCGGCGGCGTCATCTTCGACATCCCGCCCACGCTCGACAGCACGAAACCGGACGTCGACAATGACGGGCTGCCCGACGCTACCGAAGGGTCCGCCAATATCATCACCTATGGCTCGGCCGCTGCGGTGCAGATCGGCTCGGCCACGGCGGCCACGACCATCGGCGCGGTGGCAGCCGACAGTTCCGGCTATGGCCTGATCGTCAAGGGAACGATCATCGGGCAAGGCGTCTATGATGGCGTGAACGCCAACGGCCTGGTCATTGGCGGGCTGGGCGGCAATGTCACGCTGACCAAGGGATTGCTGGTGTCGGGATCGGTCGGCGCGGTATCCTATGACAGCAATGCCACGGCCATTCGCCTGGGCAGCGGCACCATGGCGGATACCATCCAGATCGGCGGCACGGTGGGCGCGTCGGGTTCGAAACTTGCCGGCACCTCCGCCCGCGCGCTGGTGATCGATGCAGGCGCGACGAGCCGCGCCATCGTCAACAGCGGCACCATCTCCGCCAGCGCGATCAGCAGCACGGACGGCGCGGCCATCGCCATCCTCGATGCGTCGGGCACGGTGTCCTCCCTGTCCAACAGCGGCGCCATTTCGGCAACGGGGGGCAAGAGCGGATCGAACGTCGCCATCGATATGACCGCCAACAGCAGCGGCGTTACCCTGACGCAGTCGCTTGCCTCGGCGACCGCAACGGCGCCGAAGATCACCGGGGACGTGCGGCTGGGGTCGGGCAATGATGTCATGACCGTGTCGGCAGGCAGCATCGCGGGCAATGTCGACCTGGGCGGAGGCAGCAACAGCCTGGGCCTGTCCGGTTCCTCCACCCTGGCGGGCAATGTGGCCATGGGCGGAAATGGTTCCAGCCTGGCGCTCTCCGGAAGTTCGCAGATCAACGGCGGCGTGGATTTCGGCGGGGGTCCATCGACGCTGACCCTCTCCGGCACCGCTGCCCTGAACGGCGCCATCAGCAACGCCGGCAATACCGCGGTCGTCGTGAACGGCGGCATGCTCAACGCCAGTAACAATGGTCCCGTCGCGCTTGCCTCGCTCTCCGTCGGCGCATCATCCGTCATCGGCGTGACGGTCGACACCGCCAATGGCACCAATACGCTCTACAATGTCGCCGGAGCCGCAAACTTCGCCAGCGGATCGCAGGTGAAGGCGACCCTGACCCGCGTTGCCGGGTCCGAAGGCAATTATGTCATCGTCCGCGCCGGATCGCTGAACGGCACGCCTGCCCTCTCCAGCACGACGCTGATCCCCTATATGTTCAAGGGCGGCATCACCAGCAATGCGGCCACGGGGGAAGTGACCCTGTCGATCGCCGCCAAGACCGTGTCCGATCTGGGCCTGACCGGATCACAGGCGCGCGCCTATGACGCGATCTTCAACGCGCTGGACAAGGACAGCGCCTTTGCCAGCAACTATCTCGCCATTACCGACGGCGACACGCTGAAGGCCAATCTGCAGCAGATGCTGCCCGACCATGCCGGCGGCACGTTCGAGGCGGTGACCGCCGGTTCGCGCGCCACCGCCCGCATCCTGGCCGATCCGGGCGGCATCTATCGCACGGCTGACGGCAATCTGGGTTTCTGGCTGCAACAGGTCGCGTTCGGCAGCTCCAAGAGCGTGGGCGACACGGCGTCCTATGACATCAATGGATGGGGTGCGAGCCTTGGCGCGGAATATCTGACGGGGATCGGCGCGCTGGGCGCATCCATCGCCTATATTCACGGCAGCGATTCGTCCGGCAGCAACGACAATGTGGTCGATTCGGATCAGTTCGAACTGGCGGCACACTGGCGCGGCGATTTCGGGCCGTTCCAGACCTATGCCCGTGTTTCGGCCGCCCATATCGACTTTCGCGGCGGTCGCCACTTTGCATCCGGCGACCTCGTCCGCACGGCGAACGGCGACTGGTCGGGCAAGCTCTATTCGGCGACGTTGGGCGGGTCCTATGAAATGCGCTTCAATCGCTTCACCCTGCGGCCAGCGGCCGGCATCGACTATTACAGGCTGAAAGAAGGCGGCTATAGCGAAACGGGCGGCGGCGACGCGTTCGACCTGATCGTCGACAGCCGCACCAGCGACGAGCTGACCGCCAGCGGCAATGTCACCGTCGGCTACGACTTCGGCAGCCGCAACCGCGAGGATGGCTGGATGCGGTTCGAGCTGGAGGGCGGGCGTCGGCAGATCATCGGCGGATCGCTGGGCGACACGACCGCGCATTATGTCGGCGGCGAGGACTTCACCCTGATCGCGGACAAGCGCACCAGCGGCTGGACCGGGCGCGCGCGCCTGATCGGCGGCACCGAGAGTTTCCGCGTCGGCGGCGAATTCGGAGCGGAACAACAACAAAATCACGTCGCCCTGTCCCTGCGGGCGACGGTTAACTTCATCCTGTGACGTCCTAGCAGTGAATTGGCGGGCCACACCCCACAGACCCTCCGGGCCCGCCGATCCGCCATGACCTAAGCCGTCTTCCCAACGGTGTCATGGCCCTAAAGGAAGGGGCGCTGCCTTCCCCCGGCAGCGCCCCTTTTATTGTCCTGCCTTCAGGGCCGGATCGCGAAATCGAAGATTCGCGCGCCGCCCGTGCCCCCGCCCCACATGCCGGGCCCGGAGCCGGCACTGACGGAATAGAGAAAGCCATATTCGCCCGTGCCCAGATCCACCCTCGGCATGACCTTGAAGACGCCGGGCGCCACCTGCTCATAATCGAAGGCGATGCGGTCCTTGTCCATCACGCCCGATTTGGCGCCGCCCAGATTCATGCTGCCGACGCGGGTTTCGCGACGGTCCTTCTTCACGTCGAACTGGATCAGGCTGAATTCATTGGGCGAGGTGATCGCCGTCGCCGGCCCTGCCAGCCAGAGAGACGGCGCCCCTGCCTGCGACAGGCTGCGATTGGCCTCATCGAAATAGAAGTAGAAGATGGGCCGCGCCTTGCCCGAGACGATGCGGGCGCTGACATTGGGAATGACCGCCTTGATGCTGAGGGAGGCGATGCCGCCGGTGAAGGCGTAGCCCAGGATGCCGCCGGTCTTGCTCTGGTTGGAAATGGTGGGATCGATCCGGGCCATCCGGGCAGGCTGGGCGGCGTCGACCAGCATGTAGATGCCGGAGGGATGCGGCACGAGCGGATCGGGCGAGTCCGCCGACATCGCCGCCTTGGCGGAGGTGATGCCCTGCGATCCCGCCTCGATCATCGCGGCGATGACGGGGCCGGAAACGCCGCTCTTCTTGAGCGCGATCAGGTCATCGGTGGAGAGCCTGTACTGGGCGGGCGAAGCCTTGATCTTCGCGATCACGGCTTCATCCCCCAGGCCCGCCGAAACCAGCGCGACGACACTGTCATTGTTGAGCGTTTCCGCCCGCGCCGCGACGGTCGCGACGCATGCCGCGAGGCACAGCCCCGCGACGAAAATCCCCCTGTTCATATCCACCCCCCATAAAAGGCCGGCATCCCCATGCCGGCCCTAGAAACAGATCAGCCCAATGCCTTCCTGACGAGTTCATTGACGACCTGCGGATTGGCCTTGCCCTGCATGGCCTTCATCGTCTGGCCGACGAAGAAGCCGAACAGCGCCTCCTTGCCCGCCTTATATTGTTCGACCTTGTCGCCATTATCGGCAAGAACCCTGGCCACCGCCGCTTCGATCGCGCCGGTGTCGCTCGTCTGCTTCAGGCCCTTTTCCTCGACGATCTTCGGCGCGCTCTCGCCGGTTTCGAGCATGATCTCGAACACCTGCTTGGCGATGGTGCCGCTGATCGTGCCATCGGCGATGAGGGCGAGCAGTTCCGCGCCCTCTTCCGGGTTGACGGGACTTTCCTCCAGCGTCTTGCCCAGGCGGTTGAGCGCACCGTAAAGTTCCGACAGCAGCCAGTTGGCCGAAGCCTTGGCGACCTCGCCCTCGCTCTTCTTCTGGATGCGCGCGCCCTCTGCCAGCAGCGCCTCGAACCAGCGCGCGGTGTCGGCGTCGGCGGTCAGCGTGGCGGCATTATAGGCGGACAGGCCCAGCGCCTGCTCATAGCGCTGACGCTTGGCGTCGGGCAGTTCCGGCAGCGACTGGCGGCATTCCTCCAGAAAGGCGTCGTCCAGTTCCAGCGGCAACAGGTCCGGATCGGGGAAATAGCGATAGTCATGCGCGTCTTCCTTCGACCGCATGGAGCGCGTCTCATTCCGGTCCGGATCGTAGAGGCGGGTTTCCTGCACCACCTTGCCGCCGGCCTCCAGCACGTCGACCTGACGGCTGGCCTCATGTTCGACGACAGCCATGACGAAACGGACGGAATTGACGTTCTTCGTCTCGGTGCGGGTGCCAAAGGGTTCGCCCGGCTTGCGGACGGACACATTGACGTCGGCGCGCATCGACCCCTGGTCCATATTGCCGTCGCACGACCCGACATAGCGCAGGATCGTCCTGAGCTTCGACAGATAAGCGCCTGCCTCTGCGGGAGACCGCATGTCGGGCTTCGACACGATCTCCATCAGCGCCACGCCGGAACGGTTGAGGTCGACATAGGAGCGCGTCGGATGCTGGTCATGCATCAGCTTGCCGGCGTCCTGCTCGACATGGATGCGCTCGATGCCGATGGTCTTGGTGCTGCTGTCGGGGTTCTTCTCGTCCAGCGTGATCTCGATCTCACCCTCGCCCACCAGCGGGTGGTAGAGCTGGCTGATCTGGTAGCCCTGCGGCAGGTCGGCGTAGAAATAATTCTTGCGATCGAAGCGGGACCATTTGTTGATCTGCGCCCTGATCGCCATGCCGGTGCGCACCGCCTGACGGATGCACTCGCGGTTCGGCACGGGCAGCATGCCGGGCATGGCCGCGTCGACCAGGCTGACCTGCGTGTTCGGCTCCGCGCCGAAGGCCGTGGCCGCGCCGGAAAAGAGCTTCGCCTGGCTCGTCACCTGCGCATGGACTTCCAGGCCGATCACGACCTCCCACTCGCCGGTTGCGCCCTGAATGCGATAGGTTGATTCAGTCATTTCGCTTCTTGCCCATCAATTTCCGTCGGAGCGATCCGATCCCTGCTTCGACGACCCTTGCCCCACAATCTTGTCTTGGGACGATCTACGGTCGCATCCGCCGTTGCAACGCTGATCCTGCGACGCTTGGCCGGACGATCATCGTTACGTTGATATTTCTGCCTCCCTGAACTTGTGAAACAGCTCAGCATATCGACTATGCCCTCCACGAGTTCCGCGAAGTGCATCTTACCACCACTTCTCCGGCCGCGCCGTGAAGCCTGCGCGTTCCTCGATGGCGAGGCCTGCGTTCAGCACGGTCTGCTCGTCCAGCGCCTTGCCAACGATCTGCAAACCCAACGGCAGCCCTTGCGCGTCCAGCCCGCCCGGCACCGCCATGGCAGGCAGACCCGCCAGCGACGCAGGCACGGTGAAGACGTCGTTCAGATACATGGCGAGCGGATCAGCCTGCTTCTCGCCCAGCGCGAAGGAAGCGCTCGGCGCGGTGGGCGTCAGCAGCAGGTCGCACTTTTCGAAAGCCTGTTCGAAATCGCGCGCGATCAACGCCCGGACCTTCTGCGCCTGCGTATAATAGGCGTCGTAGAAGCCCGCCGACAGCACATAGGTGCCGATCATGATGCGGCGCTTGACCTCCGGCCCAAAGCCCAAGGCACGCGTCGCAGCATACATGTCCTGCAGGCCCGCCCCATCGGGCAGGTCGCGCTGGCCATAGCGCACGCCGTCATAGCGGGCGAGGTTCGAAGAAGCCTCGGCGGGCGCAATGATATAATAGGTCGGCAGCGCATATTTGGTATGCGGCAGCGACACCTCCACCACCTCGGCGCCCGCGTCCTTCAGCCATTCGATGCCGCGATCCCACATGGCGGAGATTTCCGCGTTCAGACCGTCAGGGCGATATTCCCTGGGAATGCCGACCTTCTTGCCCTTGAGATCGCTGGACAGATTGGCTTCCCACTGCGGCACAGCCAGATCGAGCGAGGTCGAATCCTTGGGATCGAAGCCCGCCATCGTCTCCAGCAGGATCGCATTGTCGCGCACCGTCCGCGCCATCGGCCCGGCCTGGTCGAGCGAGGAGGCGAAGGCCACGATGCCCCAGCGCGAGCAGCGGCCATAGGTCGGCTTGATGCCGGAAATGCCCGTGAAGGCCGCCGGCTGGCGGATCGAGCCGCCCGTGTCGGTTCCGGTCGCCGCAGGGCAGAGCCGCGCAGAGATCGCGGCGGAGGAGCCGCCCGAGGAACCGCCCGGCGCCAGCGCGGCATTGTCGCCGCCGCCGCGCCGCCAGGGCGAGATCACATTGCCGTAATAGCTTGTCTCGTTCGACGAACCCATGGCGAACTGGTCGAGATTGAGCTTGCCCAGCATGCCCGCGCCCGCGTCCCACAGCTTCTTCGATACGGTGGATTCATAGGTCGGCGTGAAGCCTTCCAGCATGTGGCTGGCAGCGGTCGTCTGCACGCCCTCTGTGCAGAAGAGGTCCTTCATGCCGATCGGCACGCCCGAAAGCGGCTTCAAAGCCTCGCCCGCAGCCTTCGCCCTGTCGGCGGCGTCGGCGGCCTCCAGGGCCTTTTCCGGGGTCTCGACGATGAAGGCATTCAGCGCCTTGGCGGCGGCGACATTGGCGTTGAACGCCTCTGCCACTTCGCGCGCGGAAAAGTCACCGCCACGGAAGCCGTCGCGGATTTCCGCCACCGTCAGATCGGTCAGCGCGCTTTTGTCTGTAGGATTTGACATTATTCGATCACCTTGGGCACCGCGAAGAAGCCATGTTCGGCCTGCGGCGCATTGGCCAGCACCCGGTCGCGGACATTGCCGTCGGTGACGACATCCTCGCGCAGGCGCAGCGTGTTGGGAATGACGGCGGTCATCGGCTCCACGCCGGTCACGTCCACCTCGCCCAGTTGCTCCACCCAGCCAAGGATGTTGTTGAGTTCGGGCACCATCGCCTCGGCTTCGGCATCCGTCACCGAAATGCGCGAAAGGCTGGCGATCTTCTTTACGGTCTGAAGGTCTATCGACATGCGCCGCCGCTACCATCGGCACCTTCATGCTTCAAGTCCTTGCGCGCATGTTGCGCTTGCGCCAGACAGGAAAGCATCTGCACAGCATCCCGATGGAGAGCGCCGATTGGCCCGCAAATTCCTCTATGTCGTAGCCGGCCTGATCGTGCTGGTCATCGCGGCATTGCTGGCCTATCGCATCTGGGGCATGCAGATGATCCGGGCGGTCATGGTCCCGCGGGAGGCCTTTGCGCAGATTCAGCCCCTGCCGGCCAACGCCTATGACGATGCCGGCATGTGGATCGCGCGGCCCGACATCAGGAAGGACAATCCCGCCGCCTGGCTGCCGGAGGGGGTGAAGGACGCGCCCGCCAGCGACAAGGCTGCGGTCTTCTTCATCCACCCGACATCCTACATCACGACGCTGGGCGACGCGCATTGGAACATGCACCTGGACGACCAGGATTCGCTCACGACGGCGCGGCGCTTCGTGCAGAATCAAGCGAGCGCCTTCAACGCGGTGGGCGCCATCTGGGCGCCGCGCTACCGCCAGGCCAATTATGGCGCCTTCCTGACCAACAAGCCCGCGGGCGACCAGTCGCTCGCCGCAGCCTATCGCGACGTCGCCCAGGCCTTTGCCGCCTTTCTCAAGGCCAATCCGCAGGGGCCGCTGATCCTCGCCGCGCATAGCCAGGGTTCGTTCCATCTGCTGAGGCTGCTGCGCGAGCAGGTAGCGGGAAAGCCGGTCGCTGACCGCATCGCCGCCGTCTATGCCGTGGGCTGGCCGATTTCGGTCGAGGCCGACCTGCCGGCGCTTGGCCTTCCCGCATGCGCGCGGCGGCAGCAGTCGCATTGCATCGTGAGTTGGCAAAGCTATGCCGAACCGGCCGATCCATCGGCCGCGATCGAGAGTTTCGAGCGCAAGCCCAGCTTCACCGGTCGGCCGCACAAGGGCACGCATATGCTCTGCACCAACCCGATCACCGGCGCCTTCAACGGCGCGGCCCCCGCCAGCGCCAATCGCGGCACGCTGGATGCGCGGGACGCGGGCAAGCCCACCCGGCTGGTCGCCGGCGTCGTCCCGGCGCGCTGCGACACCAGTGGCGTGCTGATGATCGGGGAACCGGTGGACATGGGCCCGTTCACCTTGCCGGGCAATAATTATCACGTCTATGACTATGCGCTGTTCTGGGCCGATGTGCGCGAGGATGCGAAACAGCGGCTGGCCGCCTTTCTGAAGAAGTAAACATGTCCATTGTCACTGCCGACCGCGCGGTTTTCCGCGAAGCCCTGCCCCATGGCGGCCGCCTGATCGGGCTGGATGTCGGCACCAAGACCATCGGCCTTGCGCTCTGCGATGCGGAATGGTCCATCGCCAGCCCGGCCCATACGGTCAGCCGCGGCAAGTTCACCAAGGACAAGATCGCGCTGGCGGCTTTCATGGAGCAGCAGTTGGTGAGGGGCGTCGTGATCGGCCTGCCGCTCAACCTGGACGGCAGCGAATCCCCGCGCAGTCAGGCCAGCCGTGCCTTTGCCCGCAACATCGCGGACCTGGGCCTGCCGATCCTGCTGTGGGACGAGCGCTGGTCGACGCAGGCGGTGACGCGGACGCTGCTGGAGGCGGATGCCAGCCGTGCGCGGCGGGAGGAATTGGTGGACAAGCTCGCCGCGAGCTATATTTTGCAGGGCGCGATCGACGGGCTGATGTCCGGGTTCTGACGCCCTGCCCTACTCCTCCAAGCCCTACTCTTCGAAGGCGGAGATGATCGGGCAAGGCCCCTCCCGGGAGGCATGGCAGGCGCCGGCCAGCCGCCGCAGACTGTCCCTTGCCGCTTCCAGTTCCGCGATCTTCCTGTCCAGCGCCGCCAGCCGCTCCGCCGCCAGTTCACGCGCCCGTGCGCGATCCTGACCGGCGTCCAGCCGCAGCAACTCACCGATCTGATCCAGGGTGAAGCCGGCCGCCTGTGCCGCGCGGATGAACTTCAAACGCCGCACATCGTCCTCGCCATAGCGTCGCACGCCACCGGCAAGGCCGCCGCCCTCCGGCCGGTCGGGCGTGTCCAGCAGGCCGCGCCGCTGATAAAAGCGTATGGTCTCGACGCCCACGCCGCCCGCGCGCGCCAGACCGGAAATCGTCATCACCATGCTTGACTCCGGACCATGGTACGGACCCCATATGGGATGCGAAGCGAAACTCTCAAGAGAAAGCGATGCGATGACCACAGCCGCCGCCGAAGCTCCGCGCAAAGCAGAGCTTTATCGCATGGTGATGCCCGACCACATCTGCCCCTTCGGCCTCAAGGCCCGCTGGCTGCTGAAGCGAAAAGGCTATGCTGTCGATGATCACTGGCTCACCAGCCGTGCCGAAACCGACGCCTTCAAGGCCGCGCACGATGTCGCGACGACGCCGCAGATCTTCATCGACGGGCAAAGGATCGGCGGCCATGACGACCTTCGCCGTTTTTTCGGCCTGAAGGTCGCCGACCCGCAGGCAAAAAGCTATACGCCCGTCCTCGTCGTCTTCGCGGTGGCGGGCCTGCTCGCGCTCGTGACCAACTGGCTGACCGCCCTGCCCCTGCTCGGCATCATGACTGCGGAACGCTTCATCGCGATCGCCATGATGCTGCTCGCCATGCTGAAATTGCAGGATGTGGATCGCTTTGCGACGATGTTCCTGAACTACGACCTGCTTGCCCGCCGCCTTGTCCCCTATGGATATGTCTATCCGTTCCTTGAACTGGGCGCAGGCACGCTGATGCTGGCGCGAGCGCTCGACTGGCTGTCGATCCCCTTGGCGCTGTTCATCGGCGGGATCGGCGCGGTTTCGGTGTTCAAGGCGGTCTATCTCGAAAAGCGCGAACTCAAATGCGCCTGCGTCGGCGGCAGCAGCAATGTGCCGCTGGGCTTCGTGTCCCTGACGGAAAATGTCATGATGGTAGCCATGGCGCTGTGGATGCTGGCCGCGCATTGAGCAAAAACGAAGAATAGAGCGATTTCCAAGCGATCGGAACCGATCGCTGGTCAAGAAATCGCGAAAAACAAGGAATCTGGAGCGGCGATCTGATTCAATCAGATCGAAACCCGCTCTAGTGCTCGATCGGCGCTCAACCGTGCGGTGGCGGATCAGAGGACTTCTGATGAGGCCCTGCCTCTGCCTTCGCTCCAGGATATCGAGGCGATCAGGCCTCTACCCACTCGGCCGAAGCGATGCCCTGCGCATAGAGCAGCACGGAGAGGTCGCCATGCACGATTTCGGCCGCCGCCGCTTCCCGCGTCCTGGGCTTGGCATGATAGGCGACGCCCAGCCCGGCCCCCTGGATCATCGGTATATCATTGGCGCCGTCGCCCACGGCGAGCGTCAGCGGCCGATCGATCCCGTCGTTGATCGCCGCCTCCAGCTCCATCCGTTTGCGCGCAGCGTCCACGATCGGAAGCGTCACCGTGCCCAGCAGGGCGCCGTTGGCGATCTCCAGCACATTGGCGACGGCGTCGTCGAAGCCAATCTCCTCCGCCACCGGGCCAGTGAAGCGCGTGAACCCGCCCGACACGAGCAGCGTCCTTGCCCCCCTCTGCTTCATCGTGCGCACCAGCGCTTTTGCGCCCGGCATGATCTTCACCCGCTCGGTCCGGCATTGGTCGATGGCCGCGTCCGCCAGTCCCTTGAGCAGGGCGACCCGCTCATGCAGCGCGCCGGCAAAGTCGAGTTCGCCGCGCATTGCCCGCTCCGTAATCTCCGCGATCTGCGCCTTGATCCCGGCATAGTCGGCCAGTTCGTCAATGCATTCGACGGTGATCATGGTGGAGTCCATGTCCGCGATCAGCAGCTTCTTCTCACGCCCCTCGGCGGGCTGGACGATCACGTCCGCCCGCTCGCCAACCCCGGTGAGCGCAGCGCGCGCGGCAATCGGATCAAGGCCGAAGAAGATGTCGGCCGCCTTGCCCTCGTCCAGCCACTTGCTATCGACAGGCGCGCAACCCACCGTGGCGAGCCGGCCGGCCGCCTCGGCAATATCCTCCTGACTCAAGGCACCACTTGCCACTAAGGTCGCAACGAACATGGAAACTCCTGACTCAAGGATGGGCGAATCCCGCCCGCGCGTCGCGCTTATTGCCGGGCCAACCGCCAGCGGCAAGAGTGCGCTCGCGGTTCGGCTGGCCCGGATGGCGAACGGCATCGTCATCAATGCGGACGCGAGCCAGGTCTATGCCGACCTTCGGATCCTTTCGGCCCGGCCGGACGAGGAGGAAATGGCGGGCGTTCCACATCGGCTGTTCGGCCATATCGACGGCGCGGAAGCCTGCACCGCCGCGCGCTGGGCGGCTGAGGCGCGCGACGAGATCGGCAAGGCGCATGCGGCGGGGTGCCTGCCCATATTGGTGGGCGGCACCGGCCTTTATCTGCGCACCCTGCTGGACGGTATCGCCCCGGTGCCGGACATCGATCCTGCCATACGCGCTGCCGTGCGCGCTATGCCGGTCGCCGAGGCGCATGCCGCGCTGGCAAGGGAGGATCCCGAGGCGGCCGCCCGTCTCGCCGCCGCGGACACCACTCGCGTCGGCCGCGCGCTGGAGGTGGTGCGATCGACCGGCAAGCCCCTGTCAGAATGGCAACGGCACAAGAGCGGCGGCATAGGCAGGGACATCGCCCTGGCGCCCATGGTCCTGCTGCCCCCGCGCGACTGGCTGATCGACCGCTGCGACCTGCGGTTCGGGCAGATGGTGGACCATGGCGCCGTCGGGGAGGTGGAGGCGCTGCTGGCGCGCAAGCTTTCGGCCGAGCTTCCCGTCATGCGGGCCATCGGCGTCCCGGAGATCGCGGCCTGGCTGGCGGGGGAAATCGACCGCGAAACCATGGTCGAGCGCGGCCGGATCGCGACGCGACAATATGCGAAGCGGCAATATACCTGGTTTTCCCGCCAGCCTCCCGCCGATTGGCCCCGCATCGCCGCGATCATTGATAATCATTTAATGGATGAATTAGTAATAAAATTACAACAATAACTATTGACTAGCCATTTTATGTCCAATAGACGCAGCCGCCTTGCCATCGCTCCGCTTCTGGAGCAGAGGGCGCAACATTTATCCGACGGAAGGATCTATCGTGGCCGAAAAGAGCGGCGCGGACATATTGGTTGAGTGCCTGATCGACCTGGGGGTCGAAGTCGTGTTCGGTTATCCGGGCGGCGCGGTGCTGCCCATCTATGACGCACTCTACAATCATCCGAAGATCCGCCACGTTCTCGTTCGCCACGAACAGGGCGCAACCCACATGGCGGAGGGTTATGCCCGCTCCACCGGCAAGCCCGGCGTTGTCCTCGTCACCTCCGGCCCCGGCGCGACCAATGCGGTCACCGGCATCACCGATGCGCTGATGGATTCGATCCCGATGGTCGTCATCACCGGCCAGGTTCCGACGCAGCTCATCGGCACGGACGCTTTCCAGGAAGCGGATACGGTCGGCATCACCCGCCACTGCACCAAGCACAATTATCTGGTGAAATCGCCCGGCAAGCTGGCGAGCGTCGTCCATGAGGCGTTCCATATCGCCACCACCGGCCGGCCCGGCCCGGTCGTCATCGACATTCCGAAGAATGTCCAGATCGCGACCGCGCCATACCGGAAGCCGGAGAGTTTCGAACATGCCAGCTATCGCCCGCAGACCAAGGCGGACCCGGTCGCGATCGCGAGCGCGGTGGAGATGCTGGCGGCTGCCGAGCGTCCGATCTTCTACACCGGGGGCGGCGTCGTCAATTCCGGTCCCGAAGCATCGACCCTGCTGCGCGAGATCGCGGCGCTGACCGGCGCGCCCGTCACCTCGACGCTGATGGGCCTGGGCGCCTTCCCCGCTTCGTCCCCGCAATGGCTGGGAATGCTGGGCATGCACGGCACCTATGAAGCCAATTGGGCGATGAACAAGGCGGACCTGATCCTTTGCGTCGGCGCCCGTTTCGACGACCGCGTGACCGGGCGGCTGGACGCGTTCGCGCCGCATTCCAAGAAGATCCATATCGATATCGACCGCAGTTCCATCAACAAGACCGTCGAGGTCGACCTTCCCATCATCGCGGACGTCGGCAGTGCCCTGGCGGACATGATCGCCCTCTGGAAGGAACGCGGGCACAAGGCCGCCGATCTGGGCGAATGGTGGGCACGGATCGACGGCTGGCGCGCCCGCAACAGCCTCGCCTATCCGGAAAGCCGGGAAGAGATCATGCCGCAGGAGGCGATCGCCCAGCTCTACAAGGCTTCGCGGTCGGCGAAGGATGTCATCATCACCACCGAAGTCGGCCAGCATCAGATGTGGGCGGCCCAGCATTTCGGTTTCGACGCGCCGAACAAGTGGCTGACATCCGGCGGCCTGGGCACCATGGGCTACGGCTTCCCGGCCGCCATCGGCGCGCAGGTGGGCAACCCGGACAGTCTGGTCGTCTGTGTTGCCGGCGATGCTTCCATCCAGATGAACATCCAGGAGATGGGGACGGCCAGCCAGTATCGCCTGCCGGTCAAGATATTCATCCTCAACAATGAATATATGGGCATGGTTCGCCAGTGGCAGGAACTGACCTATGAAAGCCGCTATTCCAACAGCTATTCCGACAGCCTGCCCGACTTCGTGAAGCTGGCCGAGGCCTATGGCTGGACCGGCATCCGCATTGAGGGGCCGCAGGAACTGGCGGCGGGCATTGCCCAGATGATCGACACGCCCGGCCCGGTGATCGTGGACTGCCGCGTGGCGAAGCTCAGCAACTGCTTCCCGATGATCCCGTCGGGCGCGGCACATACCGACATGCTGCTCGACCCCAGCCAGGTCGAGGGCATCATGTCGGACGAGGCGAAGGCGCTGGTGTGAGTATGGCGGCGTGACGCAGCATCTGAAGCTCCGCATCCATGTCAGCGAACCCTTCGATTTCGAAAGGATCGCGGGCACGCCGGACCTCACGGGCTGGACGGTGGACCATGCCGATCCGGAAAATGAGGATTGGGAAGTCCATCTGGACGCGGGTTTCGATTTTCATGAGCGCCATATCGGCCGCCTGCTGGTCAGCCCCCGCTATGTGGGCGAGCATCTGGCGCGGATGTTCGACGCGATCGCGGGCTTCCCGGTACGGATGGCCCATCGCGACGATGGCGCATGGCACTACGCCTTCACGGGCATGATTTCAGAGCGCCATGAGCGCGAAGAACCGGATAACGGAAACATCTGATGCACATTCAGGAAGAGATTAGCGAGCGGCATGTCCTGTCGCTGACGGTTTCGAACGAGGCGGGCATATTGGCGCGCATCGCGGGCCTGTTCACCGCGCGTGGCTATAATATCGACAGCCTGACCGTGGCGGACATCACCCCCGATCATGCGATCAGCCGCATCACCATCGTCACCAGCGGCCCGCCCAAGGTGATTGACCAGATCATTGCCCAGCTCGAACGGCTGGTGCCGGTGCACAAGGTGACCGACCTCACCGACAACGGCCCCTTCGTCGAGCGCGAACTGGCGCTGGTCAAGGTCGCCGGCGTGGGAGAGGACCGGATCGAGGCGCTTCGCCTGGCCGATGTCTTCCGTGCCAAGGTGGTCGACACCACCATAGAGAGCTTCATCTTCGAGATCACCGGCACGACCGACAAGATCGACAATTTCATCGGCCTGATGCGGCAGATCGGGCTGGTCGAGGTTGGCCGCACGGGCGTCGTCGGCCTGATCCGTGGCAAGGAGCCAAACTAAAGCATCGTGCGCGGTTTTTTACGCCCAGGGATGCGACAACAGACAACTGGGGCGCGGCGCGCTCCAAATAGATTAGCCCCTCTCCCGCCGGGAGAGGGAGGGGCCCATGCGAAGCATGGGAGGGTGAGGGTGAGATCAGCACATCCCCGCCCGGTGGTTCCCCCTCACCAACTCCGACTGGGGCCATGGGGTCCAAGTCTTCGTATCCTCTCCCTCCAGGGAGAGGGTTAGGATATGAAAAGGAACGTCAAATGAAGGTTTATTACGATCGCGATGCCGATATCGGCCTGGTCAAGGGCAAGAAGGTCGCCATCCTGGGTTATGGCAGCCAGGGCCACGCCCATGCGCAGAACCTGCGCGATTCCGGCGTTGCCGAAATCGCCATCGCGCTGCGCCCCGGTTCGCCCAGCGCGACGAAGGCTGAAGGCGCGGGCTTCAAGGTGCTGCCCAACGCCGAAGCGGCTGCCTGGGCCGACATACTCATGATCCTGGCGCCCGACGAGCATCAGGCCGCCGTCTATGCCGCGGACATCCACGCCAATCTGCGTCCTGGCGCGGCGCTGGCCTTCGCGCACGGCCTCAATGTCCATTTCGGCCTGATCGAGCCGCGCAAGGACGTGGACGTCATCATGATCGCGCCCAAGGGCCCGGGCCACACCGTCCGCGGCGAATATCTGCGCGGCGGCGGCGTGCCCTGCCTGATCGCCGTTCATCAGGACGCGACCGGCAATGCCCATGACATCGCCCTTTCCTATGCCTCGGGCGTTGGCGGCGGCCGTTCCGGCATCATCGAAACCAACTTCCGCGAGGAATGCGAAACCGACCTGTTCGGCGAGCAGGCCGTGCTTTGCGGCGGCACCACCGCGCTGGTCCAGGCCGGTTTCGAAACGCTGGTCGAAGCGGGCTATTCTCCCGAAATGGCTTATTTCGAATGCCTCCACGAACTGAAGCTGATCGTCGACCTGATGTATGAGGGCGGGATCGCCACCATGCGCTACTCGATCTCGAACACCGCCGAATATGGCGACATCAAGACCGGCCCGCGCATCATCACCGAGGAAACGAAGAAGGAAATGAAGCGCGTCCTGGCCGACATCCAGTCGGGCCGCTTCGTCAAGGACTTCGTGCTCGACAACCGCGCCGGCCAGCCCGAACTCAAGATGAGCCGCGTCATCGCGCAGCGCCATCCGATCGAGGAAACCGGCGCCAAGCTGCGCGCCATGATGCCCTGGATCAGCGCCAACAAGCTGGTGGACAAGGACAAGAACTAAGGCATCGTGCGCAAAAGTGGGAACCGATTTTGCGCTTGAAACGATGCTGCAACAGAAAGCTGGAGCGCGCGGCCTGCGTCAGATTTGACGCAGCGCGCTCCAAGCCCCGTCCGCCATTCCGACAGCGGGATGGCAGGTAGACGATCCGGTAACCCTTTGTTTCCGGTTACGGCTCTGGAACAATCGAGGGACGTCGCTTATCGTAGCGGCGTCCCTTGATCGCTTCTGGAGATTGTCCTTCATGCGTAAATATCTGATCCCCGCCGCCGCCCTTCTCGCCGTGGCCGGCGGCAGCGCCGTCATCGCCCAGCAGATGCCGCCCGCCCCCGGCGCGAAGGATGCCACCCGCGTGACCGGCGGCACCTATACGATCGACCCGGGCCACACCCAGATCCTCTTCGCCTATGACCATATGGGCTTCACCAACAATCTGGGCGTCATTGCCGGACCGAGCGGCACGCTGACGCTCGATCCCAAAAATCCCGCAGCGGCCAAGGTTTCGGTCGAAGTTCCGGTGGCGAACCTCAAGACCGGCATCGCTGAACTCGACGCGCATCTGATGAAGCCCGACTTCTTCGATTCCGAAAAATTCGCCAAGGCGACCTTCGTGTCGACCGGGGTAAAGGTGCAGGGCACCTCGGCGGAGATCAGCGGCAACCTGACCATCAAGGGCATCACCAAGCCGGTGACGCTGGACACCGAATTCTACGGCGCGGGCAAGGGGCCGGCGCAGATGGGCGGCAAGGAGAATGTCGGCTTCATCGCCACCACCGCGATCAAGCGCAGTGATTTCGGCATGGGCTATGGCGTGCCGATGGTCGGCGATGCGGTGGAACTGAAGATCGTCGCCGCTTTTCAAAAATAAGCGTTGGCCAGAAATAAACACTGGCCAGCAATAAACATAGTACGCTTGCCCCCTCCCGCCGACGGACGGGGCAAGCGCCTGCCCCTTGCGCTCGCCGGCCGATTCAGGCTATGGCGTGTCCATCATGCAGCGCGCGCTTCTTCCCCTGCTACGACTTACACGCCCTTAGGCGTGGTATTTGTGCTGCTCTTCGCTTGAATGACGCGGCAATCCGCCTAAGGGCATAATCAAGCAGATAGTCGTACCACCGGGCAGGCTGCGGTCGCCCGTATGCAGAGAAGCCATTTTCGTCATGATGCTGACTGATCCCTCGCTGAAATACCGCCCCTTCCCCCAGGTGGACCTGCCCAACCGTCAGTGGCCGGGCGCCGTCATCACCTCGCCCCCGCGCTGGCTGTCGACCGACATGCGCGACGGCAACCAGTCACTGATCGATCCCATGAACGCCGAAAAGAAGCGCCGCTTCTTCGACCTGCTGGTCAAGGTGGGCGTCAAGGAGATCGAGGTCGGCTTCCCCAGCGCAGGCGCGACGGAGTTCGACTTCATATCGGGCCTGGTCCGCGAGGGCGCGATCCCCGATGACGTCTTCCCCCAGGTGCTCACGCAGGCGCGCGAAGACCTGATCGCCACCACCTTCGAATCCCTGCGCGGCGCGAAAAAGGCCATCGTCCACGTCTACAACGCCGTATCCCCGGCCTGGCGCAACATCGTGTTCCAGATGGACCGTCCGCAGATCCGGGAAATCGCGATCAATGCGGCCAAGCTGCTGCGCGACAATGCGGCCAGGCAGCCCGATACCGACTGGCATTTTGAATATTCGCCCGAAACCTTCTCCACGGCCGAACTGGATTTCAGCCTGGAATGTTGCGAGGCCGTGATGGAAATCCTGCGGCCTACGCCCGATCGCCCGCTGATCCTGAACCTGCCCGCCACGGTCGAGGCGGCGACGCCTAATATCTACGCCGACCAGATCGAGTGGATCTGCCGCCATATCAGCAAGCGCGACAGCGTCGTCATTTCACTGCACACCCATAATGACCGGGGCACCGGCGTGGCGGCGGCGGAACTGGGCCTGATGGCGGGCGCCGACCGCGTCGAGGGTTGCCTGTTCGGCAATGGCGAACGTACCGGAAATTGTGACCTGGTGACTGTGGCGCTCAACATGTACACGCAGGGCATCAATCCGGGGCTGGACTTTTCCGATATCGACGAGGTGATCCAGACCGTCGAATATTGCAACCAGCTGCCCGTCCACCCGCGCCATCCCTATGCCGGCGAACTGGTGTTCACCGCCTTTTCCGGCAGTCATCAGGACGCGATCAAAAAGGGTTTCGCCGCGCAGGAAGCGCGCAACGACCAGATCTGGGACGTGCCCTATCTGCCGATCGACCCCAAGGATCTGGGCCGCGATTACGAGGCGGTGATCCGCGTCAATTCGCAGTCGGGCAAGGGCGGCGTCGCATGGGTGCTGCAACAGGACAAGGGGCTGAAGCTGCCCAAGCGGATGCAGGCCGATTTTTCCAAGGTCGTTCAGTCGCTGGCAGACGAAAGCAGCCGCGAATTGAATGCCGGCGACATCTGGGCCGCGTTCGAGGATCATTACCGCCTGTCGGGCGAGCAGCCCTACAGGTTGATCGACTATAATGAGACCGGCCATGCGGGCGACCGCATCTTCACCGGCAAGATCGCGCACAAGGGAGGCGAGCGATCGATTTCCGGGCGCGGCAATGGCCTGATCTCCTCCGTGCTGGCGGCGCTGCGGGACGAATTGGGCGTCGATCTGGAGGTCGCCGACTATAGCGAGCATGCCATCGGCGCCGGTACGGATGTCGCGGCGGCCGCCTATGTCGAATGCCGCACCCCGGACGGCCGGACGATCTTCGGCATCGGCACGGATACCGACGTGGCTACGGCTTCGGTCCAGGCCGTGCTTTCAGCCGCCAACAGCGTTGCGGTGGGGCGCTAAGGGGCCTCACCATCCGCATGGCCAGCGGAAGGGATGGATTAGAGTGATTTCCAAGCGATCGGCACCGATCGCTGGTTAAGAAATCGCGGAAAACAAGGAAGCCAGAGCAGCGATCTGATTCAATCAGATCGAAACCCGCTCTGGTGGAAGGCTGCTATTGGGCGAGGGCCTTCACCATCCGCTCCCACTGATCGAGCGCCTGCGGAATTCCCGCCACCGGCACGCGCTCGTTCAGCCCATGGGCAAAGCCGTCCTCGCCCCGCTGGAACAGGCTGGATACACCATAGCTCGGCACGCCGAGCGCCCGGAAATAGAGGCTGTCCGTCGCTCCCGCCGACATGGAGGGGATGACCGGAATGTGAGGGTAGCGGGCCGACACCGCTGCCTTCACCGCCTTCAGCACATCCTCCCGCAGGGGTGAGGCGTCGCTCGCCTGCGTGTGGTCCAGCGTGGTGATGGTCGCGCCGGGATCATCTATGGCCTGCGTCAGTTCCGCCTTCACGACTTCGACGGCGAGGCCCGGAAAGATGCGGCAGTTCACATCGACCTTCGCACTTTGCGGCAGGGCGTTTCGCGCATGGCCCGCCTGCGCCATGGTGGCGACGCAGGTCGTCCGCACCTGCCCCACAAATTCGGGATAATCGGACAGCAGGTCCGCCGCTTTCGGGTCGCCTGTCTCGGCATAGCGCCGCATCGCCGCGCCAACCGCGCCGCCGATCCTGTCCGCCGAAAGAGCCAATGATGCCCTGGTGAGTTCATTGCGCATCGGCGCGAAGCGATAGGCGGCGATCCGGTCGATCGCCCGCGCTAGGCGATAGATCGGATTGCCGGGCGTGGGCGCGCTGCTGTGACCGCCTGCATCGGTGAAGGCGATCTCGAAATCCGCATAGCTCTTTTCGCCGGCCTGCAACTGGTAGAGCACAGCCTGTCCATCCTCGTCCAGCAACCCGCCGCCGCCGTCCCCGTTCAGCAGCATTTCGGCATGCTTATATTTCTCCGCCAGTGCGCGGCTGGTGCGCATATGGCTTTCCTCGTCGCCAGACAGAAGGAGGGTGACCGTCCGGCGCGGCCGCCACCCGGACTTGCGCAAACCAGCCAGCGTCGCCACCATCATGGCGACGTCATATTTATTGTCCTCCGCGCCCCGTCCGAAAATATAGCCATCCTCCTCGACCGGCACGAAGGGGTCGCGCGCCCAGTCCGCCGGATCGGCGGCCACCACATCCATATGGCCGATCAGCAGCAGGGGGCTGAGCTGAGGATCGCTGCCCCGGATGGTCGCGGCAAGGCTGGCCGTCTCGCCCAGCGGGGTGATCTCCACGTCGCCTGCCACAAAACCCGCCCGCTGCAGCACCGATGCATAATAAGCGGCGAGGCGGGGAACCTGACCCTCCCCCTCCACCGTGCGGAAAGCGATGGACCTGACCAGCATATCCTTGGCCAATGCCGGATCTCCGGCGGCCTGCGCGGCCGGCGGCAGGAACAGGACCGGCGCGGTGAGAGCCGTCAGAACCGCCCACCATTTCCTCAAATCGCATCTCCTGCTGGATCGGGGCTCATTCTGTGGCATAGTGGATCGCGGCGGCCAATCCGTTTGCTGTCCAGTCGCGGAAAGAGGACATCCTTATCCGCGTTCACCCCCATAAAGAATTGTTTGCGCGCATTTGGCAGCGTCGATCACCATATCGCGCGCCGATCGCCCGAAGGAACAAGGCCATGGCCATCAACTATCGCAGTTTCGGATTCCAGGTCATGGCTGGCATGGCCGTCGGCCTGTTGCTGGGCCTCATGGCGCGCGCCATGGGCGCTGGACCGGATGGCGACCTCAACTGGCTGGCCGCAGCACTCAAGACCACGGGGTCGATCTTTATTTCCTTGCTGAAGGCCGTGGTGCCGCCGCTGGTGTTCGCCGCCATTGTCGCCTCCGTGGCCAATCTGCGCGCGCTCGACAATGCAGCGCGGCTGGCGGGGCAGACCCTGCTCTGGTTCGTGATCACGGCACTGATCGCGGTCGTCATCGGCCTTGCCATCGGCTTGATCGTCCGGCCGGGATCGGGACTGCATGGGCAGGCGCTCGCGATCGGCAAGCCCGACTCCATCGGCGGCTGGCTCGATTTCCTCAAGGGGCTGGTGCCCGGCAACAGTTTCGCTCTCTCGGCCAGCACCAAACTGAACGACGAGGGCGCATCCACCGCCCTTTCCTTCAATATCCTCCAATTGCTGGTCCTCTCCATCGCCATCGGCCTCGCCACATTGAAGGTCGGGGAGAAGGCGGAGCCCTTCCTGGCCTTTGTCCGTTCCCTGCTGGCCGTGGTCCGCGCGATCCTGGGCTGGATCATCCGTCTGACGCCGATCGGTTCCGCCGCACTGATCGGCAGCGCCATCGCCACCTATGGCTGGAGCGCCCTTGCCCAGCTCGGTGGTTTTGCCGGGGCCGTCTATCTGGGCCTCGCGCTGGTGCTGCTGGTCGTATATCCGCTGCTGCTGGTGGCAAACGGGCTCAGGCCCTTGCCCTTCTTCGCCAAGGCATGGCCCGCGATCCAGCTCGGCTTCGTCTCGCGATCCTCGGTCGGGACCCTGCCGGTCACCGAAACCGTGACCGAACGCATGGGCGTGGAGAAAGTCTATGCCGCCTTCGCCATTCCGCTGGCATCGACGACCAAGATGGACGGATGCGCCTCCATCTATCCGGCGCTGGCGGCGATCTTCGTGGCGGGCTTCTACGGCATTCCCCTTCATGCGGCGGATTATGCGTTGATCGTCTTCGTCTCCGTCGTCGGATCGGCCGCGACGGCTGGCCTGACCGGCGCGATCGTGATGCTGACGCTGACGCTTTCCACGCTCGGCCTGCCGCTGGAGGGCGCGGGGTTGCTGCTTGCCATCGACCCGATCCTCGACATGGGCCGCACCGCCGTCAATGTCGCGGGACAGGTGCTGGTCGCCACGATCGTCGCCAAGCGGGAGGGGATATTGGACGAAGCCGCTTATTATAGCGACGCTTCATCCGCTCAGGCGCTCGGCTCTTCCATGGCATGAGTACCCACGAGGCCGGTCATTTTGCGCTCCGCTTTTGGCACCGTTTCGCCTAAACGCCCCTCGACTACAGATCGATCGGAACAGAAGCAAAGTGGCAGGACATCAGGTTCACATCATCGGCGGCGGGCTTGCGGGGACGGAGGCGGCGTGGCAACTGGCCCAGGCCGGCGTGAAGGTCCGCCTGTCCGAAATGCGGGGATCGGGCGACATGACGCCCGCGCATCAGACCGATGGCCTTGCCGAACTGGTCTGCTCCAACAGTTTCCGGTCCGACGACGCGGACAGGAACGCCGTGGGCCTGCTGCATCAGGAGATGCGGCGGCTGGGCTCGATCATCATGGCGCAGGCTGAACCGGCCAAGGTTCCCGCCGGGTCGGCTCTGGCGGTGGATCGCCATATCTTTTCCGAAGGCGTCACCCGCACATTGGCTGGGCATCCAAATGTGGAGATCGTGCGCGAGCGCGTCGATACGCTGCCGAGCGAAGGCATGACCATCGTCGCCACCGGACCGCTCACCGCCCCCGCGCTCGCCGCCAGCATCGGGCAGGCGGCGGGCATCGACCATCTCGCCTTTTTCGACGCGATCGCGCCGGTCGTGCATTTCGACAGCATCGACATGGACAAATGCTGGATGGCCAATCGCTGGGACAAGATCGGCCCCGGCGGCGGCGAAGGAAAGGACTATATCAACTGCCCCATGAACAAGGAGCAGTATCAGGCCTTCGTCCAGGGCCTGCTCGACGGCGAGAAGACCGACTTCAAGGAATGGGAAAAGGACACGCCCTATTTCGAGGGCTGCATGCCGATCGAGGTCATGGCGTCGCGTGGCCCGGAAACATTGCGCCACGGACCGATGAAGCCGATGGGCCTTGACGATCCGCGCACCGGCCGCTGGCCCTATGCGGTGGTGCAACTGCGGCAGGACAATGCATCGGGCACGTTGTGGAACATGGTCGGATTCCAGACCAAGCTGAAGCATGGCGCGCAGATCGATCTGTTCCGCACCATCCCCGGCCTGGAAAAGGCGGAGTTTGCCCGTCTTGGCGGGCTTCACCGCAACACCTTCATCCAGAGTCCCAAGCTGCTCGACGCCACATTGCGCCTGAAAAGCGCGCCGCATATCCGCTTTGCGGGGCAGGTCACGGGTTGCGAGGGCTATGTCGAAAGCGCGGCGATCGGGCTGCTCGCCGGACGATTTGCCGCGGCCGAGATATTGGGCCAGCCGCTCCCGCCATTGCCGCCGCAAACCGCGCTGGGCGCGCTGCTCGGTCATGTGACCGGCAACGTCGAGACGGCGGATTATCAGCCGATGAACGTCAATTTCGGCCTCTTCCCGCCGCTGGAAGACGTGAAGAAGAAGCAGCGCAAGGAAGCCATGACCGCCCGCGCCCGCGCCGCGCTGGGCGGCTGGCTGGGCGAACTTCAGCAGGCCTGAGCGTTGCGCGGCGCCTGACGCGTCAGCATTTGCATTTCGGGGTGGCGGTTCGTTTGGGCGCGGTGGTCGCGAATTCCGCCGGCGTCAGCTTGCCGTCACCATTGCCGTCCGCCCCGGCAAAGCGATCCGAGGTCGCCACGGCCCACTCCTCGAAGGAGAGGAGATTGTCATTGTCCCGGTCGAGCGCCTTGAACGCCTTGACGCGGCTGCCCATCATCTCGACGCGGGTGATGACGCCATCGCGATTGCGGTCATAGCGGCCAAATCGCTTCTGCTCGCGGCTTTGCGGCGACGCTTCGCCGGGCATGGGCGGCGCATCGCCCGAAGCGTCCGGATCACCCTCCGGCAGGACATCGACAGCGGGCGGCGGCGGCGATCCGACCAGGAGCTGGGGCACGGGTTCATTGTTCGCCCGCCCCTGCCACCAGAACAGCCCGCCTGCCGTCATCAGCAATGCGGCCATCACGCTCACCAAAACCCGTCCCAACAGATCCCCCTATCGACCGAACAACCCGATGCGCACCAATCGCCAATAGTGCGCAGGGGTCAATCCCGCAGGTGCGCGGCGGCCTTTCTCAATGTCATGGCGGGCAAGGTGATAGGCGATCTGCAGCGGACGCCATTGTTTCGTCCAGGGTAAGCTGCCGCCACTTATATAGGTCCGTGCCAGATCGATCGCCTTGCCGGCGATGTCCGGGTCCGCATGATGTCCGGACAGGTCCCAGAGCGCCCATGCCGCCCCGGCGCGATCGAGCCATGGCGGAATATCCTCCTGCCCCGCCAGTGCGCGAAACAGGCCGCTCCCCCGGCCCTCCGCATAGCCGGAAAGATCAAGCTCTCCGATCAACGCTTCCCAGCCGTCCAGCCATTGCGCCAGTCCGTGGGGCGGCAAGGCGGCCAATTGCCGCATCGCGTCGATCAGCGGTTCACCCTGTCCCTTGACCCCGTTTTCATCCGTCAAGGCGTCGTTCCACCAGGCCAGGCGCATCTGGCCGATGATCGGCTCGCTCGTCGTCGCCACCAGCCGCGCGAAACGAGCGTCCAGTGCCCAGACCAGCCGATGCCGGGCAGCGCCAGGCCCTGCATAGGCGCTCAGCAGCGACGGCAAGGGCGCGAGATCGTCGCTCACGGCATGCATCCGACCAGATCGATGAAAGGGGAATGGGCCGACATCATCAGCCTTTCAGGACCGACGGACGGCGTCGGCATTCATGACCCCGACAAGCGACGACAGAATGCAAGGCGTCGATGGGGAGCGACACACGCCGCTCCCCATCTCCACTTTACCGATAACACACCTTCTTCGCCGCCGCGACGACGCGGGCCGCGTCGATCAGCGCCGCCTTTTCAAGGTTCGCCGCATAGGGCAGCGGCACGTCCTCGTTCGTGACGCGCAGCACCGGGGCGTCCAGATCGTCGAAGCCCTGCTCCATGACCACGGCCGCGATTTCCGAAGAGATCGAACAGACAGGCCAGCCCTCTTCGACCACGACGAGTCGGTTGGTCTTCTTGAGGCTTTCCAGCACGGTCGCCGTGTCGAGCGGACGCAGCGTACGCAGGTCGATGACCTCCGTGTCGATGCCTTCACCTGCCAGCGCTTCGGCAGCTTCCAGAGCGATGCCCACGCCAATCGAATAGCTTACCAGCGTCACGTCGCTGCCCTCGCGGACAATGCGCGCCTTGCCGATCGGCAGGACATAATCGTCCACCTGGGGCACATCGAAGCTGCGGCCGTAGACCAGCTCATTCTCCAGGAACACGACCGGGTCTTCCGAACGGATCGCCGCCTTGAGAAGGCCCTTGGCATCGGCCGAGTCATAGGGCGCGATCACGATCAGGCCGGGCACCGCCGCATACCAGGGAGCATAATTCTGGCTATGCTGCGCGGCGACGCGGCTGGCCGCGCCATTGGGACCACGGAACACGATCGGACAGCGCATCTGGCCACCCGACATGTAATTGGTCTTCGCCGCAGAGTTGATGATGTGATCGATCGCCTGCATCGCGAAGTTGAAGGTCATGAACTCGATAACCGGCTTCAGACCGCCCATGGCCGCGCCCGCGCCAATGCCGGCAAAGCCATATTCGGTGATGGGCGTGTCGATCACCCGCCTGTCGCCAAATTCTTCCAGCAGGCCCTGGGTGACCTTGTAGGCGCCCTGATATTCGGCGACTTCCTCACCCATGACGAAGACGCGCTCGTCACGGCGCATTTCCTCGGCCATGGCGTCGCGCAACGCTTCGCGAACAGTAGTTTTAAGATATTCGGTGCCGTCGGGAAGCGCCGGATCCTTGACGGTGGCCTTCGGTTCGGCAGCGGGCCTGGCCGCGACAGGTGCCGGAGCGGCTTCCGCCTTGGGCGCTTCTGCCCTGGGTGCCGGAGCCGCCTCGCCGCCTTCACCCGCCATCGTCGCGATAACGGTGCCGACCTTCACCCCCTCGGTGCCTTCGGCGATCATGATCTGGCCGATCTTGCCTTCATCGACAGCTTCGAATTCCATCGTGGCCTTGTCGGTTTCGATCTCGGCGAGGATATCGCCGGAACGGACTTCGTCACCTTCCTTCACCAGCCATTTCGCCAGCGTGCCTTCCTCCATGGTCGGCGAAAGCGCCGGCATCTTGATTTCGATACCCATTAATATTGCTCCACCAGCACGTCGGTATAAAGTTCGTGCATTTCCGGTTCGGGAGAGGTTTCAGCGAAGTCCGCAGCGTCGCTGACGATCTTGCGGATGTCCTGATCGATCTTCTTGAGCTCGTCTTCGCCCACGCCGGCTTCGGTGAGATATTTCTTGACGCCCTCGATCGGGTCCGACTTGTCGCGCATCGACTGCACTTCCTCGCGCGACCGATATTTGGCCGGGTCGGACATGGAATGGCCGCGATAGCGATAGGTCTTCATTTCGAGCAGGATCGGCCCGTTGCCGCCCTGGACCCATTTCAGCGCTTCTTCCGTTGCGCCCCGTACCGCGAGCACGTCCATGCCGTTCACCTGGATGCCCGGGATGCGGAAGCTTTCGCCCCGACGGTAGAGCTGGTCTTCCGCCGAGGAGCGGTTGACGCTGGTACCCATGGCATATTGGTTGTTCTCGATCACGAAGATGATCGGCAACTTCCACAATTCGGCCATGTTGAACGATTCATAGACCTGGCCCTGATTGGCAGCGCCGTCGCCGAAATAGGCGACGCAGACGCCACCGTCATTATTGTACTTATGCGCAAAACCCAGGCCGGCGCCCAGCGATACCTGCGCGCCGACGATGCCGTGGCCGCCGTAGAATTTATGCTCGACGCTGAACATGTGCATCGAACCACCCTTGCCGCGCGAAATGCCGGCTTCCCGTCCGGTCAGTTCCGCCATGATGACATTGGGATCGATGCCATAGGCCAGCATGTGGCCATGGTCGCGATAGCCGGTGATAACGCTGTCTTTGCCCGGCTGGAGCGCTGACTGGATGCCTACGGCAACCGCTTCCTGCCCGATATAGAGGTGGCAGAAGCCGCCGATCAGCCCAAGACCGTAAAGCTGGCCCGCCTTTTCCTCGAAACGGCGGATCAGCACCATTTGCCGGTAAAATTCGAGCAACTCCTCCTTGGTGGCTTCATAATCCTGGGGAGCGTCAGGGCGAGGCCGGTTGTGGTCCGCGCCGGCGGCGGGTGCAGCCGCCTTTGCCTTTGCGCGTGAAGGACGCGGCGTCGTTGGTTTCGCCAAGGTTCTTATCCTTTTGCGTGGGTGGGGATGGAAGGAAGGGCGATATAGCGGGAGTCCGCCCCGAATTGCAACGCGGCTTGGCACTCAAAAGCGCGGCAAAGCGATCAATCAGCCGTCCGGACCGTCAGTTGAGCGGAACGATCACTTCATCATGATGAACGACACCCAGCTCCCGCCGGATCAGTTCGTCGGAAAGATCGGGATCGACGCGCCGGGGATCGAGCAGGTCGACCCGGTTCTTCAATTCCTGCCGATGGGCCTGAACCTGCTTCAGTTCACCCTGCGCATGGTTCAATTGTCGCTTGTAATCGCCCCAGGCCAGAACGCCGTTGGAGCCAAGCACCACATAGCCCGCGAAGAAAAGAAGAAGAAGAACCGCAATCGCCGGGCCAAAAGCCGAGAAAAGCAACATGCGGAGTTTCGCGATATGCGCCATGGACCAGTTGAATCACAGGGACGAACCGGCCGCAAGCAAAATCTGCGTTGCTTGCGGCCGGTCGCCGAATTTATATTCAGCGGAAGATCGAACGCCCGGCATAACGCGCAATATCGCCCAGCTCTTCTTCGATCCGGATGAGCTGGTTATATTTGGCAAGCCGGTCGGAACGGGCGAGCGATCCGGTCTTTATCTGGCCGCAATTGGTGGCCACGGCGAGATCGGCGATGGTCGCGTCCTCGGTCTCGCCCGAACGGTGCGACATCACGGCGGTGTAGCGCGCCCGGTGCGCCATGTCGACGGCGGCCAGCGTTTCGGTCAGCGAACCGATCTGGTTCACCTTCACCAGCAGCGAGTTCGCCAGGCCCTTGCCGATACCCATTTCCAGCCGTTTCGGGTTGGTCACGAACAAATCGTCGCCCACCAGCTGCACCTTGTTGCCAATCTTGTCGGTCAGCGCCTTCCAGCCTTCGAAATCATCTTCGCTCATGCCGTCCTCGATCGACTTGATCGGATAGTCGGCGCACAGGGCGGCAAGATAATCCGCCATTTCGACCGGGCTGAGCGACAGGCCCTCGCCCGAAATCTCATATTTGCCGTTCCTGAAGAACTCGGTCGCTGCGCAGTCCAGCGCCAGCACGACATCGTCGCCCGGCTTGTAGCCCGCCTTTTCGACCGACAGCATGATGAAGTCGAGCGCGTCGCGGGTCGAGGCGATGTTGGGGGCGAAACCGCCCTCGTCGCCGACCGAAGTGGCCAGCCCCTTGTCGTGCAGGCCCTTTTTGAGCGTATGGAAGATTTCCGAACCGATCCGCACGGCGTCCGCGATGCTTTCCGCACCGACCGGCATGATCATGAATTCCTGGAAATCGATCGGATTGTCGGCATGTTCGCCGCCGTTGATGATGTTCATCATCGGCACCGGCAGCACATGCGCATTGACGCCGCCGACATAGCGATAGAGCGGCAGGCCGCGCGCGTCGGCGGCGGCCTTCGCCACGGCCAGGCTGACGCCCAATATCGCATTGGCGCCCAGGTTCGATTTGTTCTCCGTCCCGTCGAGCGCGATCATCGCGGCATCGACTTCGGCCTGATCCTCTGCATCCAGGCCGATGATCTGCTCGGCAATCTGGTCATTGACGGCAGCGACAGCGGCGAGCACGCCCTTGCCGAGATATCTGGCGGGGTCGCCATCACGTTTTTCCACCGCTTCATAGGCGCCGGTCGACGCGCCCGACGGCACGGCGGCACGGCCGAAGCTGCCATCCTCCAGCATCACGTCGACCTCGACGGTCGGATTGCCGCGGCTGTCCAGAATCTGGCGGGCATGAATATCGAGAATGGCGGTCATGGTCGCTCCTTGGAGTGGCTCTGGGGACTGGCTCTGGTCGCTTTTCGCGCCCCGCTTAGCCACCACCTCCCCGCTTGGCAATGCGGGGGCTTGCAAGGACTCGAAAAATGCCGATGCTCAAAATAGTAACGGCAACGGAACTGTGGGCGGTGGCGAAGCATTAGAAGCAGAGCCGCCCGCCCGCCTCGCAATCGCGCCGTATTTCAAAGGGAGACACAGGACGATGGCCGACACCCCCGAAACCCCGCCCGCCAAGCGCGTCAAGAAGGCCAGTCCCGCCAAGGCGCCAAAGGCCAAGCCCGCCAAGCCCGCCCTGTCCGGAACGCTGGTGAAGGCCGCGCCCGCAAAGGCCGCCGCCCCGCGCAAGGCCGTAGCAGCCAAGCCGGGCAATGGCACGGCCGCGCATGGCTGGACCGCGCAGATCGCGCCCATAAAGGCCCAGGCCGAAAAGGCCGCAAGGGCCGCCGCCGACAAGCTGAACACCGTCGACTGGAAATCGCATATCGACCCGCTCAAGGACCAGGCGTCGAAGACCGCCAAATCGGCTGCCGGCGTCGCCAAGGACAAGACCGGATCGGCCATGCAGAGCCTGGCCAAGCTGATTTCCGACACGGCGGGCACCGTCGATGCCAAGCTTGGCCCGCAATATGGCGACTATGCCCGCCAGGCGGCCGAATCAGTGGCCGGCGCGGCCAAGACGCTGGACAGCAAAGATGTCGACCAGTTGATGACCGAAGCGCGGGACTTCGTGCGCAAGAGCCCGGCCGTCGCGATCGGCGCGGCGGCGGTGGTCGGATTCGTGCTGATGCGCCTTGCCAAGGGATCGGACGAAGACGCCTGATCGCGTCCTGCCCGATTGACCGACGATAAGGCCCCGGTGCCGGGGCGGAGGATATGTTGACCCAAGAGCCCCTGCAGACCGAGGCACAGGACGAGTCCGTGCGCGACGTCTTCGCGCGCCTGTACAGCGACGGCCGGGCCTATGCGGAGGCGGAGGTCGAACGGCAGAAGCTGCGTGCCGGCATTGCCGGAGCGGGGATTCGCGATGCGCTGATCTTCGCTCTGGTGGGTATCATGCTTGTCTTCGCGGCCATCGTCGCCGGTCTGGTGGGCGTCATATTGGCACTGGCGCCGCTTGTCGGCCCCGGCTGGGCGACAGGCGCCGTATTCAGCGGCGCGCTGGTCATCGCCCTGATATTGCTATTGTTCGCAAAGGGGCGCATCGACCGGATGAGGAAGGCCATCAAGCCATGACGCGCGAAGACGCCTATCGTGATGCAGTCGCGCGTGCCGACGCGCGCCGCGCCGCGCTGGTTTCCAGCGCCCTGGCCGCCAGGGCGCGGATCGCGCCCGCCCGGCTCAAGCAGGATGCAAAGGCCAGGGCGACGGCAACGATGATGGACGGGGCCGCCTATGCCGCCGCCAAGGTTCAGCAACGACCAGCGGCGACGGCTGCCGCGGCCGGCGCCCTTGCCCTCTATTTGCTGCGCCGTCCGCTCGCGGCACTTTTCCGGCGCATATACGTTCGGACAGGCAATCGCACAGAAGAGACTTCGGAGACTGACAATGGCTGACATCCGCGCTCAACTCACCCGCGCCCGCGAAGCGGCGAACGACATCGCCGGGACCGCGTCCGGCCGGTTCCGCGATACGGCGGATCGGGCCAGGGAAAGCGCCGGCGACCTTATCCAGACCAGCCGCGAAAAGGCCGGCGACGCCTATGCGGACGCACGGGACAGATCGCAGCGGATCGCGGCGCGCGCCAATGAGATCGTGCAGGAACATCCCGTCGCCGCCGTCGCGGGCGCCGTCGCGGCAGGTGCCGTCATCGCATGGATGTTTCCCAAGAGCCGGACAGCGATGAAGGCACTGCCCGGCCTGGCCACCAGTGCCGGGGCAAAGGTGCTGGACGCGGCGCTCGCCGCCAGGGCCATGGCCGCTGAAAATGCGGAGACCCTGCGCGCGAGTGCGGGAGATGCGCTGCACAATGCGGCCGAAGGGACAAAGGACGCCGCCTCCTCGGCACGCGACACCATTGCCTCAGCCGAACTGGGCGCAAAGGCATCCCGTCTTGCCGACGATGTGATGGCGCTGGTCGCCGCCAAGGTCGACGCGTTCAGCGAGGCCGTGAAGGCGCGGTTGCCGAAAAGCTGAACGCGCCGCCGCCACCAAAAGCATGCTGATCCGGCCGCCTGCCCCCTTTGACGGGTGCGGGCGGCCTGCTACGGTACAGGTTCCCCGAACAGGAGAACAGAAGATACCATGAGCAAGCTGCACCTTGTGATGGGCGGTCGCGTCAAAGATCCTCAGACGCTGGAATTCGAAGATCTTGGCTCCATCGAGCTGGTCGGCGTGTATCCCGATTATGCCGCCGCCGAAAATGCCTGGCGCGGCGCCGCCCAGCGAACGGTCGATGACGCCGAAATGCGCTATGTGATCGTCCATCTGCACCGGCTGCTGGAGCCGGATCTGCCCAGCGGATAAAATTCAGGACAGGGGCTGGGGACGTTTGCGGAAACGCCAGCGAAGCAGCGGCCGCGTCAGCACCAGCCCCACCAGAAAGCCGCCAATATGCGCGGCAACCGCAATCTGCCCAAGGTCACCGAGCCCCTGCGCCGTGGCGAGGCCGATCATGAGCTGGATCGCGATCCAGCTTGCCGCCAGCCACAGCAGGCGAACCAGATTCGCCGACATCGGCCCCACGCGGCGAACCTTCTGCTGGCTGTAGAGCAATGCATAGGTCGCGATGACCGCTGATATCGCGCCGCTGGCGCCGACCATCGGATTGGTGGAATGCGGATCGATCGCCCATTGCAGCGCCGTCGCGCCATAGGCGCCCGCGACATAGAGCAGCAGCGTCGCGCCCTTGTCCAGAACATGCTCCACCTGTCGTCCGCAAAAGACGAACATGAACAGGTTGAACCCGATATGCAGCCAGTTGGCGTGGACAAGCGTGCAACTGATTGGGGTCAGCCAGACCGGGACGGCCGACATGCCGGCCAGCAGCGCGCCGTCCTCCACCCGGGCCGGGATGAACCCGGCCACGATCGCGGCATTATCGACCTGCCCCGTAAGGTAGATCAGCAGGAACGCGACGAAAGTTATCGCCGCGATCCCGTTCGTCATGCGACCAGCAGGCAGTTTCACGGATGGATCAAATGAAATCGATCTTGTTGACCAGGTAGAATTTGTCGCCGGAGGGCACCGACACTTCGACCTCCTCGCCGATCTGGCGCCCGATCAGCGCACGCCCCAGCGGGCTGTTATAGCTGATCATGCCGAGCTTGGCATCCGCCTCGGCCTGGCCCACGATCTGGTATTTGACCGGCTTGTCATCCTCATCGAGCAGCGTGACGGTCGCGCCGAACACGACCTTGTCTCCCGAAAGCGTCCGGGGATCGATGATCTGGGCGCGCGACAGCTTGTCTTCCAGATCGGCAATGGTGGCTTCGACCTGCCCCTGACGCTCCTTGGCGGCATGATATTCGGCATTTTCCGACAAATCGCCGTGCGCGCGCGCTTCTTCGATGGCGTCCACGATCAACGGCCGCTCGGCCTTCAATTCGCGGAGCTGCTCGTTGAGCTTGTCATAGCCCATCTGCAGCATCGGCATCTTCTCGACGGTCGCCATTCTTGCAAATCCTTCGTCAAAACTTCCCTTTGGCGGCCCCCAACTTGGGGCCACCCGCAGCATGCTTCCTTGTGCAGGGGATCAGGCTTGCGACAGTGGATAATAGGACTGGAGCGAACGCACTTCAAGGGCATGGCCCTGAAGAGCCTCGATCGCATTGGCCGCCGCGACGCTGGCCGCCGCCGTGGTGAAGCTGGCGACCTTGGCGCGCAGGGCGCTGGTGCGGATCGCCTTGCTGTCCTTGAGCGACTGCCAGCCTTCCGTCGTGTTGAAGATCAGGTCGACATCGCCGTCGGTGATCTTGTCTACGATATGGGGACGGCCTTCGGCCACCTTGTTCACTGGCTGCACGGCGATGCCCTGCTCTTCCAGATAGCGGGCGGTGCCGCCGGTCGCGATGATGGTGAAGCCCAGCGCCGCCATTTTCTGCACGGCGGGCAGGATCACCGGCTTGTCGCTGTCCTTGACCGACACGAACACCGTCCCGCTCTTGGGCAGGATGGTCCCCGCGCCGAGCTGCGCCTTGGCGAAGGCGGTCGCGAAATCGCTGTCGATGCCCATGACTTCGCCGGTGCTCTTCATTTCCGGGGAAAGGACGGGATCGACGCCGGGGAAGCGGGCGAAGGGGAAGACAGCTTCCTTGACCGCAATGTGCGAAATCGCGTTGCGGTCGATCTTCGGCAGATCCTTCAGCTTCTCGCCCGCCATCACCCGGCTCGCGATCTTGGCGATGGGCGTGCCGATGGCCTTGGCGACGAAGGGCACAGTCCGGCTGGCGCGGGGGTTGACCTCGATCAGATAGACCGTCTGCCCCTCCGGCCCATCCTTGACCGCGAACTGGATGTTCATCAGGCCACGCACCGACAGCGCGCGGGCGAGGACATCGGCTTGGCGCTCGATCTCCGCGATGATGTCGTCCGACAGGCTGTAGGGCGGCAAGGAGCAGGCGGAGTCACCGGAATGGACGCCTGCTTCCTCGATATGCTGCAGCACGCCGGCAACCACCACGTCATCGCCGTCGCAGAGCGCGTCCACGTCCACCTCTACCGCGTCGCGCAGATATTGGTCGATCAGCACCGGGGAGTCGCCCGACACCTGAACGGCGGTGGCGATATATTCTTCCAGTTGCGCCTGGCCGTCGACGATCTCCATGGCGCGGCCGCCCAGGACATAGGACGGGCGCATCAGGACCGGATATCCGATGCGGTTGGCGACGGCGATGGCTTCTTCCCGGCTGCGGGCGATGCCATTGGCGGGCTGCTTGAGCTTCAGCCTGTCGATCAGCGCGGCGAAGCGCTCGCGGTCTTCGGCCAGGTCGATGGCGTCGGGCGAGGTGCCCAGGATCGGCACGCCCGCATCCTCCAGCGCCTGCGCCAGCTTCAGCGGCGTCTGCCCACCGAACTGGACGATGACGCCGGCCAGCGTGCCGTTCGACATCTCGACGCTCAGTATTTCCAGCACGTCCTCGGCCGTCAGCGGCTCGAAATAGAGGCGGTCGGAGGTGTCATAGTCGGTCGACACCGTTTCCGGGTTGCAGTTGACCATGATCGTTTCATAACCCGCCTCAGCCAGCGCAAAGCAGGCGTGGACGCAGCAATAGTCGAACTCGATGCCCTGGCCGATCCGGTTGGGACCACCGCCCAGGATGACGACCTTCCTGCGATCTGACGGCTGCGCCTCATTCTCCGCCTCGCCAAAGATCGGCGCTTCATAGGTGGAGTACATATAAGGCGTCTTCGCCTCGAACTCGGCGGCGCAGGTGTCGATCCGCTTGAAAACCGGGCGCACGCCCAGCTTGTGACGCAGGGCGCGGACTTCGTCCTCGGTGACGCCACCGGTCATTGCCTTGACCGCGTCATGGATCAGGCCCGAACCGCGAGCGATGCCCCGCTCCATCCCGCGCAGATTGGCGGACTTGAGCGCCAGATAAGCCAAGCGCTTGTCGGAAAAGCCCATGGCCTTGAGGCGGCGCATGCCGTCGGCATCCTGCGGCAGGCCGTTGGACAGGATTTCCGCTTCGGCGTCGATGATTTCCTTGATCCGCTCCAGGAACCAGGGGTCGAACTTCGCGATATTGTGGATTTCGGCGACGGTCAGGCCCTCGCGCAGCGCCTGCGCGGCGACCAGCAGGCGATCGGGCGTCGGCTGGGCCAGCGCCGCAATGATGTCGTCCTTGGGCGCGCCGACCAGATGGTCGACCTCATTGAAGCCGCAAAGCCCGGTTTCCAGGCCGCGCAGCGCCTTCTGCATCGATTCATGGATGTTGCGGCCGATCGCCATCACCTCACCCACCGACTTCATCGCGGTGCCGAGCAGCGGTTCGCTCCCCTTGAACTTTTCAAAGGCGAAGCGCGGGATCTTGGTCACGACATAGTCGATCGTCGGTTCGAAGCTGGCGGGCGTCGCGCCGGTAATGTCGTTCTCGATCTCGTCCAGCGTATAGCCGACGGCGAGCTTGGCCGCGACCTTGGCGATCGGGAAGCCGGTCGCCTTCGACGCCAGCGCCGAGGAGCGCGAGACGCGCGGGTTCATCTCGATGACGATCAGGCGGCCATCCTTCGGATTGACTGCGAACTGTACGTTCGAACCACCTGTTTCAACACCGATTTCACGCAGCACCGCGATACTCGCGTTGCGCATGATCTGATATTCCTTGTCGGTCAGGGTCAGCGCCGGCGCGACCGTGATGGAATCGCCCGTGTGGACGCCCATCGGATCGACATTTTCGATGGAGCAGATGATGATGGCATTGTCGTTCCTGTCACGGACGACCTCCATCTCATATTCCTTCCAGCCGAGCAGCGACTCTTCGATCAGCACTTCGGTGGTCGGGGACGCATCGAGGCCGGCGGCCACGATCTGCTTGAACTCGTCCTTGTTGTAGGCGACGCCGCCGCCCGTGCCGCCAAGCGTGAAGCTGGGCCGGATGATGGATGGAAGCCCCGTAAATTCAAGGGCTTCGAGCGCTTCTTCCATAGTATGTGCGATACGCGACCGGGCGGATTCCAGGCCGATCTTGTCCATCGCATCGCGGAATTTCAGGCGATCCTCGGCCTTGTCGATGGCTTGCGCGTCGGCGCCGATCATCTTGACGCCGAACTTCTCCAGCGTGCCGTCATTGAACAGGGCGAGCGCCGTGTTGAGCGCGGTCTGGCCGCCCATGGTCGGCAGCACCGCGTCGGGGCGTTCCTTCTCGATGATCTTCGCCACGATTTCGGGCGTGATCGGTTCGACATAGGTGGCGTCGGCAAATTCCGGGTCGGTCATGATGGTGGCCGGGTTGGAATTCACCAGGATGATGCGATAGCCCTCTTCCTTGAGCGCCTTCACCGCCTGCGTGCCCGAATAGTCGAACTCGCAAGCCTGGCCGATGATGATCGGGCCAGCGCCGATGATGAGGATGGAGGAGATGTCGGTGCGTTTGGGCATTTAAGTCAGCCAATCCCAAATAATTTAAGCGTCAATTCAATGACGGTCGTTAGATTTATTATTGCCGTGAGAGATGGTGAAGTCAGTAACATCACTACAGCTCGCCATTCCGGCTCAGGTGAATTTATAAGTGACCTGAGGGCTTCCGTAATAGCTTTCGCCCTATCCCTTTCGAAATTGGTCAGGCCCGTCTTTTCAATAAGACTGTCGATCTCAACTATTTTTTGTCGGATTGCATCGACTATAGCGGGATCGGACGCCAATCTCTGTTCGATACCCGTCCAAGCAGAACTATTGAAAACATTCCCATAATTTTCTCGAACGGTCTCGACCGTAATGTTTGAAAGTTGCCCAAAACGTGCAGGGTTGAACGTACTTTCGGCGAGCCGCATACCTTCTGCTGTTAACTCAACATAGGCATTTTCCGGGTCGTCGGAATCGTCAAGAAAATCGGCAAGTCTCCGGTCGGTCCATTCCCGTCTCAAATTATCGACGTAGTGAGGGGGGGCCTCAATACCGTCGTCAGCGAAAATACCGGCCAACGATGCAGGCTTACCGGACGATCGCGCAGCGTAGCCATAAACCGCCTGGAGCACCTGATCGGAAAAAGCAGAATAGCTCAATGCACACCCCCCGTCCGCGCTTCGCAGCCCCAGCCGTCATATTCGACGCCGCAGAGGATTTCGATCTGGAGGCATTTCTTTGTGAGCGCGCGGATCGATTGTTCATCGACGGGCTGCTCGCATTCGAGGAACAGGAAAAGGTCGCCATCCTCATCCTCCTCGCGGTCCAATTCGACGAAGCCGAACTGACTGGCGATGGTGAGGACGCGCTCGAAATCCTTCTCGCTACCCTTGAAGCTGACATCGACCGGGCGCGACAAACGCGCCACGTCGCCGTTCGCAGCGAGGTTGGCGAGGACTTCCTTGTCCGCCTCCCACTCCTGCGCGAGGCGGGCTTCGTCGACGGGGGGCAGGTTGAGGCTCACTTAAGCCCCTCGACGAAGCGCTGGAACAGATAGAAGCTGTCCTGCGGGCCGGGCGAGGCTTCGGGGTGGTACTGGACCGAGAAGGCTTTCTTATCCGTCAGTTCGATGCCGCAATTGCTGCCGTCGAACAGCGACACATGGGTGGCCTTCACATTGACGGGCAGCGTGTCGCTGTCCACCGCGAAGCCGTGGTTCATCGAGGTGATCTCGACCAGGCCGTCCGACAGGCGCTTGACCGGGTGATTGGCGCCGCGATGGCCCTGATGCATCTTGATGGTCTTCGCCCCGGCGGCGAGCGCCAGCATCTGATGGCCAAGGCAGATGCCGAAGACGGGCTTGTCGGCTTCGAGAACTTGTCTGATCACGGGCACGGCATATTCGCCGGTCGCGGCCGGATCGCCGGGACCGTTGGAGAGGAACACGCCGTCGGGTTGCTGCTCCATCACCTGCTCATAGGTGGCGGTCGCGGGCAGCACGGTGACGCGAGCACCCGCCTTCACAAGGTTGCGGAAGATGTTGTTCTTCGCGCCATAATCGAGGGCGACGACATGGGGGCGGTCATCCGCCGCTTCATCCTTGCCATAGCCGAAGCCCAGCTTCCACACGCCGTCCTTCCAGAGGCGGCTTTCCTTGGCGCTGACCTCGATGGCGAGGTCCATGCCTTCAAGGCCCGGCCATGCCGCAGCCTTGGCGGTGAGCGCTTCAAGGTCGAAATTGCCTTCGGGATCATGGGCGATGACGACGTTGGGCGCGCCCTTCACGCGGATCATGCGGGTGAGCGCGCGGGTGTCGACGCCAGCAAGCCCGATGCGGCCCTTTTCCTTCATCCACTGGTCGAAGGGCTCGACATTGCGGAAGTTGCTGGGTTCCGTGACATCCTGCCGCACGACGCAGCCCAGCGCGTGGGGCAGGTCCGCCTCCACATCGTCCAGATTGGTGCCGACATTGCCGATATGCGGGAAGGTGAAAGTGACGATCTGCCCCGCATAGCTGGGGTCGGTCATCACTTCCTGATATCCGGTCATCGCCGTGTTGAAGCAAAGCTCACCCACGGCATCGCCAGTCGCACCGAAGCCGCGACCGAAGACGGCGGAGCCATCGGCGAAAACCAATACCCCTGTCGCTCCTTTGGGCACAATGAGGGTCTTGGCGTCAGCCATGGTCGTATCGTCCTTTATGCTTTTGCTAGGAACCCGTCTTAAGCGGGTTAAACGGCCGGTCACCTATGCGCTGAACCATGGCTGGTCAACCACTGTAAAAAATCTCTTTTGCCGTTATATCTGATCCTTTCCGAAAGAGGCAGGATTCATTCGCATGATTCGCGACACCATCAAGAGCGCTCAGGTCACCGCCATGAAGGCAGGCGAGAAGGATCGGCTGGCCGCCGTGCGCCTGATCCTGGCGAAGCTGAAGGATCGCGACATCGAACTGCGCACCGCGTCCAGCGTGCCGGATGACGACACCATCGTGGTCGAGGTCCTGCAGAAGATGGCGAAGCAACGCCGCGAATCCATCGACATGTTCCGGAGCGGCGGCCGCGACGAGCTGGCCGCGAAGGAGCAGGCGGAACTGGACGTGATCGAGAGCTTCCTGCCGCAGCAACTCGGCGAGGACGAGACAAAGGCCGCGATCGAGGCGATCAAGGCGGAAGTGGGTGCGGCCAGCGTCAAGGACATGGGCAAGGTCATGGCCGTGCTCAAGGAACGGCACGGGTCGGTGATCGACATGAGCAAGGCGAGCGGGCTGGTGAAGGCGGCGCTAGGCTGAGGTCGCATCCCCAGGGTCTTCAAGCCTCCGTTCTGGAAGGCTCCATTCCGGAAGATGGTCTCAAGCGGGAGGATGTAAGTTAAGCATGAGCCTGTCGCCCGCCTTCCTCGACGAATTGCGCGTGCGCACCTCGCTTTCCACCCTGATCGGTCGGACGGTGAAGGTGCAGAAGGCGGGCCGCGAATACAAGGCCTGCTGCCCCTTCCATAATGAGAAGACGCCCAGCTTCACCATCAATGACGAAAAGGGCTTTTATCACTGCTTCGGCTGCGGCGCGCACGGTGATGCGATCCGGTGGATGACCGATCATCGCGGCCTGCCGTTCATGGAGGCGGTGAAGGAACTGGCGCAGACGGCCGGGATGGACGTTCCCGCCCCTGATCCCCGCGCGGCGAAACGGGCAGAGCAGGCGCGGGGACTGCATGACGTCATGGCCGCCGCGCAGGGCTTTTTCGAGGAGCAGCTTGGCGGAATAGAGGGCGCGGAAGCACGATCCTACCTCCAGAAGCGCGGCATAGGCGCAGCGACCGCGAGGACTTTCGGCTTCGGCTTTTCTCCCGACGGACGGGGACGGCTCAAGACAGCGCTCAAGGAATTTGGCGAGCCGCTGCTGATAGAGGCCGGCTTGCTCATCGATCCGGATGGTGCCGAACCGGATGGCGGAAATGCCCGAAAACGCGAAAGCTACGATCGCTTCCGGGGCCGGCTGATGCTGCCGATCCGGGACATTCGCGGCCGGGTGATCGCTTTTGGCGGGCGCATATTGGGCGCGGGCGAGCCCAAATATCTGAACTCCCCCGACACGCCGCTCTTCGACAAGGGGCGCACGCTCTACAATATCGACCGGGCCTCTCCCGCCAGCCGGCATAGCGGCCGGATCATCGTCGTGGAGGGCTATATGGACGTGATCGCCCTCGCCCAGGCCGGCTTTGAGGAATCGGTGGCGCCGCTGGGCACGGCACTGACCGAGCATCAGATCGAGCGCCTGTGGAAGATGGCCGATGTGCCGATCCTCTGTTTCGACGGCGATGCGGCAGGCCAGAAGGCGGCGATCCGGGCAGCGATGCGCGCCCTGCCCCTGCTGCGGCCAGGCATGAGCCTGGCCTTCGCGACGCTTCCCGCCGGTCAGGATCCAGACGACCTCATCCGCGCGGAGGGGCCAGCGGCGATGGAAGCGGTGCTGGCTGCGGCCGAACCGCTGATCGAGCGGTTGTGGACCCATGAACAGGGCGCCGCGCCGCTGGATACGCCGGAACAGCGCGCCGCGCTCAAGCAGCGCCTTTCGGCTATCACCGACGCCATCGCCCACCCCGACGTGCGGGCGCATTATATCCATGCCTTTCGCGAACGGCATGACGCGCTGTTCTTCGCGCGGGCGGCATTCCAGCCCCGCCACCAGCGCGGTGGCAGCGCCCGATCCGGCTGGCAGCGGGACCGTCGGGGCAATTGGAAGCCCCCCCTTCCCCCCGCGGGAAGCGAGGCAAGGGCGATCGGCGCAAGCGGCATGGAACAACGGCTTTTGCGTGCCGTACTGGCCAGCCTGCTGCGGCATCCCGATCAGATTGCGCTACATCGAGAGACGCTTATCGGGCTTCGCGTGGCCGACTCCGCATTGGCGGAATTGCTGAATGCGATGATCACGGCCTCGTTCAGCAAAGAAACAGTTGAAACCGATGGCCTCCTTACCATATTGGGGCAAGGTGAAGTGTATAATATGGCAAAAGGGATGCTCCGGGCCGACACGTTCACATTCACCCCCCATAAAAGCAAGGCCGACTCGGATCGCGCGCGGCGCGACCTGGATGAGGCCATTCGGGTGATGGCGCAGGGACCGGAATTGGAGGCGGCGTTGGCACATGCCACCCGGCGGGCGAGAGAAGACCTCAACGAGGACAGCTTTGCCGAACAGCAAAGGGTCCACAAGTTGAAGCTGGATCATGATCGCCGCCTGGCGGAACTGGCGCAGTCCGAAGATATTATATGATATGGATCGCTCCCTTCACGGGCGCGGCGGAGTTAAGGCGAATAAATGGCGAGCAAGGCGAACGGCAAGGGTGCGGGTGAGGATACGGATACCGGCGATGCGCCGCTGCTGGATCTGAACGAGGCGTCGGTCAAGAAGCTGATCGCCCGCGCGAAGAAGCGTGGCTACATCACCTATGACGAGCTGAACGACGCGCTGCCGCAGGACCAGATGTCCTCCGAGCAGATCGAGGACATCATGTCCGCGCTCAACGAAATGGGCGTGAACATCGTCGAAAATGAGGAAGCCAGCGAGGACGGCGAGGATCAGCGCGACGACAGCGACGATGACAGCGCCGACGACAGCGCCGAAGACGACGGCTCGCCGCGCCCCGTAACGGAAAAGAAGAAGGAAACGGTCGACCGCACCGACGACCCCGTGCGCATGTACCTGCGCGAAATGGGGGCGGTGGAACTGCTCAGCCGCGAGGGCGAGATCGCCATCGCCAAGCGGATCGAGGCGGGTCGCGACACGATGATCCTGGGCCTGTGCGAAAGCCCGACCACCTTCAACGCGATCATCGAATGGTCGACCGCGCTCAACAATGGCGAGATGCAGTTGCGCGAGATCCTCGATCTCGACGCGATGCTGTCCAAGGATCCCGCTCCGGAAAATCTGGAGGAAGGCGCCGAGGACGACGACGGGGAGATCAGCGAGAAGACCGCTGGCCCCAGCTTCAAGGAAGAGGAAGAGCCGGAGGAGGAATCCGCCGATTCCGACGAGGATGAGGACGGCCTGACCGAACGCCGTGCCCGCCGGATGGAGGAGGAGGAAGAGGAGGACAACACCCTCTCCCTCGCCCAGATGGAAGAGACGCTCAAGCCGATGGCGCTGGAGAAATTCGCGACCATCACGGAGATTTTCCGCGCCTTTTCCAAGGCGCAGGAATCGCGCATGGCCGCCATGGCCAGCGGGGAAACGCTCAGCCAGAAGGCGGAGGACGACTATCAGGATCTGCGCGAACAGCTCACCGCCGAGGTCGAGAGCGTCCAGTTCCACCAGCAGAAGATCGAATATCTGGTCGACCAGCTCTATGCCTATAACCGGCGCCTGACCGCGCTGGGCGGGCAGATGCTGCGCCTTGCCGAGCGGCACAAGGTAAGCCGCAAGGATTTCCTCGACCGCTATGTGAACCATGAACTGGACGATGGCTGGCTCGACAAGGTGTCGGGGCTGGACAAGAAATGGGCCGCCTTCGCCGCCGCCGAGGGTCGCGCCGTGGAGCGCATCCGCGTCGAGGTGAGCGAGATCGCCCAGGCGACGGGCATGTCGCTTTCGGAATTCCGCCGCATCGTCAACATGGTGCAGAAGGGCGAACGCGAAGCGCGCATCGCCAAGAAGGAAATGGTCGAGGCGAACCTGCGCCTCGTCATCTCCATCGCCAAGAAATATACGAACCGCGGCCTGCAATTCCTTGATCTTATTCAGGAAGGCAATATCGGCCTGATGAAAGCGGTCGACAAGTTCGAATATCGGCGCGGCTACAAGTTCAGCACCTATGCGACCTGGTGGATCCGTCAGGCGATCACCCGATCGATTGCGGACCAGGCGCGAACCATCCGCATCCCCGTCCACATGATCGAAACGATCAACAAGCTGGTGCGGACCAGCCGCCAGTTCCTGCATGAACAGGGCCGCGAACCCACTCCGGAGGAGATGGCCGAGCGGCTGTCCATGCCGCTGGAGAAGGTGCGCAAGGTGATGAAGATCGCCAAGGAGCCGATCTCGCTGGAAACGCCGATCGGTGATGAGGAAGACAGCCATCTGGGCGATTTCATCGAGGACAAGAATGCGATCATCCCTGTGGATGCCGCCATTCAGGCGAATCTCAAGGAAACCGTCACGCGCGTTCTGGCATCGCTGACCCCGCGCGAGGAACGCGTGCTGCGCATGCGCTTTGGCATCGGCATGAACACCGACCATACGCTGGAAGAGGTCGGACAGCAGTTCAGCGTCACCCGCGAACGCATCCGCCAGATCGAGGCGAAGGCGCTGCGCAAGCTCAAGCACCCGAGCCGCAGCCGCAAGATGCGCAGCTTCCTGGACCAATAGAGGCGCTTCGGCAGGCCGAGGCCGCAGCGCGGCAGGATGATCGAAAAAGGGCGACTTCGGGTCGCCCTTTTTTACTGGCGTAAACTCCTCTTTTACCTCGACTCTCTACCGTCGCGGAATGTGGCTCCGCTGGTTGGCCGGCGTGTGCAGGGGAAGATGATGAGCGAAGCAGCACCGCGCTATCAATTTGGCGATGTATCGCAGATCCTGGATGCCGTGGTCGCCGCCGACGGCACGGCCGGACATGGCTATGCCAGCGGCGCGCGGGCGAGTTTCGGCGCGAATGCCACGATGTCGCTGCCCGACCTGGCCGACGCAGCCTATTATCTCTGCCTGCTCCATGGCCGTCATCCCGGCGTGATCGACCATGCCGCCACCCGATCCGCAGACAATGCGGCGCGCAACTGGCTGATCCAGGCGGCCGACGCCTTTGCACGGGAACGGGCCTATCTGACCCAGGTGACTGTCGCCGTCGGTCCCGCGCCCAGCACGGCGGGACAGAGCGATTGCGAAACCGTCGTCAGCCAGCAGCGCCATGCCCTCGACATGCTGGCCCAGTCGGACCGGCGGGGCTGCGCCATGGGCGCGGCGATCGCGCTGGTGCTCGACTGGCGGGCGGTGCGGCACGTTCTGGACATCGCGGCGATTCGCGTCGGGCTCGAACCCCATGTCTGCGATCTTCCCGATCGGCCGGCGACGCTGGAGGTCGCCAGGGAAATCGGCGGCGACGACGCCGTCGACCGTGCCATCCTGTTCGGAACACGCCAGTTGCTCAACCAGCATCGCGGGCTGTGGGACGTGCTTCAGGCCCGCGCAGGAATACGCGCCGGCAAGGATCAGGCCGTGACTGGCCGATAAAGGCTTTGCGCTCCACCCCTGCTTTGCCATAGTTGGCCCGGCACAAGCAGGGTGAGAAGCAGCAATATGCGGTTTGAAGGCACGCAGGATTATGTCGCCACCGACGATCTGAAGGTCGCCGTCAACGCCGCGGTGCTGCTTCGCCGTCCGCTGTTGGTGAAGGGCGAGCCGGGCACCGGCAAGACCGTGCTGGCGCAGGAAATCGCCAGGGCCCTGGGCGCTCCGCTGATCGAATGGAACGTCAAGTCGACGACCAAGGCGCATCAGGGGCTGTACGAATATGATGCCGTCGCCCGGTTGCGCGATGGCCAGCTCGGCGATCCGCGCGTTCACGACATCGGCAATTATATCCGCAAGGGTAAGCTGTGGGAGGCATTCACCTCCCCTACCCTGCCGGTCCTGCTGATCGACGAGATCGACAAGGCCGACATCGAATTCCCCAACGACCTGCTGCAGGAACTCGATCGCATGGCCTTCCACGTCTACGAGACGGGGGAAACGGTCGCTGCCAAGGAGCGGCCGGTGGTGGTGATCACCTCCAATAATGAGAAGGAACTGCCCGATGCCTTCCTGCGCCGCTGCTTCTTCCACTATATCAAATTCCCGGACCGGGAGACGATGCAGGCGATCATCGACGTCCATTTCCCCGGCATCCAGAAGGTCCTGGTCAAGCGCGCGATGGAAATCTTCTACGAATTGAGGGAAGTCCCCGGTCTCAAGAAGAAGCCATCGACCAGCGAACTGCTCGACTGGCTGAAGCTGATCCTGGCGGAGGACATGCCGCTCGACATATTGCAGGACCGCGATCCCACCAAGGCGATCCCGCCACTCCACGGCGCCCTGCTCAAGAATGAGCAGGACATCATGATGTTCGAACGGCTTGCCTTCATGGCCCGGCGACAGGGCCGGTAAGGATGCCCCCCTTCAACTGAAAGGCCCGACCCATGGCTCATCAAGCTGGATGCCTGTGCGGACAGGTACGGATCGACATCGATGCGGAACCCATGGCGGCGCGCATGTGCTGGTGCCGGCTTTGCCAGTATCTGGGCGCCGGATCGGGAACGGTGAATGTCTGCTTCCCTTCCAACAAGCTGACGGTGACCGGCGAGGTGCGCTGGCATCACAGCGTGGCGGACAGCGGCAATGCCATGCGGCGCGGCTTCTGCCCCGAATGCGGCACGCCGCTGTTCAGCCTGGCCGAATCGCGTCCCCACCTCACCTTCATTCGGGCTGGCGCGCTTGACGATCCTGAGCTTCTGGGACCGCAGGCGGTGATCTGGACCGATGCGGCGCCCGATTGGGCGCATCTGGACCCGGAATTGCCCCATTATCCGGCACAAATGCCGCCCGTGACCTGAAAGGCCGCTTGCGCCGCCGATGCATTTCGGCTCAACTTCCCCCGACGTTCAAAGCCGCGCCAAGACGGCCATGAATCGGAGGAAGGATGCCAATGCCCAAGCGTGCGTGGTCCCTTTTATCGGCGGTGCTGGCCCTGTCAGCGCCCGCATTCGCGCGCGCGGCCGAGGAAAGGGAAGCCTGGACACCCACTGCCACCGCGCTGCGCGCCGATGCAGCGGGGATCAGCATGCCGCAGACAGTCGCCGGGCTGTCCCTCTCCAAGAGCGGGGAGGTTTCCAACGGCGGCAAGGGGATCGACAATTACGCCCAATATCTGTCCGAAGACGGCGCGGTCCAGGCGACGCTCTATGTCTATCTGCCCAGCTATGCCGACGCGTCGCTGGCCGCCTATATGACGGACAAGGCGGTGATGGAGCGCTTTGGCGCAAGGACGCACCGCACCGATTATTCCAGCGTCGCCGTTGCGGGGCGCGCCAATGCCGCCATTCGCGCCATCTATGACGATGCCGCCGACGGTGCGCTCACCACGGCGGCGGCATTCCTGCACGCCGGACGCTGGATCGTGAAGCTGCGCGTCACGGGACCGACCGAACGGCGGAGGGAAGTCCTCGCAGGCCTGGACGGCATGCTGGCGCGTCTCCGCTTCGATGCGCCCGCATCCATCCATGCCACAAAACCGGCGAGGCTGACGGCGTGCCCGGCCGTCGACGCGGCCGAAGCGCGGCTGACCCATCAGACATCTGCCCAACCCGTCGATAATTCCCTGCCCCGCGAAGGGCAGGCAGATCTTTGCGTCCGCGGGAAGGCCGAAACCGCCAATGGCAGCTACGACATCCTGCAACAGGCCGGCATTGCCGACGGCGCGATCATCGTGCCGGTGGACGATTCGGGCACGGTAATGACATTTGATCCCGCCACGACCGGCAGCGGCTATCAGCTTTCGATCCACTCGGTGGGCCAGACCGATCTCTACGGCATTTACGACAAGGTGCCGAGTGCGCGGCAGATTGCCCAGATACTGGATGGAAAGGATCCGCAAACCGCGCAGGCCGGGGCAACCGCAGCCTACACCGCCAGCGGCCAGATGACGGTGCGGACGGCGGACGCAAAGCTGCATTAGGGCGGGCTTCCGGGCGGCCGGGCAGAAATGCGGAGCGGCAGGATAGCCGATCAGATCAGATAGCCGACCTCATAAAGGCCCCAACGCCGGCCGCCGAACATCAGCGGCACAAAGACGCTGCGCAGCGCCCGGTAACGCCCCTCGCCCAGATCCTGGCGATAGGTGAACAGGAAAAAATCCCCTTCTCCATCCAGGGCGCGGCGCGTCTGGCTGTCCATGAAAATCTGCCGGTTGCGCGCATGCTCCATGTTCCATCGCGCCTCGCCGGGCCGCTGCGGCTGGCTGCGCGCGCTGATATGGGTTGGCAGATAACCATTCATGTCGATCAGGCAACAACCGACGATGGCGCTGTCCTGCGCCGTGCGACGATCCAGGACGGGTTGCACGAAGCGGTCGGCAAAGGCGGTGAAGCCATTTTCATATTGCGCCGGTTCTGAACCGGGAGCCGGCCGATAGGCGGTATCGAACAGGCCGGCCATATCCAGCGCGCCTTCCGTCAGCGCCCGTTCGATCAGCGCCTGCACCTCCTCCGCCCCTTCTTCGGCGAACCCGATATAGCGGCTGTTGCGCGTGACGTGCCCGCCATGCGCCGCCGTGTTGAGCATCGCGTTCGCCATGCCCTCCAGGCTCTCCAGATGGCTGCGCGCCGTCGCCACGCGCGTCGCGCTCTCCGTCGCGGACTGGCTGAAACGGGCCAGCCCCTGCCGCAAGGCCGCCACATCGCCATCCGCCTCATCCGTGCAGGTGGCGATCGTGTCGGAACGTTGCCCGAATTGCGTCACCAGCGAAGCGATTTCCGCCATGCTGACGCGCAGAGTATCGATATGCGAACCGACGTCGCGGCCACGCAGGATATTGGCCTCGACCCCGCCGATCAGTCGCCGGGCGTCATGGTCGAGCTGCCCCAGCTTGTCCCCCACGGAAGCGGCGGACTCGCCCGCCTGCCCCGCCAGCCGACGGATTTCGTCCGCCACCACGGCAAAGCCCTGCGTCGCCTCGCCTCCGCGGGCCGCCTCGATCGCTGCGTTCACGCCGAGCAGGCGGGTCTGCCGCGCGATCGCGCCCAGTTGCCCGGAAATATCGCCCACGGTCTCGATAACGCTCAGAAATTGCCGCAAATGCCCTTCAAGGCCAGTCACATTCTCGATCAGCTCCGTGATCTGGCCCAGGGAACGGCCAATCGCCTCATGCCCCTGGGCGATGATCTGCCCTGCGCGACGGGCCGTCAGGCTCAGCTCCTGCGCAGCCAGCACGCTTTCATTCTGGCTGACGGCCAGCGCCTGCATCGTTGATTGCAGTTCGCCCAGATGCGCCGAGTCCTCATGAATGCGGCGGGTTAGCTCCCCCAGAAAGCCTGCCGTTTCGCTGCATTGCAACGCAATGTCGCCCGATCGCTCCCCCAGGTCGGTCAACAAATCTCCGTTTTCCAATGGTCACCGCCCCATTCCACCCAATATGGATACTGCCCTGTTAACGATGCAATGCAACACTTAACATTCCGACAACGTCCGCTGCTTGCATGATCCGCCAAGCTGGCGGACAAGGGCGCCATCATGATGCTCAACTTTCTCGATGCGCTGCGCGCTGCCGGCATTCCCGCCAGCATCAAGGAACATCTGCTGCTGCTGGAGGCGCTGGACCGGGACGTGATCGGACAGCGCCCGGAGGATTTCTATTATCTCGCGCGCGCCACCTATGTGAAGGACGAGGGGCTGATAGACCGCTTCGACCAGGTATTCGCCCGAGTATTCAAAGGCGTGCTGGACAGCGAAGCGGTGGAGGCGGACATCCCGGAGGACTGGCTGCGGCTGGTGGCGGAAAAATTCCTAAGTCCGCAGGAAATGGAGAAGATCAGGTCCCTGGGAAGCTGGGACGAGATCATGGAAACGCTGAAGAAGCGGCTGGAGGAGCAGAAGGGGCGTCACCAGGGCGGCAACAAATGGATCGGCACCGGCGGCACATCCCCCTTCGGCCATGGCGGCTATAATCCCGAGGGCGTGCGGATCGGTGGCGAGGGCCGGCACAAGCGCGCCATCAAGGTCTGGGAAAAACGCGAATTCGCCAATCTGGACAATCAAAGGGAACTGGGCACCCGCAACATCAAGGTTGCGCTGCGGCGGCTGCGCCGCTTCGCGCGGGAGGGCGCGGCCGACGAACTGGACCTGGACGAGACGATCCGGGGAACGGCGCGGCAAGGCTGGCTCGACATCCGCATGCGGCCAGAGCGGCACAATGCAGTGAAACTGCTACTGTTCCTGGACGTGGGCGGATCGATGGACCCGTTCATCATGCTTTGCGAGGAGCTGTTCTCGGCGGCGACGAGCGAATTCAGGAACATGGAGTTCTTCTACTTCCACAACTGCCTTTATGAGGGCGTGTGGAAGGACAACCGCCGCCGCTTTTCCGAACGCACGCCGACCTGGGATATCCTCCACAAATATGGGCATGACTATAAGGTGATCTTCGTCGGCGACGCGGCGATGAGCCCCTATGAGATCAGCCATCCCGGCGGCTCGGTCGAACATATGAACGACGAACCGGGCGCAACCTGGCTGAGCCGCGTGCTGCATACCTATCCGGCGGCCGTTTGGCTGAACCCCGCGCAGGAGGCGCACTGGGGTTATAATCAGTCGACCCGGATGATCCGCGAGATCATGAACGGGCGCATGTATCCGCTGACGATCGAGGGGATAGACGACGCCATGCGGGAACTGACCCGCAAGCGGTGATCCGCCGGCTCGCCCGCTATTGCCGAGGCGACGGAAAACAGCCCTGGGCGGAAGAATTCACGCCGGTTCGAAGAGCACGCCGCCCGTCATCGGCTGCGGCGCGCCGGTCGTGCCGGGGAAGCTGATGGGCAGGCCCTTCATATGGCGTACGGCCATATAGGCGAAACCCTGCGCCTCCAGCGCGTCGCCGTCCCATCCCAGTTCGTCCACGGGCCGCACATCCGCGCCGGTATAGGCCCCCAGCATTCGCATCAGCGTCGCATTGCGGCGTCCTCCGCCAGCGGCATAGATGCGCGTCGGCCGTTCGACGAGATGCTCCATCCCCCGCGCAACGGCTGCGGCGGAAAAGGCCGTCAGGGTCGCCGCGCCATCCGCAAGCGACAGCCCGCGCACCGCGTCGATGGTGAACGCCTCGCGGTCTATGCTCTTGGGCGGAGCGACGGCGAACCACGGGTCGGACAGCATGCGGGCCAGCCGCGCCTCGTCGACCTGGCCGCTGGCCGCGGTCGTGCCATCCTCGTCGAAGCTGCGGTCGCCATGGGTCTGCATCCAATTGTCGATGAGGCCGCTTGCCATGCCGGTGTCGAAGGCAAAAATCTCCCCGTCGGAGGCAATGGCGGTAAGGTTGGCGACCCCGCCCAGGTTCAGCACGGCGAGCGGCTTCGCCAGATCATGGGCCAGCGCACGGTGATATACGGGGAGCAGCGGCGCGCCCTGCCCGCCTGCCGCGACATCGGCGCTGCGCAGGTCCGCGACGACAGGGATGCCGAATGCCCCCGCCAGGGCGGCGCCGTCGCCGATCTGCCAGGTCCAGCGCCATTCGGGACGATGGGCCACGGTATGGCCATGGAAGCCGATGACGGCAATGTCCTGCGTCACATGGCCGCTGCGGGCCAGCAGGTCCGATATCGCCTCGACATGAAGCTCCGTCAGTTCCTCCTCGACCGCGTGGATGAGCGGTTCGAAACCCGGCCTCTCCATCGTCATGGCGCGCTGACAGGCTTCGGCAAGGCGAAGGCGGAAGCCCTCGCCATAGGACATGGCGTGGAAAGCGACGCCCTTGCCGGCGCCCTCGCCATCGGTATCTATCAACGCGGCGTCTATGCCGTCGCGCGATGTTCCCGACATCAGGCCTATTGCGAGCATCGATGATCCTGCCTCTTTTACACTATTCCTCTCAATGCTACAGGGCCGCGCCATGAGCAACTACCAGTCCGATCTGCTCCGCCTGCTCGAAGCGCGCGGCTATATCCACCAGCTGACCGATGCGGAGGGCCTGGACGCCCTGGCCGCCAGACAGATCGTGCCGGGCTATATCGGGTTCGATCCCACGGCGCCCTCGCTGCATGTCGGTCACCTGGTGTCGATCATGATGCTCCGCCAATTGCAGAAGGCCGGGCACAAGCCCATCGTCCTGATGGGCGGGGGCACCGGCAAGATCGGCGATCCCAGCTTCAAGGACGAGGCCCGCAAACTGCTGACCACAGACACGATCGCGCAGAATGTCGGGAGCATCAAAAGCGTGTTCGAACGCTTCCTGACATTCGGCGACGGGCCGACCGACGCGATCATGGCGGACAATGCCGATTGGCTGGACCGCCTGGAATATATCCCGTTCCTGCGCGACATCGGCCAGCATTTCTCGGTCAACCGGATGCTGAGCTTCGATTCGGTGAAGCTGCGGCTGGACCGGGAACAATCGCTGAGTTTCCTGGAGTTCAACTATATGATCCTCCAGGCCTATGATTTTCTGGAACTGTCGCGCCGTTCGGCCTGCCGGTTGCAGATGGGCGGGTCGGATCAGTGGGGCAACATCGTCAACGGCGTCGAACTGGCACGCCGGGTGGACGGTACGCATGTGTTCGGGTTGACCACCCCGCTGCTGACCAATGCCGACGGCACGAAGATGGGCAAGACCGTGGGCGGCGCCGTCTGGCTCAATGAGGACCAGCTTTCGCATTATGATTACTGGCAGTTCTGGCGCAACACGGCCGATGCCGACGTTGCCAGCCGGCTCCGCCTGTTCACCGATCTGCCGATGGACGAAGTGGAGCGGCTGGCCGCCCTGCAGGGAGCCGAAATCAACGAGGCGAAGAAGATCCTGGCGAATGAGGCGACGACCCTTTGCCGCGGTGCCGAAGCCGCCGCCGCGGCCGCGGAGACAGCCCGGCGAACCTTTGAAGAGGGCGCATCGGACGCCAATCTGCCAAGCGTCAGCCTGGGTGCGGACGGGCTGAACATCCTGCAGGGGACGACCGCGCTGGGTTTTGCCGCTTCCAACAAGGAAGTGCGGCGAAAGCTGGCCGAGGGCGCGATTCGCGTCAATGGCGAGGTGGTGAGCGATCCCGCCCTGTCGCTGAAGGCCGGTGACAAGGTCAGCTTCGGCGCGAAACGGCACGGGCTGGTAACCCCCTGAAATCGAAAAAGGCTTTAGGCGGCCTTAACCACAATAGGTAAGGAAGAGGCCATCTTCCCTACCTATCCTGTTTCCATGCCTTCAGTGTTCGCCAGCCTTTCCCATCTGAACGAGCGGGGTCCCGCGGTCAGCCAGCGGCGCGTGCAGCGAGATCTGGTCGATATGGTCAGCCATATCACGGCAAAGGGCCGCAGCCATGGTGTGCGGATCATCAACATCTCTGCCCTGGGCCTGATGTGCCGGACAGAGGCGCCCCTGACCATTGGCGAGCGGGTAACGATATGGCTGCCCGTGGTGAAGAACCAGGCCGCGGAAGTGCGCTGGTCGGAAGAAGGGCGGATCGGCGTGGAGTTCCTGCAGCGGATCGAGCCCGAGGTCTATGACGCCATGCTCGCCCTCATACCGCCGCGCCAGACGGCCTGGTAAACGCCTTACCCAGATCATCCCCCGCCTCCAGCCGCTGACGCGATCGCACCAGCGCCTGCGGCATTTGCGTACGCAGGAAATGCATCATCGCCTCTCGCACCTCGCAGCGCAGGTCAAAGGCTATGCCGGCGTTGCGGGCGCTCAGAAGGCCGCGCAGTTCCAGCGCATCGGCGCGCTGGTCGGTCACCTGCATGATGGCGACGCGGCCGTCCCAGCGGCTGTTGGCCTGGACCGCCTCGATGAATCGCGCCCGTATCGCCTCTATGTCCGCGGCAGGATCGACATAAAGGAAGACGGTGCCGAGCAGGTCGGAGGTTTTCGTCGTCCAGTTCTGGAAGGGCTTTTCGAGGAAATAGGATACCGGCACAATCATCCGCCGGTCGTCCCAGATGCGGACGACGACATAGGTCAGCTTGATATCCTCGATCCGGCCCCATTCACCCTCGACGATGACGACATCATCCAGCCGGATCGGTTCGGAAAAGGCCATCTGTATGCCCGCGATCAGATTCTTGAGCGCGGGCTGCGCGGCGGCGCCGACGGCCAGCCCCGCCAGCCCCGCCGATGCCATCAGCGTAACGCCGATGCTCCGTACGCCGGGAATGGCGATCAGCATCAGCGAGAGGATCAGGAAGCCGACGATGAACTGCGTCACGCGGTAGAGGATACGGATTCGGGTATGCTGCCGCCGCGCCTTGAGATTGTCCGCCACGCTGATGTCGCTGCGGCGCTCCAGGATGATGCGCCCCGCCCGCATCAGGGAAAAGATCAGCCATCCCATGAGCAGGATGAACAGCATCCTGGAACCGATGGACCAGATCGCCTCCACGGTCGGGGTGAAGGTCAGCGGCTGGACGCCCGCCGACAAGGTCATCAGGACGATCAGCCAGCGCGTGGGGTGATAGAGGGCGGGCAGGATCACCGGTTCCATCCGCATCCGGTGGACGATGCGGGTCGCCAGCCAATAGGCCAGCCAATGGAGCAGGAAGGCGACGACGACCGACAGGCCGATCGAGATCGCCGCCATCGACGTGACATGGTGCAGGCTGATGTCGGATTGCATGGCGATGCAACGACAGGGCGGCGGGATGGTTTCGCACCTGCGGCAAGACGTTGTTTTCACAATATGTGCCGCGCCGTCCTGTCCCGTTCCTGGCCCTGTTCCTGGACCTGTTCCTGAAGGCAGGAGCAGGGACTCTACCCGCTGCGAAGCAGGCCCACCGCCGCGTCGCGTTCGAAAAGATAGAGGCAGGTTCTGGCTGCCTGCCCGCGTGCTTCGCTCAGGCCACCATCCCTGTCGATCAGCAAATGGGCGTCGTCCCGAGCCGGGTCCAGCAGGGCGGAGAGATGCTCCGGCGTAGCGAGCTTCAACTGCTGCTCGCCCGACTGGCGCGTGCCCAATATTTCGCCCGCGCCCCGCAGGCGCAGGTCTTCCTCGGCTATGCGGAACCCATCATTGGTTTCCCGCATCAGGGCAAGGCGCGCCCTCGCTGTTTCACTCAGCGCATTGCCGCGCAGGAGAATGCACACCGATTGATTCTGCCCCCGCCCGACGCGCCCGCGGAGCTGGTGAAGCTGGGCAAGGCCGAAGCGGTCTGCCCCTTCGATGATGATGAGGTTGCTGTTGGGAACATCGACGCCGACCTCGATCACGGTGGTCGCCACCAGGATTTTCGTGCGGGCCGAAGCGAAGGACTCCATCGCGGCGTCCTTTTCCGGCCCCTTCATCCGGCCATGCACGATGGCGACGCGTTCGCCAAAGCGCATCCGCAGCGTTTCCGCCCGCGCCTCTGCGGCGGCAAGGTCGCTATTCTCGCTTTCCTCGACCAGCGGGCAGACCCAATAAGCCTGTCCCCCGCCCTCCACATGGCGGGCCAGCGCCTCGACCACTTCGTCGAGACGTCCGGAGGACATGACGACGGTCTGGATCGGTTGCCGGCCCGGCGGCATCTCGTCCAGGCGCGACACGTCCATCTCGCCATAATAAGTGAGCGTCAGGGTGCGCGGGATCGGCGTGGCGGTCATCACCAGCAGATGCGGCGTGCGCTCCGCCTTGGCCGCCAGCATCATGCGCTGCGCAACGCCGAAGCGATGCTGCTCGTCGATCACTGCCAGGGCGAGGTTCCTGTAACGCACCGCATCCTGGAAAATGGCATGCGTGCCGACCAGAATGTCGATGCTGCCGTCGGCCAGCCCCATGAGGGTGGATTCGCGCGCCTTGCCCTTTTCCCGCCCGGTGAGGATGGCGATGTTCACCGGCAGGCCCGACGCCATCCTGCGCAGCGTTTCATAATGCTGGCGGGCCAGGATTTCGGTGGGAGCGAGGAGCGCGCCCTGGGCTCCCGCCTCCACCGTGTTGAGCAGGGCCATCAGCGCCACCAGCGTCTTGCCGGATCCTACGTCGCCCTGCAGCAGGCGGAGCATGGGGACAGGCTGGGCCATGTCCCCCTCGATTTCTCCGAAGGCGCGGCGCTGCGCGCCCGTCGGCGCGAAGGGCAGTTGCAGCATGGCGCGCAGTCGGCCGTCGCCGGCGATCGGCACGCCCCTGCGCTTGCGGGAGGACTGGCGGACCAGCATCAACGCAAGCTGGCCGGCGAAGATCTCGTCATAGGCAAGGCGCTCGCGGGCCATGGCGTCGCTGGGGTCGGCGTGGATGCGGGTGAGCGCTTCGCGCCATGTGGGCCAGCCCCTTTGCGCAAGGAGGCTGGGTTCGATCCATTCGGGGAGGTCAGGCGCGCGGGTCAGCGCCTGCGCCACCAGGTCGCGCAGGCGGTTGTTGCTGAGGCCTTCGGAGAGGCCGTAGACCGGCTCGCGCGCCGGGATGGTATCGGCTTCCTCCGGCGGGAGGACATGGTCGGGATGGACGATCTGAAGATTGTCGCCATAGGCCTCCAGCTTGCCGGAGACGAATTTGGGTTCGTTGAGCGGCAGCAGCTTGCGCGGCCATGCGCTGTTGCGGCCGAAATAGACCAGCGCGACGCTGTTGCCGTGCCTGTCCTGCGCGATCACGCGGAATGGGGCGCGGGCGCTGCCGGAGGCTCGGTAATCGGTCGGCGTCAGTTCAATGCCGATGACCCGGCCGGAGTCGGAGAGGATCAGTTCATCCACCATGCGGCGGTCGATGAAGCTGACCGGCAGGTGGAAGGCCACGTCCACGGCGCGAGCCAGCCCCAGCCGCTCCAGCGGTCGGGCGAGCGCGGGGCCGACGCCCTTCAGGGCTTCGATTTCGGTGAAGAGTGGGTTGAGGATATCGGGTCGCATGGCTATCTGAGGCGGTCTAGAGCATTTTCGAGCCGGACGGTACGTCTGGCAGCCCGGAAAATGCGCAAACAGAAAAACTCCAGCCGGGATGGTGGTTCAAACATCCGATCGGCGAATTTGTCATGTCCGCGCAAGGAACAAATTGTGAACGAAGACCCCCGCATCCGCCGCCTGCAATTCCGGGCCTGGCATCGTGGCATCAAGGAAGCGGACCTGGCGGTGGGCGGGTTCTTCGACCGCTACCATGGCGAATGGGGCGAAGCGGAACTCGACTGGTTCGAGCGGTTTATCGAGGAACAGGATGCCGACATCATGGCCTGGGCCCTGGGGACGCTGCCGCTGCCGGAAGAGTGGCGCGGGCCGATGTGGGACAGGTTCGTGAAGATGGATTTCGTGGAGATCGGCAGGAAGTAACCCCCTCCGTCCCGACCTGACCTGACCTGACCTGACCTGACCTGACCTGCCCTCCCCTGACCCCTCCCGTCTCCGGGCGGGCTACTGAGTAGCGAATGACCGACCTTCTCAAAATCCTCAAAGCATCCTCACCCATCACCCTTTCGGGCGTGCCTGCCGGTTTCCAGCCCTGGTTGCTGGCCGACATTGCGCGGGCGGCGCCTTCCCGCGCCCTGTTCGTCGCGCCTGACGAGCAACTCATGCGGGCGGTGGCGGACACGGCGCATTATTTCGCGCCGGAGATCGAGATTGTCGAGATTCCGGCCTGGGACTGCCTGCCCTATGACCGGGCCAGTCCTTCGCTGCGGACAGCGTCGGCGCGGCTGGCGGGGCTTCATGCCTTGCAGGCCAGGCCCAGGGGGCCGCAACTCGTCCTGACCACGCTCAACGCCCTCACCCAGCGCACCCTCACCCCGTTCCGCGTGCGGCAATTGGTGGCGAAGCTTGCGCCCAAGGAGCGGATCGCGATCTCGCGGCTGGCCGAAATGTTGCAGGCGAACGGCTATGTGCGCACCGACACCGTGCACGATCGCGGCGAATTCGCCATTCGCGGCGGCATTGTCGACCTGTTTCCGGGCGGCGAGGAACAGCCGCTCCGGCTTGATTTCTTCGGGGACGAGATAGAAACGGTCCGCCGCTTCGATCCCGCCGATCAGCGGACGAGCGGGAGTGTCGAGGGCTTCACCCTGCTGCCCGCGTCGGAGGCGTTGCTGGACGAGGAAACGATCAAGCGCTTCCGCGGCCGCTATCGCGAGATTTTCGGCGCCACGGCCACCGGCGACCCGCTCTACCAGGCGGTGAGCGACGGACGGCGACTGCAGGGCATGGAGCATTGGCTGCCGCTGTTCGAGGAACGGCTGGTGCCCCTGACCGATCATCTGGGCGACGACAGCCTTATCCTGCTGGACCACGGCGTCGCCGGCGCGGCAGAGGCGCGGTTCGAGGCGATCAGGGACTATCATGCCAATCGTGCGGCGGCGAAATCCTCCGATCCGGGGGCCTATCGGCCGCTGGAGCCCAAGGCACTTTATCTGGAGGCGGAGGAATGGGCCGCCCTCGCGCACGACTGGCCGATGCACGCCACCACGCCCTTCCATGAACCGGAAAGCGCTTCCGTCATCGACTTCGCCGTGGACGGCCCGCGCGACTTCGCACCGGAGAGGGCGCAGAACGCCAACGTCTATGAGGCGGTGGGCAAGCATATCGCCTCGCTTCAGCGGGCGAAGAAGAAGGTGGTGATCGCCAGCTATTCGGGCGGCGCGCGGGAACGGCTTTCCGGGCTGCTGGCCGACCATGGGCTGAAACGGATCGCCGCGGCGGACAGTTGGCAGGAGTCTCTGGGCCTCGCCGCCGGGGGCAGCACGGTGCTCACCGTCCTGCCGCTCGACCATGGCTTCACCGCCCCGGATGTCGCGGTGCTGACCGAGCAGGACATGCTGGGCGACCGGCTGGTGCGGCGGGCCCGGCGGAAGAAGAGCGCGGACGCCTTCCTGGCCGAACTGGCGACGCTCTCGCCGGGCGACCTGGTCGTGCATATGGACCATGGCATCGGCCGCTATGAGGGGCTGACCCAGATTCCCGTCGCCAAGGCGGCGCATGATTGCGTCGCGCTGGAATATGCCGGCGGCGACAAGCTCTATGTGCCGGTCGAGAATCTGGAGGTTCTCTCCCGCTACGGCTCCGAAAGCGAAGGCGTCAGCCTCGACAGGCTGGGCGGAGAGGCCTGGCAGCGGCGCAAGGCGCGGATGAAGGAACGCATCCGCGAGATCGCCGGGGAATTGCTCAAGACCGCGGCGGAGCGCGCCCTGCGGCCCGCGACCGTGGCGGAACCCGACAGCGCCGGCTATCCCGCCTTTGTCGATCGCTTCCCCTATCAGGAAACCGACGATCAGGATCGGGCGATCAGCGATGTGATCGAGGATCTGGGCGCGGGCAGGCCGATGGACCGGCTGGTCTGCGGCGATGTCGGATTCGGCAAGACGGAGGTCGCGCTGCGGGCCGCCTTCGTCGCGGCGATGGCGGGGATGCAGGTTGTGGTGATCTGCCCGACCACCCTGCTCGCCCGCCAGCATCACATGAATTTCGAGGAACGTTTCCGGGGCTTTCCGGTGAAGATCGGCCGCCTCTCCCGGCTGGTCCCGGACAAGGAGGCGAAGGCGGTGAAGGCCGGCCTGGCGGACGGCACCGTCGACATCGTCGTTGGCACCCACGCGCTGCTGGCCAAGGGGCTGGAATTCAAGCGGCTGGGCCTTGTCATCGTGGACGAGGAACAGCGGTTCGGCGTGACCCACAAGGAACGGCTCAAGTCGCTCAAGACCGACGTCCACGTGCTGACGCTGACCGCGACGCCCATACCGCGCACCCTGCAGATGGCGATGTCTGGCCTCCGGGAACTGTCGGTCATCCAGACGCCGCCGGTGGATCGCCTGGCGGTGCGGACCTACATCATGCCCTGGGACGGCGTGGTGGTACGCGAGGCGCTGCTGCGCGAACATTATCGCGGCGGCCAGAGCTTCTTCGTCGTGCCGCGCATTTCCGACCTGACGGAGATCGAGGAATTTCTCCGCACCGAAGTGCCGGAGGTGCGGCCGGTCGTCGCCCATGGACAGATGAGCGCGACGGAGGTGGAGGAACGCATGTCGGCCTTCTACGACAAGCGCTATGACGTTCTGCTCTCGACCACCATCGTCGAGAGCGGGCTCGACATCCCCTCCGCCAACACGCTCATCATCCATCGCGCCGACCGCTTCGGCCTGGCACAGCTCTACCAGCTTCGCGGACGCGTCGGACGCGCAAAGACCCGCGCCTATGCCTATTTCACCACGCCTGCCAACCGGGTGATCACCGAAACGGCGGAAAAGCGGCTGAAGGTCCTGTCAGACCTCGACACGCTGGGCGCCGGCTTCCAGCTCGCGTCCCACGATCTCGACATACGCGGCGCGGGCAATCTGGTCGGCGACGAGCAGTCCGGCCACATCAAGGAGGTGGGGTTCGAACTGTACCAGTCGATGCTGGAGGACGCGATCCTGGAGGCGAAGGCCGGCGGCGCGGGGCTGGACAAGGCGCGCGAGAGCTTCTCGCCGCAGATCACCGTCGATGCGCCCATCCTCATTCCGGAGGATTATGTGCCCGACCTCGACCTGCGCATGGGGCTCTACCGCCGCCTCAACGAAGTCGAGGACCGGCAGGGGCTGGAGGCCTTCGCCGCCGAACTGATCGACCGTTTCGGCAAGCTGCCCGCGCCGACGCAGAATCTGTTCAAGATCATCGAGATCAAGCAGAATTGCGTCACCGCCAACGTCGCGAAAATCGATGTCGGGCCAAAGGGCGCGCTGGTCAGTTTCTTCGAGGACCGCTTCCCCAGGCCGGAGGGGCTAGTCGCCTATATCCAGCGGCTGAACGGCGTGGCCCGGCTGCGGCCCGACAGCAAGGTGGTCGTGAACCGAGCCTGGGCCGATCCGGCCGCCCGCCTCAACGGCGCGTTGCAGCTTTCCAAGGGGTTGGCGAAGGCGGCGAACTAGAGCGATTTCCAAGCGATCGGAACCGATCGCTGGTTAAGAAATCGCGGCAAACAAGGAAACCAGAGCGGCAATCTGATTCAATCAGATCGAAACCCGCTCAGGCTGTATCGACATTCAGCCAGCACCCCTTTGTCATCCGCCAGACAACAGCCAGCAACAGTCGCAACCTAGATCCCGCTCTGACGACCGGACAGCAAAGTCCGGCGTCGAGCAGGAGATAGACATGAGTTTGACCCTTATTGCCCTGGCCGCGGCAGCGGCCACGCACAGCGTGCAGATCGACCATGGCGGAAAGCCGGTCGATGCGACCTACAGCGCCCGCGCCGAATTCCGCACGAGGACCATAGGCGCCCGAACCCCGAACCGCGCGGACGCGCAGCGGTGCCAATGGACCGCCACCATCCTGGTCGACCGGGCGCTCAGCCATGGACCTGCGCTCAGCCGCACGGTTTCCAGCGACAAGCAGTTTACGGGCAGCGAGCATGGCGCCTGCACGCCCGGCCGCCAATCGGGCGAGCGCAATCTGGCGCGCCATGAAGGCGAGATCCGCGCGCACCTGGTCGCGGTTGCGCAGGCGGACCACGCACCGCTACTGGCCGAGCTTGATGCCGTTCGCAATCTTGCCTCCAATTAAAAGGAAGGCTGCGCTGGCCTGCGCCTTTCTGGCCTCTGCCGGCGCCAGCCCCGCCTTCGCGCAATATGCCGATGGCGTATCTGGCACGATGGAGGCCGCCAGCGAGGAACGGCGCCGGGGACTGAGCTGGAGCGACGGCAACCTGGTGCTGCGCGGCACCCTCTCGGTACCCGTGGCGCAAGGGCTCAGCCTCGATGGCGCGGCCGTCTCGCTATGGGGCAGCGATCGGCATGGCGGAGCCGACGCTGTCGTCGACCTGGGTGCCACCTATGCGCGGCAGATCGGCGGATGGCGGCTGTCCGCCGAAGGTCGCTATCATCTTTTCCCCGGAAGTGCCGACCAGGCTTATGGCGAAATCGGCGCAGGCGCGGCTTTGCTGATCGGTCCGGCCAGCATCGATTTCAACGGTAGCTATGCCCCGCGGCAGTCGTCCATAGGCGGCGACAATCTCTATCTGTCCGCGTCGGCGACCATGGGGTTGCCCGGCACACCCTTGACCATCTCGGCGCGGATCGGCCGGTCTTCGGGCGATGTGCAAGACCCGGCCCGTGCCATGCGGCTGCGCCCCGATGGCACCTATTGGGATTATGGCGTGGGCGTCGATTATATGAAGGATCGCTGGTTCGCCGGGCTACGCTATGCCGACAGCAGCATCGCAGGCCCAGCCAGCCGACATGCGGGCGCAAGCCTGATCGCACGGATAGGACTGAGCCTTTAGCCTGCAACCGTGGCACGCCCCTTACGGTTTGAGCGCCAGCGCCACCAGATCGGCGGAGGACACCCCCGCCGAACGCAGGAAACCCTGATAATAATCGCAGCCTTCGCGCGTAAGGAGATCAAGCTGCTGCTCGGTTTCCACCCCCTCGGCGATCACCCGCAGACCCAGCGACTTCGCCATATGGATGACGCCGCGAACGACGATCCTGTCGCGGGACGTCCCGGCGATGTCCTGCGCCAGGCCGCTGTCGATCTTCAGATAATCAAGCGGCAGGCTCTTGAGATAGGCGAGGCTGGAATAGCCGGTGCCGAAATCGTCCACCGCCACCGCCAGCCCTTCTGCGCGCAACGCCGTCAGCAGCGCCGTGGCATTTTCGACATCCTCGATCAGGCCGCTTTCGGTGATCTCCACCGTCAGGCGCGACCGGGGAAAACCGCTCATGTCGACCAGGTTCAGGAATTGCGGCATGAAGCCGGGCTGGGCGATGTCCTCCGCCGTGACGTTGATCGACAGGCGAAGGTGGGACAGGGCGTGCGGCCAGGCGGCGGCCTGGCGCAGCGCTTCGGCCTGGATATGCGCCGAAAGCGGCAGCATATAGTCGGAACGCTCCGCCGTGGCGAACAGCATCCCCGCGCCCAGCGCGCCATATTGCGGGTGGTTCCAGCGCGCCAGCGCCTCTACCCCGATCATATGCTCGCCATCGACGGGATATTGCGGCTGGAACAATATGCCGATCTCCCCGCGATGAAGGGCAAGGCGCAAGTCGGTTTCCAACTGGTCGGCATCCACCTGGCGGCTGCGCTTTTCCGAAGAGAAGATGCGGATGCCCTCCCCACCCCCGACCCTGGCATCGGCCAGGGCAGTTCCGGCGCGACGGATCAGCCGGGTGGCGTCATCGTCGGGGCGCGACTGGGCAATACCGCAGCGCGCCGTCAGACGGATCAGATGGTCCCCCGCGCTGAACGGCCGGCCGATGGCGCCAATCAGTTGGCGGGCCAGGAAGGTCGCCTTGTCCGCGGTAGCCGCCTCTCCGGTCAGGCCGATCAGGAATTCCGTCCCGGCGATGCGCGCGACCATGGTGCCGGCCGCCATATCGATGGTCATCCGCTCTATGCGGCGGGCGATTCGTCCCAGCAAGGCATCGCCCACGACCTGGCCATAGGCGGCGTTCATCCGGTCGAACTGGCTGATCGACAACAGCAGCACCGTCGTCGCCAGTCCCTGCCGCCGCTCCAGCCAGTCGAGCGCCGCCTGGCGCGAACGCAGGCCGGTCAGGTCGTCACGGCCGGTCGCCTCATGGCCATGCGCATCGGAAAGCCATTCCACGTCCGCCGCAACGACACCGTCGATCAACCGAAGATGATGAACCAGCCTGTCACCCGGCCGGCCCGGCGCCGCGTGGGCGAACGCCTCCGGACGACCCGACCGCATCATGCCGCGCAGCGCCGCGATCACGGACCGGCGTTCCGACCGGGGCAGGCACCGGATAAAGCCCGCCGGATCGACGCTCTGCCCCTCGACGCCAAGATGGCGGGCGAGATTGTCGCTGAGGCGGATCCGGTTCCCATCCCGCTCCCAGAACAGGGCGTCGCCGCGCCGGATGCGTTGCGCCCGCCGGCTATGGGTGGTGCCGCCGACGAGCCGGTCGACCAGGCGCTGCGCCGAAGCCAGCGTCGCGCCCAGTTCGGCAGGCGTGAAGGGGGCCGCGAGATAATGCGTCGCCCCCGCCTCCAGCATGGCCGGCACGGCGGGAAGGTCATGCGCGTCCACCAACACGACCAGCGCACCCCCGCCCGCGTCCACCGCCGGCACCAGCGACGCGATCAGGCGAAGGTCGCCGTCCCGCGCGCCACGCATGTCGGTCAGCGCTATGCGGGCATCGCTGTGCAGGAAACGCTGCGCCGCATCGGTGGCGCGCCGCGCTGCGATCACGCGCCAGCCGGCCGACTGCGCGAGCTGCGACAGTCCATCGCGGTCGCCCGGCGAGAGAATGTAGAGGCTGCGCTGTCCGTCCAGTGCGGTCTCGCCGCTCACATCTTGCTCCTTGGGACGATCCACCAGCCCTTCCCTATGCTCTATCGGTTAGCGACCTGTTTACGCTCCCGCAACCAGTGACGCTTGCACGGGGCAGGTCCATCGCCTAACTTGCATATATGAAGACGACTGATCTTACGCGTGCGGCTCTGACCGATGCACTTGGCCGCCGGATCAGCTATTTGCGGATTTCGGTGACGGATCGCTGCGACCTGCGCTGCCGCTACTGCATGTCGGAACGGATGACCTTCCTTCCCAAGGACCAGGTGCTGACGCTGGAGGAGATCGGGCTGCTGGCCGACCTCTTCATCTCGCGGGGCGTTCGCAGGATTCGGCTGACCGGCGGCGAACCGCTGGTGCGCCGGGACATTGTCGACCTTGTCCGCCGCATTGGCCGCCATGTGGGCGAGGGTCTGGACGAACTGACGCTCACCACCAACGGCACGCGGCTCGCGCAGCATGCCGAGGCGCTGGCCCAAGCGGGCGTCAGGCGGATCAACGTCAGCCTGGACAGCCGCGACCCTTCGCGCTTCGCCCATGTCACTCGCAATGGCGACATCCGGCTCGTGTTCGAAGGACTGGAAGCCGCGCGGGCGGCCGGGCTGGCGATCAAGATCAACATGGTCGCGCTCAAGGGCCTCAATGAGGATGAAATCCTCCCGATGCTGCATTGGTGCGACGAACAGGGCTTCGACCTGACGCTGATCGAAACGATGCCGCTTGGCGAAACCGGGGAAGACCGCACCGATCATTATCTGCCCCTGACGGAGGTGGCCGACTCGATCCGCCAGCATCATGCCCTGACGCCGATACCGCATCGCACCGGCGGTCCGGCCCGCTACCATGCTGTGGAGGGGCTGAAGGCAAGGCTGGGGCTGATCACGCCGCTCACTCATAATTTCTGCGCCGATTGCAATCGCATGCGCATGACCTGCGAGGGCAAGATTTTCATGTGCCTGGGCCATGAAGATCATGTCGACCTGAAATCGGCCTTCCGGCAGGGCGGACTGCCGGCGGTCGAGCCGCTGATAGACCGCGCCCTTCGCCTGAAGCCGGCGGCGCATGATTTCCGCATCGGCGCTGGTGCTGCGCCGGCGGTGCGAAGACATATGAGCGTGACCGGCGGATGACCGAAGAGGTCCGGCGCGCCCTGGTCGCCTCCTCCAGTCCAGCAGCCAAGGCGGCGGAGGAAAGGTTGCGCGCCGCTTATGATTTCGTCCCGGTCGAGCAGGCGGACATGATCATCGCGCTCGGCGGCGACGGCTACATGCTCCAGACGCTGCACTCCATGCTGGAGGGGCGGCACATCCTGCCGGTCTTCGGCATGAATCTCGGCACGGTCGGCTTCCTGATGAACGAATGGCGGCTCGAACGGCTGGAACAGCGGATCGAGGCGGCGAAGCCGTTCAAGGTCAATCCCCTCCGCATGATCGTCGACACGGTGGATGGAGAGCGCTTTTCCATACCCGCGATCAACGAAGTGTCCCTGCTGCGCGAAACGCGCCAGACCGCCAAGCTGGAGGTCAAGGTCAACGATCGCACCGTCCTGCCCGAACTGGTGTGCGACGGCGTGCTGGTTGCTACGCCGGCCGGATCGACGGCCTATAATCTTTCCGCCCATGGGCCCATCCTGCCGCTGGGATCGGCGCTGGTGGCGCTGACGCCGATCAGCCCCTTTCGCCCCCGGCGCTGGCGCGGCGCGATCCTGCCTGAAAATACCGCGATCCAGTTCACCGTGCTCGATCCGGTGAAGCGGCCGGTCAGCGCCGTCGCCGATCAGCGCGAGGTTCGCGACGTGGCGCAGGTGGAGGTGAAGATCGATCGCGCGACGCCGCTGACCCTGCTGTTCGACCCGGAACATACGCTGGACGACCGGATCGCGGCCGAACAGTTCATCGCGTAAAAATTCCGTCATTTGCCGCTTGCCATTGCGGGAAAGCCGCTGCTATAGGCGCGGCCTGCCCGGCGAAGGCCGGGTTGCTCCCCGATAGCTCAGCGGTAGAGCATTCGACTGTTAATCGAATGGCCGTAGGTTCGAATCCTACTCGGGGAGCCACTTTTCAACCGGCGATCGAGCCGGAAAATCCACCATGATCCGACAGGCTGGCCGCCCCTCTTCACGGTACATCAAGCCACCGGTCCATTTTTTCGGGCGGACGGCTTTTGCCACCCTTGCCATTTCACGAAAGCCGCTGCATATGCGCGGCCTGCCCGGCGAAAGTCGGGTTGCTCCCCGATAGCTCAGCGGTAGAGCATTCGACTGTTAATCGAATGGCCGTAGGTTCGAATCCTACTCGGGGAGCCACTTTCCTTCCGGTGCCGAAGCCGTAGCCCGGCGGATCGTCATCCCGCCCCCGACAGCCTCCGTTCAGCCGCGCTGATCCGCCGCCAGGGCGCGCACCACCTTCTGGTCGACCGCCCCGAAATGGTCGCCGGCCGCCTGCATCTGCACGCGATCGCCGAACCGCAGGAAAGACGTCGCAGGGGCGCCAGAAGCGATCATTTCAATGGCGCGGCGTTCGGAAATGCAGGCCGAACCAACCCTGTCATAACTGGCATTGGACACGGTCCCCGAACCAATGATGGTCCCCGCGACGAGATCTCGGGTCCGCGCGGCATGGGCAACAAGTTCATGGAAACCAAAGGCCATCTCGCCCCCGTCGGGATTGCCGAACCACTGGCCGTTGACATGGACCTCCAGCGGCAGGTGCACCCTCCCGTCCTTCCACGCGTCGCCCAGTTCATCCGGCGTGACGGCAAAGGGAGCGGCGGAACAGGCCGGCTTGGCCTGTACCCAGCCAAAGCCGGTCTTCATCTCGACAGGCGCGATGGCCCGTAGCGACCAGTCATTGATGAGGATGACGAGCCTTATATGCTTCATCGCCTCCTGCGCGGTGATGCCCATCGGCACCGCATCGGTGATGACGCCGAACTCGCCCTCGAAATCGATGCCATCCGCCTCGCTGGGCAAGGGCACATCGGCGTGGCCCGGCAGGAAACGGTCGGACAGGCCCTGATACATCAGCGGCCGGTCAGTCTCGATCGGCGGCAGGTTGAAGGCGCGCTGCATAAGCTCGCCATGCTGCGGAAATGCCGATCCATCGAGCCATTGCCAGGAACGCGGCAGGGGAGCCAGCAGCGCTGCGGGATCCAGCGCCTCTCCCTCCCCCGCTTCCAGCCGGGCCGCCAGCCCCCGCATCGCCCGTTCGGCCTCCCCCCAATGCTCCATCGCCGCAATGAGGCTCGCAAAGCGCCCACCAACCGGCAGCAGGCGATCGCCACCGGCCGATATCACCACAAGTTCGCCATCCGCCTGACCGTTGGCCCGCGTTGCAACCCTCATGCGGACTGTTCCCCCTTGATCATCATTTGCAGCTTCCGGCGCGCCCGCGTCCCGCCGGAGTCTATGCCCAGCGAAAGCGGCTTTGCCGTCCAGAAATCCTCACCCTCCAGATTCTCGTAGGCGGCCTTGATGATCGGCTTGTCCTCCTCGTCAAATGCCTGGGCGAAAAGCGCCTTGAGAAACGCGTCCGTCTCCGGCGAGTCCAGATCATGCGTGCGCGCGGAGGCCCAGAAATAATGCGCCGTCGTCGCGCTCGCAGGCGTCAGCACGTGCGCCTGATACGCAACCACCCCCGTCTCGCGCAGTCCGCCCGACGGACAGGAACCGATCTCCAGCAGCATTGTCGCGGGCGCGTTCCACCGCATCTCCAGCCAGTGGTCGGTAATCATGTCGGGGGGATAGATGCCCATCGTGTGGCTCGGGGCGGGCACGCCGGGCATCCACCAGTTGGATCGCAGTGTGTCGCCTTCGTCGACCACCTCGTGACGGCCGGCAAATATGACGCCACCCCCGGCAAAGGACCCCTTGTGCACGAACTCGATATGCGAAAGGTCCATCAGATTGTCGGTGCCGAACTCATAGGGCGCCTCCAGCAGCGTATAGCCGCGCACGACGCGCACGGTGTCGCTGTCCTCGACCAGGCCAAGGTCCGGTATCATCGCGGGATCGGCGGATTGCGGCTCGCCACCCCATAGCCAGATCGCGCCATGACGTTCGGCGCACAGCCACGCGTCGATGCGGGCGGCAGCCGGAATATTCTCCGAAAAGGGGTTGCGGACGCAGCCGCCCGATCCATTGAAGGTCAGGCCGTGATAAGGGCAAACCAGCGCGTCGCCGTGCACCTCTCCCAGGCTCAATGGCGCAAAACGATGGGGACACCGGTCCGCCACCGCGCTGACGGCGCCCGCATCCGTCCGGAACAGGGCAATCCGGCGGTCACGAATGCGGCGGCTGATCACCTGGCCGGGACCAAGTTCCTCGCTCCATCCGGCCATGTACCAGACGTTGCGCAGATACTCGGCCATGGCCTTCACTCCTCGAAAATGGCGACGGCGCGGGTCCAGCCGGCCGAGGCGCCCTTGATCTTGTGCGGGAAGCAGCTGACGGTGAAGCCATCGGGCGGCAACACCTCCAGATTGTGCAGCTTTTCAAGGTGGCAATAGCCGATGTCGCGGCCCGCCTTGTGCCCTTCCCAGATCAGCGAGGTATCGCCGGTTTCCTTCACCTTTTCCGCCGTGTGGACGAAGGGCGCGTCCCACGACCATGCGTCGGTCCCTGTCACCCGCACGCCCCGGCTGGTCAGGTAGATGGTGGCCTCATAGCCCATGCCGCAGCCCCGGCTGACATAGTCCGGATCGCCCAGCGCCTTGCCCGCAGCCGTGTTGATCATCACGATTTCCAGCGGCTTCAGCTCATGTCCGATGCGCTTGAGCTCCGCCTCCACATCCGCCGCCGTGACCACATAACCGTCGGGAAAATGACGAAAGTCCAGCTTGACCCCTGGCTGGAAACACCATTCCAGCGGCACCTCGTCGATGGTCAGGGCCGGTTTGCCGCCATCCTGCGTCGGATGGAAATGCCAGGGCGCATCAAGATGGGTGCCGTTATGGGTGGTCAGCTTGACTGATTCCACCGCCGCAAAACCCTCGCCCCCCGGCGTTTGCTCCGCCGTCACGCCCGGAAAGAAAAAGCCAAGCTCCTGCATGGTTTCGCCATGCTTCTGATAGGTGATCTCCGGCCGCAGGAACGGCGGATCGCTCACCACCTCATTGCACAATGTGATCGACAGATCGACGAAGCGGCGCGTCATGCCGTATGTCCTCCCAGCGTTTCGGCAAACCAGTCGGCAATGCAATCACGGCCATAGCTCATATTGTCCGCGCCGACATGCTCCACCCCGCCCTCGCGCGCGGTGAAGATCACCTTCTCGCGCCGGGGGGAGTTCACGAGCTGCCCATAGAGATCGTCGGCATAGCTGGCGCTGATCTGCCGGTCCTGCGCGCCATGGGTGACGAGGAAGGGCACCTTGATGCGGTCCATATGGCCGTTGAGGTTCATGCCCTGCGACTTTTCCAGAAATTCGTCCATATCGCCCGCGCCAAAGGCCCACATGACATGCGCCCAGTAATGCGGCACCGGATTCTCGCCCTCGCGCTTCATCCGCTTGTCCTGCACCTCGCGCCAGTTGTGGTTGGCGCCCCAGACCGCGCCGGAGGCGAAGCGGGGCTCATAGGCGACCGCGCGGGGCGCGAAATGGCCGCCCAGCGAAATGCCGGTCATGCCGATGCGCCTGGGATCGACGTCGGGCTGCTGCTCCAGCCAGTCCACCGCCTTGCTCGCCCAGCTTTCGCTGTGCGGATCGACGGGAAGATTCTGCAGGCGAAGCGCCTCGCCGCTGCCCGGCTGGTCGACGCAGAGCGTCGAAACCCCGCGCCGGGCGAGAGCCTCGGGCAGGCGCGACCAGTAAAGCAGTTCCTTGCAGCTATCGAGGCCGTTGCAATAGACGACCACCGGATGCGGCCCATCCCCCGGCGCGCGGGTGTAGAGCGCGGGCATGGTTCCCTTTGCCAGCGGTACTTCGACACGCTCCCGATTGATCTTGCCGAGTGCGGTGGAACGGTCGAAGGTCTCCCGCGCCTTGGCATAGGTGGCCTGGCGTCCCGGATGGCCATGGCCCTGCATTCGCTCCGCATTCAGGAGGTAGAGCGCGGCGCGTTCCAGCTTGGCCGAAGCCGAAAAGGCCCGTCCCTTCGCCTCATCCTCGGCGGCGAGGTCAATCAGCTTGTCGCCCATCGCCGCCCATTGCGCCATGAATTGCGGCGTGCCCGCATCCGCGCCGCTCGCGGCCGCGTCCCGGATCGGCTGGCACATGTCCACGATCTCGCCGATCTGGCCGCCGCTCTCCATCGCGATGGCGACCGACAGGTTCCAGATATAGTTGGGGAAATATTCGAACAGAGCCATGCGATCAGGCCTCCACCGCCACGAACAGCCCTGGATTGGGCGTAGGATGCGGCAGGGTCTGCGGCCCGCCGGTGCCGATCCCCCATTGGTCCATGACCATCGGCGCGGGCGTGTAGACGGTCGGCTCCCGCGTCTCGAAATCCACCTCTTCCAGCTCCGACGTATATTCCGTGACAAAACCGTTCGGCGTCACGAAATAGCTGAACGTGTTGTTGCCGGCCGTGTGCCGCCCCGGACCCCAGCCGATGTCAACATTCTTCAGCTTCAACCGATGCACGCCGCGCATCATGTCGTCGACCGAAAGCATGTCATAGGCCACATGGTTTAGGCACGACGGCCCCGGAAGAATGGCGATGCGGTGGTGCGCCGAATTGCAGCGCAGGAAACACATGAAATCGCCCAGCCAGTCGGATATTTTGAAGCCCAGCACGTCGGTGAAGAATTTGACCAGCGCCGGATGGTCCGGCGAATGCAGCACGATATGGCTGATCTTGACCGGCAACCCTTCCCAGCGTGTCAGTTCGCGCTTCGGCCCGGTTTCGACATCGCTCGAAATCTCGAACTGAAGGCCGTCGGGCGAGAAGAAGCGAAAGCCATAGCCGCCGCCCGGCGTCGTCAGGTCGCGCGGTTCATGCACGATCTTCGCGCCCGCCGCCGCCACCTTGCCGCACAGGGCATCGACATCGGCACGACTCTCCGCGGCGAGGGCGATGACATCGACCCGGTTTTCGTCCGCCGGCCGCAACCGCACGACATGATGCTCGCCATGGCCGGGCGCCTTGAACCAGGCAAGACCATCGTCGGAGGGAACGGGATCAAGCCCGAAGACTTCGCCATAATAGCGGCGTTCGGCCTCGATATCGGTGACGCCATAACCAATATAGCGGATTTCAGTGACGCGGCTCATTGCCGGGTTCCTTGTTGCATGAGGGATTTCACAGTGGCTGGGATACGACGGCGAACATTTCCGCCGTCGCCTTGTGGTTGTCCACCAGCGGGCCCTTGCCCAACTGGCCGTAACAGATGGCCAGGCTGCTCTCGACGATATAACGGCAACGCTCATGGCGGCGATCGCGATAGGCCTTCAAGGCCGCCTCGACATTGTCGTGCTTCCCAAGCTCGTCGACGATGACGATCGCATCCTCGATCGCCATGGCCGCCCCCTGCCCCAGATGCGGCGTCGTGGCATGGACCGCATCGCCCAGCAAACCCACGCGTCCCCTGCTCCACGGACCATGAACCATCATGCCTTCAAGCGGGCGGTAAACGACGCCATCATCGTCGGTGATCTGTTGGGCCAGTGCGCGGATCGCCGGCGCGCAATTGGCGAGCTTGCCGCGCATGGCCGCCGCCAGCCCCTGGCGCGGATAGCGCGGATTGTCCGGCTCGGGCGTGGTGACATACATATACATGAGTTCCGGCCCGATCGGCACCAGTCCCACCCCGATAGGCCCGTTATAGGCCCGCAACGCATCCAGATCGGTATCGCGCGGCAGATTATATCGCCATACGGCCTGCCCGGTGAACACCGGGCGCTCCGCGTCGGGCAGGATAAGGTCGCGGACCTGCGAATAGACGCCGTCCGCGCCGATCACCAGGTCGAATGCGCCCGCCGAACCATCGGAAAAGGTCACATGGACTTGCGCACCATCATCCGAGAGGCTCTCCACTGTCACGCCGAGCCGGATTTGCGCACCCAGCCCCTTGGCGCTGTTCCCCAGAACGCCCTGCAGGGCGCGCCGGCCAATCCCGACATTCGCCGGCTTGCCCTCGACCAGCCGGGGCGTGGGGATACGCGCCACCCGGGTTCCGTCCGGGGCGAAAACCTCGACGGCGTCGAAACCGCAGGCCGCATCAAGGAAATTCTCCAGCACGCCAAGCTGATCCATGGCCCGCAGGACATTGGATTGCTGGATGATGCCGACACCATAGACCGACCATTCAGGATCGCGCTCGATCACCAGCACTTCATGGCCGGCGCGGCGTGCCGCAATCGCGGCGGACAGGCCGCCAATGCCCGCTCCGACGATCAGCATGATCAATTTTTGCATTCCAGGCTCTCCGTGAAGGCGTCGCACGGACCGATGCCGCCACCGCCGCATCCCTCCCCGCAGGCAGACCTTCTTCCAGGTCACTGCCGCACGCCGTCTTTTCTATTGCCCAAAAACTAGCCGGAAACGGATCATCCTCAAAAATAATTCTTTTTATAGTCTTTTATCGATTTCATGGATTTTGAGGGGCAGCCTCCATCAGCGTCCCGATCAACCAGCGCAGACCCGCATCGTCAGCCCGCGCCCTGTGATATTGCACCATTTCCCGCATGCCCGGCATGTCGAACGGCAGCGGCGCCGATTTGATCGGATAATGGAGCGAAGCCCTCTCCGCCAATCGTCGATGCATGACAGCCAGACGAGCCGTTCCGACCAGAAATTCAGGAATGAGGGTGAAGGAGGAAACGCGAATCTCGATCCGCCGCTCTATTCCTCGCGACCGCATGAAGGATTCGGCAAAGGACGCGCGGTTGACGCGCCCGATCTCCACGGCGACATGGCCGGCGGCCTGAAACTGGTCCATGTCGATCGCGCCTGCGAACATCGGGTTTTCATTCCAGCCGGCAACGACATGTTCTTCCTCGAACAACAGTTCGGCGGGATGATCCTCGCTGATATAGATTTCAGGCGCCAGCAGCATGTCGGTCTCGCCCCGGTCGAGCTCCGCCGTGGCCTCGTCACTCAGGGGCACGAGTTGTATCCGCAAATTGGGCGCCACCAATTCCATCTTCGGCAGCAGCGGCGCGATCAGCACGCTGGACAGAAAGTCCGACACGCAAAGCTTGAACGTCCTGTTGCTCGTGGCCGGATCGAAATAGGGGGACGTACTGATGAGCGAATCGACGTCGCCCAGCAAAGCCGTGATCGCCGGCAGCAGCCGCATCGCATGCGGCGTCGGCAACATCCGCTTGCCATGCGGAACCAGCAGCGGATCACCGAAGAACGCCCTGAGCCGGGACAGGGCTGCGCTGATGGCAGGCTGGCTGAGATTGAGCTGCTCGGCCGCGCGCGTGACGCTCTGCGCCTCCAGCAACGCGTTGAGGCAGACCAGAAGGTTCAGATCCAGACCCTTGTACCGCATTGTCGCTCCATTTTATCCATAACCAAATTTGTTACATAACAATAAAAACTAATCATTTCCATTATGACAACTCCCCTGCAAGGATGAAAATAACGATAGTCAAGAACATCTGGGGAGAGAGAAATGCTGTGCAGAACCTTGTTCCGCTCATCAGTCGCAATCACCGCGCTGGCGCTGGCAAGTCCGGTTGTCGCGCAGGAAGGAAGCGATGCCCGGCCTGATCCTGCCGCCTCCGGCAACGGCCTTTCCGATATCATCGTCACCGCGCAGCGCCGCGAGGAAAATCTCCAGCGCGCCGCCCTTGCGGTCAGCGCCGTGAACGGCGATGTGCTGGTCAACCAGAGCGTCACGCGGGCCGATGACCTGACCCGCCTCGTGCCCGCGCTGCAAGTCGCGCCGGCTTCCTCCTTTACCCAGATCTACCTTCGCGGCATCGGCACCTTCGGGGCGAACGCCTTTGCCGAACAGGGCGTCGCCTTCAACCTCGACGGCGTCTATCTGTCCCGTCCGGCGGCACCGGCCGCCCTCTTCTATGACCTGGAGCGGTTGGAGGTGCTGAAAGGGCCGCAGGGCACGCTCTATGGCCGCAATGCATCGGGCGGCGCCGTCAACGTCATCACCGCCAAGCCGAAGCTGGGGGAAAGCTCCGGCTTCCTGACCGGCGAATATGGCAATTACGACACCTTCAAGACCTCCGGCGCCATCAACCTGCCGCTGGGCGACCAGGCGGCCCTGCGCATTTCGGGCCAGCGCGCCAGGCATGACGGCTATATGAGCGACGGTTATGACGACGAGGACACATGGGCGCTGCGCGGCCAGTTGCGCTTCGATACGGGCGGCGGGTTCAATGCCAATCTGATGGTCGATTATGGCCATGTCGGCGGCATGGGATCGGGCGGCACGATCATGCCTCTGCTGGCCGGCAAGAAGCGGCTGGGCCCAAGCGACCCGGCCGTGATCGCCGCCTATCTGGCGAGCCCGCCCACACTTCCAGTGCCTCAGATCATCGCCCGCGACGATGGCTATCAGGACAATGAATATTATGGCGCGATCGCGACCCTCAACGCCGATCTGGGCTTTGCGGAACTGACGGTCATTCCTGCCTGGCGCAGGACAAATCTGGATTTCCTCGGCTACGCGTCCAGCTTCCTTATCGACGTGACCGAGAAATCGGACCAGATGTCGCTGGAAACCCGCCTCGCCAATCAGAGCGACAGGCTGAAATGGGTGCTCGGCTCCTATTATTTCGTGGAGGGCGTGTCGGCCCGCCAGTTCTTCGACCAGGGCAGCAACGGCACGCGCATCAACTCGGAACTGGAAACCAACAGCTATGCGGTATTCGGCGAGGCGACCTATTCGCTGACCGACCGTTTCCGCCTGACCGGCGGCTTGCGCTATACCCATGACAACAAGAAGCAGGATACGGAAGCGCACACCTATCCCTTTGTCGGCTTCGTGCCGCCCGCCTTCCCCAACTTCACGCCAATCATCCTCGACCTGCGCACCGACGCCACGTCCGACGTGAATTTCAGCAAGGTGACATGGAAGGCCGGCGTGGAATATGACGTCGCCGACCGCTCGCTGCTTTACGCGACCGTCTCCACGGGCTTCAAATCAGGCGTGCTTTTCTCTGCGCTGGGGCAGAATTTTTCCCGCCCCGAACGGTTGACCGCCTACACCATCGGCAGCAAGAACCGGTTCCTGGACAACCGGCTGCAACTCAATGTCGAGGCCTTCTACTGGGATTACAAGGACCAGCAGATTTCGCATCTGGCGCCGGTCCAGGTCGCCATGACGCCGGGCGGCCCGATATATGGTCCGGTTTTCGCGACGGAGAATGCGGGCGCCGCGACCCTCTATGGCGCGGAACTGGAAATGCTGTGGAAGGTCATGCGCGACGGCGTCCTGTCGCTCAATGTCCAGTATCTCCACACCAAATATGACGACCTCAACTATCAGGCCTATTCCACCAGCGGCCCCGCGCCGGTGATCGGTTGCGCGGTGACGCCATCGTCGCTGACAGGAGCCTCGCCCGCCGCGCGCATCTACAATGTCGATTGCTCCGGCCGTCCGCTGGTGAATGCGCCGAAATGGGTGGTGAACGCCGGCTATGAACATAGTTTCGACCTTGGCGGCACCGGCCGGATCAGGGCGGGCATCGACACCCGCATCGAAAGCTCGCGCTATCTGTCGCTGGATTATCTGTCGCTGGGCCGGCAGGGCAGCTACATGATGTCCAACGCGCGCCTCACCTATGAAACGGCTTCGGGCAAGCTGGCGGTGACCGCGTTCGTGAACAATATCGAAAATAGGCTGGTATTCGCCAATTCGGTTCAAAGCCCCGCAAAGTCGGGCGTGATCTACAATCAGATCCGTCCACCGCGCACCTATGGCATCCGCGGTACGGTACGCTTCTGATCGCGTCGCGGGGCGGGTTGGCGCCCCCGTCCCGCGCGCTTCTCTCGGCATGGGGCAACGGGTTCGCAACAGCAGACTGGCGGAACAACCGGCATAGACCGGGCCAGCAATATACAGGTCAGCAAATGGAGGACATCATGGCAGGGACCGGACCGACTTTCCCAGGCGTCAGCATGGATCGTCGCGCCCTACTAGCGGCTGGCGGCGCGACCGTGGCGGGGGCATTGGCCACGCGCGCCGCCGCCGCACCCCCCTCCCCCCTGCGCCTGATCGCCGTCGAAGAGGCCTGGGCCTGCCCGGAGTGGATGGAGGCGATGGCGGCACTGCCGGCGCGCGGGCTGGAGGAGGATGAGGTCCGCGCCTTCCAGATGCTTGCGCATATCGGGGACATTCATGCGCGCCTCCTGGACATGCAGCTTCGCCAAGCGGCAATGGACGAAAATGCCGTGGACATGCACGTGCTCAGCCTGACCGCGCCGGCCGTGCAATCGTTCGACAATGCTTCCGCGCTTCGGCTCGCGCGGCTGACCAATGACCGGCTGGCGCGGATTGTCGCGGACCAGCCCCGCCGCTATGCGGCGCTTGCCTCCGTTCCTCCACAGGACGTGCCGGGCGCGATCATGGAAATCCGCCGCGCCCGGCGCGAACTGGGGCTGAACGGCATCATCATCAATTCCCACACCCGTGGCGAATATCTGGACGACCGCAAATATTGGCCGTTGTTCGAAGCCGCGGCCGAAACCGGCGCGCCGGTCTACATCCACCCGCGCACGCCCAATCCGACCATGGCGCCGCTGTTTCGCGATTATAATCTGTGGGGCGCGATCTACGGATATGGCGCTGAAACCGGGCTTCATGTGATCCGCCTGATCTCCAGCGGCCTGTTCGACGCCTATCCCGACCTCAAGGTCGTGATAGGCCATATGGGCGAGGGATTGCCTTACTGGTTCTACCGCATCGACCATATGCACCATAATATGGTGACGCTGGCCAAACCGCCGCTCCGGCCGGTGCTCGGGAAAATGCCCAGCGAATATTTCAGGTCCAATATCTCGATCACCACCAGCGGTGTGAACTGGCACCAGGCCCTGGCCTTCGCGGAGGAGGTCGTCGGCGCGGACAACATCATGTTCGCAATCGACTACCCCTATGAACGAACGGAACCGGCGGTTGCGTTCATCCGCTCCGCCCCCCTTACTCCCGACAAGCTGGAGCGGATCGCCTATCGAAATGCCGAGAGAATTTTCGGCATCAAACCGGCCTCCTGAAAAGATTTGCGGGCGGACACCATGGGTGCCGCCCGCAAATCATATCCCTTTGGTCGCCGACTTTTTTTCAGCGTGACGCGTATTGGCGGCCCCTGGTCGCCAACGCCCAGCGCTGCGGCGTTGCGTCGGCCACATTTTCGCGCACGAAGCACTGGCCGCGCCGCGCCTGGATCGCGCGGCAAAGCGCAACCGCCTCCGCACGTGCGTCGAAACCGCCGACCGCCAACCGCGCGAAGGTGGCGCCGTTCACCGTGATCTGGCTGGTAACGACCGGCAAATTCGCCAGCACGCCGTTGCGGCGAGCCATGGAGAACCATTTTTCCTTGGCAATGGCCGCATTGTCATAGGCGCCAAGCTGGACCACCCAATGACCATCGTCCTTTCCGCTGAAGCGGAAGGCAGCTTGCTGGAACCGTGCGGCCGCCGTGGCACGGACGGGCGCCATCCCACGCGAAACCTCGCGAACCGGTGCGGCGATCGCCTGGATCATCGGTGCCGGCGCCTCGAATGTGACCGGGGAAGGTGCGGGTGCCGGATCGGCGGCGGCGATTTCGACTGGCGCGGCCTCGACGGCCTGCTCGGCCGGAGCGGCTTCGGCGGACCGGACTTCGGCGGACTGGACTGGCGACGACTCGACGGGTGCCGACACCGGCGCCGCCAGCGCAAGGGCAACCGGCTGCCCGGCGTCCGCGCCGTCGATCGTCACGCCCATCAGGGCGGCGACCCGCTGCTGCGAAAGGCCCGGCGCGGCGGTCTGCGCCCATTGGGTGATGCGCTGGTTGGCGGCAAGCGGATCAAGGTCGAAGCCCGCCATCATGCGCGCATCCTTCCATCGTCCGGCCAGCGCATAGGCATAGGCCAGGTTCTGGCGGGTGCGGGCATTGGCCGACGGATCATGGATCATCTCGGACAGGATGCGCACGCCCTCCGGCGCGTCGCCCGCCATCGCCATGGCCAGGCCATAATCGGCGGCGGGCAGGACGTCGGCATGGCTTGCGAGCAGGTCGCGCGCGGCGCGATCCTTGCCCAGCCCTACCTGCACCAGCGCAAGGGTGATGATGGTCCGCGCATCGCCATTGCCCAGCGTCATCGCGTCAGACAGAGCGGTTTCCGCCGATGCGAAGCGACCGTCAGCGACATAGGCGCGACCCAGCAACTGGCGGTAGCGGGCATCCTGCGGCGCCGCCTGCACGGCCGCCTCGGCCAGGTCGACCGCGCGGGCACCCTCGCGATCCGCCAGCGCCTTCTCGACGCCGGCCGCAAGACGGTCGGGCTGTTGCGGCGCGACGGCGGCGGTGCGGAACGCCGCCCCGGTGCATCCCACCATGGTCGTGCCGATCATCATCGACGCGACCGCTGCTTTGGCGAAGGCGTTGCGCTTCATCGCTTCCCAACCCTTAATTGTCGCCGCGGGCGCGCGGCAGTTGCTGGGCCAGCCGGTCGACGTCCGGCAGGCTGCCAAGATAAGCGTCCAGTGCTTCGGTCACCATCTGCTGCGCGGACCGGCCGACAATGGCACTGGCCAGACGCAGCTTCAGATGGCGGTCGGCATCCAGCCGCAGGGTGAAGGCGGCCTTGCGCCCCTTCGCCACGGCGGAGGCGCGGGGCTTTTTCCCGGCCTTTTCGACCTTGGCGGGCACAGCCGCTTCGGCAATGCGTTCGGCCAGCTCCTCGCGTTCGGTGACCACGGCGGGCACCGGCGCCACGGCGGGAACCGCCGTCATGGGCGTCAAGCCGGCAACGGAGCGGGCTTCGGACGGCGCCGGTTCCGGCTGCGTCACGTCAAAGCCCATGTCGTTCCAGCCCAGATCCTCCTGCAGCGCCGTCGCTCCGGCGGTCATGCCGAAGACGGGGCGGCGCATGGCGGGCGAGGCGGCGCCCTTGCGCGCCAGCAGGCCGGAAGTCAGCGAAGCGAGAGGTTTCGGTTCGACCATGATGCTCCCCTTCCCTTATTGCGAGACCCGGCGGCCGAAGCCACCGCTTGTCGGACGGGCCGTCCCCGCCGCGCCGACCGCATTGTGCGGAACGGAAAAGACGGTGCGACGGAAATTCTTTTCCAGCCGGTCGGACACATAGGTCCAAAGCTGCACGACTTCGCTGGCGGATCGACCATTGGGATCGACCTCCATCACCGTGCGGCCATCGATCATCGATGCGGCGAAATCCGTGCGGTGGTGCAGCGTGACCGGCGCGACGGTGCCGTGCTGCGACAGCGCGACCGCCGCTTCGGATGTGATGCGCGCCTTGGGCGTAGCGGCGTTGACCACGAAGATCAGGGGCTTTCCCGCCCTTTCGCACAGGTCCACCGTGGCGCCCACGGCGCGCAGGTCATGCGGGCTCGGACGGGTTGGAACGACGATCAGCTCGGCTACGGAAATGACGCTCTGGATCGCCATGGTGATGGCCGGCGGCGTATCGATGACGGCCAGCTTGAAGCCCTGCTGGCGAAGGATTTCAAGGTCCGCCGCCAGACGCGCGACCGTGGTCTGGGCAAAGGCGGGATATTCGGCCTCGCGCTCGTTCCACCAGTCAGCCAGCGAACCCTGCGGATCGATGTCGATCAGCACGACCGGACCAGCGCCAGCCATCTGCGCCTGAACGGCCAGATGCCCTGACAGGGTCGTCTTGCCAGACCCCCCCTTTTGCGATGCCAATGCCAAAATGCGCACGCAACTTCCCCCAGAAAACCAATGCATGGCAGGATTGCCACAGGCCCGCCTAAGAATTGGTTAATCCGCGTGGAAGCCTGACAGCCGGTAAAAAGGCGATGTTCTTAATGCTAAGTCGCTATTAACCTTGCCGTGGCATAGACCGGGCAGGAACCCTTGGGAGCATGAGCATGAAGCATATCTGTGGCGTGCTGGCCGCCGGCGCGGTGTTGATCCTGGCGCAACCAGCGCTGGCCGACGTCAAGGCAGGCGTCGATGCCTGGCAGCAGGGCGACTATGTCAAGGCCGTCGCCATATGGCAGCCGCTGGCGCAGTCCGGCGATCCCGACGCGCAGTTCAACATGGGCCAGGCCTACAAGCTGGGCCGTGGAGTGAAGACCGATCCGTCCGCCGCGATCGACTGGTACGGCAAGGCCGCAAGGCAGGGCCATGCGCGGGCCGAGGACAATCTGGGGCTGCTGATGTTCCAGCAGGGTGACCGGGCTGGCGCCCTCCCCTATCTTCAGCGCGCCGCCGAGCGGGGCGAGCCGCGCGCGCAATATATCGTCGGCACGGCCCTGTTCAACGGAGACCTGACCGCGAAGAACTGGGTACGCGCCTATGCGCTGATGACGCGGGCGTCCGAATCCGGCCTCGCCCAGGCAACAGCCAGCCTCCGCCAGATGGACAAATATATTCCGCAGGATCAGCGCAACCAGGCCGTCGCCATGGCCCGCTCCATCGGCCAGCAGAACAGCAGCCTGGCGGCGGATGAGCCTCGCCGGCCCGCGCCGGTCATGCGGGAAGCTCCCGCCCCGGTGCGGAGCGCGCAACTGCCGCCCTCCGCTTCGTCCGCACCCAGGACGGCCGAACCGGCCCCCCGGCCCGCACCCGCGAAGACAGCCGCAGCCAAGCCCCCGGAAGCCAGGCCGACCGCCTCCAAGCCCGCTCTCCCCAAGCCCGCAAGCGGCGGCTGGCGCGTGCAGATCGGCGCCTTCAGCGCGGAAGCGCGCGCCCGCACGCTCTGGACGCAACTCAGCGCGAAGGTGGGCGGCCTGTCCGGCTATCAGCCCTATATCATGACCAGCGGCGGCGTGACCCGCCTGCAGGCGGGTCCCCTGGCGAGCAGCGCGGACGCCACCCGGCTGTGCAGCGCGATCAAGGCGGCCGGCGCGGAGTGCATGCCAAAGAAGATGTAATTCTTGCTACGACTTGGAATTTTATTTCAACCATGCGATAATGGAAACTCAGCACGGAGCGTCCCATGTCGGTGGAAAATCTGTCGGTGATCAATGCGCTGGTCGAGGGGTTTCTTGGCCCCGAACCGGCCCGGGCGGCGCTGGCCGCGCTCGATCTGGACAGCCGCCTGACCGAACAGAGCGGCCCCCATGTTTCCCGCGCCGCCTTCGCCATGGCGATGAACGTCGCGCTGTTCCACGATCTTCTCCAGCGCGTGCCGAGCGGGGCGGCCTATGTCGCGGACCGGCTGGCGCGCGGCGGCAGGGTGGTGTTCGACCATGGCGCGCTGCGCACCGTAAGGCTGGTCGAGGGTGCGACCGGGCAATTGCCGCCGGGCGAGGAGGCCTTCACCCGCATATTGCTGCCCCTGGGCTATGAGATGGCGGCGGTCTACCCGCTCGACCGGCTGCGGATGACGGGCCGGGCCTATCGCCATGTCGACCTGCCCGAATCGATCCCGCAATTCTTCCTGTCGGAACTGCATGCCGACCGCTTCGACCCGGAATTTGCCGAAGCCGCGGCGCGGGTGTTCGGCACGTCCCGCGATCCGCTGACACCGGAAGCGCAGGCCGTGCTGGAAAAATTCGCGGACAATCGCCCCGTCACGCGGGCGGAGGCGGCCGCCGCCCTGCCCGCGATCGTGGCCGCCTTCGACCGACAGCACCAGCCGCCAAGCATGGAGGATTATGAACTGCTGCTCTCCCGATCCCATGAAGCGGGCTGGATCGCGACGGAGGGCAATGCCTTCAACCATGCGACGGACCGGGTGGCGGACGTCGCCGCTTTGGCGGAACGGCTGAAGACGCAGGACTGGCCGATCAAGGAGCGTCTGGAGATCTCGATCACCGGCCGGGTGCGGCAGACCGCCCTGCGCGCCGACACGGTCGAACGGCTCTTTGCCGGCAACGAACTGCGCCGCGTTCCCGGCTCATTCTACGAATTCATCAGCCGCGACATCGATCCGGAAACCGGCAGGCTGGACCTTGCCTTCGACACCGGCAACGCCACCGGCATCTTCGCCATGACCAGCGCGGCGGACGAGGGACGCCCTCAACAGGGTTGATCGGCGGGCGCGCTTGAGGCAACGGGTTCGCCGAATTTGCGGGGAGATGCACGTTGACTGATCCGGTTGTCCCATCCTGGGTGCTGACCCTGGCCTGCGCCGACCGGGTCGGCATCGTCGCGGCCGTCAGCCAGTTCCTGGCGGAACGTGGCGGCTTCATCACCGACAGCCAGCAATATGCCGACCGGGAGGCAGGCCGCTTCTTCATGCGCGTCGCGTTCGAGGCGACGGACCAGCGCATGGGCGACACCGACCGGCTGCGCGGCGAATTCGGCGATATCGGCACCCGTTTCGCGATGGACTGGCGGCTGACCAGCGCCGATGAAAAGCCGCGCATGCTGATCGCCGTGTCCAAGGGGTCGCACTGCCTGGCGGACCTGCTGCACCGATGGCAGACGGGAACGCTGGCGGTCGACATCATGGGCGTGGTGTCCAACCATCCCGACATGCGCCGGATCACCGAATGGCACGGCATCCCCTATCATGAGCTGCCCCCCAATGGCGACAAGGCCGCGCAGGAGGAGGCGCTGTTCAACCTGTTCGAACGGACGCGCTCGGAATATCTGATCCTCGCCCGCTATATGCAGGTGCTCTCGGGCGAACTGGTCGAAAATCTCGCCGGGCGCTGCGTCAACATCCACCACAGCTTCCTCCCCGGTTTCAAGGGCGCGCGCCCCTATCACCGCGCGCATGAGCGGGGCGTGAAGCTGATCGGCGCCACTGCCCATTTCGTCACCGCCGACCTCGACGAAGGGCCGATCATCGAACAGGCGGTGGAACGCGTGGACCATCGCGCGACGGCGGAGGACATGATCCGCATCGGACGCGACATCGAAGCGCAGGTGCTCGCCCGCGCCGTGACATGGCTGGCGGATCGCCGCGTCCTGCAGAATGGCGGCAAGACGGTGGTGTTTCGCTAAGCTGTATTGCCCCCACCGTGCTCCTGCGAAGGCAGGAGCACGGCAGACATGGGGTACCCTGCGTTTGATCGGAAGGCAGGTCGTGAATCGCCCGATCCCGCCTCCCCCATATCAAGCCAGCTTCCGCGCCCGTTCCCGCCATGCCTCGGCCAGCACCGGCATGTCCGCCAGCGCCCGCACGGCGTCCGGCTCACCCTTGTGCCCGCCCCCGATCAGCAGCCGGAACACTCGTGCGATCGACCATTGGGGCAGGGGCCGCTCCAGCAATTCCATCATCGCGCCGGCCTCCGCCTCTCCCTCCCGCAGCACGCGGAAATAGATGCCGCAGCGGGCGGTCTTCACGATCGTCGCCATGACGTCGCGCGCGCCGAAACGATGGTCGAGCTTCCAGCAGGGCTGCCGCCCATGGCTCACCTCGACCACTGCGCTGCCCAGCGAAAAGCGGTCACCCAGGCAGACCTCCTCCTCCGTCATCCCGTGGGAGGCGATATTCTCGCCAAAGGCGCCCGGCTTCTCCAGCAAAGGATGGCCGGGCTTGCGCTCGCGCCACCAGCCATAATGGTCCTGCGGATAAAGGTGGATCGCCTTGTCCCACCCGCCATGATGCACGGGGTCGGCCACGCTGTCGCCCGCCAGGCCCAGCCAGCCGATCCGCACCGCGCCCGACACCGGCTGCTTCGCGATCGCGCTGTAATCGCTATCGCGGAAGGGAACGGGTATCCCCGTCAGCAGCGCGTCGACAGTCATGGAGGAAGCGGTCATGCCTCCCCATGCCACGGAAGCAACCGCGAGGAAAAGGCCGCCTGATGGAAAAAGGATTCAGCCGGGGGAAAGCTCCGAACCCAGCTTCAGCACTTCGGAACCGCTGTCGGTGGTCACCAGATAGGCGGGATTGCGGCTGGACCCGTTACGCCTGATGACCGCGCCTTCTATCCGGCACTCCACCTGCCGCTCGAACCGCTCCGCTATTCTCCCACGGCCGACGCCCTGCCCCCAATTCCACTTGACCCTCGCTCCTTTTCGAAAGCTTTCGGTCATCAAGCATCTCTCCTTCGGGGAACAACCACGACGGCCGGCCGTCATCGCTGCCGCTACTGTGGTGGATTTGAAATACGCCTCATTATGGCGGCCAGGTGGGAAGCGTATTTCAAATCCAAAGACCACAGTAGAATCATATAGTTGCTAGTGACCCTGATAAATCTGAAGTTCGTTCAACGCCCACCCAGCAGTGTGACGAACTTCAGATTCGGGTCACTAAGCAAAAATCCCGAATGCCGCGCTGGTTCCCTTGGGTTTTGCGCTTGCCTGGGTTAAGGGCGGCGGATGGATGTCACGGGGCTTCGCGTCGCACTCTTCAGCGGCAATTACAACTATGTGCGCGATGGCGCGAACCAGGCGCTCAATCGCTTCGTCGGCTATCTGCTGCGGCAGGGAGCGAATGTGCGCGTCTATTCACCCACCACCGATACGCCGGCCTTCGAACCGGCGGGCGATCTGGTCAGCACTCCGTCCTTTCCGGTTCCGGGCCGCCGCGAATACCAGGTTCCCTACCGCATGTCGGGCGCGGTGCGCCGCGACCTCAAGGCCTTTCGTCCGAACCTGGTCCACGTCTCCAGCCCCGATCCGCTCGGCCATCGCGCCGTCGCCTGGGCGCGCCGCCACGGACTGCCGGCGGTCGCCTCCGTCCACACGCGCTTTGAAACCTATCCGCGCTATTATGGCCTCGCCTTTCTGGAGCCGGTGATCGAATCGCTGCTTCGCCGTTTCTACCGCCGCTGCGACGCCATCGTCGCGCCGTCCGAGTCGATGGCGCAGCTCCTGCGCGAACAGCGGATGAGCTATGATGTCGGCATCTGGACGCGCGGCATCGACCGCGAAATCTTCCATCCCGGCCGCCGCGACATGGCCTGGCGCCAGTCGCTCGGCATCGCCGACGATGAACCGGTGATCGGCTTCATCGGCCGCCTGGTGATGGAAAAGGGCCTCGATGTCTTTTCCGACACGATCGATCATCTGGCGGCGAAGAATGTGCGGCACAAGGTGCTGATAATCGGCGAAGGGCCGGCGCGGGAATGGTTCGCGAACCGCCTGCCGAACGCCGTCTTCACCGGATTCCAGAAGGGCCCCGACCTGGGCCGCGCCGTCGCCGGCATGGACATGCTGTTCAACCCCAGCGTCACGGAAACCTTCGGCAACGTCACGCTGGAGGCGATGGCCTGCGGCCTGCCCACCGTCGCCGCCCGCGCCACCGGCAGCGAGAGCCTGGTCGCGGACGGGATCACAGGCCGGCTGATCCGGCCGGGCGCCATCACCGCCTTCGCCAACGCGCTGACCGTCTATTGCACCGATTCCGCTGCCCGCGCCGCCGCCGGTGCCGCCGCCATGGCGCAGGCGGAACATTATGGCTGGGATCAGGTGAACCAGGCGCTGGTCGACACCTATCTGCGCATCATCCGCCAGCGCGAACATGGCGCGCTGGTCCGGTCGAGCCCTGTTCCCTGAAATCAAAAGCCTGACTATATCCGGGGCAATGGCCGATCTTTTCGCTCCCCACGATCTCCCCCCTGTTCCAGCCGACGCGCCGCTGGCCGACAAGCTGCGGCCCCGCACCCTGGCGGAGGTCGTCGGCCAGGATCATCTGACCGGGCCGGAGGGCGCGATCGGCCGCATGGTCGCCGCCGGCCGCCTCTCCTCGATCATCCTCTGGGGCCCGCCGGGCACGGGCAAGACCACCATCTCACGCCTGCTGGCGGATGCCGTCGGCATGCGTTTCGAACCGATCTCCGCCGTCTTCTCCGGCGTTGCCGACCTCAAGAAGGTCTTTGCCGCCGCGAAGGAACATGCCCGGCGGGGCGAGAAAACCCTGCTCTTCGTGGATGAGATCCACCGCTTCAACCGGGCGCAGCAGGACAGCTTCCTCCCCTTTGTGGAGGACGGCACGGTGACCCTGGTCGGCGCGACCACCGAAAATCCCAGCTTCGAACTCAACGCCGCGCTGCTCTCCCGCGCACAGGTGCTGATCCTGCGCCGCCTGGATGCACCCGCGCTGGAACAGTTGCTGGAACGCGCCGAAACGGTGATGGAACGCGCCCTGCCGCTCGACACCGCCGCCAGGGACGCCCTGCTCGCCAGCGCCGACGGCGATGGACGCTTCCTGCTCAATCAGGTCGAGACCCTCTATTCCATCGACATTCCGCAGCCGCTCGATCCGGCGGGCCTTTCGGCCCTGCTCCACCGCCGCGTCGCGGTCTATGACAAGGATCGGGAGGGCCATTACAACCTCATCTCCGCCCTTCACAAATCCCTGCGCGGTTCCGATCCGCAGGCCGCGCTCTATTATCTGGCGCGCATGCTGACCGCGGGTGAGGAGCCGCTTTATGTCCTGCGCCGCCTCGTCCGCTTCGCCGTGGAGGATATCGGCCTTGCCGACCCGCAGGCGCTCGTCCAGTGCCTCGCCGCCAAGGACAGCTACGACTTCCTCGGCTCGCCCGAAGGCGAACTCGCCATCGTCCAGGCCTGCCTCTATTGCGCCACCGCGCCCAAATCCAACGCCGCCTACAGCGCCATGAAATCCGCCTGGAGGTCCGCCCGCGACACCGGCTCGCTCATGCCGCCGCAGAATATCCTGAACGCCCCGACCAAGCTCATGAAAGACGTGGGCTACGGCAAGGGCTATCACTATGATCATGACGCGGCCGACGGCTTTTCCGGTGACGATTACTGGCCCGAAGAGATGCAGCCCCAGACCTTCTACGCCCCCACCGAACGCGGCTTCGAGGCGCGCATTGCCGAACGCATGGCCTATTGGGACCGCTTGAGGACCGAACGCCGCCAGAAATGACGCCCCGTTTCACCCGCTACGCTGTCATCGACTGGTCCGGCGCAAAGGGATCGCGCCACAAGGGAATTGCCGTCGCCCTGTGCGAAGCCGGCGATGCGGCACCCCGGCTCCAGCATCCCGACGGCGGCGGCGTCTGGTCGCGCCGCGCCGTCGCGGACTGGCTTGTCCGAACCGCGCGGGAGGCCCCGACCCTGTTCGGCTTCGATTTCAGCTTCGCCCCGCCCTATGTCGCGCGCCAGAGCTACCTGCCCGGCGACATCGTGCCCACCACCGCTCCGGCCTTCTGGGCCTATGTCGACAGCATTTGTGCGGATGAGGATCTGGGCGCCGCCAGCCTGCTCGAACACACCCACCGGCGGCATTTCTATTTTGGCAAGGTCGACGGCATCAAGGCGGACTATATGCACAACCGCGCCTGCGAGGCGCACTATAATGCCCAGGGCGGCGGCAAGCCCTCCACCGTCTATGACGCCATCGGCGCGGCGCAGGTCGCCAAGGCGAGTTTTTCGGGGATGCGCCTGCTCCACCACGTCCATCCCCATGTCCCGGTCTGGCCGTTCGACCCGCCGCCGCCAAAGGGCTCCCTGATCGTGGAGATCTACACCAGCATCGCCGCCCGCGCCGCCGGACGCCCCAAGGGAAAGGCCAAGATGCGCGACCTCCCCGCGCTGAACGACGCGCTCCTCGCCGTCGGATCGCAACCGCACAGGGGCCTCCCGCCTGACGACCATGGCGCCGACGCGATCCTGACCGCCGCCTGGCTGCGACGCATGGCCCCGCGCCCCGGCCTGTGGAACCCGCCGCCTCTCGACGAAAAAATCGCCGCAACAGAGGGCTGGACGTTCGGCATCATCTGATAGTAAGGCGCTCCCCGTCCGAAACGGATATGCCGGATTAGCACAGCGGTAGTGCAGCGGTTTTGTAAACCGAAGGTCGGGGGTTCGATCCCCTCATCCGGCACCATATTCCCCTCGCGCCCGCGACGCAACGGTCGCCACCCCAACGCACTCCAGCTTTCAACCGATCCTGCCGCCGCTTCACGCGATGCCCCGGATCGCCCGCCGCGCCAGAAAAATAGCCCGAAAAGCAAAATGGGGGCCGGCATTTCTGCCGGTCCCCACTTCCGTCGTGTCTCTCGATCCGCTTCTCTTTCAAGATGCGATCATCGGACTCGGCGCGCGATAGGTCCGCCGCAAGGGCTTTGCTATCGTGTCGGCTCCGTTTGCCCGGCCGGTCGGCCGTTTTCCCGCAGCCTGTCCTCTTTATTCGATGCCCGACGTTCACTTTCGCGCGTGCACAGCATCGTCTATTGAGGCTCATCGGATTTCCGCATTTTCCTTCCGGTCCATGCTTCTTTCCCGACGCTCGAAAATTCCTTCAAGTCGCTGATTTCTCACCGACTTTGGCATCCAGATTTCTCTGTCTCCCGGTCTTTCCGATAGGGAGATCGTCTCACCAAAAGCGAGTCGCTCAAAGCGGAATCTTGCACCCTGAAGACCGTGTCACGCTAAAGCTGTGGATAAATGTGGATAAATTTTCCAGAAGGCTCGGCGGCCATGCGATCAGCCTCGCGGCGCCGGCGCTACCCACCGAAAATTCTGATCGCCGAACCAGGCCGCGCCCTGGCGACGTCCAGCCCTCTACACGCGGCCCAGATCAACCAGCGGATCAACGCCGTCCCCGCTTCATCGGAACCGCCCATCGCCTCGTCTCAAAATTTATCGCTTCAGAAACAACATGATGCGCCGTTGTCGCAGGTTCATGCAACCTCCATCAATATGCGTGGGTTGAACGATCAAAACACGCCTTTTTGGAGGAGAAAAAATGCGTAAAGCCCTTATGGCACTGGCCGCCGTCTCGCTGGCCATTCCCGCTTCCATGGCGATCCCGACTGAGGGCGCCAATGCCCGCCGTCATTATGAATATCGCGAATGGCGCGGTCGCGACGGCCGCATGTACTGCCGCAAGTCCAATGGCACGACCGGCCTCATCGTCGGCGGCGTGGGCGGCGCGCTGGTCGGCCGCGCGATCGACACCCGCGGCGATCGCGCCACCGGCACGATCCTGGGCGCCGCGGGCGGCGCGCTGCTGGGCAAGGAAATCGACAGCAAGCGTCGCTGCCGCTGAGATATGCGCAAAAAGGGGGGCGGCTTCCGATCGGAAACCGCCCCCCTTTTTAATCCGAAATGCCTGGGGCTTATTCGGCCGAGGCGCCGCGCGCGTCTTCGACCTTGAACGTCACGGCCTGACCGCCGGACATGCCCGACACGCGGCCATTCTTCACCGCAAGGTTGAAGGCAACGGCATCGGGGTAACGACGGCCCGAAATCACCCTGCCGGTCTTGGTGTCCTTGACGGCATATACATAGGTATAGCCCTCATGCGTGAACTTCTGCTTGGCAGCGTCTTCGGCATGGGCCGGGGCGTTGGCGGCGCCGGCGGCGAACAGGGCGGAAAGAACAAACTTGGACAGCATTCGCATGGGTAAACTCCTTGTGAATGCCGATCAAACACCTCTGGAATATTCTTTTCTGTTGACGTCGATTTATGGAGCGCCGCCAAAGGAGCACAATCGCAAACAAGGGCGGAACGATTGCGTTTCCCGCAATCGCCTTTCAACCCTTTGGCCTTTCAACTCTTTGACAGGGCGACGATATGCCTGAACTCCGCCTCTGTAAGCGGGGACACGGAAAGCCGCGACTGGCGGATCATCGCCATATTGGCCAGCGCCGGATCGGCCTTCATCGTCTTCAACGTGACCGGCTTGGCGAGCTTTTCCTTCGGCCCGACATGCACCGCCATCCACTTGCCCGTTTCGTCCGTGCTGTCTGGCGCCGCCGCCTCGACGATCTCCATGATGCCGACCGCCTCGACCCCGATATTGCTGTGGTAGAAGATGGAAAGGTCGCCCTTGCGCATCGCCCTCATATGGCCCTGCGCGGCATGATTGCGCACGCCGTCCCACTCGGCCTTCCCCTTCTTGACCAGATCGTCATAGGAAAAGACATCGGGTTCCGATTTCATCAGCCAATAGTTCATGGCTTCTCCTTGCATCAGCCGCCAAGGACGATCAAGGATGCTCGCATGGCCAGCATGGCGCCGGACGGCGCGTCGGCTCTATCCAGTTGAGTTTCGGAGAATAACGTGTCGCAAACGGTGCCCGGACAAGTGCCCGTCCTGTCCATGGGCAATATGGACAAGGCCGACTTCGCCGCGGCTTTCGGCGGTTCCTTCCAGCGCTTCGGCTTCGCCATGGTGAAGGATCATGGCATGGACCAGGCGCTGATAGACAGGGGCTGGGCACTGGTCCGCCGGTTTTTCGCCCTGCCGGAGGGGGTGAAGCGCCGCTACGATGCCGCCAATAATGGGGGTCAGCGCGGCTACACGGCCTTTGGCGTGGAAATCGCCAGGGGCGCGAGCGAGAATGATCTCAAGGAATTCTGGCATGTCGGACGCGACCTGCCCGCGGGCGATCCGCTGGCGCAAAGCATGCCGCCCAATGTCTGGCCGGACGAACTGCCGGAATTCCACGCGACATTCGCGCCTCTCTATGCCGAATTCGACCGCGTCGGCGGGGAACTGCTGTCCGCCATCGCCCTGTTTCTGGGGCTGGAGGAGCAGTGGTTTGAAAAGCCGGTCGAAAACGGCAATTCAATCCTGCGCCTGCTCCATTATCCGCCCGTCTCTGCGGAAGCGCCGGGCATCCGCGCCGGCGCGCATGAGGATATCAACCTCATCACCCTGCTCCTGGGCGCGGAGGAAGGCGGGCTAGAACTCAGGGATCGCGACGGCAACTGGCTGCCCGTGGTCCCGCCGCCCGGCGCCCTTGTCATCAATGTGGGCGACATGCTCCAGCGGCTGACCAACCATTATCTCCCTTCGACCAGCCACCGCGTCGTCAACCCGCCGCCGGAACGGCGCGGCCATTCGCGCTATTCCATGCCCTTCTTCCTGCACCTGCGACCGGATTTCCTGATCGACGCGCTGCCCCAATGCGTGGATGCGGACCACCCCCGCCGCGACCCGCCGATCACCGCGCACGACTATCTGTCGGAACGGTTGCGCGAAATCGGCCTGATCAAGGGGTAAGGGCGGCGATTCAGGAAAACCTGGGCCGGGAAAACCCGATGGAACAGGCTATCTGCGCCCGCGCGCCATGGTGATCCCGATCTCCTCGCCCTTCTCGCTCAGGGCCAGCTTGACGATCTTCACCTCGACATGGGTCACCTTGTCATCCTGCAGGAAGATCGTCTCGATGATATGGTCGGCCACCGCCTCGATCAGCGTGAAATGCTGCCCCTCCGGCAGAGCGGTGGTCGCGGCATGTTTCAGGTCCATGTAATTTTTGGACCGCGACAGCGGCGTGTCGGGATCATAATGATCCGCGATCTTCAACCGCGCCCTGATCGATATGCGCAGCGGTTGCGGCAGGTGCGTCTCCTCCGAATAGATGCCGGTCAGGACATCCACGTCCAGATTATTCACCTCCAACGTCAGAAAATCGTCAAATACGCTGTTCATAGCTCGCCACATTCGGGCCCTCCCTGCCGCGGGCGGGCCCCAGTTTAGACTTTTATTTTGCCAGCCACGCGCTAAAGCCCGCCGCTCTCGGCGCGTCCATGCGCCATTGAGGACGGATCGGCAAGACGTGTCTGTGATAGTGCCCCTCAAGATGATGTCGCATGACGCGGTTGAGCGGTTGCTGGATGCGGCCTTCGGCCCTGACCGGCACGGGCGCACCGCCTATATGATTCGCGACGGCATGCCATGGCTTCCCGAACTCTCCTTCGGCATGAGGGATGAGGACGGCCGGCTCATCGGTTCGCTGCAAAGCTGGCCCGTCGCGCTCGTCCATGCCGACGGCGGCCGGACGCCGCTCATCATGGTCGGCCCGGTCGCCGTCGATCCGGCGGTGCAGGGCACCGGGCACGGCCGCGCGATGATGGACGCCGTCGTCGCGGCCGCCCGCGCGCAGAACAGCGCCCCGCTGATGATGATCGGCGATCCGGAATATTATGGCCGCTTCTGGGGCTTTTCGGCGGAAGGGACCGGCGGCTGGAACTGCCCCGGCCCGTTCGAGCCGCGCCGCCTGCTGGCGCTGTCGGTCGACGGCCGGCCCATAGGGGGCACGGGCATGCTGGGTCCGCGCGCCATTGCCCGCGCCTGAAATTTCCCTTTTGCCTTCGCCCTCAAGCGCCCCTATCTCGGCCCCATGCCGATGGAGCCGTCCCCTGATCTTTCCAGCCTGTCGCTGACCGACGTCGCCCGCCTGCTGGCGGAAAAGCGTCTGCCGCCGGTCGAGAAATGGAATCCGGACCATTGCGGCGACAGCGACATGCGCATCGCCCGCGACGGCACCTGGTTCCACCAGGGTTCGCCCATCGGGCGGGAAGCCATGGTCCGCCTCTTCTCGACCATCCTGCGCCGCGAACCCGATGGCGGCTACGTCCTGGTCACGCCGGTCGAAAAGCTCTCGATCGAGGTGGAGGACGCCCCCTTCCTCGCCGTGGAGCTCAAGAGCGAAGGCGAAGGCCGGGCACGCAGCCTCGCCTTTCGGCTCAACACGGGCGATCTGGTCGCCGCCGGGCCGGACAACGCCCTTGTCCTGCGCGAAACGCCTGACGGACCGCATCCCTATCTCCACGTCCGCGGCGGGCTGGAGGCGCTGGTCGCCCGCAGCGTCTATTATGAACTGGTGAACCTGGCGCTGGACGAAGGCGCCGAACCAGTCGGCCTCTGGAGCAACGGCGCCTTCTTCGCGCTGGACGGGTCGGCATGACGCTGGCGGAACGGCTGCGGATCGCCCTGAAGGAGGGGCATGAGCGGGAGATCGGCCTGATGCCGTCCGACACCCGTGATCCCCGGATCGACGGCGACATCATGCTGTCTCCTGCGGCCGTGCTGGTCGCGATCACCGATCGTCCCGAACCCGGCCTGATCCTGACCCAGCGGTCCGCCAGGCTGCGCAAGCACGCCGGGCAAGTCGCCTTTCCGGGCGGCCGGGTCGACGACCACGACCCCGACGAAATCGCTGGCGCGCTGCGGGAAGCGCAGGAGGAAATCGGTCTCCTGCCCGACCTGGTCGACATCATCGGCACGTCGGACCGCTATCACACCTTCACCGGCTTCGACATCGTCCCCGTGCTGGGCGTGATCCCGCCCGACCTTCCCCTCCTCCCCCAGGAGGCCGAGGTCGCGGAACTGTTCGAACTACCCCTCTCCTATGCCCTCAATCCCGCCAACCGGATCAGAAAGTCCATGGAGTTTCAGGGCATTGAGCGGCATTATTACGAAATATTCTGGGAAGGACGACGCATCTGGGGCATCACCGCCGCCATCCTCGCCAATCTGTCGCGCAGGCTAGGCCATGACCAGCCTGCTGCCTGACGCCGACTGGCGCCACCGCCCCGGCCTGGACGCGCTGCTCGACGCGCTTGGCGCGGAACAGGGCCTCGTCCGCTTCGTCGGGGGCGCCGTCCGCGACGGCCTTCTGGGCCTGCCGGTCAACGATCTCGACATCGCCACCATATCGGAACCGCAGTCGGTCATCGACCGCCTCAGGGCCGCCGGAATAAAGGCCGTGCCCACCGGCATCGACCATGGCACGATCACGGCCGTCATCCATGGCTGGCCGGTGGAGATCACGACCCTGCGCCGCGACGTCAGCACGGACGGCCGCCGCGCCACCATCGCCTATACCCATGACTGGCGCGAAGACGCCGCCCGGCGGGATTTCACCATCAACGCGCTCTATGCCGACCCGCTCACCCACGCCATCACCGATTTCTTCGGCGGCGTCGCCGATCTGCGCGCGCATCGCGTCCGCTTCATCGGCGATGCAAACGCCCGCATCGCGGAGGATCATCTCCGCATCCTGCGCTATTTCCGCTTCCTGGCCCGCTTCGGCCATGACGAGCCGGATGTGGAGGCTTATGCCGCCTGCCGCGAAGCCGCCAACAGCCTGATGGCCCTGTCGCGCGAACGCATCGCGGACGAACTGCTCAAGCTGCTCGCCCTGCCCGCCCCGCTGGCCTCGTTCCAACTCATGGTCGACGGCGGCATATTGCTGCCCGTCCTTCCGGAGATCGACCAGGACGGGCTGGCCCGCCTGTCCACACTGATGCAGCGGGAAGCCGCCTCCGGCACCAGTCCGTCAGCCCTGCGCCGTCTTGCCGCCCTGCTCGCCCATGATCCGCGCACCGCCGAGCAGGTGGGCGCGCGCCTCAAATTGTCCAACAAGGCCCGCAAGCGCCTGGCCACCGCGCTGGAGGGTGCCACGGCCCCCATGCCCCCTCGCGCCCTCGCCTTCCGAGTCGGCTTGGAGGGCGCGATCGACCGCATCCTGCTCGATCCTTCGGCTCCGCTCGACGGCCTGAAGACACTCGCTGACTGGACGCCGCCACGCCTGCCTCTGGGCGGCGGCGCCCTCATTGCCCGCGGCCTTCAGCCCGGCCCGGATGTGGCAAAAGCCCTGGCCGAGGTCCAGGATATCTGGGTTGCGGAGGGTTTTCCCGACGAAGCCCGCCTCGCCGAAATCGCGGATCAGACCGTTTCGAAATTCCAGCGCGCCCGCCAATAGTCATAGGCGTCGCTCTCCGGCATCGGCCGCGCGAAATAATATCCCTGCCCCTGCCAGCAGCCCATATTCTGCAGCGCATGGGCAAGCTGCTGCGTCTCGATCCCTTCGGCCGTGACACGCAGTCCCAGCGATTCGGCCAGCGACAGGATGGTGCGGACCATGACCACCTTGTCCCGGTCCTCCAGCATGGAGGTCACGAAACTGCGGTCGATCTTCAATATGTCGATCGGCAGGCTGTGCAGGCTCGCCAGGTTGGAATAGCCGGTGCCGAAATCGTCCATGGCGATCGGCATTTGCAGGTCCTTGAGCGCGAACAGCAGCTTACGCGCCTTTTCCGGGTCCGCCACGATCGCGCTTTCGGTCAGCTCCGCGGTCAGGCGATTGCCCGAAATTCCCGAATAACGCAGCGCTTCCTCGAACATGGAGGCGACATCGTCCCGCGCCATCTGGATGGGGGACAGGTTCACATTGATGCCGACGGGCAGCGACTGTCCGAATTTCGCGTCCCACCGGCTGAGCGCCTGCGCCGCCTCATAGGCAGCCCAGCGACCCAGCGAGGTGATCTGGCCACTCTCTTCCGCCACGGCAATGAACTCGGCGGGCGACACATGGCCCAACTCTTCATCCTGCCATCGAGTCAGGGCCTCGAAGCCCGTGATTTCACCAGTCTGCAGATGGATCAGCGGCTGGAATGCCAGGGTCAGTTCTCCCTGCGCCAGCGCGTCGCGCAACCGGCTCTCGACGGAAAAGCGCCGCTGCGCTTCCTTCAGCACGCCGTTGCGATAGATTTCCACCTTGCCGCTGCGCTTGGCGATCTTCACCGCGGCCTGCGCCTTGCGCACCACATCCTCCGGGTCTTCGGTCAGGCTGGTCGACAGGGCGCATCCGATCGCGCAATCGACCCGGATCTGCAAATCGCTCAACCTGATCGGATAGCTCAGCCCATCACGAATGCGCTGAACAATATGAAGAGCATCCGACAAGCCATTGTTCAAGCGCGCAAAAATAGCAAAGTCATTGCCGCCGATGCGGGCCAGCACATCCCCCTGCCGCAGGCTGGACTTCAACCGCTTGGCCACGGTGATCAGCAATTCGTCGCCGGCCATTGGCCCCAGCGACTCATTGACCCGACTGAACCGGCTCAGGTCGATGGCAAGGATGCCGAACTGCGCATTGTCGGGCCAGCTCGTATTGGCCAACCGGTCCTCGATCTCCTCGCCGAACCCCGTCCGGTTGGGCAATGCCGTCAGACCGTCGGACAGCAATTCCCGCCGGAGATTCTTCTCCATCGTGCGGTCGCTGGTGCGATCAAGCGCCGTGAACAGGAAAAGGTCGGACTCGCCGTCCCGCTTGGGCAGGCGTCCGACCGAGCAGCAGAAATATTCCGGCCCCAGCGATCCGTCGCGGCGCAATTCGAAACTTTCCGAATCACGGCCCGACCGGACGCTCTGCACGATCCGGTCGCGCCATTCGGCAGCGTGCGGTTTTTCCGGCTCGCCTGAACCACTCACCCTGAAACGGTGGTGGAATGGCGCATTGGCAACTACGGTTGATAAATGATTGTTTGCAAAGGAAAGTACCGCTGCGGGATAAGGCAGCGCCGCCAGCCATTCGGTGATCGCCAACCCATGCGAAAGATGCGCTCCGTCCTGCCCCGCAAGGAGCTGTCCGCCCGGCATTGAGATTGGCCGATCGCGCATCGACATGGATTCCATAGGGCTGGCGATAGGCCCAAAGGGTAAATTTTCGGGAAACAACATTCCCGATTCCGACGCGATGGCAACAAAAAATCGCTTTCTCAGAAACGGTTATCGCGTGGAAAGCCGGTTGGCGGCATCCGCCCCGCCGCGCCCCTTGCAACGCGCCATGGCGTCATGTCCGCTTCCGTGCGAACCCGCCCGGATTCTCCCCCCATGGCCCAGCTCAGGCCATCCGACAGGCGGAACGCGATCGCATCGGACAGGCCGCCGTCACGATAGCGCTGCATCTGCACGCCCTGCCCCCGCGCCATGCGCGGCATTTCGATCAGCGAGAAGACCAGCAGCTTCCGGTTTTCACCCACCACGGCGACGCTGTCCGCCTCCGGCGCGATGGGATGCACGACACTCAGCTTCGCGCCGGTGCGTACATTGACCACCTGCTTGCCCTTGCGCGTCTCCGCGATCACATCGGCGACCGTCGCCACGAAGCCGCGCCCGTCCGAGGATGCAAGCAGCAATTCGCCGCCGACGCGGGCAGGCAGAAGCGCCACGATATTGCCGGTGCCGTCCATGTCGACCAGCGATCGCACCGGGTCGCCAAAGCCGCGCCCGCCCGGCAGCTTGTCCGCGCCCAGCGTGAAGATGCGCCCGGTCTCCGTCGCCAGCAGCAGCTTGTCGGTGGTCTGCGCGTGGAAGGCGATCATCGGACCATCGCCTTCCTTGAATTTCAGCGTGTCGGCCGAGGCCAGGTCGCGATGCCCGCTCATCGCCCTGATCCAGCCGCGTTCGGACAGGATCACGGTGATCGGCTCGCGCTCGATCATCGCCTCCAGCGGGATTTCCCGCGCCGGCGCCGCTTCCTCGACCAGCGTGCGCCGGCGGCCGAAATCGCTTTCGGGCGAATAGCGCTTGCGAAGGTCGGCCAGGTCCTTCTTCAACCGCGTCCGCTGCCGCGCCGGGCTTTCGACCAGCCTGGTCAGCTCGTCGCGTTCCTTCAGCAATTCGGAATGCTCGCGCCGCAGTTCCATCTCCTCCAGCTTGCGCAAGCTGCGCAGCCGCATGTTGAGGATCGCCTCGGCCTGCCGGTCGTTCAGGCCGAACTCGGCCATCATCACCTCCTTGGGCTCATCCTCGGTCCGGATGATCTCGATCACCCGGTCCAGGTTCAGATAGGCGATGATATAGCCGTCCAGCAGCTCCAGCCGCGCCGCGATCTTGTCCAGCCGGTGCTGCGCGCGCTTCACCAGAACGTCGATCTGGTGCCTCAGCCATTCGACAAGGACGGTCTTCAGGCCCAGAACGCGGGGCGTGCGCGTCGCGTCGAGCACATTCAGGTTCAAGGGAAAACGGTTTTCCAGATCGGTCAGCCGGAACAGGCTGTCCATCAGCACGTCCGGATCGACGGTGCGCGCGCGGGGCTCGATGACGATGCGGATCTCCGTATCGCTCTCGTCGCGCACATCGGCCAATATGGGCAGCTTCTTGTCGTTGATCAGCACGGCGATCTGCTCGATCAGCTTGGATTTCTGCACCTGAAAGGGGATCTGCGTGACCACCGCGACCCAGGTACCGCGCCCGCCATCCTCCTTGTGCCAGCGCGCACGGGTTCGAAACGATCCCCGCCCCGTCGCATAAGCCTCTGAAATCATGGAAGCACTGTCCACCAGCACGCCACCAGTGGGAAAGTCCGGACCGCGCACGATCTGCATCAGTTCGGCATGTTCGGCTTCCGGATTTTCGATCAGCAGGCTCGCCGCATCGATCAGTTCCGCGACATTGTGCGGCGGGATGCTGGTCGCCATGCCGACAGCGATACCGGTGGCGCCGTTGGCCAGCAGATTGGGGAACAGGCCGGGAAAGACCTCCGGCTCCTGGTCCTCGCCATTATAGGTCGGGCGGAATTCGACGGTGCCTTCGTCCAGCCCCGCCATCAGGTCGGCCGCGGCCTGGGTCAGCCGCGCCTCGGTATAGCGCATCGCCGCCGCATTATCGCCGTCGATATTGCCGAAATTGCCCTGCCCATCCACCAGCGGCGTGCGCAGCGAGAAATCCTGCGCCAGACGCACCATGGCGTCGTAGACCGAGGCATCGCCATGCGGGTGATATTTGCCGATGACGTCACCAACCACGCGGGCGCATTTCTTGTACGACGTGGTGTTGCGCGCCGGATTGGCGACCAGCACCTCGGGCGACGCGCCGCCCGGCTCCATCCGCAGCAGCCGCATCGCCCACAGCAGCCGCCGGTGCACCGGCTTCAACCCGTCGCGCAGGTCCGGCAACGACCGCGCCGTGATGGTGGAAAGCGCATAGACGAGATAGCGCTGGGACAGCGCATCGTCGAACGGGTGATCCTTGATAGCGTCGAACGGGTCGCGAAATTCGGTCATCGCAGGGGGGAATAGCAGTGCCGCGACGAAACGGAAACGGGGTTTAATCCCGAAGATGCCGACCGGAATGGCTCAGGCCGGTCGCCACCTGCCCCGCGACCGCCACGCGCGCCTGCCACTCCGCCGTGCTCCCACCGCCCTGCCGTGCTCCTGCGAAGGCAGGAGCCCAGTTCCGACGCCGCGATTTCATGCCGCGACAGAAACAGCATCCCATAAACCGCTAGCCCGCGTCCCACCCCTCCGCAACACCACCCCCATCATCGCGGCAGAAACCGGGCCTCCGGGTCCGCGGCGATTTCCCGCCTGAATTCCGCGGAAATCCAGTCGCGAAAGGCCTTCACCTTGGCCGTGTTGCGGGCGTGGGCAGGATAGACCACCCAATAGCTCGCCCGTTCCCGGACATAGGATGGCACCGCCTCCACCAGCAATCCCGCCTCCAATTCCGTCCTCCACATGAAGGGATTGACGATGGCGACGCCATGCCCGGCCATCGCGGCGCGGCCCTCCATTACCTGGGAATCGAGCGCGATGGCGGGCGGCAGCCCCCTGCCGTCCTCGTCCACCCCCATGGCGACGAACCATTCCTGCCACCAGCTATCGCCGGGCGACAGCCGCGGCATGGCGTGCAGCACCCGCGCATCGGCAATCGGCCCATTGGCCGCCAGCCATGCCGGGCTGCAAAGTGGCGCCAGCCGGTTATGGGTCAGCAGCTTGGCCTCCAGCCCCGGCCATTCGCCCCGCCCGCCCCGCACCGCCACGTCGACGCCGTCGCGGGCGAAGTCCACCACCCGGTCGGTCGCGTCGATCCGCACGGCCAGCCCCGGCTGGCGCATCTGGAACGTCCCGATCCGCTGCGCCAGCCAGAGATGGGCGAAACTGTTGGTGCAACTGATCGTCAGGATGGTCGAATGATCCTGCGTCAGCGCGGCGAACCCCTCCCGCATCTGGTCGAAGGCGCGGGACACGACCATGGCGATCTCGCGCCCCTTCTCGGTCAGCGTCACTTTCCGCCCCGTCCTCTGGAACAGGCTGATGCCCAGCCGCTCCTCCAGCAATTTCACCTGATAACTGACGGCCGCCTGCGTCATCCCCAACTCCTGCGCGGCGGCTGTGAAATTCTCCAGCCTTGCCGCGGCTTCGAACACGCGAACGGCCGACAGGGGAGGCAATGGGTTCATCCGGTTCAGATAAGCCAGACTTATGATTCGCGTCCATCCTTTTGTTGGCTGCCGCTACGGAAATCAGCGATAGGAATTGCCACGAAACGCAATCCATTCACCGGATCATTCATGGAAAGGCACGTCATGCACTTGTCGAACGACGCCCGGTTGCCCACCCGCAGCCTTGAAACCACCAGCGGCCTTTCAGGCCTCCTCACCTCCATCATGCAGGCCTTCTGCGCGCTTCATCGCATCAGCTGGTCGGCCCCCTGGACGGAACAGGGGCAATGAGATCCGCCAAAAATCGCCAGGATCGTTCAACAGGGCTTGCACTATCCGCGCCACGCGCCAACTTGCGCCCGTGCCCGATTCCCGTCTTTCCCCTGTTCCCGATCTTCCCCCTCCGCCGCCCGGGCTGCTGACCGGCGCCGCCTTGTTCCTCGATTTCGATGGAACCCTGGCTCCCATAGCGGATACGCCCGACGGGGTGGTGGTCGATGACGATCTGCTCACCCTTCTGGAGCATTTGCGCGACCGGCTGGATGGCCGGCTTGCCATTGTCAGCGGCCGTTCCGTCGCGACGCTGCGCGATTTCGGCTTCGACCAATTCCTGCTGGCCGGCACGCACGGACTTGAGCTGGCGGAACCCGGCCGCCCGGTCGAGGCGCCTGCCCGCCTCCCCGCCATCAACGAGGCCGAAGCCGCCTTCCAGACCTTTGCCGCCGGAAAAGCCGGCGTCCTTGTCGAACGCAAGACAATCAGCGTCGGCCTTCATTTCCGCGGCGCACCACAATGGGGTCAGGAGGCCGGCGACCTCGCCACCGGCCTGGCGGATCGGCTCGACCTTGCCCTGCAACCGGGCAAGATGCTCTACGAATTGCGCCCCGGCGGCGCCGACAAGGGCAGCGCCATCCGCGCGCTGATGCGCCGCGCGCCCATGGCAGGCGGCACACCGCTGTTCATCGGGGACGACGTGACCGACGAAGAGGGTTTCGCCGTGGCGCGCGACCTGGGCGGCGCCGGCATTCTCGTCGGCGTGCCCAGGGCAACGCTCGCCGCATTCTCTTTGGAACAGGTTGCCGCCGTCAGGCATTATCTTGCCCAGGGGGTTGCTGGCGCCGTCTGATCCGATCGTCCGGCACCCCTGTCATGCACGAACAAGGGGGACGGACCAATAGCAACGCAGAAAAACGAACTTCCGGGCGGGAATGAACGCTCGCTCGACCTGTGGCCCATCGGCAATTGCCAGGCATCGGCGCTGATCGACTGCGCCGGGCGCATGATATGGGCCTGCGTGCCCCGCGTCGACGGCGACCCCGTATTCTCGGCCCTGCTGGACGATGGGGCCTGGGACGAGCCGGATTCGCGAGGCTTCTGGGCCATAGAGCTCGAGAATTGCGTCCGGATCGAGCAGCATTATATCCGCAATACTCCCGTGCTGGTGACGCGCCAGACCGATGGGCAGGGCAATGCGATCGAGCTCTATGATTTCTGCCCGCGCCACAAGCATCAGGGCCGGATGTACCGCCCGGTGGCGTTCGCCCGCGTCGTCCGGCCGGTGTCAGGCAGCCCGCGCGTACGGGTCAGATTGCGTCCCACCACCTCATGGCATTCGGAACGGGTGCCGATCAGCTATGGCTCCAATCACATCCGGCTGGTACTGTCCTATATGGCAATGCGCGTTTCCACCAATGCGCCCATCGGCCTCATTTCCCAGGAAAGCTGGTTCCGGCTGGAACATGACATGCATTTCTTCCTGGGTCCGGATGAGAGCTTTTCCGACGCCCTTCGCCCCGCCGTGGAGCGGATGCTGGACGACACGATCCACGAATGGCAAATCTGGGTCCGCGGCCTGGCGATTCCGGCCGAATGGCAGGAGGCGGTGATCCGCTCCGCCATCACGCTCAAGCTTTGCCAGCATGAGGAAACCGGCGCCATCGTCGCCGCGCTGACCACCAGCATCCCCGAACATGCCGACAGCGGCCGCAACTGGGATTATCGCTATTGCTGGATCAGGGACGCCTATTACACGGTGGAGGCGCTGAACCGGCTGGGCGCGCTGGACGTTCTGGAAAGCTATCTCGTCTATCTCCGCAACATCGTCGATGGCGCGCGGGGCGGCCATATCCAGCCCCTCTACGACGTGCGCGGCAAAGCCACGCTGGAGGAGCGGGAGGCGCAGAACCTGCCCGGCTATCGCGGCATGGGGCCGGTTCGCGTCGGCAATGCCGCCTATTCCCAGGTGCAGCATGACGCCTATGGCCAGATCGTCCTGTCCTCCGTTCAGGGTTTCATTGACCAGCGCCTGCTGCGCATGGCGGGACTGTCGGACTTCGAGGCGCTGGAGGCGGTCGGCGAACGAGCGTGGCAGGTCTATGACCAGCCTGACGCCGGCCTGTGGGAATTGCGCACCCGCGCCCATGTCCACAGCTATAGCGCGGTGATGTGCTGGGCGGCATGCGACCGCCTCGCCCATGCGGCAGCTGCTCTCGACCTGCCGGAACGCGAGGTTCATTGGCGCGAGCGGGCGGAGGTCATGAAGGCACGCATCCTCCAGTCAGCGTGGCGGACCGACAGCAATGCCATCTCCGCCAATTTCGAGGACGATGCCAGGGACGCCTCCCTGCTCCAGTTGATCGACCTGCGTTTCCTGACGGCCGACAATCCCATGTTCCTGGGAACGCTGAAGGCGCTGGAAAAGGATCTGCGCCGCGGCAATGACATGTTGCGCTATAGCGCGCCGGACGATTTCGGGGAGCCGGTCACGGCCTTCAACGTCTGCACCTTCTGGCTGATCGAGGCGCTGCACCGTACGGGACGCGGCGAGGAAGCCCGCGCCCTGTTCGAGGAGATGCTGTCCCGCCGCACCGCCGCCGGGCTGCTTTCCGAAGACATCGATCCCGTTACCGGAGAATTGTGGGGGAACTATCCCCAAACCTACTCATTGGTCGGCATCATCAATTGCGCCGTGCTCTTGAGCAAACCGTGGAGCGTGATGCGATGAGGCGATTGCTGTGGAGGCGCTCGGCATGAGCCGCCTGATAGTCATTTCCAACCGGGTCAGTCGCCCGACCAAGACCGGCAACCAGGGCGGCCTCGCTGTCGCGCTTTCCCAGGCCCTTAGGGAAAGCAGGGGCATATGGGTCGGCTGGTCCGGAGAGGTCACCGAGAATTTCACCGGCCAGATCGGCTTTTCCGAGGATGAAGGGGTCAAGACCGCGACGATCGACCTGGAAGAGCAGGATGTCGACGAATATTATAATGGCTATGCCAACAAGACGCTGTGGCCGCTGTTCCACTTCCGCATCGACCTGGCCGAATATGCCCGCGATTTCGAGGGCGGCTACAACCGTGTCAATCAGCGCTTCGCCGACACGACCAGCCCGCTGATCGAACCGGACGACATCATCTGGGTCCAGGATTATCACATGATCCCGCTCGGCCGGATGCTGCGCGACCGGGGCCATGACAATCGCATGGGATTCTTCCTGCACATTCCCTGGCCGCCGACGCGGCTGCTGGTGTCGCTGCCCCATCACAGCAAGCTGGTTCAGACGCTGTTCGCCTATGATGTCGTCGGCTTCCACACGGAGGAATGGCTGGAGTCCTTCCGACACTATGTGGAGCGGGAGATGGGCGGATCGGTGGACGGCGATTTCGTGACGCTGGGAAACCGCACGATCCAGGCGATCGCCTGCCCGATCGGCATCAACGCGCAGGAATATGCCAGCGCCGCCGTCAGCGACGCGGCGAAGGATATGTATGAAAAGGTCCGCCGTTCGCTTCAGGATCGTCCCATGATCGTGGGCGTCGACCGCCTCGACTACAGCAAGGGGCTGGAAGAGCGGTTCAACGGCTATGCCCGCTTCCTGAAGGATCATCCTGAACAGCATCGCAACATCGTGCTGACGCAGATCGCGCCGCCCTCCCGCGGGGAGGTGGAAAGCTATCAGCAGATCCGCGCCACGCTCGACGCGCTGGCGGGCCGCATCAACGGCGAATATAGCGACGTCGACTGGACGCCGATCCGCTACGTGAACCAGGGCTATCCGCGCGACAAGCTGGCAGGGATATATCGCGCGGCGAAGATCGGCCTGGTCACGCCGCTGCGCGACGGCATGAACCTGGTCGCCAAGGAATATGTGGCGGCACAGGATCCCGACGATCCGGGCGTCCTCATCCTTTCGCGCTTCGCCGGCGCCGCGCAGCAGCTCAAGGACGCGCTGCTGATCAACCCCTACAGCCCGGAGGAGATGTCGGACGCGATCACCCGCGCCCTTGCCATGCCGCTCGACGAACGCAAGCGCCGCTGGCGCGCCATGATGGACATCGTCGAGAAACAGGACATCAGTTGGTGGCGGCAGCGCTTCACAGAACGGTTGATGGCGGTACAGCGCAATGGCGAGCTGAAGCCGGAGGCGCAGCCCGCTTAACTTTCCCGCACATGCCGCTACTGTAGGTGTAATGGAAGACGAGGAAGAAGCGGGCGGCACCCTTGCCGCCATTCGCGCCAGATCAGGTGTCATATTGGGCATTCTCGGCCTCGCGGCGTGGCTGGCACTGATCTGGTTCATGTTCGGTGACGTGTTGTAACGAACTTCCGGGCCTGAACGGGGCCATTTGCACCCCCGCCCCTTTTGGTCTAAGGGCCAGCCCAAGCAGCCCCGGCACCCGCTGATCCTTCCCGATTCGCGTTTGCCGGGGCACATTCTTTCCGGAGCAGGCCATGATCCGATTCATCGGTTATGGGCCTGCTCCAGTTTTTGATTCACCGCGTTTTTGAAGCAGGTGATTCCACCTGCTTCAAAAACGCTCCAGGGAAGACAGGAACCGCATATGGCCCGTCGCCGCCAGATCTATGAAGGCAAGGCAAAGATCCTTTACGAAGGCCCCGAGCCGGGTACGATCATCCAGTATTTCAAGGATGACGCGACTGCCTTCAACGCCCAGAAGAAGGGCACGATTTCAGGCAAGGGCGTCCTTAACAACCGCATTTCCGAGCATATTTTCACGCTGCTCGGCCAGATCGGCGTTCCCACCCATTTCATCCGCCGGCTCAACATGCGCGAGCAGCTCGTCCGCCAGGTCGAGATCGTGCCGATCGAGGTCGTGGTGCGCAACGTTGCCGCCGGCTCGCTCAGCAAGAAGCTCGGCATCGAGGAAGGGACGCAGCTTCCCCGCACCCTGATCGAATATTGCTACAAGGACGACGCGCTGGGCGACCCGCTGGTGTCCGAAGAGCATATCGCCTGCTTCGGCTGGGCCAGCCAGGACGAGATGCACGACATTGCCGACATGGCGATCCGCATCAACGACTTCATGTGCGGCCTGTTCGCGGGCATCGGTATCCGCCTGATCGATTTCAAGCTGGAGTTCGGCCGGTTGTGGGATGGCGAATATAGCCGCATCATCCTGGCTGACGAGATCAGCCCCGACGGTTGCCGCCTTTGGGACATGGCCACTGGCGAAAAGCTGGACAAGGATCGTTTCCGCCGCGATCTGGGCGGCGAAGTCGAAGCCTATCAGGAAGTCGCCCGGCGCCTGGGCCTTATGCCCGAGGGCGTTGATACGACGGTCCTGGACCTCGACACCCACCGCAAGAAGCGGAGCAAGGACTGACGCGAATGGCGGACGCGCCGTTCAGGCGAGCAGCGCGTCCGCCATCAGCTTGATCCCCAGCAACACCATCAGCACATAGATGAGCGTGTAAAATCGCGCGGCATCGACGCGACGCACCAGTACGACGCCCGCCAGAGTCGATGCGATAGCCACGGGGATCAGGGCCGCCGTCGCCAGCAGATTGGCCCTGGTGAACTGCCCCAGCGCCGCATAGGCGGGCACCTTGATCCAGTTCACCGCGGCAAATGCGATGGCGGTAGTCCCGATGAGCGTGTCGCGCGGCAAACGCTTGGGCAATACCCACATCTGGAACGGCGGAGATCCGGCATGGGCAATATGGCTGGTGAAGCCGCTCGCCACGCCGAACAGCATACCGATCCAGCCCGGCGAATTGGACGGCAGCACCATCGCGCCGCCGCGCTCGGCCCATAGTCGTTGAAGCCCGAAAAGAGCCGAAATCAGGCCCAGTACACCGAGCACCGCGACTTCGGACACCTGGGCCGCAAAAAGATAGCCGATCGCAACCCCTGCGGCCATTCCCGGCAACATAACCATCAGAACATGCCTGTCCCAATGATGGCGGAACGACCAGACGCTGACGACGTCCTGCAGGATCAGGATAGGCAGCATGATCGCCGCCCCCCTCACCGGATCCACGCCCAGTGCCATGATGGGCATGGCGAGTGCCCCGATCCCGGCAAATCCGCCCTTGGCGAGACCAGTGAGGATCACGGCGGTGATGGCGCAGGCATAATAGAAATAGTCCGGATTCATGGAGCCCGCCTAAAGCAAAGCATCCCATCCGGGGAGCAAATTTTGTTGTCGAACAATCAGCTCTGGGCGCGATATCCGATCAGGACGCCGAAGGTGAAGGTCGCAAGGAGCGTCAGTTGAACCCGGCCATAAGGATCATCATAGCCCATGATCTGCTGACCAAAGGCGAAAAGCCCCACGAACATCGCCAAAGCAAGACCGGCCATGCGAAAATCCTTCCCTCCGCTGGCCACCATAGGGGCACGGCGCTAACAAAAGCATAATGCCAGGGTTAAGGCCGCGCAGCACCTGGGCGTTACCAAGACGCTGATGCCTCAGCATCACTGCATCCTGGTATAATGCCTTGCCCGCGGAGCGCTCCGCGACTAGAGGGCTGGACGATTCAAACGATCGCCAGCCCTCCGGTTTTCGCGGCTTGCGCATTCTGCAAGCAGGATGCCCTGGGGGCGCGAAAGACTGTCTTATGGAGTCCCACGCTCATGAAAGCCCGCATCTTCGTCACCCTCAAGGGCGGTGTCCTCGACCCGCAGGGCAAGGCGATCCATCACGCGCTCGAAGGCCTGGGCTTCGCTGGCGTCAATGATGCGCGCGCGGGAAAGCTCATTGAACTGGATCTGGCCGACGGCACCAGCGACGAGGATATTGACGCCATGTGCCGCAAGCTGCTGGCGAACACGGTGATCGAAAATTACCGCATCGAAAAGGTGGCCTGAGCCATGAAGAGCGCCGTCATCGTCTTTCCCGGCAGCAATTGCGACCGCGACCTCGCCGTGGCGTTCGAGAAAGCGACCGGCGCGAAGCCTGCCATGATATGGCATCGCGATACGGAACTGCCAGACGATATCGACCTGATCGGCGTGCCGGGCGGTTTTTCCTACGGCGACTATCTGCGTTCGGGGGCGATGGCGGCCCGCTCGCCGGTGATGCAGGCGGTGGCGAAGGCGGCCGATCGGGGCGCCTATGTGCTCGGCATCTGCAACGGCTTCCAGGTATTGACGGAAAGCGGGCTGCTGCCCGGTGCGCTGCTGCGCAATGCGGGCGGGCATTTCGTCTGCCGCGACGTGGCGCTTACGGTTGATAATGCGCAAAGCGCTTTCACCAGCCGTTATGGGGCGGGGGAAGCGATCAACTTCCCGGTGGCGCATCATGACGGCAATTATTTCGCCGACGCGGAAACGCTGGACCGGCTGGAAGGCGAAGGCCGCGTGGCGCTGCGCTACGCGGAGAACGTCAACGGATCGGCGCGGAACATTGCGGGCATCCTGAACGAAGGTGGCAATGTGCTGGGCATGATGCCGCACCCGGAGCGCGTGATCGAGACCGCCCATGGTTCGACCGACGGCCGCCGGCTGTTCGAAGGATTGGTGGAAGGGCTGCTTACCCAAGCCTGAGTCCGACGGATATGGCGTTCGACAACTCGACCGGGTCTGGCAAGCAGGGACGGCCTTGTCCCCGTCATTCGCACGATCATTGTTAGCGCACTAAGCAAATTTGCCGTCTTAGTCGCGCCGCGCTACTTGGCTCACCCGCCACGATGATAGTCATATTCAAAGGCACGGCCTTCCTGTTTGGTGAGGATCGCGCCAATGATCGCCCCGCCCGCCCGGCGCAACCGATCGACGGCAACGCGCAGGCCGCCATGATGATTGCGTCCCCATTCGACGACCAGCAGCGTCACCTGCGCCTTGCTCGCCAGCAGGCAGGCGTCGGACAGGCCCAGAACGGGCGGCGCATCGATCAGCACGGTGTCGTACCGCCCCCGGACGGTTGCCAGCAGGGAGTCCATCGCGGGCGTCACCAGTAATTCGGCGGGATTGGGCGGGATCGCGCCGCAGGGCAGCAGGGCTACCCCCGGCAAGCCGCTGTCCACGACAACCTCCTCCATCTTCGCCTGGCCCGTCATCAGTTCGCTGATCCCCCGCGCTGGCGAGATGCCGAACAGGCTGTGCTGCTTGGGCCGACGCATGTCGGCATCAATCACCAGCACGCGCTTGTCCAGCTTCGCCAACGCCTTGGCCAAGGCATATAGGGTAGAGGACTTCCCCTCCCCCTCCTGCGCGCTGGTGACCAGGATGGAACGCGGCAGCCCCGCTGCAGACCCCAGAAGCAGGGAGGAAGCCATCGGCGCGAAAATCTCCGCCGCCGGCTTCTCGCCCGCCGGGACCGCGCCGAGCAAAGGCAGGTTCACCCGCTCCGCCAGCGTGTCGGCAGACGTAACGGCGTCATCAAAAATATGTCGCCCGACCACTGCCATCAGTCCGAGGATCAGCCCGCCCAGCGAAGCGAACAGCATCGTGATGCCGATATTGGGCGAGGATGGCCGGGAGGGCACGGCCGCCCGGTCCAGCGGCTGGATACGCCCCGCCTGGAACCCGGCCTGCGATGCCATGTCGCGATAGCGCTGGAGCAGGCTATCGTGCAGCAGGCGATAGGTATCGACCTGCCGTTCCAATATGCTCATCTGCACGCCGCGCCCGCGTTCCGCCGTGGCCTGCCGCTCGACCTTGGCGATCTCGGACTGGATCTGCTTTTCGCCATGGACGGCGACGTCATATTGTTCCTTAAGCGACGCGCGGATCGTGCCCGCCATTGCTTCGGCCTGATCATCCAGCGCCGCGAGCCGGGCGCGCGCCTCGCGCATCTCAGGATGGGCGTCCTTGCGGAACTGGCGTTCCTGCACGACCTGAGCCCGCGCCTGCGCCCGTTCCGTCATGATCTGCTGCATCGCGCCATTGTTCAGCACTTCGGGCAGGGTCTCGACACTCGACATGCGGGCGCTTTCCCAGCGCTTCTGCGCGGCGATCCGATCCGCTGTCGCCTGCGCGCGGAAGGCGTTGAGCTGGGCAAGCCGCGTTGCCGTAGTGCCATCGGGCACGGGATCGGCGTCGCCATCGGATTCGGGCGGCATCATGGCTCCGGCATTGGCGGCATAGACCGCCAGGTCGCGCTCCGCCCGTTCCAGATCCTTGCGCGCGCCGTCCAACTCTCCCAACAGGAATCGTCGGGCCTGAACCCCGGATTCGAATCCACGCTTCAAGTCCGTCCGGATCAGGCTGTCCGCATAGCTGTTGGCAACCCGCGCCGACAGCACCGGATCAGCGCTTGTGAAGCTGATGCGGATGACCCGCGACTTGCCGGGCAACTCAACGTGCAGATTGTCGCGTAGCAGGCTGACGACGGTTTCGGTTTCGACCTGCCGCTGGCTGAGCGAGCCAGTCCCCTGTTCCGGCCGCCGGACATTCATGCCCTCGAAGAAGGTGCGACTGCCGATCAAGGCCAGTTCGCGCGCCACATCTTCAGCCAGAGCACGGCTGCGCAGCACTTCCAGTTCGGTCTGCATCAGCGCTTCATTGTCGGACGGCGCCGTCTGCCGCTGCGCTGCGGCAGCTCCCGCGGCACCCGCCGGGACATCCTCTACCTCCACGGAAGCGGTGGCGCTATAATCAGGCGTGGACAGCAGGATGAAGACCACGCCAGCCAGCACGCAAAGCGCCATGGTGACGAACAGGATGATGCGATGCCGCCGTACCGCCGTCCACGCCGCGCCGGCCGTTGTCGCGAAACGCGCGGCGCGCCCCTCCATGGAGGAAGAGGCGCCGCTGTCGTCGATCAGCAGTCCCGATCGCGCCATCAGAGCCCTCCATCCAGCGCGACGAACCCTGCACCAACGGCAGGAAGCGCCAGCAGCGCGCCACCCAGGATCGCCTTCGCGCGCGACAGGCCGACGATGATGGTGTCGCCCGGCAGGATTTCGGGATCGGGCGCCTCTCCCTTGCGAATCGCGCCAAGGTCGAACATCGCGGCCTTGCGCTCTCCCTCCGCTTGCCGGACCACGACGATCTGCCCCATGCTGGCAAGGCGGGTCGGGCCCCTGGCCATCGCGATCGCCTGCAGGAGTCCGACGCGACCGTCCACGGGAAACAGGCCCGGCTCGCGAACCTCTCCATCCACGGTGATGCGGCGGCCCACCGCCTTCTTGATGAACACCGTCACCTGTGGCGAGACGAGATAGCGCTCACCGAGGCGCCCGGCGATGACATCGGATGCTTCACTGGCGGAGAGGCCAGCCACGGAAACGTCGCCGACCAGTGGCATGCGCACCATGCCTGCGGCTGTCACCTGGGCGTCCTCAAGGGACAGGCCCGGTTCGTGATAAACCTGTATGCGCAGGACATCGTCGGGCGAGATGCGATAATCCATCCCCACGGCAGGAGCGGGCGGGATGACGGCATAAGCCGCCTCGCCCTTCGGCGCATCCTCCACGGTCGAGCAGGCGCTGAGCAAGAGGCAGGCCGTGACCATGATCCTCGCTCGGCTCTTGCTGTCGGTCGGCCACCTCATGCCGCTAAAGTCCCCCGCAATTCAGTGGGCACGCGCAAAGCCTGCCATTGCGGGCGGGGTTAACGACGCGACGGGGACATGGCAACCATTCGCCGGGCGAACGCGGCGCCGATGCGCCGGATCAGATGGCGATCCGGGCCTGTTCCAGGACGGCCTGACCCGAGGTCGGCCGTCGGGGCTGATCCGGCCAGACGCCGCGGGTGTCGTAGACCGCCTTGTCGGCGCGTTCATCCACCGGAACCGATTTGAACATGTCATGATCGACAAGAATGACGAAAACGCCGCATTGTTCCAGAGCCGTATCGAGATCGGTCAGTTCAGCGCCGGTTCCGGCAAATTCCATCGGCAGGTCATGGGCATAGGGTTCGACCAGCCTGATGCGGCGGCCATAACGCTTGGCGAGGCGCGCCGCGACCTTCACGGCCGGGCTCTCGCGGAAATCGTCGATATTGGGCTTGAAGGCAAGACCAAGGCAGGCGACCGCTTCGCCCGGAAATTCATCGATCAGGTCGGACGCCTTTGCCACGACATAGTCGGTCTTGCCGTCATTGACTTCGCGAGCCGTGCGGATGAGACGGCTGTTTTCCGGATCGCCATGGACGATGAACCAGGGGTCGACAGCGATGCAATGCCCCCCGACGCCAGGCCCAGGCTGAAGGATGTTGACGCGCGGGTGACGGTTGGCGAGGCGGATGACCTCCCACACGTCGATGTCCATCCGCTCCGCGATGACGGACAGTTCGTTGGCAAAGGCGATATTGACGTCACGGAAGCTGTTCTCGACCAGCTTCACCATTTCAGCCGCGCGGGCGGACGTGGTGATGCAGGCACCGCGAACGAACTGGCGGTAGAAACCCAGCGCCTTGCGGGCACAGCGCGGCGTGATGCCGCCGATGCAGCGGTCATTGTCGATCAGTTCGACCAGGATGCGTCCGGGAAGGACGCGCTCCGGACAATAGGCGACGGCGATGTCGCCCGCGACGCCAGGCTCCGGCATTTTGAGATCGGGGCGAAGTTGCGCGAAAAGGTCGCGCATGGCTTCGGTGGTGCCGACGGGGGAGGTGGATTCGAGGATGACGGTGTCCCCAGCCTTCAGAACCTGCGCGACCGTACGAGCGGCCTTGAGGACATGGCTGATGTCAGGGGCGCGATCTTCAGCCACGGGAGTTGGCACGGCGATGATGAAGACGTCGCTGGCTTCCACTTCCAGGCTGGCGCGGAGATTGCCGCGCGACACGACACCCTGGACCAGGCCATCCAGGTCAACTTCCTCTATATGGACGCGGCCGGAATTCACCGTCTCCACGACATGGGCGCTGACATCCACGCCGACGACCTGCGCGCCGCCGCGGGCGATCAGGGCGGCGGTCGGCAGGCCGATATAGCCGAGGCCGATGACGGATACCTTCTGCTGGAGTTTATCGAGGGGCATTGGGAGGGGTCCTGGGGAAGCCGATGATCTGCACCGGTTTGTGACGGGAAATGCTGAAGATTTGGGTAACAGAACGTCGAGTCCCATCGCCAGTTCGTCGCGGGCCTGCGCTCAGGCGGCCCGTTCCAAATTCCCTTGCGATCTTGCGCTTGCGGCTATGATGCCCGCAATGCGTTCCGACGCATGACCGTCGCCGAAGGGATTATGCGCGCGCGACATGGCGGCATAGGCAGCTTCATCATCCAGCAAGGTGACAACGGAGCGGACGATCCTGGCGCGATCCGTGCCAACCAGCTTCGCCGTGCCGGCCTCCACCCCTTCCGGACGTTCGGTGGTTTCGCGCATCACCAGCACCGGCTTGCCGAGTGAGGGAGCCTCCTCCTGCACGCCGCCGCTGTCGGTCAGAACCAGGTCGCTCATGTCGAGCAGGCGCACGAAATGCGGATAGTCCAGCGGCTCGATCATCGCGACGTTGGCAAGGCCACCCAGCACGGCGTCCATCACCGGACGGACATTGGGATTGGGATGGACGGGGAAGATCACGGCGACGTCAGGGCGCGCCGCGATGTCGGCCACCGCACGCGCAATCGCCTCCATCCCGCCGCCGAAATTCTCGCGGCGGTGACTGGTGACCGCAATGATGCGCTTCCCGGCGAACCGCCGGGCAAGGCCGTCCAGGCCCGATGCAAGAGGGGGTTCGGACAGCACCCGTTCGCGAGTGGCGAGGAGAGCGTCGATCACCGTATTGCCGGTCACGAATATGCTGGCCGGATCGCGATTTTCCGCCAGCAGCGCATCCGCGGCCGCCTGGGTCGGCGCGAAATTCATGTCCGCAATGCAGGCGACCACACGGCGGTTCACCTCTTCCGGCCAGGGGTGATGAATATCGCCGCTGCGCAGGCCCGCCTCGACATGGGCCACGGGAATCTTGCGATAATAGGCCGCCAGGCTGGCGACCATGGTGGTCAGCGTATCGCCATGCACCACCACACGGTCGGGCTTTTCCGCGTCGAACGCCTTCCCCAGTTCCACGATCAACTTCGCCGTCAGGCCATCCAGAGTCTGGTTCGGCGTCATCACGTCGAGGTCTATGTCAGGCACGATCCCGGCGATCTCCAGGACCTGATCCAGCAGGCCTCGATGCTGCGCGGTCACGATGACGCGCGGCTCTACATCGTCCCGGGCCTGAAGCGCGTGTATCACGGGAAACAGCTTGATCGCCTCAGGGCGCGTCCCGAACACCAGAGCAACCTTCATATCTTACCCTTTGCAAGCCGTCTTTCGGGTAAGTGCCTGGCAGAAAATGGTAACCATCCCCTGAACATGAGTACTCCCGACGCCCGCTTTCGCTTAGGCAAGCAGCTGTGCTAGAGGCCAGTCGGACCTTTTCCCATTCGAGGGCTCAGTTACTATATGAAGATCACGATGATCGGCACGGGCTATGTTGGGCTGGTGTCAGGCGCCTGCTTTGCCGATTTCGGCCATGACGTGGTGTGCGTGGACAAGGATGCCGTCAAGATCGCCGCCATCGAATCGGGCCGCATGCCGATATATGAGCCGGGCCTCGACCATCTCGTCGCAAGCAATGCTTCGGCAGGGCGGTTGAACTTCACCACCGATCTGCCGGCAGGCGTGAAGGGCGCGGATGCGATTTTCATCGCCGTTGGCACGCCTTCACGACGCGGCGATGGGCATGCGGATCTGAGCTATGTCTACGCAGCGGCGAAGGAAATCGCGGATTCGCTCGACGGGCCTACCGTCATCGTGACGAAATCCACCGTGCCGGTCGGCACTGGCGATGAGGTCGAACGGATCGTCCGGGAAGCCCGACCCGATCTGGACATACAGGTCGTGTCCAACCCGGAATTCCTGCGCGAGGGCGCAGCCATCGGGGATTTCAAGCGGCCAGACCGCGTCGTGGTCGGCACCACCGGGAGCCAGCGCGCGATCGACGTCATGGGGCAGATCTACCGTCCGCTGAACCTCAACCAGGCGCCTGTCATGTTCACGGGGCGGCGAACCGCTGAACTGATCAAATATGCCGCAAACGCCTTCCTTGCGACGAAAATCACCTTCATCAACGAAATGGCGGACCTGTGCGAAGCCGTGGGCGCGGAGGTACAGGACGTGTCGCGGGGGATTGGGCTCGACAACCGCATTGGCGCGAAATTCCTGCACGCGGGTCCGGGCTATGGCGGCTCCTGCTTCCCCAAGGATACGCTGGCACTGGTGAAGACCGGCCAGGATTATGACACACCGATCCGTATCGTCGAAACCGTGGTGCAGGTGAACGATCTGCGCAAGCGAGCCATGGGACGAAAGATCGTGAAGGCTCTGGGCGGCGACGCGCGTGGCAAGAAAGTTGCGCTGTTGGGCCTGACCTTCAAGCCCAATACCGACGACATGCGCGATGCGCCGAGCCTTGCCATCGTGCTGGCGCTGGAAGATGCGGGCGCGCAGATCGTCGCCTATGACCCGGAGGGCATGGATGTCGCCGCGCCGCTGATGCCGGGCGTGACCATGACGAAGGATGCCTATGAAGCCGCGACCGGTGCCGACGCGCTGGTGCTGGTGACGGAATGGGATGCATTCCGGGCACTGGATCTGAAACGTCTGGCCGCCTTGATGAACGAACCCGTGCTGGTCGACCTGCGCAACATCTATCCGCGCAGGGAGGCGGAAACGGCCGGCTTTGCACTCACGCGGGTCGGCGGCAAGGGCGTCCTGGCCTGATGCTGCTGAAGCCAAGGGAAGGACGCGATGAGCCCGCCCTTCCCCGGTTGCATCATTGGCTGGTGGCGGCCATTGCCTTGTTCGCGATCATGCTGATCGTACCCGTCATTGCCGGGCTGACCTGATCCGGTCCGGCCGGTTTCAAGTTCAGGCTTACGCCTTCAGCTTCCAGCCGCGCTTGAGCAGCACATAACACAGCACGCCCAGTGCGACATTGAGTCCCAGCAGAACCACGCTGCCCACCACGACATCGCCGTCCGCCGCAGCGACGAAACCATAGCGGAAGCCCGAAATGGCGTAGAAGAAGGGATTGGCATGACTGATCGCGCGGAAAATAGGGGCAAGGCGATCGATCGAATAGAAGGTGCCCGACAATAGCGTCATCGGGCCGATCACGAAATTGGTGATGGCGGCGGCATGATCGAACTTTTCCGCCCAGATCGACGTCAGCACGCCGATAAAGGCCGTCAGCCCTGTACCCATCAGACCGAACCAGAGGATGGCCCAGGGATGCGCCGGGGTTACGTGCACGCCCGGCCACAGCGCCATCGCGCCCCATAGGGCAAGGCCGACGCAAAAGGCCCGGGTCACCGCCGCGCCGACCAACGCCAGCAGCAGCTCGCCGACCGACAGCGGCGGCATCAGATAGTCGATGAGCGTCCCCTGCATCTTTCCCGCAAGCAGGGAGAAGCTGCTGTTCGCGAAGGCATTGTTCATCATTCCCATGATCATCAGGCCCGGCGCGATGAAGTCGGCAAAAGGAACGCCCAGCACATGGCGATTGGCTCCGCCCAGCGCCAGGGTGAAGATGACGAGGAACATCAGCGTCGTGACGGCTGGCGCCCAGATGGTCTGGAGCTGCACCTTCATGAAGCGTCGCACTTCCTTGCGATAGAGCGCGCGGGTGCCGGCCCAGTTCACATTGCGGATGACCAACTCCCCAGGTTCGTGGAAAGGCGCCTGATGCGATGGGGAGGCAGCAATTTTGGACTGGTCGTTCATGGTCGGATCGACTATCGGCTGAGGGGTTGTGCCGCAAGGGCGTTGTGCACGGGAAATTGAACCCGCGCTGGCGCGCCCCATATAGGGTGCGAATTTGAAATTTTGAGGAGTCATTCATTGTCCTGGACCGACGAGCGCATCGACCAGCTCAAGGCAATGTGGGAAAGAGGCCTGACCGCCAGCCAGATCGCCGACGAACTGGGCGGCGTCAGCCGCAACGCCGTGATCGGCAAGGCTCACCGGCTGGGCCTGCAATCGCGTCCTTCGCCGGTGAAAGCCAACGAAGTGCCCAAAAAGGCAGCCCCGCCTCTGCGCAAGCCAGCGCCCGAAGCCGAAGCGCCAAAGCCTGCCGCGCCTGCGCAGCAGGCCGCACCCGCGCCCGTTCGTCCCACCGCGCCTGCGCCAACCCCTGCCGTTGCAGCTCCCGCAACAGAAGCGCCGGCCACGCCGCAGCCGCGCATTATCTCGGTCGGCCCCGGCGGCTTTCTACGCCAGGGTCCGGGCGACCAGCAGGCACCGATCCCGCCCGCCCCACCACGCCGTCTGGTGCCGGCAAAGCCCAGCCCTGACATTGCCGGCAAGACCACGTTGCTCGATCTCACGGAACGCATCTGCAAATGGCCGATGGGGCATCCGGGCGAGCCGGATTTTCATTTCTGCGGCGAAGCGGTGAACCCTGGCTTTCCTTATTGCGTCGAACATTGCGGGCGCGCCTATCAGGCACAGTTGCCGCGCGGCACCCGCCGTCCGCCGCCGCCCCTGCCCTTTGGTGGCCCGCGGGTTCGCTGATCGCTGGCTCCCCAACATGAAAAGGGTCGCCCCTCGGGGAGCGGCCCTTTTTGCTGGGCAATGCAGTGATCAGCCCCAGGCTGCTGCTTTGCGGACCAACGCGCTTGCGCCCGCCGTCCGCCGGCTTATAGCTTGTGCCCATGTCTGAAGACCTGTTCGCAGCCAACACCTCCTCCACGCCGCAATATGACGCCTCCGCCATCGAAGTGCTGGAAGGGCTGGAGCCGGTCCGGCGCCGCCCCGGCATGTATATCGGCGGCACGGACGAACGGGCGCTGCATCACCTGGCGAGCGAAGTGCTGGACAACAGCATGGACGAGGCGGTGGCAGGACATGCGACGCGGATCGAGGTGTTGCTGGAGCCGGGCAACAGGCTGACCGTCATCGACAATGGCCGCGGAATCCCGGTCGATCCGCATCCGAAATTTCCGGGCAAGTCGGCGCTGGAGGTGATTCTGACCACGCTCCATTCCGGGGGCAAGTTCACCGACAAGGCCTATGCCACCTCTGGCGGTCTGCACGGCGTGGGCATCAGCGTGGTCAATGCGCTATCAGTCGTCACCGTCATCGAGGTGGCACGGAACAAGGAATTGTTCCGCCAGAGCTTTGCCCAGGGCTTGCCCACCAGTGGGCTGGAAAAGGTCGGTGCCGCCCCCAACCGGCGCGGCACGTCGGTCAGCTTCATCCCCGACCACGAGATTTTCGGGGAGCAGAAGTTCAAGCCCTCTCGCCTCTATCGCCTCGCGCGGTCCAAGGCCTATCTGTTCGCGGGCGTGGAAATCCGCTGGAAATGCGCGCCGGAACTCATCACGGACGACACGCCGGTCGAGGCGGTGTTCCAGTTTCCCGGCGGCCTTGCCGATCACCTCAAGGAACAGGTGGGTGACCGGGAATGCGCCACCAGCGCCTTTTTTTCCGGATCCCAGGATTTTCCAGACGCCGCAGGCCGGGTGGAATGGGCCGTGGCGTGGCCGCTCTGGTCGGACGGTTCCTATTCCTGGTATTGCAACACCATTCCGACGCCCGACGGCGGCACGCATGAAACGGGGCTGCGCGCTGCATTGGTTAAGGGCATCCGTGCCTTTGGCGAACTGGTCGGAAACAAGAAGGCGAAGGACATCACCGCCGACGACATCGTGACTTCTTCGGAAATCATGCTGTCGGTCTTCATCCGCGATCCCCAATTCCAGAGTCAGACCAAGGACCGACTCACCAGTCCGGAGGCAGCGCGGCTGGTGGAAAATGCGGTGCGTGACCATTTCGACCATTACCTCTCCGACCATATGGAGCGTGGCAAGGCGCTGCTCGCCTATGTGCTCGACCGGATGGACGAGCGGCTGAAACGCAAGCAGGAGAAGGAGGTCAAGCGCAAGACCGCCACCAGCGCGCGCAAGTTGCGGCTGCCGGGCAAGCTGACCGACTGTTCGAACGACGATCCGGAGGGAGCGGAAATCTTCCTGGTCGAAGGTGATTCAGCCGGCGGCTCGGCCAAGCAGGCCCGTGACCGCAAGACGCAGGCAATCCTGCCCCTGCGCGGCAAGATATTGAACGTCGCCTCCGCCAATACCGCCAAGATCCTGGCCAATCAGGAGATTGCCGACATGATCCTGGCGCTGGGCTGCGGCACGCGCAAGGACTGCAATCCCGACAATCTGCGGTACGAACGCATCGTCATCATGACCGATGCCGACGTCGACGGCGCGCATATCGCGACGCTGCTGATGACCTTTTTCTTCCAGGAAATGCCGGAACTGGTGCGGCGCGGCCATCTCTATCTGGCGCAGCCGCCGCTTTACCGCCTGACCGCCGGCGGCAAGAGCCTCTACGCCAGGGACGACGCCCATCGGGAAGAAATACTGGCCAAGGAGTTCAAGGGCAAGAAGGTCGACATCAGCCGCTTCAAGGGCCTGGGGGAGATGAACCCGGCGCAGCTTCGCGAAACGACAATGGATCTCAAGACCCGCAGCCTGATCCGCGTCACCCTGCCCGACGACATTGAGGACCGGCAGCAGGTCCGCGAACTGGTCGACCGGCTGATGGGCACCAACCCGGCGCATCGCTTTGCCTTCATTCAGGAGAATGCGGCAACAGTCGATGAGGGGGCAATCGACGCCTGACGAGTGATTTTCCGGGAAATTCCGGAAAACCGGATTGTCGTGATTTGCCTGAAAAATGGCCGGGCAAAAATTTGCCGGCAATTTTTTGCCTACTGCCGCGTTAACCAGCGCGGGGCACCGGATGTTCAATTTTCGGCGCGATACGGGCAAGCATGTCAGGCTTCGTCCCGCTCACTCGCTCATCGGCCCTGCGCCGCCTCGCGCTTGGCGCCACCTCCTCTCTGCTATTGGTTGCAGCGAGCGGGCATGCGCTGGCGCAGGCGCCCCTGGGGGCGTTTCCGGACGTCTCCGCGCAAAATCGAACGGCCTACGCGCCCGCCGACCGCGTCACCGCAAATCTCCTCGCGGGCGGTATGAGCCGTCTGGCGGCCATCAGTGCGCAGCAAGGGGGCGCGGTCAGTTCGGTGCCCTGGGGCACGCAGCCGGTCGCTCCGGATACGATCGTCAACGATCGGCGCATCAACGACTTCAGCGGCAAGTTGCACGGCTGGCGGCTGGAGGGCATCCAGCTTTCCGTGCTGAGCTTTCGTCAACCAATGCTGGTGCCGGGCTTCATGCAGGGATTTTTGACGACGCAGACGGCTACCGCAATGCCGCAGGCCAGTGCCTTCGTCACGCCGGCACGATCGATCCACGCGCCTTCGGACCGGATGATCGCACCGCGCAATGGGCAGCCTGACGTTTTCAGATCGGTCGCCATGCCGATTTCCCGAACATTGCTCGACAGCAAATGGGCTTCCGTTTCGACAGCGCTGCCCGGCAAGGGGGTGTGGAGCGCTATTCTGAACACGGCGCGCGGTTCGGCGGCGCAGCAGCAGGTGGAAACGATCAACAGCTGGGTCAACCGCCGGCTGCATTTCGTCGACGACAGGCAGGGTGGCGACAACTGGGCATCGGCAGCGCATACATTGCAAAGCGGCACCGGCGATTGCGAGGATTATGCCATCGCCAAGATGAAGCTGCTGGAAGCGGCCGGCTTCGACCGTCACGCCATGTTCCTGGTGATCGCCCGTGATCTGGTGCGACAGGCTGACCATGCCGTCCTGGCGGTGCGGATCGGCGATGAATTGATGATCCTCGACAATATGACCGACCGGGTGCTGCCATCCTCCAGCGTCAGCGACTATCGCCCGATCATGAGCTTCAACGCCTTTGGCCGATGGACCCACGGCTATCGCGTGACGTCGCCTGCAAAGGTGCAGTTCGCGTCGCGGTGAAACTCAAGCGCACCCACCCTTTCAAAGGAAAGTGCCGCTCTCTGGCAGGCTCAGAGCGAAGGGTGAATTTCGTCACCTTTCCCTGAGCGCTTCCGATCGAGCCTTCATGATCGGCTTCAGCAGGTAGGCCAGCACTGATTTGCGGCCGGTCAGTATCTCCACATCGCATACCATGCCGGGCGTGATCGGCAGCTTGTGCGCGCCCGATCCGAGCCAGGCGCGATCCGTCTCCACGACCACGGTGAAATAGGCCTCCCGCGTCGCTTCGTCATAGACGCTGTCGGCCGACACCTGCTGCACCGTGCCGGTCAGCCCCCCATAGATCGAGAAGTCGTAGGCGGTCACCTTCACGACCGCCCGGTCGCCGGTCTTGATGAAGGCGATGTCGTTCGGCTTGACCCGCGTCTCTACCAGCAGCTTTTCGCCAATGGGCACGATCTGCATGATCTTCTGACCCGGACTGACATAGCCGCCGATGGTCGTCACCTGCACGTCATTGACCACACCGTCGACGGGCGAGCGGATCTCCGCCCGCTGCGCCCGTCCCCTCGCGCCCCGAAGAGACTCGCTGTTGACGGCGATCTTCGCCTCCAACTGGCTACGCTCGTTGAGCGCGTCCTGACGGAACTGGAAATTCGCTTCCGAAAGCTGTGCCTGCGCCTCGCGGATCGCAGCCCCGGCGCGGGAGGCCTGCTGCTGCGCAGCGTTCAGGCGACCCTGCGCGTCGACCAGCTCACGCCGGGCATCGAGCAATTCGGTCTGCGGGATGATCGACTTGGCGGCGAGCGGTTCCAGCATCGCCACGCGCTGACGGGCCAACTGGACGCTGCCGGTCAGGCTGTCGATGGTCGCCTGCGCCTCGCCCTGTTCGCGGCGGCGCTGGTCGACCTGGGCCGCCATCGCATCCTGCTTGCTGCGAAGCGCCGACTGGCGAACGGCGGCGAGGGCCTGCTCCTGCTGGCATTCCGGCCCGCCGGTCGTGCAGGCGGCGCCCTCACCTGTACCCTCCCTCTCCAAACGTCCGGCGCGGGCGGTCAGCGAACGCGTCTCCGCCTGAAGCTGGCCCAGTTCGGAGGCGAGCATCGCATCGTCAAGCCGAACCAGCAGCTGCCCCTTGCTCACCTTCTGACCGGAGCGGACCAGGATTTCCTCGATCGTGGTCGGCTCTGCGGACTGTATGACCTGCGCCTTGCTGGACGGGATCACCCTGCCCTGCCCGTGTGTCACCTCATCCACTGGGGCGAGGCTGGCCCACATGAGGAAGACCAGCAGGCCGCCGCCGCTGTAAAGGATCACCTGCTTGTTGCCCGGTTGCCCCCGCAGCCAGCTTATCCAGCGCGAAATCATGGTTGCACCCCTTGGATATGATGGTCGTCAGCGGCCAGCGTCACTGGCGCGGCCTTCTGCTGGGCGGCGAGCAAATTGCTCAGGGCGCCCTTTGTTTCTGCAGGATCGGGAATGGACAGCTTCCACCCCTTGGTCGGATCCATGCGCCCGCCGACATCATTGACCGCCCGACGTTCGGGCAGCGCAGCGACCGGCGGATAGTCGATGACTGGCTGGGACGCGGCGGCAAAGCGCGACGGATCGAAGGCCGGAATGATCTCGCCGCCGGCATAGCGGCCCGTGAAGGCCGTCGGCTGGCCCCAGCCTCCTGGCCAGCGATAGAAGATATGCGCGCCGATCTGCGCCAGCTTCGCCAGATGCGGCGCCCAGCGCGGGAAGACATAATCGGCGTGATAATGGGTCGCGGTGCCCACCTGCTTCTCGACCCGCCCACTCAGCGCGTCGGCAGCGATCCGCTTCGCCCGATTCCAAAGGTCTGGCAGGGGATGCCGCGCCAGCGATCCGTCACAGACGAAGCTGAACTGGCAAACGGACGCGTCGAAACGCTGATAGACCACGCCGCATACGGTCTTCGCAAAGGCGGGATGGCGAACGCGGTTCAGCACCACTTGCGCGACGGCACGCTGACCGCTTTCCGGCTCGCGGGCGGCTTCATAATATACCGCCTGGGTCAGACATTGGAGCGCGTGATCATGATCCTCACCAGCCGCAATCAGCGCGCGAAACGGCTTGGCGACGCCGATCACACCGCCGGAGAAGCCGAGACGCTGATTTTCCTCGCGAGCCCTGTCACCTTCTGCGGCCGGGGTGCCCTGCTCCGTCATCTGAACAAGAGCGAGATATTGGCGGGGAATGGCGGGGGCGGTTTCCACGATCTTCGTCTGAATGGCGGGGCGCTGGGACTCATGAGGCCAGAGAAAGACCGCCGCCATCGTTGCGATTCCAAGCCCAAGGAACCACGCGCTCCAGGTTCCTGCGAAGGCAGGAACCCAGTTCAGACGGCGGGGCTGGGTCGAGCCAAGCGACTTATCTCGCCTCGATGCCTTCGCAGGAGCACTTCGGATGGAATGGACGGGATGAGTGCTCATTGCCCGGCCACCCGCTGGAGTTGGCCAATGATCTCGTCACGTGGCCCATCCGCCAGCACCACACCCTGATCGATCACGATCAGTCGATCCACGATCCGCAACAACGCATGACGGTGTGTCGACACCATCAGTGTCTGGCCGGGATCGAGCGCCTTCTCCAGATGATCGATGAAGAGATTTTCGGTCTGGTTGTCCATCGCGCCGGTCGGCTCGTCGAGGAAGAGCAGCTTTGCAGGCTCCACCAGAGCGCGCGCCAGCACAAGAAAGCTGCGCTGACCGCCGGACAGGCGGTTGCCGCGCTCTCCTATATGCAGGTCGAACCCCGCCGCATCGCGTCCGAAGAACCGCGCCGCCCCCGATCTCTCCAGCGCTTCCAGTAGCTTTTCGTCGCTGGCCTCGCGGGCGCCCAGCAGCAGGTTTTCGCGCACCGACCCGCTGAACAGTTCGGAATCCTGCCCGACATAGCGGAAGGCGGAGCGCAGTTCATGGGGATGATATTGACGGCTGTCGATCTCATCCAGGTTGAGGGCGCCGCCGGTCGGCGGATAGAGACCACAGATCACGCGACCCAGCGTCGACTTGCCCGACGCCACGCGGCCGATGATGCCGATGCGCTCGCCCGGCTCGATGCGCAGATTAATGCCCTTGAGGCTGGGCTGGCTGGAGCCCGGATAAGCAAATTCAAGACCCTCTGCGACGATGGCGCCCTTGCGGATCCTGGGGATGATGCCGCGAGCGCCGTCCAGCCTTTCGTCGGGCTGGTCGATCAGCGTCTGCAGGCTGTCGAGCGTCGTCATCGCCTGCCGCGCCCGCACGATCACGAAGGCAAGCTGCCCTACCGGCGCCAGCGAACGGCCGGCCAGCATGACGATGGCGATGATCGCGCCCATTGAAATGTCGCCTGCCGCGAACATGTAGAAGCCGCCGATGACCAATGCGATGCTCGTCATCTGCTGGCACAGCGACGCCAACGTCACGCTCTTGGACGATAGGCGCCGCAGCTTTTCCTGCGTGGCCGCGCTCATCCGGGCATAGCGGCGCCAGCGCTCCAGCATTCGTCCTTCGGCACGGCAGGCCTTCAGCGTCTCAATGCCGCCGATGGCCTCCACCAGCGCGGCGCTCTGCAGGCTGGAATCCGCCTGCGCATCGCGGGACAGGCGGGCCATGGACCGTTGCAGGAACCACCCCGCAGTCGCCATGATCCCCATCATCACGACCGGTACGATCGCGAGCCAGCCCCCCAGGAGCGCGATGATGGCGACGAAGAAAAAGAGGAAGGCGATGTCCACCACCAGGACCACGGTGGTCGAGGTGAAGAATTCGCGCACGGATTCGAATTCCGACACGCGCCGCGCCAGCGCCCCGGTGCTGCCGGAACGGCTTGCGAGCGGCGTGTTCAGCACCTTTTCAAACAGGCGTTGCGAAAGGCGTTCGTCAATCTCCCGCCCCGCCTCGTCCACCAGTCTTGCCCGGGCGATGCGCAGCGCGAAATCCAGGCTGAAGGCCAGCATCACGCCGATGCCAAGCACCCAGAGGCTGGAGGCCGCCTTGTTCGGAATGATCCGGTCATAGACGTTCATCGTGAACAGCGGCAGCGCGAAGGCAAGCAGGTTGATGATGCCCGCCGCCAGCATGACATAGCCGAAGCCGCCGCGTGCACGCCAGACTTCGCGCCAGAACCAGTGCTGCCGCACCCGTTCGTCCCAGGGACGCTCCTCTGCCCGTTCACGACCGTGATCGGCCATGACGACAAGCGCTTCCCCGGTGAAAACGCCTTCCAGATCGCTCAACGGCGCCCAGACCGCTTCATCCGCATGAGGAAGCTGGACCAGCGCGTCGCCGGCCTTGATGTCCATCAGCAGCAGGAACCGCCCGCCCCGTAGAGGCAGGATGGCCGGCAGATTGCCAGGACGCCATTTGTCCAATCGACCGCGGACGTGGTCGCTCAGCAAGCCGATCTGGTCGAGCGCCGATTCCGCCTGATGAAAGGGCAGGCGCCCGGATTCATCGACGGCGAGGCCGGCGCGCAGTCCCACTATGCCGGGCGAACGGTCGAAATGCCGCGCCGCATGGGCGATGCTCTCGACCAGTTCGTCACCGGGCGTGCCTTGATGGTCCAGCCATTCGGCCAGACTGAGTGTGCTTCGTTCCAACATTGTTTACCCCGCGCCATCCCGGCTTGCGCCAGAATGGCCCCCAATAATGAAACTCAGCCCGGATAGCGCCGCCGCTGCAATTCAGCGGGCGGCAGATCAGGGACATTATAGGTCTTCCGCGCATCGGCCTTGGCGTCCGAAGGCGTGGCCAGGCCCAGCGTATCCAGCAGCGTGTTGGTGGCCGCCAGGATCTGATATTGTGCGAACATTTCCGAGAAGCGGGCCGTTTCCGTCCGCACCTGCGTATTGAAGCGGGTGTTCTGGCTGTCCAGAACGTCCAGCAGCGAGCGCCGGCCGACATTGAACTGCTCGCGATAGGAAACCAGCAGTCCGTCGGAGACCGTGCCCTGACGCGACAGGTCGGTGACGCGCTTCTTTTCCGTGTCCCAACGGTTCCAGGCGGTGCGGACATCCTCCTCCGCCTCGCGCAACCGCTGGCTCAGGCGGAAGCGCGCTTCGCTTGCCCGGCGGGTCATTTCCTGGACCTTGGCCCGGTTGATGCCGCCATTGTAAAGCTGCCAGCGCAGGACCACCCGGCCTTGGATGTCGTTGGTGCTGCCCCGGAAGCCGTCGACATCCTGGCCGACGCGGCCGGTGCCCTCCACGGAGACCGTCGGCCCAAGCTCCGACTTGGCCTCATCCACCACGGCATGCGCGGCCTGGATATCGGCCTCAGCCTCGCGAACCAGCGGATTGTGCGTCCGCGCGGCGGCTATGGCTTCGTCCAGCGTCGGAGGCAGAGCGCTCGTCACAGCATCAGGCATGATCACCTGATCGATCGACAGGCCGGTCAGGGTGCGGAACTGAATGGCCGCATTGGTCATGTCCTGCTCCGCCTCGCTCTTGCGGACGAGGGCGGCCTGCAGCCTTTCCTCCGCCTGCTGCTGGTCGGCAATGCTGATGGACCCCTTGGTCACGCCCTCGCCCAGATCACCGAGCAGCTTGCGATGGAAGGCGATATTGTCCTCCGCCGCCGCCACGACCCGCTGCTGGAGCATATAGTCCAGATATTGGCGGGTGACGTTGAGCGCCACGAACTGCGATCGTTCGCCGACCCGCAACGCAGCGCCATCGGTGCGGGCGGCCTGCCGGCGCTTCTCAGCGCTGCGATAGCCCGAATCCCAAAGCGTTTCCTCGGCGCGAACGCTGGCTTCAAGCGGCCAGAGAGTCTCATTGTCGAGATTGAGCGCGCGGCGGGTGGCGTTTTCCAGGCGGCGGACGCCAGCCGCCCCCTCAACGCTGACGCGGGGCAGGTAAAGGCCCTGCGCCTGTTCGCGTTCGAATTCGATGGCCTGCTTGTTCTCTATCGCCTGGTTGATCTCCGGATGGCTGTCGAGTGCAGCAGCGATCGCGCTCTTGAGATCCGTCGTCTGGGTCCAGCCCGTACTCACCATGGCCGCCGCACAAAGGGCGATCAGGCTGCCACATGTTTTGCGCATGATAGTCATGCCGTCCTCCCCTTAATTCGCGCTGGCGGTGATTTCGACCCGACGGTTCATCGGTTCGCGCACACCATCGGCGGTTTCGATCTTGAGCTGGGTTTCGCCCAGGCCGTTGACGGTCATGGCATCCGTGGGGATGCCACCCTGGCTGAGCAGATTGGCGACATTCTGCGCGCGGCGCAGCGAAAGGCCGTCATTATAGCGGTTGCTGCCCGAAGTATCGGTATAGCCGGTCACGCCAAAGCGCTTCCACCCGCATTGCGCCGCCGTCTGGGTCAAGGTCGTGACAGTGTTCACCCCTTCCGGCAGCGGCATGTCCATGTTCCAGTCGAAGAAGATGGACACCGCCGGCGCCGTGCAGTCCAGCGCGGGTGGGGCTGAAGCTGCCGACACCGGCGGCGGTGGCGGCGCCGTGAGGCGTGCCACAAAGTCGTCGCACTTGTTGATGCTTTCCGCATCCTTCGTGCCGGATTTGATGAAGCCGATGGCGATGCCGCACTGGTTCTTCGCCTCCACGGCATAGGTCCAGCGGCTGTCCTGGGCCGCGCGGATGCTGGCGTCGCCCACGGCCTTGACCGCCGTGTCGTAACGGCTGTCGAGTGCATCCCGCAATTCCGACTTGCCCAGTTGCAGCAAGGGCGAAGCAGGCGCCGCCCAGGCCGCTGTCGTCGTCAGCATGGCGGTCGTCAGCCCAACGGCCACCGCCTTTCCAACAGCATTTCGCATATTCACTCTCCCCAAAATTCCCCGCGAGAAAATTTCCAGATCAACCCCAAGTTCAGCCATGCCCGGCCGCCATCGCTTCATGCGCGACCATCGCCGCATCGAAGATGGCTGTCGCCGCCGCCAGATGCCCGCTGTCCACTGCCTCGCCCGCGACGGGGTTGAGCAGGAAGGGCGCGGCGGCATGTTCGCCGCCCGGCAGCGCCGCCAGCAGCGCATCGATGTTCGGCGCGTCATGGGCGCCCAGCGCTTCCTTCACGACCTCTGCCGCATCGGCAGCCGGAGCCGCCTGCTGCGCCGCCAGAACCGCCGCGGCATTGCCGTCGAAGGCGGGAGGCAGGTCGATCGATTGCGCCAGCAGCCCTTCATGACCGCTGAGCTCGGGCTGAGCCGCATCCGCCGTTTCGACAGCAGCATGCGCGTCGTTGCCGTCGGACAGGCTGGCATGTTCCGGCGCGGCTTCCTCGCTGGCATGGCCAGTCGGCGCAGGCTGCTCATGCACGGCCTGATCGTCGTTCGCGGCGAGCGTGGTCGGCGCGCTTTCCTGCGTGGCGGTCGGCTCGTCCGAAACGGTAGCGGTCGGCGCGGTTTCCGTGACTGGAGCGTTGCTTTCGGTCACGGTCGGCTCAGGCTGCTGCGCGGTCGTCGCCTCGGCGGCGCCCGCCACCGCAACCAGGCTTGCCGCAACCAGCGCCTGGTTGAAGCCGCTGCTCGTGCTTTCCGTCTTGCTGGCATTGCTGCTGGTGCCGGTGCGGAAAGTGACGTCGCCGATCGTTCCGGTTGTGCCATCGGTGCGGGTGAAGCTTGCCTCGCCCAGAACCGTCACATCGCCATCGGCAGCGACATAGCCATTGCCATCGGCCGTCAAGTTGATGGAGGCGATGCCCATGTCGGCAAGCGACTTGAACTCGCCCGCATCCACAACGCCGTTGCTGTTCGCATCCTGCCACACGCCGAACTCGGCAAATGCGGTATCCGTTGCGTCGAACACGCCGTCGCCATTGCTGTCATAGGCAAGGCGCAACCCTTCCAGGTCGCTCGACGCATTGGGCGCGTCGTCGGCGAAGACGATGTCGTAGCCGCCGCCCGTCGCATGGGCGAGCAGGCCGTCGTCGGAGGACACCCAGGCGGTGTTGACCGCACCGGCGCCATAGTCGTGCGTGACACCAGCGGAAAGGCCCAGAAACTCCAGCCCGTCTCCATCCAGGTCGATGGCGACCGGTGGAACGGCGACCGGGTTCAGCGTGACGCTGATCGCGCTGTTGACGCTGTCGCCATCGGCATCCGAAGCCACGATGGCATGGTTGATGTTGATCGGCGTGCCGCTGTTCAGCGTCTCGACGGAGAAAATGCCGAGGTCGAACGGATTGTTGACGTGCGGCGATTCCACCAGCACCGCGTCAAAGCCCTGGGCGCCGACAATCTCATATTTGTCGTTCACCTGCAGGCCGGAGATGAAGACGCTACCTGAGGAGAAGGTGACGCCGAAGCCCGCCTGGGTGCCATCGGCGGTGAAGGTATAGACATTGCCCGTGCTGAAATCGGTCACCGAGACCTTGACGATGCCTACGAAGCTTTCACCCGCCTCTGGAGATGCGGACGAGTAACCCAAATCCTGGTCATTGTCGGCATTGATCGCAGTGACCTTGACCGTCACGCTGTTGTTGGGGCTGCCGCCGACCTGGGCGATACTCTGCTCGAAGCTGATAACGCTCTGGTGATCGACATAGGCAAAGCCCGTCGTCGTGCCCGCGCTGGTGGTCAGGGTCTTCACCAGGTCGATGCGAACCGCTTCGTCGGGATTGACCGAGTTGTTATCGACGCCGATGGAGTCAGCGTCGGTATTGATCGACCCACGCCCACCGGAAGAGTTGCGTCCGGAGAGGAGTACGTCGATGGCGTCGGTGGTGTCGACCCCCAGCCCGCGATAATCGGTATTACCGGCCTTGGCGGAACTGAAGCTGCTGATCGAGATTTCGCTGCCATTGGTGATCGTGCCATGCAGGTCGAACACATATTTGTCCGTCCCCGGCTGCAACGTCACCGTATAGCCAATGTCGCCATCGGCCGTCCTGGCGGTCAGCACATTGGTGCCATTGCCGAAGATGAACAGGTCTTCGCCATTGAACCGCAGCGTTGCGCCGCTGGTGTCCTTGGCGGGCGCACCATCGGTGATGTTGAACAGCGCATCGCCGACACCGTCAGCCCCCGCCACGCTGGCAAAGTTCAGGTTGAAGGCCGTCGCCGGGCTGTCATTGTTGGCGACCGCCCCGGCCGCAGGCGTGAAGGCGCTGGGCATATCGTCGTCAAAGCTGATGTTGAGCTGGCCGACCGCCGACGATGTCGGGTTGGTCGACAGATCATAATCGCTGTCGGTGACGAGGAAATTGAGGCTGACGGAGGCATCATTCTCATTCCCGCCCGCCGCATGTAGGACGTTGTCGAGCAGGGTCACCGTATAGGCGCCGGTCGTGGGGTTGACGACCACCTGGAACAGCGGCGTACCGCGCCCGCCAACCGTGGTGATGGTGGCTGTCAGCGTGTTGCTGGCGCCGTTCCAGCTATAGGAAACCGTGTCCGTGCCGACAGTGCCGGTCAGGCCGTTCATGTTGGCGAAGGTCACGCTGCCGCCGCCGTCGGGACCGAAGGTGAAGGGCAAGGTTCCGCTGTAGCTGGCCTCGCTGGGGCCTGCCACGCCGGTATCGCCGACATTGGCGTCGTCATCGCCCAGGGTGCTCAGCGGATTGCCGCCGGTCAGGCCATCATCGTCCAGCTTGGCGGCGGTGTTGTCCGCCGTCGGCTTGTTCGCGTCGCCCTGGAAGGTGAACTTCAGCGTCGCGCTGGCCGTGTCGTTGTCGGCATCGCGCATGACATAGGTGAAGCTGTCGGTCGATCCCGAAGGGACCGAAACCTTGGGCGTGTAGATGTAGCTGCCGTCTGAGAACAACTGCAACGTACCATAGGTACCGACGATCGTCTGGCTGCCGCCCAGCGTTATGGCGCTGCCGCCAACCGAAACCACCGCGCCGGGCGTGTCCGCGCCGACATGATCGTTGGTGAGGACATTGCCGGTCGATGCCAGCGCCTTTTCGATGGTCGTAACATTGTCATCGGCGGCTGTCGGGCTGTCATCCTCGATAGTGACGGCTATGCTGGTGCCGACCGTCGTGGTGCCGTCGCTGACATTCACGGGGACCGAGAAATTCTTCAGATCCTCTACATTGATGCCGCTGTGATCGACGGACTGGAGCAGCTTGACCGTATAGGCGCCCGCATTGTTGATCGTGATCGTGATGACCGGCACACCGCCAGCCGATCCGGTCAGGGACTGCGTGCCGACACCAGTCCAGGTGACGGGCAGGCCGTCAGCGCTGAGTACCGCGCCGGGGTCGCCCAGGGTCATGGTGACGGCATCGCCATCCACATCGGTTGCGGTGATCGTGCCGCCCGCCGTCACCGAGTTCGTCGTATCGCTGGGGGTGCCGGCCGTGTCCGCATTGGCGCCTGACAGCCCCTCTTCGGAAACCACCGCAACCCCGCTGCCGACCTGCGGCGCGTCATTCGTGCCCTGGATCGTGATGGTCAGCACGGCAGTGGTGCTGTCCCCGTCCCCATCGGTGATGGTGTAGGTGAAGCTGTCCTGCAGCGTTTCGCCATCGTCCAGTTGCTGGACGGCGGCCAGGCCGTTGTTCAGCGTATAGGTATAGCCGCCCGTGGAATTGAGGACGAGCGTGCCGTAGCTGCCGATGGCATTGCCGCCGATGGCGCCCCCGGTGACCGCCGTGACCGCGCCACCCGCCGCCGGGCCATCGGCGCCCAGCGAGTCCGCACCCGCCGGATTGCCGTCGCTGCCCGCGCCCGTCAGCACATTGCCGCTGGCGCTCAGCGTGACGTCTTCCTTCACGACGTCGGTATCGTTGGCCGCGACCGGCGTGTCGTCGTCGACATTGATGGTCAGCGTGCCGGTGGCGGTGTCATTGTCGGCGTCGCTCACCCGATAGGCGATGTCGAAGCTGACATTATTCTCGTCGCCGCCAAGCGGATGGACGATGGCGGCATTCTGCACCACCGAATAGGTGCCCGCGACCGGATCGGTCAGCGTCACGGTCAGCACGGTGGTGCCGCCCTGCTTCACCAGCAGGACAGTGCCATTGCTTTCATAAGTGAAGCCGACCGGCGCGCCCGTGCCGAGCAGGGTAATGCCGCCCGGACCGTCCGCGCGATAATCATGCGCGAGCGTGCCCGTGGCGTTGACGCTGTTCGCATCGTCGCCCGTGCCATTGGCGTTGCCGCCCAGCGCATCGTCGTCCAGTTGCACGGTCGGATTGGCGCTGACGACCGGCAGATCGTCGGACACGCTGACCGACACGGTGCCGGTGGCGGTGTCGCCATCGCTATCCTGCGCGATCACCTGCACCGAACCAAGCGCGACCAGATCATCGGCATTGATACCCGGATGGGTGTCGTAATTGTCGTTCAGCGTGGCCGTCACGGTTGCAACGGTGCCGACGACCGACAGGTTCAGCGTCACGACGACGCCGCGCTCATCCGAACCGGTGATCTGCGTGTCGGACACCCGCAGCCAGGTCAGGTCGCCCGTCAGGCTGCCCGTGCCGCCGAAAACGATCGAGACGATCGCATCCGAACCGGGTGTGAAGGTGATGGAGCCGCTGTCGAAATCAGGGTTAGCCTCGCTGGTACCGCCAGCCAGGTTCTGGTCGTCCAGCGCCAGGCTGATCGGGCCGCTCGCGGTCGGAATCGCACCATCGGTGACCGTGATCGGCTGGTTCGCCGTCGACTGGTCGCCATCGCCATCGGTGATGACATAGGAGAAGCCCGCGTCGACACCGCTCCCATTGTTGAGGTTGGTGGACGGGTTGAAGGTCCAGGCACCCGCCGCCGTGAACGTGTAGGCGCCGAACGCCGTGTTCACATTGGTCGTGCCCACAGCGTTGATCGCCGTGGTGACGCCGCCGATGGTGACCGAAGTCAGCGTGGCGCCATCCGCGCCCAGCGTGTCGTTGGCCAGGACATTGCCGTTGATGTCTGCGCCATCCTCCGCCACGGTCCGGGCCGCGTCGTTCACGGCGGTCGGAACATCGTCCACCACATCGATGGTGATGGTGCCATTGGCGACATTGCCCGCACCGTCGACCGCCTGATAGGTGAAGACTTCGGCGCCCAGGAAAGTCTGCGGACCGTCATTGGTGGTCGGGCCATCGACAGGCGAAGTCAGCGTATAGGTATAGCTGCCATTGCTGTTCAACTGGATCTGCCCATAGCCGCCATTGGCGGAGCTGGTCAGCGTGTAGCTGACGGCGCCGGTGACATTGAGCTGGCCAGTCGTCGTCTCGGTGGTTTCGCCGGGCGTGCTGCCGGTCACGCTGCCCGCCGCAATGTCGTCGCCGGTCACGCTGGTGTCCAGTGCCGCCTCATAGACAGTCTTGGTCTGGTTGTCTGCCGGCAGGGCAACGTTCGCGACGTCGATGGTCAACGTCGCCGTCGCCAGATCGCCGTCCGCGTCGCGGATCGTGTAGACGAACACGTCCTGCTGATCCGCAGAGATCGCGTTGGGCGTCGCATCATAGCGATAGCTGCCGTCCGCGAAGAGGGTCAACGTGCCGTAGTTGCCCGCGACCGCCGTGCCGACATGGCCGCTGACGGGGGTGTTCGCATCGCTGCCCTTCGCCACGCCGACCACGCCCGGCGCATAGCCGTCCGCGCCCGGTTGGTCGTTGACAAGCACGCCATTGGCCGCCGAGACGATCAAGGAGCCGCCCTCATCGACCGAGCCGCTGTCCGCTACCGCGATGGGCGCATCGTCCAGCACGGTCACGTTGATCGCATCGGCTGGCGAGACATCGCCATCGCTGTCCGTCACGCGCACGGCGAAGGCATCGCCCGCCTGGGGGTCGGCCGCGCCGCTGATCCCGTCGCCGTCCAGCGGATCATTGTCGGGATGGGTGGGATCGTTGACCGCCAGCGTATAGCTGTAGCTGTAATGGTCCGCCCCGTCCGAAGTCACGGTCAGCGTGCCCGCCGCGCCCGCGACCACGACCGGCGTTCCCGCCGTCGCCGCGGTCACATCAACCCAGGCACCGTTCTTGTCCTGCACCTCTACCTTGGTCAGCGTGTCGCCGCCGGTCGCGATGGTCATGGAACCGGTCGCCGTCTCGCTGTCCCCGGCTGCCTGCGTGCCGCCGGGCAGGCCGGCTTCCGACACAGTCATGTCGGTGACGCTGACGGTTGGCGTCGAATCCCTGAGCAGGTTGATCGTCACCGTCGCGGTCGACGTGTCGCCATCGCCGTCGGTGATGGTGTAGGTGAAGCTGTCGCTGCCCTCAGCGCCCGCATTGGGGGTATAGAGGAATACGCCATTGCCCTGATAGACGACGCTGCCTTTGGCCGCGCCGGTTTCCAGCGCGACGCCGCTGGCGAGGTCGACGCCATCGGCCCCGGCCACGTCATTGGCGAAGACATTGACGGTTACCGACGCATTTTCAGCAAGCTGGCCTGCACTGTCGTTCACCGCGGTCGGCACATCGTCCACCACGCGGACGTCCAGGCTGGCCGTGTCAGTCGATCCGTCGGTGTCGGTGACGACCACCGCAAAGCTGTCCGTCAGGCTGCCATCATTGGCGCCCGCATGCAGCAGCGTATTGTCGTTCAGCGTATAGCTATAGCTGACCGTCCCGCCGGTGACGTCGCCATCCGCGCCGATAACGGGCGTGAAGCCGGTGATGGTCAACGTGCCATAGGCGTTGGACAGGGTGACGCCGCTGATGAAGCCGCTGGCACCGAAGATCGGCTGGCCGCCGACGGTTATGGTCGCCACGCCGTCCGGCGCGGAGAGGGAGAGATTGCCCGTCTGGGTCAGCGCCGCCGCATCCGCCGAGCTGCCGTCCGCCAGATCGTTTTCGAAGACGGTTTCTTCCGCGCCCTCGCCGTCCAGGCCATTGATGGTCACGCCATCATCGCTGCCCTGGATGGTGATGGTGATGGTCGCGCTGGACGGATCGCCATCGCCATCGGTCAGCGTGTAGGTGAAGGTTTCGGTCAGCGTCTGGTTCTTGTCCAGGCCCTGGACCACGCCATTTTCATTGTCCAGCGTATAGGCATAGCTGCCGCCCGGCTGGATCACCAGCGAACCATAAAGACCGGCGAGTGGTGCGCCGACCGTGCCGTTCGTCCCGGCAAAGGCGATGGCGGTGACCTGCGCGCCGTCGGCGCCCTGCACGTCAGCATTGCCGTCGGTGGCGTTGGCGTCCGTGCCGCCCGATCCGGCGATGACATTGCCGTCGGCGACCAGCGGACCATCCTCACGCACCGAATCCACGTCATTGGTGGCAGTCGGAACGTCATCGATGATCGTGATGGTCAGCGTGTCGGTCGCCTGGTCGCCGTCCACATCGGTGACGGTGACGACGAAGCTGTCGGTCACATCGTCGCCATCGGTATTGGTGGTCAGCGTATAGCTGTAGTCGATGCTGCCGTCGCTGATGCCGGTGACGGTCAGAATCCCCTTGTCGGTAACGATCTGCTGGCCGGGGCCAGTGATCAGGACACCGTTGATGGTGACGGTCGCGGGGCCGTCCGGCGCGGTATAGGTGATTGTGCCGTCAGTGGTCTCGACATCGGTGCCCGCCTCTGACCCGACCGGGTCGTTGAGGCCTGCTTCGTCGACGATCGTGCCCTCGCCAACCTTGGGGATGGAGATGATCATGACGTCGCCATCGGCGATATCGATCCGCAATATGGCGCTGGACGTGTCGCCATCGCCGTCGAGCAGCGTGTAGCTGAAGCTGTCGCTGACGCCACCCGGCGTGCCTGCGGCACGGACATAGCTGTAGCTGCCATCCGCATTGAGCGTCAGCGTGCCATATTCGCCTTCAAAGGTGCCGGTGGTTGAAACCATCGCCCCGTCCGCGCCCTTGACGTCATTGGTCACGACATTGCCGGTGACCGGGCCATAGGTGCCCGCGGCAATCGACCCGGCATCGTTGTTGGCGGTCGGGACGTCATCGACGATCTGCACGTCGATACTGGCATTGGCGGTCGATCCGTTGCGATCGGTCGCCACCACGGCAAAGCTTTGCAGGATGCTGTCCGCGCCCGACGCGTCATGGTCCAGGCTGTTGTCGGTCAGCAGAAAGCTGTAGGTGAAGGTGCCCGCGGTCGGCACGCCGCCCTGGGTCGCCGTCGCGGTGAAGCCGGTGATGGTCAGCGTGCCGAGCGGCGTCGTAACCACCTGTCTGGCAACGAAGGCGCCATTGGCCAGCACCGAAACGCCGCCAATGGTGACGCCCGACAGGCCGTCCGCGCCGCTGACGGCAAAGGAACCGGTCTTCGTCAGCCCGGTCGCGTCAGGCGAACTGCCGTCCGACAGGTCATTTTCCAGCACCACGAGTTCGGCGCCCTCAAGGCCGGGCGCGCCGTTCAGGCCGGTGATGGTGATGCCGTCATCGGCGCCGTTGATGGTGATCGTCAGCGTTGCGCTGGACGTGTCGCCATCCGCGTCGGTGATCGTATAGCTGAAGCTGTCGGTCAGCGTCTGGCCAGGCACCAGGAACTGCACCGCCGGGTTGGCATTGGCCAGGGTATAGCTGTAGGCGCCCGACGCCGTCAGCGTCAGCGTGCCATAGGTGCCCTGGAAGGTGCCGGTGGTCGTCACGGCCGCGCCGTCCGCGCCCTGCACGTCGGCCACGCCGTCCGTGCCGTTCGCGTCGCTGCCACCGCTGCCGGTCATGACATTGCCATCCGCGACCAGCGGGCCATCCTCGGTCACGCTATCGGCATCGTTGACGGCCGTCGGCGCATCGTCGGCGATGGAGATGGTCAGCGTGGCGCTTGCCTGATCGCCGTCATTGTCGGTGACGACGACGGTAAAGACTTCCGCAGGCGGCGCGCCGACGACATTGTCGCTCAGCGCATAGCTGTAGCCGATCGAACCATCCGCGATCGAGGTGATGGTCAGCACGCCCAGCGGCGTCGTTACCGTCTGCCCCACGGTCGTGATCGCCACACCGTTGATGGTCACGCTCGCCAGCCCGTCATTGGCGTTGATCGCGATGGTGCCGATCGTCCGCTCGCTATCCCCCGCAGCCGCCGAACCGGCCGGTTCGTTGCCGCGCGCGGGAAGGCCCGCCTCGCTCACACCGGCCGTCGCGGCCGTCGCCCCAGCAGGCTGATCGGGCGTGATGATGGTGACTTCCGGCGGATCGTTCGGCGCAATCGGCAGGATCTCGCGCTCTTCGGGCTGGCTGAAAAGCAATTCGGTCGGCGGCAACAGGTCGCCCAGGCCATGGGGATCGCCCACATCGCCGTCAGGACCGATGAAATTGCCGCCGGAACTGCGCGGCGGACCGGCCGCAGGCTGCGGTTCCTCCCCGATCAGGAGAGCCGCCAGGTTGACGGAAGGAATTTCGACATCGCCGACAACCAGGCGCGGCATGACCACCGCCCCCTCCAGGATCACCAGATCGGTGCCATCGGGCAGGTGGACGATCAGATTGCGGCCGGAAACCTCGATCTGGTCGATATCCGTGCCCGCAGGCAGAACAATGGTACCGTCCGGATTGGGCGCGACCGTCCTGACGACATCCGCGGCATGCGACTTTCCGGGCTGGGCCAGCTTGGGCTTCGCCGCCAGTGCGGCTGCCTCCGGGTGAAGGGCCTGCTGATGGTCAGCGGTATCTTTGCCATCCCAATCGCGCTCGTAATCCATTGTCCATCCCACCTGTCGCCATGGGGGCATGGAAGAAGCGCGCAAAAGGGCTTGCCCCGAATGCCTGATGCATTCGGACCTGACGCCTTTTCCCGACATTGCGGCAATCAGCGGATCAGCTATTGCCCCTAGTCAACGTTCTCCCGCCGGCAGGACCGTTTGAAAGTCGGCTGCCGCCCCGGATTAACATTTTGCATCTGTATTTTTACTGACCCGATGGCTGATCTTATTCGTCGTCCTCGAAATGAGTCACGCAGATTCCAGTTTTGTTAACCATTTTAATACGATACAGCCGAAAAAATAACTTTGGTATTATTACTAAAGATATATATAGTTTCAGAAAATTATATCTTTTCGACTATGCCGATCTTGGCCTTGGTTAACAAATTGGGCTGAGGGCATATGCGACTCGGACAATTCGTTTGCGGTTCGACTCGTCGCGAACCTGGCACGAGCGAACTTTGGCAAATAACGAATCTGGATCGGGACCAGCTGAAACGGCGGGTGCTTTCCATCCGGAAATGGAAACGGGCGGCCGGTTTACGCAACCGACCGCCCGCCCTAATGCGACCCATAGGCTTATCTTTCGGAGCCGTGCTTTCCTTCCCGCGGCTTCGTCCAGTCGGCCTGTGACCGGCGATAAGCTATGGAAATTCAATCCCCCTCCGACAAGAATCAGGAATAACGGTTGCGTAATTTTAAACAATTGACCCGATGACTTATATCCAAGGTTAATCGTTCAAACCACTGCGGCAGAACGCAAGGATATTCTTCGTCAGGGACGAATTTGGTCTATGGCCGTTGCTGCAGCGGGCGAAGGTTTTTCCACATCATTCCCCTGCCCTGTGGATTGATCGGACGATTTGATTGCATGATCCTGTTCATTCGCCCCGCCGCCCGCGACAATTTCGACCGATCCGGCGGAAGGGAAGGAATCCGTCGTCACAGCGGGCCTGGGCATGTCGGCCAATATCCGTTCCATCCGCTGACTGCGTGCGCTCCCCGAACCGGTGGTGCGCCGGAAACTGGCCAGGGCATAACCCGCCAAAGGCTCAGCCGCGTCATAGCGTTTGCGCGCCATGTAGAAATCAACAAGATTTTCCAGGGCAAGCTGCGTGTTGGGATCGTCACCCCCCCTGGTCCGCAAATAGCTGTCGAACACGCGCCGATACAGGCTTTCCGCCTCCCTGAACTGCCCGATGGATTCCAGTTGCAACGCCAGGTCGTTGGCGGAAATCAGCGAGCGGGGATCATCCGGGCCGAATAGTTCATCGGCCAGCGCCAGGCCTTTCCGTGCGGGATCGATACCATCGGTCGCCTTGCCCGACGCATAGGCAGCCTGGGACGCCGCCACCAGCTTGCGCCATTCCTTTTCCCGCGCTTCGGTCACGTCCGGGACATAAGGCGCTTGCGCGTGCGCGGGCGAAGCAATGCACAGCAGCAGGGCGCCTCGCACCATCCAGACCCTTTTGCCGACGCCCAAGCCACTCTCCCTTCGCAATCTTTCGGCTGATGGATGCTATGTCCAACAGGCTTAAGAAAGTGCAAGCGCGGACTTTTACGCTGTCAGCGCCTCGACCAAAGCCCTGACCTTCTTTTGCCGCCATTGCGGCAGGGGCGCGATCAGCCAATAGGCCAGCATCGAAGGCGCAGCGTCGCCCACCTGCCGCACGCGCCCAGCCGCGATATCCGCCTGGGCCAGCAGGAAGGGCACGCAGGCATGGCCGAATCCGTTGGCGGCCGCTTCGATCGCCAGCCCCGCATCGGCGACGCGGATCGTCGATGGCACATCCTCCTTGGGACAACCGGGCCATTCGATGCGATGATCGGAACCGCCCTTGACCGCTTCCACGGTTACGAAGGCCGCCTCGCCCAGCTTCACGCCCTCATTCTCGCCCGGCCCCTCGGCCAGACGCAAGGCGAGGTCGAGATTGGCTTCGGTGAAGTCCAGCGCCTCGTCAGCCGCGACTAGCGCGAACTTGAGGTCCGGCTGGCTGGCCGCATAGCCCGCCAGACGGGGCTGGAGCCATTTGGCCGTGATGTCTCGCGGCGCCGCTATGGTGAGCGAACTGCTGGACTGACCCGCCTGCATGGCGCGCACCGCTTCCTCGAACTCCAGGAAACCGGCACGCAGGGCAGCGAGGCCCGCTTCGGTCTCAGGCGTCAGTTCCAGCCCCTTGGGAGTCCGGCGAAACAGGACGACGCCCAACAGATCCTCCAGCGCGCGAATCTGCTGCCCCACGGCGGCTGGCGTCACGGCCAGTTCATCCGCAGCGCGCGTAAAGGACAGGTGCCGCGCCGCGGCATCCAGCACGCGCAGGCCGTTGAGCGGCAAATGGGTACGCTTCATTCGGCCACCGCCGGCGCGATCAGCGCGAAATGCGGGATGGCGATGTCGAACGTCTCGCCGCTGGCGCCGATCATGTGATAATGCCCCTTCATCGATCCCGTCGGCGTATTGAGCGGGCAGCCTGATACATAGTCATAGCTCTTGCCTGGCTGCACCACCGGCTGTTCCCCCACGACACCGTCTCCATCGACACGATGCTGCGTGCCGCGCCCATCGGTAATGATCCAATGACGCGTCAGCAGTTGCACCGGCTGGTCCCCGTCATTCTCGATGCGGATATGATAGGCCCAGAACCATCGGCCCCGGTCCGGCTCCGACTGTTCGGGCAGGAATGTGACCGCGACGTGCACGTTGATGTCGCGCGTTGTCGCGTGGAAGGGAAAAAGTGCGTTCACGGGTTAAGAAATGCGCCTTTCACCCCTGTCCCGTCAACGCCCTATCGACTTCAGCGCGCGATCCAGATCCTCGATGACATCCTCCGGATCCTCCAGCCCGACGTTGAGGCGCAACATGTCCTCGGTGATGCCGACCTCCAGCCGCGCCGCTTCCGCCATGCCGTAGTGCGTGGTGGATGCGGGGTGCGTCATCAGTGAGCGGGCGTCGCCGATATTGTTGCTGATGTCGACCAGTTCGAGACCGTTGAGCAGACCATGCGCTTCGGCCCGTCCGCCGCCGACATAGAGCGAGAAGATGGGCCCGGCCATCGCCATCTGCTTCATGGCGAGCGCGTGCTGGGGATGGCTTTCCAGACCCGGATAGAGCACCCGAGCCACCCGGCCTTCCAGGAATTTCGCGACCTTCAATGCATTTTCGCTCTGTCGGCGGATGCGCAGGTCGAGCGTCTCCAGCCCCTTCAGCACCACCCAGGCGTTGAACGCACTGAGCGTCGGCCCGGTGTTGCGGTGAAAGGGCAGCAGCGTGTTGATGATGAAATCTTCCGTGCCGCAGATCGCGCCCGCGAGGACGCGGCCTTGCCCATCCATCATCTTGGTCGCGCTATAGGCCACCACGTCCGCGCCATATTCCATCGGACGCTGGAGCGCGGGCGTAGCGAAGGCATTGTCGACAACGCTGGTGATGCCATGGGCCCTGGCGATGCCGCAGATGGCGGCAAGGTCCGCCACGTCCATCGTCGGATTGGCGGGCGTCTCAAAGAAAAACACCTTCGTATTTGGCCGAACGGCAGCTTCCCAGGCAGCATTGTCGGTCGCATCAACCGTGGTCGTCTCGATACCGAATTTGGGCAGCAGCGTGTCGGTCAACCAGCGGCAGGACCCGAACAGCGCCTTGCCCGCTACCACATGATCACCCGCGGAAAGCTGGCACAGCAAGGCAGCCGTCATCGCCGCCATCCCCGTTGCGGTCGCGCGGCAGGCTTCGGCCCCTTCCAGCAGGGCGATGCGCTTTTCCAGCATCTCGACCGTGGGGTTCTGAAGGCGCGAATAGGTCATGCCCTGCTGCTCGCCGGCAAAGCGCGCCGCGGCGTCCTCAGCCCGGTCGTAGCTGTATCCGCTGGTCAGGAACAGCGCCTCGGACGTCTCGCCATATTCGGTCCGGGCGCTGCCGCCCCGCACAGCAAGGGTCGCGGGACGCCAGGTCCGGGTGATTTCGGGATTCTGCCCGCTCTTGCGCTTCATTTCCTTATCCTCGGATCCCGAAATTTCAGACCAGAGCCGCCAGCACGGCATCGCCCATTTCAACCGTATTCATCGTGCCGCCCAGATCGAAACTGCGCGCGCCATCAGCAAGCGCCTTCGCCACGGCGGCGTCGATCCGGTCGGCCTGCTCCGGCATGCCGAGCGAGTAGCGCAGCATCATGCCTGCGGACAGGACCGTTGCCAGCGGATTGGCCTTGCCCTGTCCGGCAATGTCGGGCGCGGAGCCGTGGATCGGCTCATACAGTCCCTGATTACTGTCGTTGAGCGTGGCCGAAGCCAGCATGCCGATGGATCCCACGCACATGCTCGCCTGATCCGAAAGGATGTCGCCGAACATATTGCCGGTGACGATGACATCGAACTGCCCAGGATTGCGCACAAGCTGCATCGCGGCATTGTCGACATACATGTGGCTGAGCGCGACGTCGGGATAGTCCGCCGACACCTCTATCACCACGTCGCGCCAAAGCTGGCTCGTCTCCAGCACATTGGCCTTGTCCACCGAGCAGAGCTTACCCCGGCGCGCGCGCGCTGCCTGGAACCCCTGATGCGCGATCTTGCGCACCTGCTCCTCATTATAGGACATGATGTCATAGCCTTCGCGCAGCCCCTCCGGCGTCTTGCGCATGCCCTTTTCGCCGAAATAGACGTCGCCATTGGTCTCGCGCACGATCAGCAGGTCGATGGCGCTCGCCACCTCCTGCTTGAGGGCGGAGGCGTCAGCCAGCTCGGGAAAGACCTTTGCCGGGCGCAGGTTGGAGAAGAGACCGAGTTCCTTGCGCAGGCCCAGAATCGCCTGTTCAGGGCGGAGATGGCGTTCCAGTGAGTCGCAATCCGGATCGCCCACGGCGCCGAAGAGGATCGCGCTGGCACGCCTGGCAAGGTCCAGCGTTTCGGGCGGCAGCGGATGGCCAACGGCCTTGTAGGCCGCGCCGCCGACCAGCCCTTCCTCATAAATGATGCCATCGATCGCCAGCGCATCGAGCACGCGCCGTGCCTGCGCGACGATCTCGGGACCGATACCGTCTCCGGGGAACAGGGCGATCAACATGGGGCAACTCCTTCAAACGCGTGGCTGCCCCTTATGAAGCGCGTGCGGCCAGCGCAAGCGTTTAGGCGAAGGAGAAAGCGCCCGCTCCCGCAAAGGCAGAAACGCGAAACAGGCAAATTCAGGCAACAGCTCTTTTGAGCCGCTCCACCAGACGCTCCCGCGCGGCCAGCACATCGCTCCGCCAATCGGTCAGCACCGATCGTTCGAGGAAGAAGCCCGTCAACCGCAGCCCGTCCAATATGGCGGGCCAATCCCCTGCTCCACCCTCCAGCAGAAAAGCGGGCAGAGGCAACAGCCGGTCCTCATAGCCCGCAGCGCCCGCGCGGCTGACTCCCGCCGCACTGCGAGGACTGACATAGGCGAGGTCGTCGTTCCCGCCAGTCGCAGCGCACCGGGTTAGATCCAGCCCGAAGCCCAGTTCCGCCAGCAACAGCAATTCATAGCGGACCAGCGCCACTGCCCAGCCCCGCGCGGCGGGCGCGGCCTCCACAGCGCCCAGCACGCCGTCCAGCGCCGCATAAAGCGCTGGATAGGGCGTCCCCTCGGGCAAGGCCACGGCCGTGAGCGCGCAGACCCAGTCGATCGCTGCCGCAGGCAAGGGCTCCGCCAGAAGAGGAGCGCGGCTATGGTCCAGTTCGACTGTCAGTCCGGCCAATTGCTCCTCGGTCCGGGCGCGGAACTCGGCCTTGACGGCATTGCCGGGAAGCAGGACGGGGCGGAGCTGGCGCGACCGCCCGCCTCGGACGTAGCCTGCAAGCAGGCCATGATCGGGCGTCAGAAGACGCGCGACCGCCCCATGTTCGCCATGGGGCCGCAACGCGCACATCAGGGCCGGAGTGATCAGCGTTGCCATATCCCTTCATATCGGCCCGCAGCCCCCCGCGCCATCCATCTCCTCTTCGGCTCGACTGTCCCAGAATCGCGCAGAAATCGCCGCCCAGGGCAAGGCCGCCTTTTGATATAGGTTGCTTTTCCATCAGGCCATGCGCACAATCATGCGGGGACTTGTCGGGGGACAAATTTCACCATGTATCACATGCCCTTGGCATCATCTTCCGCGATGGACCGCCTGGTGCTTTGGCTGGGACGTTCGCCGACGCTGGGTTTTGCCATATCCCGCGTCGCCTTTTCGGCTGCGGCGACGTGGCAGATCGAAGCGATGTTCAGCAACGAGCCGGATTTCGCCCACACGGCCTTGCTGCTGAAGGCTGCCGTGTGGACATGGACGGCGATCAGCATCGCGCAAAATTCGCTGACGCCGCCTCTGGGCCTGCTGCTGCGTCCCATTTTCCTGATATTCGACCTTATCGCCTTCCTGACGGTCATCGTGCTGTGCGAACCCTTGCAGATCGCGGCGCTGGGTTGCCTGTTCTTCGTCGCCTGGTCAGCATCCGACCGTTTCGGTCGCGGGGCGGTCCTCATCCTGGGGATATGCCTGATCTTCGCTTTCATCGCGCGGGGATATTATGAAAGCTGGGCTTCGGCCCGCCACGTGGCCGCAGTGGACCGCGCGATCGACAGCCTGACCATCGTCATCGGCTGCGTCATCGCGGCATCCATGTTGAGCTTGAACATATTGGAGCGGCGACTGATAAGCTGGTCGGAAAGGCTGCAAGGGGTCGGCCTGTCCTTCCAGAAGTCGCTGGCGCAATTTCTGGTGGAGCAGGTCTCCCAGTTGATGAACTCCCGCTATTGCGCGTTCGTGTGGGAAATGATGGACGATACCACCGTCCACTGCGAACTGTACGACGGCGACGGCGTGCGGCATCTCATTCTGCCACAGAAGCAGATTGACGGGCTGTCGAATGTCACCCCGCGCGAAGCGCCCTTCCTCTATTCCACCCAGTCGCCACGGCTGTTGCTGCGCAGCCGCCTCGGCATATTGCGGAACGAGCGGGCACCGGATCTGGTCGACAGCATATCCGACGTCTTCGGCGCAGGTCAGGGCGCGAGCATCCATATCCAGGCGGGCGAACTGCGCGGCAGGCTGTTCATCGGGACCAGCCATGGCTGGTCGCCCGCCGTGCTGTTGCGTTGCCTTCGCATACAGGAGGGGATCGACCTTTTCCTGGAGCGCCATTTCTTCTTCCTCGCCTGGCGCCAGCGCACCTTTGCCGAAGCGCGCCAGGCGCTGAGCCGCGATCTTCACGACAGCGTGCTGCAGACATTGGCCGCGCTTCGCGTCCGGCTGGCGACCACTATCCATGGCCTCTCCAACGCCGCCGTTCCTGACCAGTTGACGGAACTCAGGTCGATGGAGGAACTGGTGACGGCCGAACAGGCGCATCTGCGTCGGTTGCTAAGCCAGCAAAGTCCGGTTGCGGCTGAGACGGATGTCGACCTTGGCCGGGAGGTCGAACGCTGCTGCCGCTTCATCGCCCTGCAATGGGCGATAGATTGCCGCCTGAACCTGGCCGAACGTTCGATGACCGTATCCGCCGAAACGGCGGCGGAAGTCGAATATCTGATCCGCGAGGCCGCGGCCAATGCCGTCAAGCACGCAAATGCGCGCCACATCACCGTATCGATCGCACAGGTCGAGGATGAGATATTGATTGCATTGAAAGACAATCCCGGGCCGCAGGCGGTCGCCCGCGAAAACTATACCGGCGATTTCGAACTCCAGTCGCAGTCCATCATGAAGCGACTGGGCAAGATCGGCGGAACAGCATATTTTCATAATCTGAGTATGAATTCGCTGATCTCGATCAGATTACCCTCCTCCTTACCAAGGTCTCCGATATGATGGCCCAGATAGCGATAGTCGACGATCATCCGATCTTCCTGGATGGCATGGCCCAGTTCCTGAGCTCCCACGGCCATGACATATTGTTCTGCGCCCGGTCGGTCGAAGAAGCGCTGGAACGGATGCAGGCGGGCGAGCCCGACCTGCTCATCCTGGACGTCAGCATGAAGAGCGGCGGCGGTCTTGCGATCCTTTCTGCCGTCCGGAATAGCGGCAGCACCGTACCGGTCATCTTCATGACCGTGCATATCCGCCCGGAACAGACGCTGGAAGCGATCAAGCTGGGCGTTGACGGGGTGGTGCTGAAGGACAGTGACCCCAATGATCTGCTAGGCTGCATCCAGCAGGTCCTGAGCGGCAACAAGAGCATCGCACCCTTCGTCATGGAACAGGCGCTGGTGCACAGCATTTCCGCTCCCGCCAGCGAAGCCAATGTGCTTGCCGTCCTGACCGACCGGGAACTGGAGATCGCCGGCCTGATCCGCGCAGGCCTGCGCAACCGCGAAATAGCGAACCGGTGCGGTTTGACCGAGGGGACAGTGAAGGTCCACCTGCACAGCATCTTCCAGAAATTGAACATCAAGTCGCGATCGGAACTGATCATCATGATGATGTCGATGGACAGCGAAATACCCGCCGTCGGCATGGAGCATTAGAGGACGCAGATCGCGCGCTTCAAATCGTTGCTCTCACATCATTTGAAGCGTAATCCGATCCCTACCTTTCTGCTCGATGCTTCCTTGTTTTCAGCGATTTTCTTAACCAGCAACAGGTTGCGATCGCGTGAAAATCGCCATTGTCTTTTAATGCCGCATTTTCCGAGCCGTTGACCGTAAACGGTCGACTTGAAAATACTCTAGCTGAGCCCGCGAACAAAATCGGGCAGGCGTGCCGCGCCGCTGGGATTGGGGCCGGCCATGTAAAGGGCCATGATCGTGCCCAGGGCAATCGCTACGCCATAGGGTATCGGTCCCTTCTTGTCGAACAAGGCAATGGGGGAGCCTTCCCGTACTCTCTGCGGCACCAGCCGCCGTCCGGCCATGAGCACCAACGCCAGCAAGCCGCCGCCTATGGTGACATAGATCAGCCACGGTATCACGCCCGTCCAGTCAAACCACAGCGCGCATGCTGCCATCAGCTTGACATCGCCACCGCCCATCGCGCGCATGGCGAACAGGCCGCAGCCGACCGCGAACATCCCCAGGAAAACGGTGCCGTTACGCCATATGTCATTTTCCCAGCCGACCGTGGCGACCCAGACCGCATAGAGCCCGACAACCAGCAGGGGAAAGACATTGGATATGCGCAATCGGGCCATGTCCTCCACCGCCGCCGCGATGAGCAGGAGTGAAAGGGCAAGCAGAACCAGATCCTTCATCATTTCCCCGCAGTTTTCATGCCGTCCAAAGCCGCAGCGGCATCCGGCACGAAGCTGTCGCCTTCGGTCATCGCCCGGCTTAGATAGGCCTGCGCCTTGGGCAGGTCGCCCATTCGCATCGCAACCTGTCCGGCGTTGCTGAGCCGGCGCGCCCATTCATCGGCTGTGTCGCCGGGCCGGCGGCTGATATCGCGGCCCGCCATGACATAGGCGGTGTCGCCATTGGCGATGATCCGTACATCGTCCGGCGCGGTTTCGCGCGCCTTGTCGAATATCACCGCGGCCTTCGCTGCCTTCCCCTGCTTGAGCAGCGACAATCCGTAATTGTTGAGAACCTGGGACGGCTTGTCCGTCAATTGATACGCCCGCTCATAAGCGGCATTGCTCAGCGCCCAGGATTGGGCCTCGTCATAAGCAACGGCCAGCGCATTCCAGGAACGCCAGCGTCCCTCGCAATCCGCCACGGCCCGCCGCAACGACTCCAGCGCCTCCTGTGCCCGGCCCAGCCGCAGCAAAGCGATCCCTTTTCCCTCACCGACGCGGCAGTCATTGAGACCGCCCCGCTCCAGCGAGGAGAAACGGGCCAGCGCCTCCTCGTCACGCCGTTTTTCGAGCGCCATGCGCGCATCGGCGATCTCTATCGCCTGCAGCGCGTCCGGTTGCGCGGCGACCCGCCACTGGCCCAACATCGCATCCGCCTGGATGATGCGGCCACCGTCAATCGCGTCATCCACCAGCCGGGCATAATCGAGCGGCGCAGGCGCCGCCCCGGCGACCGGTGTCGCGGCCGCCAGAAGCAGCGCCAGGATCATCCCCTCCGGCCTTTCCGATCGGGCTGCGCCATCGACTTCCACAGCCGTTCAAACAGTCCGTCATAAGCCGGCTTGACGTCCTCGCCTGCGGCAAACTTCGGCAAAGACGCCGCATCCGGCCTGCCGACGGTGATGATCGGAGCCGTCAGTTCAGACCGTGCCTGGCTTTCCGCCACCGTGACGATCCGGGTCGTCAGTTGCGGGTTTGTACGTTCCGTCGCGGCCGCATCCATCGTCCGCAACCGCACTTCTCCCAGAGACATGCGTTCCAGCTCGACGCTTGCCGTTCGTACCGGAGAGCCGACCGGAACCGCCGACGCCAGTTGCGCCAGGGTCGGACGAGCGACGACAGTCGCGCCCTTTGGCGCTGCGCCTGCCTGGGCGAGCAAAGCGTCAGCTTCGCTGTTGAAGCCCTGCGCCGACAGACTCCGCGCGAAATTGCGGGCAATGCGCTGATCTTCCGGCGCACGCGACAACGCCAGTTCGAAAAACTCCCGCGCCAGATCATGCCGTCCCATGGCCGCATAGCTGATCGCGACCCCGTTCAGCCCATGCGCATCGGTCGGATCGCTGCGCACAGCGCGGCGGAACGCATCCAGCGCCAACGCATACTCTCCGCGCGAAAACAGCACGTCACCCCGGACCAGCGCATCCTGCGCTGGTCCGGAGGCTTGCTGGTTGACGGGCCTGATCGAAAGGACGCCCTTTTGCGGCCCGCTGCACGCCGCTGTCGCAATGATGAGAGCGACTGCCACTATAGCTTTGTTCATGGTCCCCCCTCCCCCTTTCTAACGAGTCATGACTGGCAGGATGTCGCGCGCCACGCGAACCACCGCCGGCAACATCAGCACGCCAATCATCACCGGCAGCATGCAGGCGACCAGCGGCACCGACAGCAGAACCGGCAGGCGATGCGCCTTTTCCTCGGCGCGCATCCGCCGCTTCTCGCGCATCTCCGCCGCATAGACGCGCAAGGTCTGTCCAATGCTCGACCCCAGTTGATCGGACTGGATCAACAGCGTCGCAAAGGAGCGGATCTCGTCCACATCGACATCATCCGCCATGCGCCGCAAGGCGTCCTGCCGGCTACGCCCCGCGCGCAGTTCCAGAACGACCTTGCCGAGCGCAGCCGATACCAGCGGATGCGATACCGCCAGTTCCCGGCCCACGCGATCCATGGCCGCCTCCAGTCCAAGCCCCGCCTCGACGCAGACCAGCATCAGGTCCAGGGCGTCGGGAAAGCCGTGTACGATCGCCTCCTGACGCCGCGAAGCCTTTGCCGAAATGTAGAGGTTGGGCATGTAGAGCCCGAGTACCGCCAATATCGACGCCACCATATAGAGCGTCAGCGGAGTGGGCGGTTCCGGATTGCCGAGCGATGTCAGCACGAATATCGCAGGCAAGGTGAATGTCAGCACGAGACGGAAAAAGGTGAAGAGCTTGGGTGCATCCGGCGACATATAGCCGGCCGCGATCAGCCGCCGGCGCAGAGTCACATTGTTCGTGTCGACCAGCGAGATGCCCATTTTCTCGATGCGGTCGATCAGCTTCTTCCATTCGCTGTTGTTGCGATCACCACGCAGCGTCTGACTGCCGGATTGGGATGAGTTGCCTTCACCTACCACGTCCAGCCGGCTGCGCACCCGCGCGTTGCGCATCACCAGTTCCGACAGGCCGAAAACTAATGCAACGATGGCGATGAACAAAAGGCCGAGAATGAACGGCCGCAACTGGGTCAGGAATGCGGGATTCAGCATCGCATCACACCTTTAGATCGACCATGCGGCGTATCGTGACGAAGCCGATGATGTAGAGCAGGATCAAGCCGGTAAAACCGATGATGAACATGTTGTCCTGGGCAACGTCCAGATAAAAGGCCGGATTGACCAGGAACAAGCCACAAAAGGTCAGGATCGGCAATGCGGTCAGCATCACCGCAGTCATTCGACCTTCCGAACTGAGCGCCCGAACCTTCATGAACAGGCTGGCCCGCTCCCGGATCACGGTCGAAAGATTTTCGAGGATCTCGGCAAGATTGCCACCCGTCTCGCTCTGCACCGACAGGGAAATGACGAACATGTGCATCTCGTTCATATCCCAGCGCTCCGCCATGCGCTGCAACGCATCGCGCAGGTCGGCGCCATAGGTGACTTCGTCCACCACGATACCGAATTCGCTGCCGATCGGATCGCGCATCTCCTTGGTCAGCAGGTCGAGCGCAGCGGCGATTGGATGCCCGGCACGGAGACCGCGGACGAAGGTATCCAGCGCCACCGGGAACTGCTCCTCCATCTTCTTGCGCCGCCGCTGGGCAAGGCGGGTCAACACCATCATCGGCAATGCGATGCCCAGCGCACCCGCGAAGGCCAGGGCCATCACGAACATGCCCGCCGTCAGCGCATAACCGGCGACCATTCCGCCGATCATCACCAGCAGGAACAGCACGCCCGCAGCAATCAGCATCAGGGTCAGCACGGTACGCGCCGGAAAAGTCAGTCCGGCGCCATGCAATACCCGCATGACCCCCAATCCAGCACGGCCGAAAAGGGAGCCGCGGTCGAAACTCACCGCCTCATCGCTGCGCCGCAATTTGGAGAGCACCGTGCTGCGTTCGAAACCGGCCGCAATCATCTTCAACCGCCGGTTGACCACGCGATCCGTAGTCGCGCGAGCGCGCATCCAACCTGCAATGCCTTCTATCGTCAGGATCACCGCCGCGAACAGCAGGACGAGGACGAAGGCGCGGATATAGAGCGGTGTCATCAGTGGATCACCGCATCGGGCCGGAACAGTTCCGCCGGAAGCGCGATGCCCCGATCGGCCAGTTCGCTCATGAATTTGGGTCGAATGCCCGTTGCTTCGAAATGACCGCGCACCATGTTGTTCTCATCGCGGCCGGTCATCTTGAAGCGGAAGATTTCCTGCATGGTGATGACTTCCCCCTCCATGCCGGTGATTTCCGAAAGGCTGAGCAGACGGCGACGCCCGTCGGCCAGCCGCCCCACCTGCACGATCACGTTCAATGCAGACGCGATCTGCGCACGGGCGGAGCGCGGCGAAATGTCGATGCCGCTCATGCCGATCATCTGCTCGACACGGGAGAGCGCGTCGCGCGGCGTGTTGGCGTGCACTGTCGTCATCGACCCGTCATGACCCGTATTCATCGCCTGAAGCATATCGAACGCCTCACCTGCTCGGACTTCGCCCACGATGATGCGGTCGGGACGCATGCGCAGGGCATTCTTCACCAGATCGCGCTGGGTGACTTCTCCCTTGCCCTCGATATTGGCGGGACGGGTCTCCAGCCGCGCGACATGGCGCTGCTGCAACTGCAGTTCGGCCGAATCCTCGATGGTGACGATGCGCTCATGCTCGTCGATAGCGGCGGACATCGCGTTGAGCAGCGTCGTCTTGCCTGAACCAGTACCACCGGAAATCAGCACATTGCGCCGCGCCTCCACCACCGCCGACAGGACCTGCGCCATGGGCGCCGGCACGCTGCCCAATTCGGTCAGGCGCGCCATGCTGATCGGCACCTTGGCGAATTTGCGGATGGAAAGCAGCGATCCGTCGATGGCCAGCGGTGGAACCACCGCGTTGACGCGGGAGCCATCGGCCAGGCGGGCATCGACAAAGGGCGATGACTCGTCGATCCGTCGACCAACCGCCGCCACGATCTTCTGGATGATACGCAGAAGATGCTTCTCATCCTTGAACCGGGTGGGCGTTTCGACCAGTCGGCCGTTTCGCTCCACGAAGACGACCTTATGGCCATTCACCAATATGTCGGTGATGCTGTGGTCCTTCAGCAGCGGCTCGAGCGGCCCCAGGCCCAGCAGTTCGTCCAGAATGTCGGAGACCAGGCGGCGGCGCTCCTCCAGGTTAAGCGCATGTTTCTGAAGCGCGAGTTGCTCATGGACGATCTCGCCCACTTCGGCTTCCACCTGTGCCCGCGACATGTTGTCCAGAGCGGAAAGATTGATGAGGTCAATCAGCTTGTGATGCAGCGCCACCTTGAGTTCGGTGTGCCGGTCCTCCTCCAGATGCGAGGCCTCCATCTCGGTCGGCCCGACCTCATCGCGGGGATCGCCACGTTCGCTCTTTCGAATCTGCCACATCAGCCCTTCTCCGCCTGACGTTCGGCCTCAGCGGCCTGAACGCAGCAATCGACAATGTCCTGCATATCCTTGCAGATACGGCTGCGCGCCTTCAGTTCCTGGATCAGCACGCCCTGATCAAGCGCAGAGCTGACCAATGGAAAGTCGTTGGCGATGCTGAGCTTCACCGGATGGTCCAGCGCCGCCGCCGCGTCCTCCAGACCGATGGCGCGGAAGAATTTTTTTTCCACGCGATTGGCGATGACATGGATGCGGGCGGGATCGATGTCCTGATCGCGCAACAGCGAAATCTGGCGCCGCGCCTGCCGCAGGCTGGCGATGGTGAGTTCGCACACCAGGAAAACGACCTGCGAACGGGCCACAAGCGACATTGACCAGTTTGTCCAGTTGCCCGGCAGGTCAAGATAGACCGTATCGAACTGCCGTTGTGCAAGTTCGACGATGCGGAAGACCTGATCGGCATTCACCGCTTCGATCGGCATGATCTCGGTCGGGGCAGTCACCACTCTCAGGCCGGTTGCGGTTTCTACCGTGACACTCCGCAACAGTTCATTGTCGACGCGGCTGCCCGCGTTGAGGAGGTCCGCCAATGTCAGCGTGGAGGAAATCCCCAGGAAGGTGCCCGCATTGCCGAACTGGACATCGAAATCGAACAGGCAGACTTCGCCACCTTTCGCCTTGGCCGAACGCGCGTGCAGGCTAGCCGCCTGCGTCGCGATGGTCGTTGCGCCGACGCCGCCCACGCTCTTGATGATCGACACGAGCTGGCCGGTCTTTACTTCATCCTGCCGACTGGCCGCGATGCGGCTGCGCAGATCGTCCAATATCGCCGTCAGGTCATGGGCGCGCAGGGGCAGTTCGATGACGTCGTTGATCCCGCTGCGCAACAAGGCGCGCACCACGGCGATCTGCGCACCACGCACGGCCGCCACCAGCATCAGCCTGGGATTGGCTGCCCGCAGCCCCGCGAGCCTGATCATGGATGCTTCATCGTCGGGCTGAACCTCGATGATGATCGCCTTGGCTTCGGCCACCAGTTGCGCGGGCACGGCCTCGTTGGCGTCGAGCATGGACAGGGCGAGCGACTGGCCCACCAGTTGATCACCCAATATGTCAGACGCCTGGACCTCCTGCTCCGACAGGATGAGATGAAGCCCCTCATCCCCGATATTGAGGGTCCAGTTCTCGGCGGGTTCCGCTGTGTTTGTCACGATGCCCACTATCTTGTCCCTCAATTTGATGTCGTGCCCTGGCCGTCTTCCATGGTCAGAGCGGCGCTGAAGCTGGGTAGAGTGATGGTGCCTCTGAAAAGCATCAAAAGCATGGGTCGGAAGGTAAGCTGCTTCAGCGAAACCTTCACCAACGGGGAAACGTCCGATCCATTGGGATCGCCTGCATAACCCAGACCCGAATAATCATAATCGACGGTAACATTGGTCGAAGCGATTTCCGGCATGAACAGGCGCATTCGGTTGACGATGTTATTAAATGCCGTCAGCGCGTTGGCTTGGTCGCTATTGCTGGTACCAATTAAATTAGTCGGGCAAATCGCGCCAGTCTTGCAGGAACAATTCACCGCACCGGCATTGATCAAGCAGGACGCACCACCGAATGCCGACTGCGGAATAGGATCGCCTTGGGTAATCGTCGAACCATTTACGAAACTGTAACTTGCAAGCCCATTAGGCACCATATCCGTCGCCACAGCGTATCGCACGCCCATCTGGGTAGCTTTCTCTGCACGGTTCCAAGTCCACATCAGTCGGCCCACATCAACGATGCCGAGCAAAAAGATGATCAGAAGCGGCAAGATCAACGCAAATTCCGCTGCCGAAGAAGCTCGTGTATCGCGAAAGAAGAGAAAGATCTTTTGCATCAAATTCCCTGCACCGTAGCTTCCGATTCAGAAACAAGTTGAGGCGTCAATCTTGTAAAACCAAGCACGTAGAACAGCGATCGATATGGAACGATAGCTGAAACCTTTACCTTGGGTAGATTGGGCATACCCTTGTATATGCCAGAATAATTACCACCCGAAATTGCCGTGCAACTCACGGTTACAGATACGGTCGTGGGAGTTGTCCATCCTGCAAGGCGCGCAGTTCCGCCACTTGTTACCTGACCTGTACGTGTCAAATTCTGCGTGTTCGTGACAACGCTGCTATTGACGCTGCTAGGACAAGTGAAATTGGCGAAAGCCTGCCGCGACGCATAACGTGCGCCATCCCGAACCGCTTTGGCAACGACATGTTCGCTAAGGAAATAATTGCCGAGTTCAAACGAACCGAACATCAGGATGATCAGCAATGGTGTCACCAAAGCCATTTCAGCAGCCGCGGCTGCTTCGGTGCTGTGAATGAGGCGAGAGAGAATCGACCGTGGCATCCCGTCACTCGATCAAATAGGGGACGTTGCGCAGAAATGCCTGCGCAGCGCCGGTTTCACTCAATGGCTCCGCTTCACCTTTGATTTCGACGTAGATATCGCCTTTGTCGGTACGACTCCTGGTCAAGGAAGGTTCTACCAAGAAAACATCGACAAATTTTTCTACTTGGACATTTTTAGTTTGCCCCTGAACACCCTGCGCTGCGCAATTAACCACTGCAACCGACAATATCCGGCGATCGCGAATCTGCGCGCTTGGCGCAACGCCCGTGGCACATACGGGCGCTGAATAGGAATAATAGTTGGTCGTGTTGCCATTACCGTTACCTTGCGAAACCGCAGAGGCAAATTTTGGAGCGAGCGCGCCTGAGGTGGCCTGTTCCCAACGATAGACATCGTATCTCGTCAGGTTGCTGATGCCGCTTTTACCCGCCCAACTGGCTACGGTTGCGGGCGATATACCCGGATGGTTGACTTGGAAATAAAGCGCTCGATCCCACAAACCATCGCCTATGCGGCCATTAGCACAATCTCCGGTGGAACTGACAGCGTGGCATATGTCGCGGGGAAAGCCCATATTGCTTGGTGTGCTCGACACTCGCGATACAGGATCGGGTAAATATTGTGCAGATGGCAACTGCCAGGGATCCGTACCATTACCCACGGAACAATTTAGAGCTGATCCGTTCCCATTACCATTACCATTACCATTACCATTGCTAGTTATATCTGGCCGGACCACATCTTTACGAGTATTAAGTGCCGGGCTGCAATTACCTGAGCCGCTCGCGCAATAATTAACCAGTCCATTTTCGTAAATGTCGAACCGCGTATTGACTGCATCGGTCACCGAAACAGACAAACCGGGCTTGGTGGTGACCTGATCAGCGCTGATGCAATCTCCGCCAGGAACGTTCGCCCCCAACGCAGCTTCAAGCACATTGGCGCCAGAACCAAGATTTGTTTCTAGATATCCAAAATTTCCGGGTGCCCAAGTTCCCCCGCTGCCTCCTGCGACCAGTCGAATACCCTTGCCGATGTCGGTGCTAAGAGGAAAATCCTGCCCGGTTCCTTCCGCCGGGTTGCACATCATCACCGGTGGCACCTTGCAGATCGCGCCGCCCACGCCAGCATAAGCCTTGGCCGATAAGGGGCCGGACGAAAACATCGCCACAATAGGCGTCAAGGCAAAACGAGCCGTGCGCGAATTGACAGTAACCTCGACGAAATTGACATCCGCATCGGTCAGCGTCCCCGTGTCGCTACGATCCTTATTCTTGTAGAATTTGATGAAGCCGGTGCGGTCGCAGGTCGCCTCGTTCGCAACGGTAATGGCGAGACCACTTGCATTACCATCGTTGGCGAAGCGGGCATCGTTCCGAACAAGCGCACTGGCCGCGCTAGCGGCACGGCTGCATGCTCCCGTCTTTCCATCCAACTGCGTCGCCGCCGCCAGCGCCGCCTGATCCGCTGCGTTCTGCAACTCCGAATCCAGCCCCGCCATCCGCGCATAGTCAAAAGCGATCCCGCCCGCCGCGATCAGGCCGAAAAGCGACAGTGCAACCGTCGGCGCAACAGCGCCGCTAGTCGACTGCAACAGGCCTTTCCCACCGCCGGACATGAATTCACTCCTTCTCTCTCGATCAGTTCGCGCCGCCGCCAGAGGAGCCCCCGCTAATGCCGCTGGTCGTACGGATCGACTTGGGCTGTTTCACTTTGTCGGTGCGATAGCGTTCGACCGCCGCCGCGGAAGTCTGCCCGTTACCACCCTCGACCAGCGTTCCTTCATAATGGGGGTCGGGATTGATGACCTGCATCGCGTAATTGCTGCGCACCGCGCCGCCGAAGGTCGGGTCGTTCGCCGTACAGCCCGCCAACAGCGGCAGCAGCAGGGCGCTTCCAAGGTAAAGTGCACGCATCGTCAGCCTCCTGCTCACAGCTCATAGCCGCTGGGCGCCTTGCCCGAAGCGGGCGCTTCCTTCGCCGGCGCCGGTGCGGGCGCGGGTGCATTTTTCGGCGCCTCGGGCGGCATCGCGTTCGGATCGAGCGGATTGATACCCACCGCCTTGTCCGTCCGTCCCATCAGGAACAGGTCCAGTTCATGCGGCGGCGCTACCCGGTCCGTCGGCAGCCGGACATCTTCCGGCCGCATCGGCTTCACCAGACGCGGCGTCACGATGATGACCAGTTCGCTCTCGCTCTTCTGGAAACCGCTCGACCGGAACAGCGCGCCGATGATCGGGATGGAGCCCAGGATCGGGAACTGCCGCACCGTATCCTGGAAATCCTTGCGCAACAGTCCGGCCAGGGCAAAGGACTGCCCGTCGCGCAGTTCCAGCGTCGTGCTGGCTCGCCGCGTTTGCAGCCCTGGGATGGTAAGGCCGTTGACCGTAACCGATGCGGACGGATCGATGGAACTCACCTCAGGTTCCACCACCAGATTGATGATGCCGTCCTCCAGCACCGTGGGCGTGAAACCCAGGCTGACGCCGAAAGGTTTGAATTCGATGGTGATGGCATTGCCGCCCGTGCCGCCGGTGCTGCCGCCGCTGTTGCTCTGCGCGACCGGTATGGGGAACTCGCCGCCTGCCAGGAAGGAGGCGGTTTCACCCGAAAGCGCTATCAGGGTCGGCTCGGCCAGCGTGGTCACAACCCCCTTGCGCTCCAGCGCGTCGAGCGCGGACGTGAGGTTGAGGCTGCCGATCGAATATTTCGCCGCGCCGATGCCGAAACTGTCGAGTATCTTGCTCAGATCAACGATAGGCCGTCCATTGGCGTCAGACAGAAGCGCCGAAGACTGGGCGGCATTGCCGATGCCGCCCACCACCTTGCCGCTGTCCGACAGGAAGGCCGTGTTGATGCCGAACTGCTTGGCCGCGCCGCGCGACATTTCGGAGAAGCGCACTTCCAGCATCACCTGCTGCGCCGCGCCCACCGACATCATGTTGACGACCTTGTCGCCCGCATAGGTCTTGGCGATCTGCATCGCCCGATCGACCGCCGCCGCACTCGACACCGTGCCGGTCAGTACGACTGAATCATTGGAGATCCGCGCCCCGATGGGCTGACCGGGCAGCAGTTCCGACAATTGCCGCTTCAGCGTCACGACATCCGGCCCCACGGCGACATCGACGACCGCGATCATCATATTGCGGCTGTCGTAGAGTGTCAGGCTGGTCGTGCCCATCTTCTTGCCCAGCACATAGACCGATCGGTTGGTCATGGGCAGGACATCGGCGATTTCCGCGTTGCCGACCAATGCCTTCGCAAAGGGCCGGTCCACGGTTAGCACCTGGCTCTTGTTGAGCGGCACGTCGAGTTGACCGGCATGACTGGCGTTGTCGACGCCCAGCGAGGCGATCTGCGCCTGCGCAGGCATGGGCAGCATCGACGCTCCGGCGCCCAGCGCCAGCACGGATGCCAGCATCGGCAAGGATTTAGCGGGAACCATAGCGCTTCACCTCATAGCTGGTGCCAGTCGTGCCGCGCACGATCTCGACCGATGCGGTCGAAGGCAGGGCGTTCGTATTCTTGGGAACGGCGCGCCGGGCGGGCCGGAGGCCGGATGCGACACGCGGTGGCAGATAGGCAAGGTCCGCGACGCGGGCACGAGGGCCAGCATAGCCGCCGACATAGGCGCCGTCGCGCAAATCCTCTATGCCGACGGTCTGTACCGCCGGATTGGGTTTGTCGGTAAGGTTGCGCAGCACGAGCGTGAGTTGCCCGACCTGTTGCGCCAGAACCAGCTTCTGCGCATCGACCTGGTTGACCTCCAGCGTGGCCGTCTTGCCGACCGCGGGGTCTTTCGTGCTGTCATTGGCGTTCTGGTCAATCGCGATCACCCGCGTCCCTTGAAGCAGAACGTCCGTGATCTGCTGGCTGCCACCACCCATCGGATCCTGAAGCGTGCGCGTCACGAACACATCGACGGTGTCGCCGGGAAGCACAAAGCCGCCCGCGGCGGCTACATCGCTTACGCGTACGGCGACGGCCCGCATTTCCGGGGCCAGGACTGCCGACATTGTGGCTCGCCCCCCTTCGCCGGAGAGCTTTGAGGCCAATATGGGTTCGCCCGGTTCGATCTGCCGGATGACCACCCGCCCCTTGCCCAGCGATGTCAGTTGGATAGGGTCACGAAATGATCCGGGCGGCACGGAACTGGCAGGCCAGTCGACCATCCGGATCTTTTCAGGAGTTACTGCCGTGCCAAAGGGCAATGGTACAGTTGCAACGACAATTTTCGCCATACCGCCATCCGCCTGCTGCACCTTCTCGGCGCTGGTCAGATAGCTGTTGGCGATGAAAACGGCTGCCAATCCCAGAAGAATTGCAAAGCCGAGAATTATGAGTGATCTGCGCTGCCCCACGACAACTCCCCCCGGAATTGAAGTTTACAAGGAAGCCAGTCTTTGACCGGCTTCCCCATTTCCGTGATTAGCAGTTTGCCGCCGGTGCATTTCCGGTGCCGACTGTGGCAACGCAATTGGTAGCGGCGTTCATCGAGTTCTTGATCGCGCCGCCAAGGTTCCAGGCAGCGAGAGCAATGCCGGTGCCGACAATCGCCAGGATCAGCGCATATTCAGCAGCCGAAGCGCCGCTTTCGTCAGCCCAAAGATTCTTGATGAAAGTCATGTCCGTAACCCCTTTTAAATGTTTAGCAGCTCGGCTGTGTATTGGTGCCGACGGTCTTGATGCAGTTAGTGGCGGTATTCATCGAATTCTTGATCGCACCGCCCAGGTTCCAGGCCGCCAGCGCAATGCCGGTGCCCACGATCGCCAGGATCAAGGCATATTCAGCAGCCGAAGCGCCGCTCTCGTCGGCCCAGAGGCCTTTCAAAAAGGTCATATCTTTTACCCCTACTCACTGGGAGCGATTCCCAGTTGCCCTTGCTCCGCTCCACGGTAGGGGCCTGTCCACCTCGCGACCCCGGTGCCGGTATGCTCCGGTCACCAGGCAGTTGGCAGTTCCCGTAGAACTTGGGCTCAAATTGAACCAATGCTGACCCAAGTCAACATGGTAAAAAATATCTCTATTTTTCAACCTGTTACGGCAATTTTTTGTTAACCATTTGCCTCAACTACGTTCGTTACCATAAGTAAATGATAGTAGTCACTGAATATATCTTTGGATATATACTTTTGGAAAACGACGGGTTTAAATGAAATTTATTGTAGTTTTTATTTCTCTATATTTCTTACAAAGACAATAAAACGCCCAATAAACAGAATATATCGTGTTTTTTATTTGGAATACGTTAAGATATCTGCGTGATCCGATCGAACCTATTTGCGTATAATATTTTCCGTCGGAAAGCCGAATTACCGGGCAGACTAATACCTTCGGTGTAGGCTATTCGGGACAGTCTGGTTCGAAGACTTGAGCAGCAGAGACGCCCGCCAGCGCACGGATCGTCGCGAATCAGGTGCGACTCGGCGCACAAAGGCCCGTAAACAAAGAGCTTTGCATCTGTCCCGTTCAGGGACAATATTGCCGATATCTTTACGTGACACTCACCCGATGACGGAAGGTGAGGTTCACGCGATCGGACAACAGCAGATAGGGCAGCCAGATCGCGGCACTGATCAGGACCTTCTTCACATTGCCCGTCAGCATGTCCAGCAACGCGGCATCCACGCCCTGCGGCACTTCATTGATCCCCGCGACCAGATGCGCAATGCTCAACTGGGCAAGCAGATCAACGCCCCATACCATCACCAGAAAGCGCGGGAACAAAGGCACCAGGCGCAGCGCCATGGCGAAGGCAAACATGTAAAGGCTGGACAGGATCACCACATCGGCGAGCATCACGGAATAAAGGCTGACGAACCAGGTCGGCGAATAACTGCCCAATGCCGGAATGGAACTCAGAAATTCCAGCGTGCGCACCGGCACGTTCACGGCAATTCCAACCAGCAACGACGCCATCACGCCGTAAAGGCCGAATTGGGACATCTCCCGCGCCTTGAGGCAGTCGACCTTGCGCCAGCGTCCTACCTTCGCCAATCGAAAAGCGGGCTGCGCATGGATGCGCCCAGCCGGAAACAGCTTCAACCCCAGCAGCAGCGATCCGACGGGTGCACCGACGACCAGCAGATAGGGCAGCAGACCCACACCGCTGCCCCACGGCGTTCCGCTATAGGGCGTTGCCGGAAAGGCCAGCCGCATGCCGCAGGCAAAGGCAGCGATCATGATCCAGATTGCAACGATCCGTTCCAGATTGACCTGCATGGACAGCACAACGGTCACGCTCTTGCGGTAAAGATGATCCCTCACCATTCGCACCATGGAACCGGACTTCCTTCCCAACGCCGAAATCTGACCACGACTATCCGCGATGTTGGTAAACGCCGGGTAAATGCGCAGCCGCGAGGAAAGTTCTGCGTGAACTTCAGATATGGTCTGCAAAAGAAGAAAATAAAGCCCGCCGGCGGCTCATTTACGGGGCACGGTGATGCGGATCGTCGTACGGCCGCCAATATTCTGAAGGAACACTTCCCCGCCCAGCATCTGTATCCGCCGCATCAGTGACCGCGAAGGCACCGCCCCGCTCGACCCGAGCCGGGCCATATTCGGCACGCCATCGTCGCTCACCTGAAGGGCAATGCGGTTCCCGTCCGGTTCCAGCGCGAAATTCACGCTGGCGGCCCCGGCATGGCGAACGGCATTGGCGACGATCTCCCGCACGGCGAAACTCAGTTCCCTGCCGATCAGCGCGCTGGTCGCGCAATTGCCGTCCTCCACCTTCAGCTGGCAATCTATACTCCACTGTTCGCCAAGGGAGCGCACCACCATCGCCAGCGTCTCTGGCAGATAGGCGAAATCCTCCTCATCGACCTCCGGATTGATGATCCAGCGAATGGTGGCGATCTGGTCCTTGGCGATGCGGTCGACATTTTCGATCACGGGACGCGCCTCGACCTCGCGCCCGCCCAGCAAGGGGGCGATCTGGAAACGGATGCTGGCCAGCGCCTGCAGGACGCTGTCGTGCAATTCGCGTTGCAAGCGCTCCCGTTCCCGCGCGCCGGCAATGACATGGGCCAGGTCCAGGCTGTTGCGAACGGTAAGTTCCTCGCAAGCGCTTTCGAAAACGCGCTGGGCGATGGCGGCGCGATCTTCATGACAGGGATCGTCCAGGCAGGCCGCGCCGACCGCCTCGAAGGTGCCGATGGTGACCCTGACCGTCAACAGCGTTTCGGCATCCAGCAGCGCCGCCCATGCCCGACCGCCTGCCGACAATGATCCCAATGTGGCTATCCCGTCCGCCGCCAGCGAGATCGACGCGTCCCGGGCTCGATCGTGCCAGCCGGTCTGAACGGCCAGCAGATTGCCGACGCCCATGGAAGGCATTTCCCGCGCAGCGCTGCTGGCGAAGCGCAAGGGCTCATGACTCGCCAGCCGGAACAGCACCGCTCCCTCTTGCCCGCCGGTGGCAAGCCGCAGGGCTTGGAGCAGGAACGGCCCATAATCACGCTTGGCGGGTGGCAACTCCCCCTCCAGCAGCAGCCGGTCGCGCTCGAATTCCAGCAATGTTTCCCGGCGCGGCCCCAGCAGCACTCCCGTCACGAGGATCGCCACCGCCAGATAGCAGGCGCGAAGCACGACCCGCTCCGCTTCCGGTTCTGACGGCAGGGAGGCGATCTGGTCCAGCCATGTCATGGAAACCGCAGCCAGGCCGGCCGCCACAGCGACAAGCAGATGGAGCCGCCGCCGCACGATCAGCGCCACCTCCACCGCAACGAAAAAGCTGCCCGAAAAATAGGGGCTGTTGGAGGGATTGGTGACGAGCAGCAGGGTCAGGAACAGCAAGGTATCCAGGCAGATGACGGGCCGCCTGATCCGCATGTCCATCACCCATGACCGCGACGACAGGAAGACCGCCGAAAGCGCCAGCGCCAGCATGAGCAGGATCACCCCATGCTCCGCAGGCTCCGCCCAGTGACGCGCGCTGGAAAAGCCGAAGCTTACCGCCGCGTAGATCATGGCCAACAACAGCCGCGTATAATCCAGCGTCTGCCAGGGCCGCAGCGCCGACAGGGTCCGCCTGTCCCACCTGCTCAAGCGCATCGCGATTTCGTTCCGCCCGTTCATCGCGTGACGCACATCCCCGATCCGACCCGACGCATGTGTCTGCCGGGCAGCTTCTTATGGAAAGGAAATCATGTTTCGGTCAAATGCGATGATGAGATGCCAACGGGTTCATCACGAGCGCGGCGGACGCTTCAGGCAGGGCAGCCGACATCCGCACCGTGCGCTGCGGTCGCTCAGCCATGAAAATAGTCATAGACCTGCTGCGCCACAACCTTCGAAACACCCGGCGCCTTCAACAGATCTTCCAATGCCGCGCTTTTGACGGCCTTGGCGGTTCCGAAATGCATCAGCAGCGCCTTCTTGCGGGAAGGACCGATGCCCGGCACCTCATCGAGAGAACTGACGGTGATCGCCTTGCTGCGCTTCTGCCGATGCGCGCCGATGGCGAAGCGGTGCGCTTCGTCCCGCAGACGCTGGAGGTAGAAGAGCACGGGATGATTGAGCGGAAAATTGATCTCCCGCCCGTCAGGCATGTGAAAAACCTCCCGCCCTTCGCGCCCATGATGGGGGCCCTTGGCGATGCCGATCATGCAGACATCCTCTATGCCCATATCCTCCAATATCGCGCGAGCAGCGGACAATTGCCCCTTGCCGCCGTCAATCAGGACTAGGTCTGGCCATTCGCCGCTGTCGCGATCTGGATCCTCCCGCGCCGCCCGGCCGAAGCGTCGCTCGAACATCTCGCGCATCATCGCGAAATCGTCCTGTGAGATTTCGGGATTTTTCATGTTGAACTTGCGATAGGCGTTCTTACGGAAACCCTCCGGACCCGCCACCACCATCGCCCCCAGCGCATGGCTGCCCTGGATATGGCTGTTGTCGTAGATCTCTATCCGGTCCGGCACGCCGTCCAGGCCAAATGCCTCGACCATTTCCTCCAGCACCTTCGCCTGCGTCGTCGTTTCGGCGAGACGGCGGTCGAGCGCCTCCACGGCATTGCGCTGCGCCTGTTTGATGAGACGTGTACGGTCGCCGCGCTGAGGGACTTCGATCCTGACCTTCGAGCCGATACGCTCGCGGAGCGCTTGCGCCATCAGGTCGCATTCCGCCGGAGCGCGATCGGCGAGAATCAGCTTGGGCGGTGGCACCTCCTCGTAAAATTGCGCCATGAAGCTGGCCAGCACCTCCTCCTCCGCCACTTCCGCGGTGTGGACGGGGAAAAAGCTGCGATGCCCCCAATTCTGCCCGCCGCGGATGAAGAAGGCCTGTATGCACATGGCGCCGCCCTTGGTCGCGAGCGCGAAAATATCGGCGTCGCCCAGCCCTTCGGCATTGATGGCCTGGCTGCCCTGGATGAAGGTCAGCGCCTTCAGCCGGTCACGCAGAACCGCCGCCTGCTCGAAATCCATCGCATCGGACGCCGCCTGCATCGCCTCGCCCAGCTTCTTCTGCACGGCTGTCGATTTGCCGCCGAGGAAGTCCTGTGCATCCTTCACCAGTTCGCCATAAGCGGCATCGTCGATCCGGCCCACGCAGGGGGCGGAGCAGCGGCGGATCTGATAGAGCAGGCAGGGCCGGGAGCGATTGGCGAAGAAACTGTCGGTGCAACTCCTCAGCAGGAACAGCTTTTGCAACGCATTGATCGTTCGCGCCACCGATCCGGCGCTGGCAAAGGGCCCATAATAGCGTCCCTTAAATTTGCGCGCGCCGCGATGCTTCTGAACGCGTGGAAAATCATGATCTTCACGCAACAGGATGAAGGGGAAGCTCTTGTCGTCGCGCAACAGAACATTATAGGGCGGCCGGAAACGCTTGATAAGTTGCGCCTCCAGCAACAGCGCCTCCGCCTCGCTGTTGGTGGTCACGATCGTCATGGACCGGGTCTGCGCAACCATGCGCTGGAGCCGCTTGGGCAAGCGATCGACCTGCGTATAGTTGGTGACCCGGTTGCGCAGCGCCCGCGCCTTGCCCACATATAGCACGTCGCCCCGCGCATCCTGCATGCGGTAGACGCCCGGTCGCGTCGGCAGGGTTTTGAGCGTCGTGCGGATCGCCTCCACGCCGGCGTCGATGTCGGGCTGACTGCCGGTGACGGTGAAGGTGGCCTTGTCTTCGTGAAAGCGATCGGGTGACTGGGGACGCGACATGAGGCAGAAATAGCGGCGTACGCCCGGATCGCAATGGCATGCAGCCAAATTTAGCGTCCGCGTCGTTGATCCTTCGCCAGCTCCGATCCGAATGGGCGGCACGCGCTATCCCTGCGTTTCCGGGCATGAGGTAGTTGATCGTGTCACCGCCGTCGGTGGCGCAGTCACCCGGTTTAGGGTCAACGACACGGTGGGCGTCGGGTGTATGGTCGACAGTTGCCAGCTTGTTCGGCCTGCAACAAAGGGGCGGAGCAATATTGCGAGAACGGCTTTGTCGGAACCTATAATGGTGCACGCAGGACGCACCTTGCCATATGTTCGGCGGCTATTCGCAGAGCATCACCATCAACGAAAAGTTCGTCCTGAGGATCAGCCATCCCGCGGATCAACTGGCGGCGGTGCCCCCGCTGCTCCGCACAGGCATGATCACCTACTCGCCATTGGCCGGACCCGGCAAGAAAGTCGGCATCGTCGGGATCGGCGGATTGGGTCATATGGGGATGAATCTCGCCCATGCCATGGGCGCCCATGTCGTGGCCCTCACGACGTCAGAGAATAAACGGCAGGATGCGCTGGACCTTGGTGCACGACATCGAAAGCGCCTATGGCAGGATACTGAAAAGCGACGTCAAATATCGCTTCGGCATCGACAACGCGTCACTCGCGGGAAGCTGATAACGGGATCGATGGTCAACCTCATCGCTGGTGCTTGATCGACCCCGCATATGTACAGCTTGAAGACGCCACCCAGAGACGTGCAGAGGAATTTAGTCCCTGTCGATTAAGGTCATGCGGAGAAGTGGAAACCGGCTTTCCGTCGAAATGATGCAGTAACATAGTGAGCGGATTTCGATCTGATTGAAGCAGACCAGCATCCAGATGCTTTGCTTCCCACGATGTCTTGATCAGCAAATGGTTTCTATAGCTTGGGAATCGCACATGAGAAAAAACCGGCGCGTACACCGCACCGGCTTTTCTTTCAGTCTTTGCCGGCCGGTCAGACGGTCGGACCAAGTCCCTTGATCGCATCATCGATCAGCAGTTTGTCTGCCTTGGCATCATGGCCCTGGACGATCAATGCTGCGGCTGCTCCGGTTGCGGCGTTCACAGCTTTCGTCCGAATAGCTGCGACCGCTGCCCGCTCTGCCGCGCCGATCTTGTCCTCCGCCATTTTGTGACGGCGAGCCACCAGCGCGACAGCATTGGCCTTCGCGTCCTCCAGCAGCGTTTCCGCTTCATGCTCGGCCGATTTGCGCATCGCTTCGGCCTCGCCTGCGGCAGCCGCCAGCCTGGCCTCATATTCGGCCTTGAGCGCTTCCGCTTCGGCACGCAGCTTGGAGGCTTCCTCCAATTGCGTCTTGATCTGGGCGATCCGACCATCCAGCGCACCGCCGATGAGACCGGGAACCTTCTTGATCACCAGGATCAGGATGAACACCGTCATCGCCAGGCTGACCCAGGCAGTGGCGTCCATGCCAACAGCCTTGGGGTCGGTATGCGGAACCACGCCCTCATGAGCCACGGTACCGACCGGCTCCATCCCCTCGGAATGGATCGCCTGGTTCAAATGCGGGGCGTCCGCCTCGCTATGCTGTGCTGCTGCCTCAGCCATGGACCAGTGCCGCCTTTACTGCGTTGCGGGCCGCATCCTCCGACGCGTTCACGCCGGAAATACGAGCCACCATGTCGCGCGCTGCATCAGCGGCAACGGTTTCAATCTCTGCCATGGCTGCATCGGTTGCAGCCTTGATGCGGGCTTCGGCCGCATTGATCTGGCTTGCAATATCCGCATCCGCGGCCGCCAGCTTGGCTTCGGAAGCCTTGGCGGCCTCCGCCTTCGCCCTGGCCAAACTTGACTGGGCGGCAGCGCGGCTTTGGGCGTCACGGGCGCGATAGTCGGCCTCCGCCTCGTCGGCGCGAGCAAAAGCTGCCTTGGCGGCGTCCAGATCGCCGGTGATCTTCGCGTCGCGCGCATCAGCCGTCGCCTGGACTTTGGGCACCATGCCGAGGCCGATGACGAAGAAAACGAAACCAAAGGTCAATAGCAGCCAGAAGATCTGCGATGAATAGGTTTCGGCAATTTGCGCGATTTGAGGCATTTTTCGGGTCCGTCCGATCAGGGCGCGGTCAATCAGGGGATAGGCGTGGCGACCAGGCGGCCGTCCATGCCCATCCCAAGGCGACTGTTCAGGCCACGAACACCAGGATCATGGCGATAACGAACGCCAGCAGACCCAGAAGTTCTGCGGCGGCGAAGCCGATGAACAGGCGGCCCTGCTGACCGTCGGCGGCGCCGGGATTGCGCAGTGCGCCTTCGAGGAATGAGCTGAAGACGTTGCCCACACCGAGGGCAGCGATGCCCGCACCGATTGCGGCCAGACCAGCACCGAGCAGCTTTGCGGCTTCTGCGTCCATGTTCTAAACTCCTTTTCTAAACTCTATTCGAACGTTGAGGTAATGGCGGAAAATCAGTGCAGGTTCTCGGCATCGTTGATGTAAACCGAGGTCAACAGCGCGAAAACATAGGCCTGGATCACTGCGACCAGCACTTCCAGAGCGCTGATGCCGATCATCAGGATGAAGCTGGCGCTGCCGACGGTGAGGCCATAGCCGACACCCGCATTCGATGCGTTGATGACGAAGCCCGCCAGCACCTTGAGCAGCACGTGACCGGCGGTCATGGCGACGAACAGTCGCAGGCCGAGACTGAACGGACGCACCATGAACGAGATCAGCTCGATCGGGAAAATGACCGGGATCATCGGCAATGGCGTGCCGTGCGGCACGAACAGCGAGAAGAAGTGCAGGCCATGCTTGTAGAAGCCCACCGCCAGCACGATCGAGAAGCTCATGATCGCGAGCACGCCGGTCGCGGTGAAATGGCTGGTGAAGGTGAAGGGGTGGAGGCCGACGAGACCCAGCGGCAGCAGGCCTAGCAGATTTGCCAGCAGGATGAACATGAACAGCGAGAAGACATAGGGAATATACTTCTTGCCGCCTTCGCCAACATTGGCGATCAACAGGCTCTTGATGAAGCCGGTCATATATTCGACGGCCATCTGCCAGCGACCGGGCACCAGCTCGCGCTTCATGCCGCCCACGACGAAGATCCAGAGCACCACAGCAGCCGCCACCATATAGAGCGCGCTGTTGGTGAAGGCGATGTTGAAGCCGCCGACCGACAGATGATCCGTACCGAACAGCGGTTCGATCGCAAACTGGTGCATCGGATCGATTTTACCGGATTCTGCCACGCTGGACCCCTGTAACGTCTGTGCAATCGGACTAAGACAAAAGCGTCCCTATTCGTCGGGACGCTTTGTCGTCGTCAATCTGATGATGTTCCTGAACGCAGCCACGATCCCAAGACCGAGAAATGCCAACAGGAGCCAAGGGGATGTCCGCAGAAAGTAGTCCAGAGTCCCACCAACCACGGCACCGCCAGCAAGACCACCGATCAGTTCCGCGAGAACCCTGTTGCCGAGGCGGGACCCATCGTCCGCCTGCTGCACCTGTGTCCCCTGTCTGACCTTTTCGGCATGTTCGGCCTGCGCGATCCGCTCCTCCAGAGAAGCGATCCGCGCATCTTCACCCGCCGGGTCCTGCCCCGGTGCATCCGCCGCCATCCAGCCATCCTTTCCGTTCGGGCTTTGAACCCAACGTCAGGCGGCATGGCGCTTGCGGCTGCACCCGTCAAGGCGCGGCCCGTTTAGAAAGGGCTTTCAGGAGTGTCAACCATCGTTGGACAGGAGAATTTCCTGTCCGAACGAAGCCGGGTCCAAAGTCCACTAGCCGGGCGAGACCGGCGTGAAGTAAATCAGCCGGCCGTGGCGCAATAACCCGGCAGCGCAATAGGCCCTGCGCCCTTGGTCTGCCAAGCACCCGCGCCGATCCGATAGACCTGTCCGGGCTTCACCCGACTGCTGAGCGTCTGGCAACCCGTTGCAGCCGCCACGTCCTGCACCGTCACGCCCCGCTTGCCGGCAAGGTCGGTATAAGCGGCCCTCCGCTTGATGTTGATTGATTCGACTTCCTGCCGGACCGCATCGCTTACAGAGCCGGCAATGCCCAGATAGCCGTCGGCCTGCTCGCCCACCGTCCCGGCGCTGAGCGCCGCGGCCACAGCGCCCGACTGAGCGCGGGCCGGAGAAGTCATGATCAGGCCGGTGGCCAGCGCGACCGCGACCGAGGCGGCGATCATCAAAAACTTGCGTGTCATTGCGGGAACAACTCCGGGTTATTCTGGATCAAATCCTGCGCATCGCGCTGGAGCCGAACGACGACCTCCTGCTGCACCTTCACATTGAGGTTGATTTCTATCGGCTTGTCGGGCGCCTTCACCTGGATGCAGCCTCCCAGGGCCAGACCGGCGAAGCCCGCCGTTATGATCGTTCGCTTCTTCATTTCTGCTCCCCGTTTCGCATAGCTTCGCTTTCGGCAGGCTGAACTGCAACCCCCTGTTGCCCGATCCCGGTACGCATCTTTTCCTGCATCTGGTCGCCTATACTATTTTGTATGAGCGTCGAGGGGTCGATGAAGGATTGCGCGGTTCCCAAAAGTCCCCGGAAGGGCGCCGCGATCCGCACGTTGAATATGAAGGGCAGCCCCGTGAAATTCCGCGCCAGACCCGCTGGCGCCCCACCGATCTGACCGCGATTGACGCCGTTGAAGACGACGTTTGTGACCATCTCTCCATCCAGCGCGCCGTCCATCAGGATCGTCAGACATTTATACTGCAGGTTCTTCAGCGCGTCGAAGGCCAGACGCCCCATTGCACCCAATTGCTCGTTCGACACCGGTCCTACATAGGAAAGCGTGCCTGACTGTCGCGACGGATCACAGGGGACGGTGGGCAACACGCCTTCCGGCATCATCAGGGGCGGCATGCCTTGCTGCCTTGCGGTCAGAACGCCGCCCGCGACGCGTCCGCCCTGCCCATTAAAGATCAGAGGCATGATGCCGTCGAACGTACCTGTCGCGGAAATATTTTTGAGGTCCATCGCCTGAATGAAGGCGCCCGCATCCAGGCCGATGACGCGGAAAGTCAGATAGCGGTCCACATCGGCGCTGAAATCCATGGTCGTCGGCAACAGCACCAATTCGCCGCCGGAGAACGGCCAGCCGCCGCCTTCGACGCGCACCTTCTGCCCTGCCTCCAGCCGGTAACGCACAATGCCGTCGCGAACTTCGACGCCGGGGTTGACCGATCTGATTCGCGCTTCCTGCCCTGGCGCGCTGACCAGTCCAAGCAGGTCAGTGAAGCGCAATTGTCCCGACAGCCCCTCCACCGGACCGAAGGCCGCGGCAAGGCTGGCATTGTCTGTCCGGAACACCCCATCGCTTGTCACATGCGTTCCATCCCAGCGAACATGCCCTTCCCCGCTGACCCGCGCAGTCACATTCGCCACTACGCCCAGGGCAAGGCGAGTCACATCTTCCGGCTGAAGACCAGGACCAAAGGATAATCCCGGCACCGCCAGATCTGCCTTGCCCCGCCCATTGCCCAGATCATGTGCAATGACGGCATGCGCCACCAACGCATCATTACGCGGCGCCCGCAGCGATCCCGTGGCGGCAATCTTCCCATCCTTCAGAATCAACGCGAAATCAGGCACCTTGAGCGGCTCGAACCGACCCGGCGCCTGCGCGTCACGCACGGTCATTCGCGCCGCCAGCTTCAGTATTCCTACGGTAAAGCTCCAGTCCCCCGCACCATTTTCCACGATCAACGGCACGGACCCGATCCGACCGCCCGCTCCGGTCAATGTGCCGCCCAGCCCCTTGTCCGTCGCTTTCCCGGCGAGCATCGCCGCGCTCAGTCGAACCGGCGAATCCTGCGGCCCGATCGCCAGATCGGCATTGACGAGCGCGAAACCCTGCTGCCCCATGGCAAAGCGCGCCTTGTCGGCGGAGAGCCGCATCGGGCTGTCTCCGCTCTTGCCAACCAAGGCGAGCTTGCGGATTTCCGCACCACCGCGCACACCGCCCGAACCCATGGCAATCAGCGATTGCCCGATCGGACAAAGCGTCTGCTGCGTGCGGCCGAGGGAGAAATTGCCGTAACGCGCCTCTATCAGCGAGACCGGGACACATCGCTGGTTGATCGCCAGCGCCCCATCGGCACTCACCTGCCCTTCGACCGGCGCCACCAACCCACGCAGCCTTCCTCCGGGGAGTGGACCATCCAGCCGCACCTGCGTCACAAAGCGTGTATCGCCCTTCGGCCCGGCAACGAAGCGCACCGGCTCCAGAGACAGCCGGGCATCCCCCGCGGCATAGGGTTCAAGAAATAATTGTCCGCCAAAGCCTCCGCCCTGCCTGCGCCCAAGCCGAAGCGCAGCCCTTGGCAACCCGCCGCCTTCTGTCGTGATCGCTCCATCCAGCGCCCAGTCGATCGCCCGCCCGCCTTTGGCCGGCCAGCCGATGGTCACGCGCCCTTCCCGAGCCACAGCAATCTTCGCACCGCTGCGCGCCCAAAAACGAGTGCCGGTCAGGACCAGACTGCCGCCCTTCCCCTGCTGCGCAAAGGCCAGGCTGGTTTGCAGGATATTGTTCTCGGCCGCCCGTCGCACCGCATCAGCCAATCGCGCCGCGAGCGGCCCTACAGGGGTCCCGGTGGTCGATTCGCGCACAGATCGCAGGGGATCACGGCCCGCAGTCCGCAATTGCCGGACATCCAGTTGCCCCTTCAACGCAGCATTGCCTTTGTCGATGTGCCAAGCGCCCTGGAACCTTGAGGTGCCTGCCATCGCGCTCCCGAATGACAGGGCGGTCGCCCCGATTCGGGCTCGCCCGGCGGTCGCGGCGGCAGTCCCGTCCAAGTCGATCAGGCCCGAAGGCTCGACCAGGACCATCTTGCCGGCTCTGAGCGCCTCCCCCGACAGATAGACATGGCCAGTCCAACGATCCAATGCCTTGCCAAATCGCACATCCACGTCCGCCGCTGGTTTTGCGACGGCAATGCCGGCATCGCGACAGGCCAGTGCCTTGCCGCGCAACGGGCCAGAAAGATGCGGGCGGCCCTCCTGCATCGCCACCTCCAGCGTCGCCCGCAGATCAGCCAGGCCGCACCCCCCGGCCCCGGCATCAGGCATGGCCGCTATCAGCCGCCCACGGAAGCCCGAGTGAAGATTTCCCCGCCCGGCGATCTGCATGCTGACCGGCCCGGCATCGGTGTCCAGCTTCAGCCGCGCATCGCTGAGGGCCAGCAGGACGTCGGGCAGGCTGAAGGGAGCCGTGGATCGGACATCGCGGAACTTGTCGATCTCTCCCAGTTTCAACATGCCATCGTGAAGCGAACCGCGCATCCGAACGCCCCCCGCCCGCACGGCCGCCACTTGCGGTGTAAGTCCAGTGAAGGCGATGTCGACCTCTACCCAGCGCGCGGTCAGGTCGGGATGGGCAGGATCGCCCAGCACGATATTCTCGATCCGCTGGGTCCGCAGGCCGATATCCGCCAGATCGTAGCTGCCCTGCACGCCGCGCCTGTTAAGTTCGCGGCTGATGAAGTTCTCGGCGATCGGCGCGCGCTGCGTCCACAGCGCGGCCAGGATCAGCGCCAGCGACCCTGTCCCCACTCCAAGCCAGCGAAGCCAGCCCCGGCGAACCTCCTTTTCGCCGTCCTCGTCGTCCATGCCTATGGTCAAACCCGCGTGCTCAATTCCGTAACGCCTGCATAACGTATGATCTGTCCTAAATATCCTTGCCCGATAAATCCGCAATGAATAGCGTCGATCCGAATGTGGGGAACAGGTAAGACCTTGTCGGATCAGGATTTGAAGTCCACGCACGATGGCGTGGGGCACCGTGCCCGGCTACGCCAGAAGCTGGCGGAGAACGGTGGCGAAGCTCTGCACGACCATGAACTGATCGAATATCTGCTGGCGCTTGCCATACCCCGCCGCGATACAAAACCGCTGGCCAAGGCGTTGCTGCGGGAATTCGACGGCATCGGCGGGTTGATGACCGCGGACTGGCAGGCGATTGCCCGCGTGCCCGGCATGGGCGAAACCAGTATTGCCGCGATCAAGATCGTCCAGGCCACCATGTTGCGGCTGCTGCGGAACGAAGTGGCGGAAAAGCCCGTGCTGGCAAGCTGGCAGGCGCTGCTCGATTATCTGCGCGCCGACATGGCTTTCCTGACCGTGGAAAGGGTGCGCGTGCTGCACCTCAACAGCCGGAACATGCTGATCCGGGACGAGCATATGGGCGACGGGTCGATCGACCAGGCGGCGATCTATACTCGGGAGGTTATCAGACGGGCGATCGACCTCGGCTCCGCAGCGTTGATCCTGGTCCACAATCACCCAAGCGGATCACCTGAACCCAGTCGGCAGGACATAGAGATCACCCGGCAGATCGCGGAGGCGGGCAAGCGACTCAACATCGCCGTGCACGACCACATCATCATCGGAACCCAGGGGCACAGCAGCCTGCGCGCCAAAGGATTGATCTGAAGCATTTTCAAGGTGACGGTTTGGAGTCAAAGGCACGGGAAATGCGGCATAGGCCGTGCCTTTGAAGGCTTCAGGCAAGCACCTCAGTAATTCCACTGCACCTGCGTGCGGACGAGATTGCCCCTGGCGCGCCCGGTTCGGCGTTCATCGGCTTCGGCGCGCCTCATGCGAGCGAAGGCGAGAGTGAATTCCAGTACCTTCCACGGTTGCCATTCGATGCCCAGTTCCAGTTCGTCGGTTGCCAGGCGCGGGGCGTTGGTGCCGGCCTTCCACCCTCCGCGATAATATTGCCAACGCGCATAGGGTATCAACACGCCAAGAGAATCCGTGGGCGCGCGGTACATCATCTGGACATATCCGCCATTCAGGTTCCTGGTCAGGATAGACTGAGCGACGCGGTCATATTCAGGCCCTTTGCCCCAGTTCCATTCAGCCTGAATGCCGAAAGGTTGCGGATAGAGCATGGCATGGATGCCGACCCGATCATCATCATAGGCCACCGCACTGATCGTTCCGCTGCGCAGTTCGGGCTGAACCTCGTTCATCATCGCAGAGCCACCGATTTCGAACACCTGCCCGGCAAATGCGCTGCCCAGCCCGTCCAGCTCGAACGGCCATGTGGCGAAAGCCACCTTCATAAGGCCGCGATTTTGTTCCGTCCTGTTGGTGCCTTGTCCGTTGAAGGCGCCGATGCCGAAAGCGCCGTAATTGCCAAACAGCTTTTGCCCGTCATGCGCCAGCCGGTCCCAGATCTTCTGGACCGAAGGCGGGGTATAGTAGCCAACGATGCCGAGGTCTCGCTCGCTGGGCACCGCGCTATTGACCGCATCGCTGCGGTCGAGGGTGAGCCGGTTGGAGGAGGATTGCATGTTCTCCCAGCCGAAGGGGACCTTGGACTGACCGAAGCGCAGGCGAAAGCTTTTGCCCTTGTCCAGAAAGACGTCGGCATAGGCGTCACGCAGTTGCGCAAAGCCCTCCCGCCGCTCGCTGCCCGCCTGATTGTTCACGGCCGTGGCGAAATCGGATTGCAGATAGAGCGAGACTCGATCGGAAATGTCGCCCTGAAGAACCAATCTCGCCCGGCGCAGCGAGAAGCCGCTGCGATCGGAGATCGAACCGTCATGCACCGAACGAAGACGGGAAACACCTGCCGGAGCAACATCGTCGCCGGAGAGGAAGGCATTGTAGCGCATCTGGGTATAGCCACGCAGCGAGAGCCGTTCATACCATGGCTTCGACTTTGGTGCGGGGGTCGATGGGGGGGCGGCCGCCGGCAATTGGGCGGAGGCGGCAGCCAGTTCAGGAGACGGCACAGCAGCAGGCGCAGGAGCGGCCGCGAGAGGTTCGGCCGAGGCGGCGACTTGCCTGCTCTCGGCGAGTGCGGACGTCAGCACCTTTACCTGCGCCTTCAATTCATCAATCTGGCGCTGCAGGTCCGCATTGCTCTGGGCGAGCGCCGCCTCCGGCATGAGCGCCAGCAGGCTGACCATCAAAATTCCGCCACCAAATGACTTTCGCCGCACTATCCGACTCCCCTGAACAAGTCGGATGAGGCAGCTATGGCATTTCAGTGACAGAAAAGTGACAATGTTATTTCATTTTGGTGACAAACCCGCCGAAACTGAAAGTCATGAGGAGCGACAGCCCTCCTCCGTCAATGGCCCCTGAGGCGTGTAGATCGCCCAGAAACCGCCATCGAGTCCGCCCTTCTTCATGCGCGGCAGGTCGACCTGGGTATAGTCACCATGGACTTGATGCTCCTCCTCGATCGACCAGCCGGGCAGATCGAGAGAGGTGGGCGTATCGAGATAGCTGTCGAGCGTCAGCATCTTCTGATGAAGCTGATAGACCTTCTTCGCCACTTCCTGCGCCTGAGCCGCAACAGGAAGGAGCGCCATCAGCGCCGCTTCCGCCATCAATCTTTTCCGCATCAAATCTCGCCCGAATTGGTGAACTGGAAAGTGCGTGGAGGCTGCGACCGGGAGAAGCCGTCGCCCGTTGTGGAAGAGGAGATAAAGGACAGTCTGTCCTTATCGACGATATTATCGACATCGAACCGCGTCCTCATGACATCAATGTTGAACATGATGAAACTCTCAATCTGCGCTAGGCTGACGGTAGACGGATGACGGAATGGATTTCCTCCATACGCAGGCAAACCCGCGATCACTGTCATTTCCAGCACCCATGATACTACTGTTTCTAAGAACCAGAAATTATGATACATATGAATCATGAAAATGACCGACGCCACCGCATGGCTTGCGCTGCTGCATCAATTGCCTGCCAAGCCGCCTTATCTGCGCGTGAAGATTTGGCGGAGGCTCCAGGCCATAGGTGCGGTACCGCTCAAAAATGCGGTCCATGTACTGCCTCGTTCAGAAGAAAGTGCAGCCGCCTTCCACAGCCTGATGACGGAAATCCTCAACAATGGCGGCGACGCGACGCTCGTCGAAGTGCGGTTGCTGGCCGGCCAGTCAAATGGCGACGTACGCGCCCTGTTCGATGCGGCGCGGCGCGCGGATTATGAAGAGATCACCCAGCTTGCCCGCCGGTTGTTGGAAACCGGCCCCCCCAGCGGAACGGACATCGCGCGGCTGCAGAAGCGGCTGGAGGATGTCGGACGGCTCGATTTCTTCAACGCATCCGGTCGACAGCAAGCCGAAGCGGCGCTCATGGAACTGGACCAACGGCGCTTCCAGCATCCGGACGTCGGCCGAACCCATCCTGCCGTCGGAACCGAGCCGATCGATCTCGCCGAAAAAACATGGGTGACGCGCAGCGGCGTCCATGTCGATCGCATCGCCTGCGCATGGCTGATCCGCCGCTTCATCGACCAGAACGCCCGATTCAAATTCGTGGATAAGCGCCGTTATGATCCGGCCGACGGCGAGCTGCGCTTTGACATGGCCGACGCCGAATTCACCCATGAAGGCGACCGGTGCAGCTTTGAAACATTGTTGCTGCGGGCGGGTCTTGCGAACGACCCCGCGCTGGTTGCGATCGGCGAGGTCATCCATGATCTCGACATCGGCGACAGCAGGTTCGGGCGACCGGAAACCCCCGGCCTGGGAGCCATATTGGCGGGCGTCTGCGCATCGACCGACGACGACCTGCAGCGCATCGCCATGGCAAGCGATGCGCTCAACCAGTTTTATTCCTTTTTCAGCAGCAGAAGGGCGGACCGATGACGTCCAAGACATCCTCCACCATTCCGGCACATTCTCCGCCCGATGGTCATCACGGAATATCGTTGAGCGAAGCAACGCGCCTATGGGCGCGGATCGCGGCGCTCAGCTTCGGGGGACCGGCAGGACAGATCGCCGTAATGCATAGGCTGCTGGTCGAGGAAAAGCGCTGGATCGGCGAGGAACGGTTCCTCCACGCCCTCAATTATTGCATGCTGCTGCCGGGACCGGAAGCGCAGCAGCTTGCCGTCTATATTGGCTGGCTCCTGCACAAGACCAGGGGAGGGCTGATCGCTGGGATATTGTTCGTGCTGCCGGGCTTCCTGGCTATCCTAGCGCTCAGCTACATCTATGTGCTGCTGGGCCATGTTCCAATCATCGAAGGGCTCTTCTTCGGCCTTAAGGCAGCGGTACTGGCCATCGTCATGCAGGCGGTGGTGCGGGTGGGATCACGCGCGCTGAAGAACAATGCGATGCGCGGGATCGCGGTCGGCGCCTTCCTCGCCATTTTCTTCCTTGGCGCGCCTTTTCCGCTGATCATAGTGGCGGCTGGCCTCATCGGCTTCCTCGGCGGGCGCAAAGGGCTTGCAGCCTTTCGGGGCGGCGGCGGTCATGGCGCTGCGAGCGGACATGTGGTCCATGATTGCGACACGGCATTGGGCGAGCGATTACCGGATCATGCGCGCCCTTCCCTCAGCTGGTCGCTGCGTATCTCGGCGCTGTTTCTGCTGCTGTGGCTGGGGCCGGTGCTGGCGCTGTTCCTGACGCTGGGGCCCGACAATGTGTTCACCCATATCGCCAGCTTCTTCAGCCAGATGGCCGTCGTCACTTTTGGCGGTGCCTATGCGGTCCTTGCCTATGTCGCGCAGGAGGCGGTCGGCACCTTCGGCTGGCTTCGTCCGGGCGAAATGCTCGACGGCCTGGGCATGGCGGAAACGACGCCGGGGCCGTTGATCATGGTCACGCAGTTCGTGGGATTTCTGGCTGCGTTCCGCGAGTCCGGGGCGATGCATCCGCTGCTGGCAGCGACGCTGGGCGCCATGCTGACGACCTGGGTGACGTTTGTGCCCTGCTTCCTCTGGATTTTCGCTGGCGCTCCTTTCGTCGAGCGCCTGCGCGGCAACCCCGCGCTTTCGGCGGCGCTGACGGCGATCACGGCCGCCGTGGTGGGCGTGATCCTGAACCTTGCCATCTGGTTTGCCATTCACACCCTCTTTCGGCAGGTCCAGCGGCTGGGTTGGATCGACATGCCCGTGCTGTCCAGCGTCAATATTCCTGCTGTCCTGCTGTCGGCGGGCGCAATGATCGCGGTATTCCGGTTCAGGATCGGCGTGTTGCCGGTCCTGGGTGTCTGTGCGGGCATCGGTGCCGCTTATATCCTGCTGGTCTGAACATGGGGCCGACATGAAAGGGCCGGCGGAGCAACGCTCCACCGGCCCTTTTCATATGAGAGCTTTGAGAACTTCCCCGGTTGCGGGCGAGCCGCTGGCCCGCCCGCAACGCGATCTTAGAAGTCCATGCCGCCCATGCCGCCCATGCCGCCGCCGGGCATACCCATCGGCGCCTTGTCGTCGGAGGGCAGTTCAGCGATCGTGGCTTCGGTCGTGATCAGCAGGCCGGCCACCGAAGCGGCATCCTGCAGCGCGGCGCGGACGACCTTGGTCGGGTCGATCACGCCAGCGGCGACGAGGTTTTCATAGGTGTCGGTCGCAGCGTTGAAGCCCTTGGTCTCGTCATTTTCGCGCAGCAGATTGCCGGCAACGACCGCACCATCGACGCCCGCGTTCGTGGCGATCTGGCGCAGCGGCGCTTCGATGGCCTTGCGGATGATGTCGATACCGCGGGTCTGGTCGTCATTGGCGCCCTTGAGGTCCTTGAGGGCCTTGACAGCGTACAGCAGGGCCGTGCCGCCACCGGGGACGATGCCTTCTTCCACAGCCGCGCGGGTCGCGTGCAGCGCGTCGTCGACGCGATCCTTGCGCTCCTTCACCTCGATTTCGGTCGCACCGCCAACCTTGATGACGGCAACGCCGCCAGCCAGCTTCGCCAGACGCTCCTGGAGCTTCTCGCGGTCGTAGTCCGACGTGGTCGATTCGATCTGCGCACGGATCTGCTCGGTGCGGCCCTTGATCGCGTCGGCGTCACCGGCGCCATCGACGATGGTGGTGTTGTCCTTGTCGATGGTGATGCGCTTGGCGGTGCCGAGCATGCCGAGGGTCACGTTCTCAAGCTTGATGCCGAGGTCTTCGGAGATCACTTCGCCCTTGGTCAGGACGGCGATGTCTTCCAGCATGGCCTTGCGGCGGTCGCCGAAGCCCGGAGCCTTGACCGCAGCAACCTTCAGGCCGCCGCGCAGCTTGTTGACGACCAGGGTCGCCAGCGCTTCGCCTTCGATGTCCTCGGCGATGATGAGGAGCGGACGGCCCGACTGCACCACGGCTTCGAGGATCGGCAGGATCGACTGCAGGTTCGACAGCTTCTTTTCGTGGATCAGGATGTAGGGGTCAGCCAGTTCGACCTGCATCTTTTCCGGGTTGGTGATGAAATAGGGCGACAGATAGCCGCGGTCGAACTGCATGCCTTCCACGACGTCCAGTTCGAAATCGAGGCCCTTGGCTTCCTCGACGGTGATCACGCCTTCCTTGCCGACGCGCTCCATCGCTTCGGCGATCTTCTGGCCGACTTCAACGTCGCCATTGGCCGAGATGATGCCGACCTGGGCGACTTCGTTCGAACCGGCAACCGGCTTCGAGCGGGCCTTGATGTCCTCGACGACCTTGGTGACGGCGAGGTCGATGCCGCGCTTCAGGTCCATCGGGTTCATGCCGGCGGCGACCGACTTCATGCCTTCGCGAACGATCGCCTGGGCGAGGACGGTCGCGGTGGTGGTGCCGTCACCGGCGATGTCGTTGGTCTTCGAAGCGACTTCGCGGACCATCTGGGCGCCCATATTCTCGAACTTGTCCTTCAGTTCGATTTCCTTGGCGACCGAAACACCGTCCTTGGTGATGCGGGGCGCGCCGAAGCTCTTGTCGATGACGACGTTGCGGCCCTTGGGGCCCAGGGTCACCTTGACCGCGTCGGCCAGGATGTCGACGCCGCGCAGGATGCGCTCACGAGCGTCACGCGAAAACTTTACGTCCTTCGCTGCCATGATCTTCTACCTCTCTTTGAGAATTGCAAATCTTGCGAAGTTCACACCGTTACAGGCACGAAAATCCGCCAAAAACTGGAATGTCAGTCCGGTTCGCCGCTTTACGCGACGATGCCCAGAATGTCCGATTCCTTCATGATCAGCAGGTCTTCGCCATCGACCTTGACCTCGGTGCCCGACCATTTGCCGAACAGGATGCGGTCGCCGGCCTTGACGTCCAGCGGGGTGACCTTGCCGTCTTCCGACTTGCTGCCGATGCCGACGGCGACGATTTCGCCTTCCTGCGGCTTTTCCTTGGCGGTGTCGGGGATGATGATGCCGCCGGCAGTCTTCTCTTCCGCCTCTACGCGGCGAACGAGAACGCGGTCATGCAACGGACGAAATGCCATGTTGAGTGCCTTTCCCTCTTTACGACGTTGAAGGGGATCGGATGGAATCGCTGCGCGAATCCGGTTCCTTCTCCCCGATGAACCCGTGTCTGTTAGCACTCCTCTTCAGGGAGTGCCAGCGTCGTTGCATATGGACAGGTCGGATCGGGGATCAAGGGGGGACAAGGAATTTTTCCGCGGAAATTTTCCCTGCGTGGCATCGCCGCCGGTCGCCATCCTCTTCAGGCAAATAAACGCGGACGCCGCCCATAGCACAGCCCCGTCCCCTCGGATGCCGGAAACTGTTGCAGATATGCCTCAACGTGCAGAAAATGCGACAAGTGATTGAAGTCGGCCGGAGATTGTTACTTTACGATAATAAAACAGGAAGGCACCCTTTCCCGCAGCCATAGTCCATATGGCGTAAAGCAGGGGTTGCGCGATGACCGGCACGCATAGCCGGCGCGCGCGCAACAGGGGTATTTTCATGTCCATCAAGAAGACATTCGCCGGGCTGCGCCATGGGGCCGCCATTTCCGCCTTTGCCATCGCCACCATCGGGACAGTGCCCGCTTTGGCCTGGTCGTCACCGGGTCGCTGCTGAGCCGCGCAAATGCGGAAACACCCTCCCCTGTCAGTGTGATCACCGCCGAAACGCTCAAGCGCGCGGGCGTTACCAACATGGCCGACGCGATCCGCCAGGCTTCGGCCGATGGCGCCGGCTCGATCGGCATCGGCTTCACCAGCGGCTTCTCCGCCGGCGGCTCCGCCGTTTCGCTGCGCAATTTGGGCGTCTCGTCGACGCTGTTGCTGGTCGATGGCCTTCGTTCCGCCAACTTCCCGCTCAGCGATGACGGCCACAACAGCTATGCCGACCTTGCCAGCATCCCGCAGGTCAACGTCCAGCGGGTCGAAGTGCTGAAAGATGGCGCGTCGTCGACCTATGGCGCCGATGCGATCGGTGGCGTGGTGAACATCATCACGCGCAAGCAGTTCACCGGTCTGGAGGGCGGCGCCGAGTCCGGCATCACACAGGAAGGCGACGGCCAGAAGTACCGCCTGCGCCTGCTGGCCGGCTATGGCGACTATGACAGCCAGGGCTGGAACGTCTATGTCGGCGGCGAATATGAGAAGGGCGGCAAGGTCACCGCCAATTCGCGCGGCTTCCCGTTCAATACGCTGGACTTGAGTCCCATCGGCGGCAAAGACAATAACCGCGCCGACGACACGCTGACCCAGCCGACGACCAACGCCGTCGTCACGCGGGTCGTGCAGACCAATCTCAACAATCCGCTCGCGGGCAGCGTGGCGAACGCCATCAACAACCCGACGACCTTCATATCGTTGACGCCGCTCGCGAACTGCCCCTATGGCACCTTCACGCAGAATACGGCCTCTCTCTCCGGCACGGCATGCGCACACGACCTTACCCGCGAATATGTGCAGATCATGCCGCCGCAGGAACGCTATGCCGGCGTTGCCCGCTTCAGCTTCCGCCTGAGCGACGATATCGAGGGCTATGTCGCGGGCAGCTATTCGCATAACAAGGTCGACATCACCCTGCTGCCGCGCGGCATCCGGCAGAACCAGGCGTTCGGCGGATCGCCGTCGACGTCGACTACCAATCCGGGCATAGTCCTACCGGTGTGGATCTGCCCCTCGGGTGTCAATTGCGCCGATCCGGCAACCCCGGGCCGCACGCTGAACCCGAACAACCCCTATGCCGCCGCCTATGCCAATGATCCCGCCAACGGCGCAGCGCGCATCTACTATCTGTTCGGCGACGTGAAGGCCGGTTCGGTCCGCACCAACGAACTCTACCGCATCACCAGCGGCCTCAAGGGCACCTTTGCCGATAGCTGGAACTGGAACCTGGAGACCGCCTATTCGCGCGACGACCTGAAGCTGGTCCAGACGGGGTTCGCCAATCTCAACGGGCTGGTACAGGCGATCAACACCGGCTCCTATAACTTCGTCAATCCGAGCCTCAACTCTCAGGCCGTTCGTGACTTGGTGCTGCCGCCGATCACCTCGCTGTCGAACTCGCAGGAGTTCACGGTCGATGCCTCGATCAGCCACAGTTTCTTCACCCTGCCGGGCGGCGACCTTCAGGTCGCGGTTGGCGGCCAGTATCGCAAGGAGAAGCTGACCAATCGCAGCGCCAACCCGAACCTGGACGTGCCCGGCCTTTCGACCGCGCAGGCCTATGGCAACCGCGACGTCTGGGCGGGCTATTTCGAGATCGACGCGCCGATCCTCGACTCGCTCGAAGTGAACGCGTCGGGCCGCTACGACCATTATTCGGAAGGCTTCAGCCACTTCTCGCCCAAGTTCGGCGCGAAGTTCACCCCGATCAAGCAGATCTCGCTGCGCGGCACCTATTCGAAAGGCTTCCGCGCCCCGACCTTTGCCGAGATCGATCCGCGTAGCTCCTTCTCGGGCTTCGTCGGTTTCAACCCGAGCACGTCGCCCGACGCCGTGGCGTTCCGCCAGGCCCACGCTGCGAACGCCGCGTATATCGCCAATTACTCGCTTGGCCGAGGCTATGTCGGCAACCCTGACATCAAGCCGGAGAAGTCACGCAGCTTCACGCTGGGCGCAGTATTCCAGCCGACCCGGAACGTCAGCGTCACGGTCGACTATTTCAACGTCAAGAAATCGGACCTGATCGTGACGGGGCCGCTGACCGGCGACGCTATCAGAGCCTATTATTCGGTCGCAGGCGGCACCTACGCTTCGGCCGATGCGGCGGCGGCGGCGGGCTGTGCCGCAGTGGCTGCGGTCGGCGCGGGCTATTCGTGCAACGTCATCGACGGCGCCGACCCCTTCGCGCTCAACGCGCTACCGCGTCTACTCGTGGTCAACGCGCCTTATGTGAACGCCAATTACGACGTCACCACGGGCCTTCAGTTCGGCGCCAACGGCCAGTTCGACATCAGCGACAATGTGCAGTTCCAGACCCGCCTCGATCTGCAGGCGACGCTGAAGTTCAACCGCCACCTCGCCAGCGGCGCGGTGCAGCGCTTCGCCGGCACGGTCGGCCCGGCGGATCTCTCGTCGGGCGGCGGCACGCCGAAGTGGCGCGGCAACTGGCAGAACACGCTGACCGTAGGCAAGGTCTCGCTGACCGCGACGACCTATTATGTGGGCAGCATGAAGGGCGTCGCGACGGACCAGGGCAATCTGGACACATCGTGCGCTGCCACGCTCTACGGTGGCGGACCCGCTTTCTGCAAGATCAAGACCTTCGTCTATGCCGATCTGAACGCGACGGTGGAGGTCAACGAGAATTTCAGCTTCTTTGGCTTCATCGGCAACTTCACCAATGCCGGGGCGCCGCTTTATGCGAACACGCTCTATACGACGCAGCCCAACTATCTGGCCTCGTGGCACTTGCCGGGCCTGATCGGCCGCACCTACCGCGTCGGGGCGAACTTCAAGTTCTGATCCTCGGCAAGGGGAAAGGAACGGAAAGGGCGGTCTCCCTTGGGCCGCCCTTTTTGCAGATCGAGATAAGGAAAATATGGGCGGGCCGCGCTTGCGGCCTACCCTTCTGCTCCCTACCTGCAGGGCCATTGCCAATCAGCGGAGCACGCCTGCATGAGCCAAGACTATATACCACCGCGCGTCTGGACCTGGGACAAGGAGAATGGCGGCGCCTTCGCCAGCACCAACCGGCCGATCGCGGGTCCGACCCATGACAAGGAACTGCCGGTCGGCAAGCACCCGTTCCAGCTCTATTCGCTCGCCACGCCCAACGGCCAGAAGGTGACGATCATGCTGGAAGAGCTGCTGGCGGCGGGCAAGGATGCCGAATATGACGCCTGGCTGATCCGCATCAGTGAAGGCGACCAGTTCGGCAGCGGATTCGTGTCGGTCAATCCCAACAGCAAGATCCCGGCATTGATGGACCACAGCGTCTCGCCGCCGCGGCGGGTGTTCGAGTCCGGGTCGATCCTGGTCTATCTGGCCGAGAAATTCGGCGCCTTCCTGCCGACCGATCCGGTGAAGCGGACCGAGACGCTCAACTGGCTGTTCTGGCAGATGGGCAGCGCGCCGCTGCTGGGCGGCGGATTTGGGCATTTCTTCGCCTATGCGCCGGAGAAGTTCGAATATCCGATCAACCGCTATGCGATGGAAGTGAAGCGGCAGCTGGACGTGCTCGACCGGCAACTGGCCGAGCATGAATATGTCGCGGGCGACGAATATAGCATTGCCGATATCGCGATCTGGCCCTGGTATGGCGGGGTCGTGCTGGGTCGCGCCTATGACGCGGCGGAATTTCTCGACGCGCAGAGCTACACCAATGTGCTGCGCTGGGCGCGGCAGATCGATGCGCGGCCCGCAGTTGCGCGCGGACGCATGGTCAACAAGGCGAACGGGCCGCTGGAAGGACAGCTTCGGGAGCGGCATGACGCCGGCGATTTCGAGACGCGGACGCAGGACAAGCTGGAGCCAGCGGACTGAGACTCCCGACGGAGGGGCGGGTCCGGCGCGGCCGGGGCGCCGCCCCCCCTTCAGCCCCCTCCCCTGACGGGGAATTTCGAGTGCCTGTCTAGCCGGCGGCCTTGACGATTTCTGCCCAGGCGGCTTCATCGATGACGTCGATGCCCAGCGCCGCCGCCTGCTTGAGCTTCGATCCGGCGCCAGGGCCCGCGACCACAAGGTCGGTCTTGGCGCTGACCGAGCCGGCCGCCTTGGCGCCCAGCCTTTCGGCCTGCGCCTTGGCCTCGTCGCGGCTCATGGTTTCGAGCTTGCCGGTGAACACCACCGTCTTGCCCGTGACGGCGCTGGCCGTGGTTTCGACCACATAGTCGGGCGGGGAGACTTCGTTCAGCAGGTCGTTCCAGACGTCGACATTATGCGGTTCGTGGAAGAAATCGGCCAAGGCGTGGCCGACCGCCGATCCCACATTCTCGACGCCGATATGTTCCGCAATCGCCTTGTCCAGACGGTTGCGGAAGCGGGATTCCTCCTCCCCCTCCGCAGGGACGGCCGCATCGCGCAGCGCGATGATCCCGACAGCGAGCGCGCGGACCCCCTCCAGCGTGGTATAGCGCTTGAGCAGGTCGCGGGCAGTGACCGCTCCGACATGCCGGATGCCGAGGCCAAAGAGCAGGCGCGCGGCGTCGGGCTGGCGCTTTGCCTCTATCGCGGCGAGGAGATTGTCGACGGACTTTTCCTTCCACCCCTCCCGGCCCAGCAGGTCGGCCCGGCGTGATTTCAGGCGGAAGATGTCGGCCGGTTCCGCGATCCAGCCGAGGTCGAGAAATTCCTCGATGCTCTTTTCGCCCAGCCCCTCGATATCCAGAGCGGCGCGGCTGACGAAATGGCGCAGGCGTTCGAACCGTTGCGCCGGGCAGATGAGGCCGCCGGTGCAGCGTATGTCGACCTCCCCTTCCTCCCGCACGGCCTCCGACTGGCAGACGGGGCAGTGGTCGGGAAAGGCGAAGGGCGGGCGCGGTTCGTCCCGCGTGAGGTTGTCCACCACCTGCGGGATGACGTCGCCGGCGCGCTGGACGATGACGCGATCGCCGGGGCGGACACCCAGCCGCGCGATCTCGTCGGCATTGTGCAGGGTGACGTTGGAGACGACGACGCCGCCGACGGTTACGGGAGTGAGGCGACCCACGGGGGTCAGCTTGCCGGTGCGGCCGACCTGTATGTCGATGGCCTCCAGCGTCGTCTGGGCGCGTTCGGCGGGGAATTTATGAGCGATCGCCCAGCGCGGGGCCTTCGCGACGAAGCCCAGGCGCTGCTGCCAGTCGAGGCGGTCGACCTTGTAGACCACGCCATCAATGTCGAAGGGCAGGTCGGCGCGCGCGGCTTCGATGGCGCGATAATGGGCGATGAGCGCCTCCAGCGTGTCGACGCAGGCCAGGCGGTCGGACACGGGCAGGCCCCAGCTTGCGATCGCCTGCATGACGCCAAGCTGGGTCTCCGCGGGGACGGCGCTGACCTCGCCCCAGCCATGGGCGAGGAAGCGCAGCGGGCGGATGGCAGTGACCGCGGCGTCCTTCTGACGCAGCGAGCCGGCGGCGGCGTTGCGGGGGTTGGCGAACTGGCGGGCCTTTTCAGGGTCTTCGGCTTCGGCGAGAAGGCGGGCGTTGAGCGCGACGAAATCGGCCTTCGCCATATAGACCTCGCCCCGCACCTCGAACAGGTCGGGGATGCCGGGGCCGGCGAGCGTCTGGGGAATGTCGGCGATGGTGCGGACATTGGCGGTGACATCCTCCCCGGTCGTGCCGTCGCCTCGCGTGGCGGCGAGGACCAGTTCGCCCTTTTCATAGCGCAGCGAGCAGGACAGGCCGTCGATCTTGGGCTCGGCGGTGAGCGCGACGGCGGCGTCCTCCGGCAGCGCGAGGAAGCGGCGGACGCGGGCGACGAACTCGGCAATGTCCTCATCGGAAAAGCCGTTGTCGAGGCTCATCATGCGGACGGCGTGCTGGACCTTCCGGAGGGCGGAGGTCGAGGCGGCGCCGACCAGGGCATTGGGGGAATCGCTGCGGATGAGATGCGGGAAGATAGCTTCCAGCGCGTTGTTCTCGTGGATCAGGGCGTCATAGGCGGCGTCCGTGATCTCCGGTGCGTCCTGGTCGTGATAGAGCCGGTTGTGGCGCGCAATCTCCCGCGCGAGGCGCATCAGGCGGTTGGCGGCTTCGGCTTCTGTCATTTGCGCGGGGTCGGTCATGGACACGTCTTTAGCGTCGGCCTTTGCGCGCGGGTAGCGGATATTCGGGGGTGGCAGGGGAGAGCGGGCGTTGTGGTGGATGGCGGATGGTCAGCTTTCAGGTGCGGTGGGGACATAGCAGTCGTGTCAACAGACTCTTAGCCACACCATGGGCCGCACCACTCAACACGCTCAGCGACCTTCCAAGCGATGCCTCCGATTGCACTCAACCAGACAGCACCAGCAAGGTTGGTGAGCAGATTGTCTATCTTTGACCACCGATAATCAGGTGGGATTTTCCATTCCGGCGCTGGGCGATTGACCAGCTTCAACTCAGCTTCTGCAGTCGCTGCCCCGTCGTAGTCTGCCTTGCGTTGGCGGACCTCCATCAGATTTTCGAAATCGCTAGCAGCATCGCGGGTGGCGGTGATCCCGCTCCACCAGATTGCTGTCGCCCCGGCCATTAGGCCGGTGAGGAAGAGAAATACGGTTTGAGCAATGTCGGCCTCAGTGATTTGAAGCCTTGTGACCCACTGGCTCCCCAAGCTGCTCAGTAACGCCGCCAACGACGCGGCATTGAGAGCGAGCAGTCCAAATCGCGTCCGTTCTCGTAACTTGTCGCGGCGGTCGATTGTTTGCTCATATCGCCTTGTTGTGATGGATAGCTCTTCGTCTGCCAAGGTAGCACTGACGCGATAAATGTCACGAAGGGCCGGCAAATCAGCCAGTTTTAACGACGATCGATTGTCATCTTCCACAGTGCTTGCCCCCCACACGCCGCATCGGATAGTTCGCGGCCGAAACGAGCTACATTCATTGCGACACCCATCAGCCAAAAATCAAGTAATCCCCTCAGAGCCAATCCATCGGATTTGTACTAGGTAGGACGAGCTTCAGCTTTGAGGCGTGGCTCGAAGAGCGACGAACGACCATCTTTGGTCGGCACCTGCCGAAGCTGTGACCATCTTGCTTTGGGACATAGTTGCCGTTGCGAGGGTGCTCCTCGTGCGGCGGGGTTCGCGAAAGCCGGTCAGTCGGGAGGCTACATTTGTGGACGGCCCCCTGGGGCAAGTCTTTTGCCCGGGCGTGGTTCTGATCGCGAATGGTGCGATCATATGGCCAGCCTCAAGGGAGCGCCGAACCCCCATCCATTTGACTTGCCCCGCTCGACATCAGAGGCCTGATTGCTGGAGTTCGGCATGATATGCCGCATAGGCCCGTCCCGAGCGACTGGCGCCTTCCAGATATTCCGCGGGGACGAGATGGTATGGCGGACGAGGGTCGCCAATCCGCACCCAACCGGCCGCGTTCATCCGCCCCCTTTCGAGCCCCACGGCGAACTTCGAAAATTCCGTGAACTCACCACGCGGGAACAGGCCCTGTTCGCATTGCTGGAAACGGTCGGCGATCGCCTTGGCATTGCTCCAGTCACCGCTGACTTTGGCCTTGGCCACCGCGTCGCGCAACGCCAGCGCCGGGCGCGGCCCGCACAGCGCGCTGCTTGACCAGAACGCAGTCATCCTGTCCGGAGCAATGCGCGAGGCGGCATAATAATCCGCCTCGTGCGTCAGGAAGCGGATATCGGGAGCAAGGTTGAGGTCGGCCGCCAGCAAACCGATTCCGAGATATTTGCAAGCAACGACCTGCGGCAGCTTGCCGACCTGGGCCCAGAACGGACGGGGGAATTCGAACTTGAATGCCTCACTGTTGGCATAGATCATGATCGCCGTGTCGGGGCAGGCTTCGCTGACATCATTATAGAATTGAACGGCTGTCGCGACATCGTTCTTGCACCACATCGGCACGCCCAGCATCGTCCCCGAAACGCCAAGCTCGTGCATCGCCCGGGTCTGGGCAATGACCTCACGGGTATTGGGGGCTGTCGTACCAGCGAAAAACGGGATGCGTCCGCCAATGGTCTCCATGACGCAGCCGACGAAGGCCAGCTTCTCATCCCAGGTCAGGCTATGGCACTCACCATAGGTGCCCAGGCTCAAAAGCCCATCGACTCCCGCCTCGATCAATGCCTCAACCATTCGCGCCGTTTCGTCGAGATCGACAGTATCGCGGCTACGCCAGTCCGAAGCGCCTTCCTTCGACGGCGTGGGCAACATCGGCCACAGGCCATTGATTCCGGCAGATTCGATCCTGAGTTTCGGGGCGGACATTATCTTCTCCTTGAAGGGTCATCCGAGGCACTAAAGCGATTTCCAAGCGATCGGAACCGATCGCTGATAAAAAATCGCGGCAAACAAGGAATCCAGAGCGGCAATCTGATTCAATCAGATCGAAACCCGCTCTAACGCGGGTAATGCTGTCAGAACAATCGCCATTGTCTCCGTTTGACGCGAAGGGGACCAATCCGAGTGCTATTTCTGGATGGACGGGCGCGTTACAGCTTTTCGAGCAGCCGTTCCGCCTGTGCCCGCGCTTCTGCCGTGATCTCCGCGCCGGACAGCATGCGGGCGATTTCCTCGCGGCGTTCGCCGTCGCTCAGCGCGTGGACGCCGGTTCGCGTTACGGTGCCGTCGCTGGATTTTGCGATCAGCATATGGTCCTGCCCCCGTGCCGCGACCTGCGGGCTGTGGGTGACGACGAGGATCTGGTTGGTCTGCGACAGGCGGGCGAGGCGTTCACCGATGGCGGAGGCGACGGCGCCCCCTACCCCGCGGTCGATCTCGTCGAAGATCAGCGTGTCCGCGCCGCCCTGCTGTGCCAGGGCGACCTTGAGCGCGAGGATGAAGCGGGACAGTTCGCCGCCGCTCGCGATCTTGACCAGCGGGGCGAAGGGCGCGCCGGGATTGGTGGAGATTTCGAATTCCACCCGGTCCATGCCGTGGGCGCCCCATTGCCCTTCCTCCTGCGGCGCGACGACGGTGCGGAAGCGGGCGGCGTCCAGTTTCAGCGGGGCGAGTTCGGCGGCGACGGCGGCATCGAGCTTTCCGGCCGCCATCTGGCGTTCGGCGGAAAGGGCCTGGGCGGCGGCGCGATAGGCGGCGGCGCGTGCCTTCACCTCGGCCTCCAGGGCGGCGAGATGTTCCTCCCCGCCTTCGATCGCGGCCAGTTTCGCCGCCATGTCGTCGCGCAGTGCGGAGAGATCGTCGGGCTGGACATGATGCTTGCGGGCGAGGCCGCGCAGATCGAACAGGCGGGTTTCGATGGCGTCGAGTCGGGCGGGGTCGAAGCTGAGCGCTTCGGCGGCTTCATTGAGGCGATCCTCCGCCTCGCTCGCCTCGATCACGGCGCGGTCGAGGGCGGCGAGAACCTCGGCCAGCGGTTCATATTCGCCGGCGATGCGGTCGAGGCGGCGGGCGGCCTGCCGCAACTGGGCAAGGCCGCCATCGGAGCCGGTGAAGCATTGGGTGACGGCGGAAAGATCGTCGGAGAGGCGCGCGCCCTTCTGCATGGTGGCGCGTTCTTCGGCCAGCGTCGCCTCCTCGCCGGGCTCGGGGGCGAAGCGGGTGAGTTCGTCCACCGCATGGCTCAGATAATCGCGGTCGCGGGCGGCGGTCTCCACGCTGGCGCGGCTTTCCGCAAGGCGGTCGGCGGCGGCGCGCCATGCATGATAGGCCTGCGCCGCCGCGCCCGTGTCGCAGCGGCCATAGGCGTCGAGCAACGAGCGGTGCCCGCGCGGGTTGAGCAGGCCGCGATCGTCATGCTGGCCGTGGATTTCGACCAGCGCGCTGCCAAGGTCGCGCAGCAGCGCCGCCGAGCAGGGCTGATCGTTGACGAAGGCGCGGCTGCCGCCATCGGCCTTTACCATGCGGCGGATGATGAGCGGTTCGCCGGGTTCCACGTCTATGCCATTGTCGGCCAGCAAATCCGTCGCGCGATGATCGGCGGGAGGCGCGTCGAAGGTGGCGGTGACGCTGGCCTGCGCCTCCCCGCTGCGGACAAGGCCGCTGTCGGCGCGGGCGCCCAGTGCGAGGCCCAGCGAATCGAGCAGGATCGACTTGCCCGCACCCGTCTCACCGGTCAGCACGCCCAGGCCCGACCCGAAATCCAGGTCCAGCGCCTCTATCAGGACGACGTTGCGGATGGACAGGGCAGTCAGCAAGGGCGAGCGACTCCCCCCTCCCGCAGGCGGGAGGGGCCGGGGTGGGTGCACCGCGCCAGCGGCGCTGAATTGGGCAGGAGGGAACGCTCGCTTCGCTCGCGATCCTCCCCTGAACAGAGGCGCGTGATGCCGTTCGACCCCGCCCGCCTGCGGGAGGGGGAACAGGACAGGTCAGGCCTTGTTCGGATGTTCGCGCATCAGCTTGAAGCTGCGCTCATACCATTTCGAACCCGGATAGTTCCGGCCCAGCACCGCAGCGGCCTTCTGCGCTTCGGCGGGGATGCCGAGCGAGAGATAGCTTTCCACGAGGCGCTCCAGCGCCTCCGGCGTGTGCGTGGTCGTCTGATATTTGTCGATGACCGTGCGGAAGCGCAGAGTCGCCGCCAGCCACTGGCCACGACGCTGGTAGAAACGGCCGATCTCCATCTCCTTGCCGGCGAGGTGATCGTTGACGAGGTCGAGCTTCAGCCGGGCATCGGCGGCGTAGCGCGTGTCGGGATAGCGGCGGATCAGTTCGCCCAGCGCGTCCAGAGCCTGTTGCGTGATCTTCTGGTCGCGGGTGACGTCGGCAATCTGTTCATAATAGCAGAGCGCGATCAGATAATAGGCGTAGGGCGCGTCCTTGTTGCCGGTGTGGATCGACAGGAAGCGCTGCGCCGCGCCGATCGATTCCGGATAATCCTGATTCATGTAATAGCTGAACGCGGACATGAGCTGCGCGCGGCGGGCCCAGGGCGAATAGGGATGCTGGCGCTCCACTTCGTCGAAGAGCGCGGCGGCAAGCTTGTACTGGCCGCGATCCAGGCGGTATTTGCCCGCATTGTAGAGCGTCGACACGTCGCGGGCGACATATTGCGTGTCGGATTTGTTCTTCGACGTCGCGCAGCCCGAGAGCAGGGCGGCAAGCAGAAGCGGTGCGGTAGCCGCGCCGATGCGCGTCATGGTTTTCGTCAGCATGGCCGGGTCATAGCGGAGCGAATGCGCCTCGCCAAGCGGCAGAATGTGCATGTCGGTCGCTATGCGCGGGCAGGCAGGTCAAGCCGTGCTATCGCGCCGCCCTTTACCGAGGGCATCAGGGAGAAGCGGCCGTTCAGTTGCAAGGCCAGTGCATTGGAAATCCGCAGGCCCAGACTCTGGCTGAAGCCGGGATCGAAATCGGCGGGCAGGCCCCTTCCATCGTCGGTGACGTCAAGGATTATCGTGCCGTCGCTGACGTTCAGGCTGACGTGGATGCTGCCGCCCCGATGCGGCAGGCCATGTTCGATGGCGTTGTTGACCGCTTCGGTCACGATCAGCGCCATCGACACGGCGATGTCGGGTTGCAGGGTCAGCGCATCGGGCGCATCGACAGTGAGAGCGATGTCGTCGCGACCGCTGGCCGCCAGCACATCGGCGGTCAATGTCGTCAGGAAGGCGCGGACGTCCTGCCCCTCCCCCGATGGATTGTAGAGCTCCCGGCTGATCCGGCCGACCAGCGCGAGCCGGGCCGAAGCGTCGTCCAGCGCCCGGCGGGCCAGGTCATGGTCGACATGGCGTCGCTGGAGCGAAAGCATGGCCGCGACGACCTGAAGATTGTTGGACACGCGGTGCTGCAATTCGTGGAACAGCAATTCGCGATTTTCCGCCAGGGCGCGGCTGCGTTCCCGCTCCAACGCCAGTTTGAAGTTCGCCTTCTGCAAGAGATGGATCAGCGCGATGTCGATGATCACGACGATGCCGTAGAAGGCGAGCGCCAGCAGCACGCCTGGATGGAAGTCGAACGTCATGCGTGGCGGAATGAAGAAATACCAGGACAAGAGGCCGCACAACACGCCCGCATAGATGCCCGGCCGCACCCCGAACAGGAAGGAGGTCAGGATCACGACGGGAAAGAAGGAGACGAAGGGATAGCCGACCGGCATGGCGATTTCGGCGACGGCGCGAATGGCGAGGGCGATCAGGCAGAAAACGGTCGCCAGCAGATAGGCATGCCAGGGTCGACGCAGGGCCAGCGGCAGGCGCTCCACGAATCGTTCGTTCCTGCGCTGCATAAATCCCCCCACAGCTTGATCGTTACCCTATCACAACTTCCGCCCAGGCCAATTGGAGATCAGAAAAGCATTCAAATTCATCAAAAAGGGCGCCCGGATGACCGGGCGCCCTTCCTGTATTATCGGACCTGATGGACCGGGATCAATCCTGGGTCAGGAAGTCCGGCAGACCGGCATTGGAGCCGTCGTCATCGCCATTGCCCCGGCCTTCGCCGCGCGGGCCGCGGTCACGACGGGGGCCGCGATCACCCCGGTCGCCACCGCGTCCGCCGCGGTCGCCGCCACGGTCGCGGCGATTGCGGTCGCCACGGCCGCCTTCACGCTCACCGCCGCGATCGCCCCTGGGTTCGCGGGGAGGACGGGTATCTTCCAGTTCCTCGCCGGTTTCCTGATCGACGACGCGCATGGACAGGCGAACCTTGCCGCGCGGATCGATTTCGAGAACCTTGACCTTCACTTCCTGGCCTTCGGAGACGACGTCCGTCGGCTTTTCGACGCGCTCATTCTTCATTTCGGAGACGTGGACGAGGCCGTCCTTGCCGCCCATGAAGTTCACGAACGCACCGAAGTCGACGATGTTGACGACCTTGCCGGTGTAGACCTTGCCGACTTCCGCTTCCTCGACGATGCCGAGAATCCACTTCTTGGCGGCTTCGATCTGGTTGATGTCGGACGAGCTGATCTTGATGATGCCCTCATCGTCGATGTCGACCTTCGCGCCGGTTTCCGCGACGATCTCGCGGATGACCTTGCCGCCGGTGCCGATGACGTCGCGGATCTTCGCCTTGTCGATCTGGATCGTCTCGATGCGCGGGGCATGGGCCGACAGCTCGGTGCGAGTCGAGGACAGGGCCTTGCTCATCTCACCCAATATGTGGGCGCGGCCTTCCTTCGCCTGGCGCAGAGCGACCTCGAAGATTTCCTGCGTGATGCCGGCAACCTTGATGTCCATCTGCATGGTGGTGATGCCCGCTTCCGTGCCCGCCACCTTGAAGTCCATGTCGCCGAGATGATCCTCGTCGCCCAGAATGTCGCTGATGACAGCGAAATCCTTGCCTTCCAGGATCAGGCCCATGGCGATGCCGGAAACGGGGCGCTTCAGGGGCACGCCGGCGTCCATCATCGAGAGCGAACCGCCGCAGACCGTCGCCATCGAGGACGAGCCGTTGGACTCGGTGATGTCGCTGAGGACGCGGATGGTGTAGGGGAATTCTTCCTTGCTGGGCAGCACGGGGTGCAGGGCACGCCATGCCAGCTTGCCATGGCCGACTTCGCGACGGCCCGGCGCGCCGAAGCGGCCGACTTCACCGACCGAATAGGGCGGGAAGTTATAGTGCAGCATGAAGCTTTCATAATGAACGCCGGTCAGGCCGTCGACCATCTGCTCGGCGTCCTTGGTGCCGAGCGTGGTGGTGCAGATCGCCTGCGTTTCACCGCGGGTGAACAGGGCCGAACCGTGGGTGCGCGGCAGGAAGCCGACCATCGCCTCGATCGGGCGGATCTGCGTCGTGTTGCGGCCGTCGATGCGCTTGCCGTCCTTGAGGATGGCGGTGCGGACGATTTCCGCTTCCAGCTTCTTGGTCAGCTTGATGCCGGCCATGACCGTCTGGGCGTCGAGGCCTTCCTCGGCGAACCAGGCCTTTGCCTTGGCGCGGGCCTCGTTCAGCGCGTTGGAACGGGCGGACTTGTCGGTCAGCTTGTAGGCGGCCGTGATGTCCTTGCCGATCAGCTTCTTCAGCTTCTTCTTGAGGTCGTCGAGATTGTCGCCCTTGGCAACGTCCCACGGATCCTTGGCGGCCTGCTCGGCGAGGTCGATGATCGCATTGACGACCTTCTTCGACGCTTCATGCGCGAACAGCACGGCGCCGAGCATGACGTCTTCCGACAGTTCCTTGGCTTCGGATTCGACCATCATCACGGCATTGCCGGTGGCGGCGACGACGAGGTCGAGTTCGCCTTCCTTCGCCTGGTCCAGCGAGGGGTTCAGCTGATATTCGCCATCCTTGTAGCCGACGCGGGCGGCGCCGATCGGACCCAGGAAGGGAACGCCCGACAGGGTCAGCGCGGCCGAAGCGGCGATCATCGCCACGATGTCGGGCTCGCTTTCGCCGTCAAAGCTCAGAACCTGGGCAATGACGTTGATTTCGTTGTAGAAACCTTCGGGGAAGAGCGGGCGGACCGGGCGGTCGATCAGGCGGGAAACCAGTGTTTCCTTTTCCGTCGCACCGCGTTCACGCTTGAAGAAGCCACCCGGGATGCGGCCGGCGGCGGAATATTTTTCCTGATAATGGACGGTCAGCGGGAAGAAGTCCTGCCCTTCCTTCACCGACTTGGCGGCGGTCACGGCGCACAGCACCACGGTTTCGCCATAGGTCGCCAGCACGGCTGCGTCGGCCTGACGCGCAATACGGCCGGTTTCGAGCGTGAGGGTCTTTCCGCCCAGCTCGATTGATACCTTCTTTACATCGAACATGTTTTTTTCCTTCGCCCGCCTGGCCCTATTGCCGGGCGGGGCCTGTCATGCGGGCTAAACCGGCCCGCAGCGGTTTCGGAGCATCGTCTGGCCCCTTGGTCGGAACATCCTGCCGAATTGCAGGAACCCCGGAATCGGAAACGGCCCCGACATGGGGGCCGCTCCTTCTTTAGCAGGCTTACTTGCGCAGGCCCAGCTTGGTGATGAGGTCGGTATAGCGACCCGCATCCTTTTTCTTGAGATAGTCCAGCAGCGAACGACGCTTGTTGACCAGCATCAGCAGGCCGCGACGGCTGTGGTTATCCTTGTGATGACCCTTGAAATGCTCGGTCAGGTTCGAAATGCGCTCCGAGAGGATCGCAACCTGGACTTCCGGCGAACCGGTGTCGCCTTCGGCGCGGGCATGTTCCTTGATCAGCGCTTCCTTGCGCTCGGCAGTAATCGACATCGGCTTCCTTTCGTAACATCTAGAGATTGAAGCCGCGCACCACCCTGATTTCCCTAAGGGTTTCTGGGCCACTGGCCTCCACCAGCGCGACGGGCGTTTCGCCCTCCATCGCCAGTAACAAGCCGGTATGCGGTTTCCCCACGAGCACCTTCCCCTGTCGGAGAGCCAGCGCGTCGTCGGGAGAGACTGCTAGAGCCGGGATGTCGTCCAGCCCTGCGGTCAACGGCAGCATAAGCTGCGCGATGCCGCCGCCCGTAGCAGCTTCGTCCAATTTGTCCAGCGAAATCGCGGTTTCCAGGGTGAACGGCCCGGCCTTCACCCGGCGGAGCATGGTGACATGGCCGACCGTGCCGAGCGCCAGCGCGATGTCGCGCGCGAGGGAGCGGATATAGGTGCCCTTCGACACATGGGCGCGCAGGGTGACCTCCCCTACCATTTCCTCCTTCGCGATCTCGCGGGAGGGACGAAGGTCAAGGCGGTGGATGGTCACGGCGCGCGTCTTCATTTCCACCTCCTGCCCCGCGCGGGCCAGGTCATAGGCGCGCCGGCCGTCGATCAGGATCGCGCTATAGGCGGGCGGCACCTGTTCGATGGGGCCGGTGAAATCGGGGAGGACGGCCTCCACCTCCGCCAGGGTGGGGCGATGCGCGCTGGACGCGACCTCCCTGCCCTCCCGGTCCAACGTGTCGGTCTGCACGCCCAGGCCGATGGTGAAGTCATAGATCTTGTCGCTGTCGAGCATCCGCCCGGCGAGCTTCGTCGCCTCTCCCACCGCCACCGGGAGAACACCGGTCGCCAGCGGATCGAGCGTGCCGCCATGGCCAACCCTAAGCTTTCCCGCGCCGCTTTGCCGCAAGGCGCGCTTCACCGCGCTCACGGCCTGCGTCGAGCCGAGGCCCAGGGGTTTGTCGAGGATGATCCAGCCATGCATGGCGGGCCCTCTATAGCGGGCGCCGCCTGCTGTCAGCCCTTCTTTGTCCTGGCGGGCGGGCCGGCGCTGTAGGTGAAGCTGGTGATCGGGCAATGCTGGCCGCGCACGACCAGCGTGCCGAACCTGTCGAGCGTATCGATGCCGCGCGTTTCGAAGCCGATGGCGTTGGCGAAGGGCAGGTCGAAACAGTTGCTCATCAGCTTCGCATAATACCATTGGCGATGCTGGTCCTGCACATAGACGCCGCGCGATCCATCGGCTTGCCAGTTCCAGACCCCGCCATGGTTGACGAAGGGAATGGATGCTTCGCCGCTTGCCGGCTGCTGCATCGCGGCCATGGCCGGGACGCTCGCGAACATAAGGGGAAGGGCCAGGAAAGCGGCCCGATATCTGGCGAACATGCTCTGTCTCCTGCAAGAGCGGATTTCGATCTGATGGGATCAGATCGCCGCTCCATCTTCATGACGCCGATATGGGTAGAAGGCCGCTCCGTCGGGAGGACGAGGCGACAATTTGATACAAGATTCAGCGCTGCATCCGCTCCGCGAAATGGCGGCGGCAGAGCGCGACATAGCGGTCATTGCCGCCGATCTCGGTCTGCTCGCCCCGTCGGATCGGCGCGCCCTGCGCATCGACGCGCAGGTTCATCGTCGCCTTGCGCCCGCATTCGCAGATCGTCTTTATCTCGTTCAGCGTGTCGGCCAGGCCCAGCAGCGCGGCGCTGCCCTCGAACAACTTGCCCTGGAAATCGGTGCGGATGCCGTAACAGAGTACCGGAATGTTCAGCCGGTCGCAGACGGTGGCGACCTGCCAGACCTGTTCTTCGTTCAGGAACTGCGCCTCGTCGATCAATATGCAGGACAGCGGGCTGTGCGCCTGCTGGGCGGCGATGGCGGCAAAGAGATCGGTCGCGGCATCGAAGATATGGGCCTGCGCCTCCAGCCCGATGCGAGAAACGATGCGTCCGGCTCCGTAACGATCGTCCACGGCGGCAGTCCACAGCATGGTTTCCATGCCACGCTCACGATAGTTGAAGCTGGACTGGAGCAAAGTGGTCGATTTGCCCGCGTTCATCGAGCTGTAGTAGAAATAGAGCTTCGCCATGGTCAGCGCGCCATTGGCGCGATCTGCTTGAGGAAACGGACCAGGGCGTCGGCCAGCGCGATACGCTTGTCGGAAAAGCTGTGATCGGTCGGCCAGACCATCAGCCGCGTGTCGGGATTGGCCGATTGCGCGTCCGCCGTCACCTTTCGCGCCATGGCGCCGATGCCCCGCTCCGCCCCGATGATGACCAAGGGGCGGCGGCCATAGCCCACCAGCCTGCGGCCGAGGTCGAACTTTTCGACGTTGCCGCTGATTTCGGCGGTCAGGCTGTCATAGCTGGCGCCATGGAGCGGGGGCAGGTCGTCGGCAACTTCGGCCTTCCAAGCGGCTTCGCCCTGCGGCGTGGAGAGGGCGGCGGCGGTTTCGGCCGGATCCCAGGGATCGATCAGGAAGAGGCCCGCGACATGGGGTTCGGCGGCGGCGACGTCGGCGGCCATGAAGCCGCCCATGCTGTGCCCTGCGACGACGATGGCGCTCGTGTCGATGCGATATTTCACCACCGTGGCGGATTGCTGGAGATATTGCAGCGCGTTCCAGGCGTCTTCCGAAGCGTGGGTGAAGGAGAAGTTTCCGGGACTGCCCCAGGAGCCGCGATAGTGGAGCGTCAGCACATTCCAGCCGGCGCGGCGGGCCGCCTGCGCTAGGTCCAGATTCTGCTCATTGCCGGGAAAACCGTGGAGGAGGAGGAGCGTCGGGTGCAGGCCCGAACCGGCGGCGGTATAGAGGACAGCGTTGAGCGCGCCGTCCCCGGAGGGGATGACGAAGGCGCTCATGCCGGCGGGATAGGCGGGATCAGGGGCCGGGTCCGTGGTGACAGCCGGATGGACCGGCGCTTCCCTGGCGGCGGCGGGCGTGGCGAGCGCCAGAAGCGCGGTTGCGAATATGCCCGTTCTTTTCATCTGCCCTGCCCCTTGCCTTGCCTTGCCTTGCTTTGCCTGCGGACAAGACGCTGTTAGCCGGGCTGCGCCGTCGCGTCGATGGGGACGATGTTTGTCGGGCAGCGGCCTATTCGCCCTCGGCCTCGGGCTTGTCCAGATCGCGCGCTACCTTGGGATCGCGCAGCAGCCTGTCGATATGGTTGCCTTCGTCGAAGCTTTCGTCCGCAAGGAATTTGAGCTTTGCCGCATATTTGAGGCGCACGCGGGTCGCGACTTCGCGCTGGAGATAGGCGGTGTTGGTGCGCAGCGCCTTCAGCACGGCCTCCTCATCCTGGCCGAGCAGCGACTTGATGAAGACCGTCGCGTGGCGCAGGTCGGGCGACATGCGAACTTCCGTCACGCTCACCACATGGCTGGCGAGCACATCGTCATGGACGTCGCCGCGCTGAAGGATCTCGGAGAGCACATGGCGCACCTGTTCGCCCACGCGCAGCAGGCGGACGGAGGGACCTTCCTGCAAATTGTTCATGCCATTCACTCCGGCAAATCGGTAAAGAAGGTCAAATTATTTCCGGCCGGGTCCGTGATCGTGATTTCAAGGCTGCCCCATTCCGTCTCGACCGGTTCCCCCGGCCGGGCGTTGCCGAAATGCTTGGCGCGCAGCTCCGCCGCATAGGCCCGCACGTCATCGACGGCGATGCGAATGCCCGAACCCGGCGTCCCGTCACCATAATGTTCGGACAGGTGCAGTACGCATCCCTCACGCGCCACGCCCATGTAGAGCGGCATGCCAGGTTCGAAGCGATGTTCGAACACCACCCCGAACCCCAGGAAGTCGCAGTAAAAGGCGCGCGTCCGCGTTTCATCGAAGCTGCGGAGGATTGGCGTGACCTTGCCTAGCATGACCATGTCCTTTTCCTCCGCGCCGCGTCGCGCGCGCTGTTGTTACAGCGTCCGGGCGCGTTCCTCGACCTCGAACAGCTCGAGCGTGTCGCCAGGCTTGATGTCGTTCGTGTCCTGAAGGACCGCGCCGCACTCCATGCCGGCGCGGACTTCGGCCACGTCGTCCTTGAAGCGACGGAGCGAGGCGATGTTGGTGCGCGACACGATGACATCGTCGCGGGTAAGGCGCGCGGACAGTCCCTTGCGGATGATGCCGTCGAGGACGAGCAGGCCCGCCGCCTTGTCCTTCTTGCCCGCGGGGAAGACCTGAAGCACCTCGGCCCGGCCGACGATGGTTTCGATGCGTTCGGGGGCAAGCTGGCCCGCCATTTCGCCGCGAACCTCTTCGAGCAGGTCGTAGATCACGTCATAATAGCGCAGCGAGATCTTCTCGCGCTCCGCCAACTGGCGCGCCTTGGCATTGGGACGGACGTTGAAGCCGATCAGCGGCGCGCGGCTGGCGGCGGCCAGCGTGACGTCGCTCTCGGTGATCGCGCCGACACCCGAATGCAGGATGCGCACCTTGATCTCGTCGGTCGAAATGCGGTTCAGCGACGACACGATCGCTTCGACCGAGCCCTGCACGTCCCCCTTCACCACCACCGGATATTCGATGACGGTCGTGTTGAGCGCCGAGAACATGTGCTCGAAGCTGGTCGGCGCGGCAGTGGTGCGCTTCTTGGTCGCCTGTTCCTGACGATAGGCGGCGACTTCGCGGGCGCGCGCCTCATTCTCGACAACGGTGAGCTGGTCGCCCGCCATCGGCACGCCGGAGAGACCCAGCACCTCGACCGGCGTCGAGGGACCAGCGACCTTCACCTGCTGGCCCTTGTCGTTGATCATCGCGCGGACCTTGCCGCTTTCCGAGCCGATGACGAAAGTGTCGCCGATCTTCAGCGTACCCTTGCGCACCAGAACGGTGGCAACGGCGCCGCGACCCTTGTCGAGCTGCGCCTCGATAACATTGCCTTCGGCGGCGCGATCCGGATTGGCGGTCAGTTCGAGCAACTCGGCCTGGAGCAGGATCTTTTCGATCAGCTCGTCAAGGCCGGTCTTCTTGAGTGCCGAAACCTCCACGTCCTGGACGTCGCCGCCCATATCCTCGACCACGACCTCCTCGCTCAGCAGGCGCTCGCGCACCTTCTGCGGATTGGCATCGGGCTTGTCGCACTTGTTGATCGCGACGATCATCGGAACGCCGGCCGCCTTGGTATGGTTGATGGCTTCGATCGTCTGCGGCATCAGGCCGTCGTCCGCCGCCACCACCAGGATGACGATGTCGGTGACGTTGGCGCCGCGGGCGCGCATTTCCGAGAAAGCCTCGTGACCCGGCGTATCGAGGAAGGTGATGATGTCGCCGCTCTTCGCCTTGATCTGATAGGCGCCGATATGCTGGGTGATGCCGCCGCTTTCGCCGGACACGACATTGGTGCCGCGCAGCGCGTCGAGCAGAGAGGTCTTGCCGTGGTCGACATGGCCCATGATGGTCACGACCGGCGGACGCGACTTCAGCGTTTCGGGTGCGTCAACCTCACCCTCCATGCCGATTTCGACGTCGGCATCGGACACGCGCTGGATGCGGTGACCGAATTCCTCCACCAGCAATTCGGCCGTATCCTGGTCGATCGCCTGGTTGAGCGTGACGGCGGTGCCCATCTTGAACAGGGCCTTCACCAGGTCCGCGCCCTTTTCGGCCATGCGGTTGGCGAGTTCCTGGACAGTGATGCTTTCGGGGACCACCACGTCGCGCGACTGCTTTTCCCGCTGCTGGGCGCCGCCCGAATAATGGGCGCGGCGTTCCTTCTCGCGGGCGCGCTTGAGCGCGGCGAGGCTGCGGGCGCGGGCGCTGTCATCATCCGCGAGGGCGCGGGTGACGGTGAGCTTGCCTGCCTGACGGCGATTGTCGTCGCCGCGCTTGGCCCGCTCCGGCTTGGCCGGTTCGGGGCGCTTGACCGGGGCGACCGGCGTGAAGCGGCGCGGCGGGGGCATGGTGGACGTTGCGGGCTTCGTTTCGGCAGCGGCCGGCGCGGCCTCGGCCGGGGCATCGGCCGCGACAGGCGCGGCTTCCTCAACGTTCGCCTTGGCCGTTTCCTCGACGGTCCCCGCGTCCACTTCGGGCTGGCGCGCGACTTCGGCCTCGGAAGCCTCTGCGGCCAGGCGATTTTCCTCGGCGCGGCGCTTTTCCTCCTCGCTTGCGGCAAGGCGCTGGGCGTCTTCGCGACGGCGCGCGTCCTCCAGCGCGGACATGCGGGCTTCCTCCGCCTCGCGCAGCAGCTTCGCCTGCAATTCCTGACGGGACATCAGGCTCTGCGGCGGGGCCGGGCGTGCGGGAGCCGGCTGCGGCGCGCGCGCCTGCGGCTGGGGCGCCGCCGGAGCGGCGGGGGCAGCCGCGGGCGTGGGATCAGCCTGCGGTTCAGGCGCAGCGTGGCCGGCTTCGCCCGGCTTGCCCAGGATGCGGCGCCGCTTCACCTCAACCACGACCGTGTTCTTGCGGCCGTGGCTGAACTGCTGCTGCACCTGACCGGACTCGACCGTGCGCTTGATCCCCAGCGGCTTGCGGCCCAGAACCGGCTTGTCTTCCTTGCTGTCACTCATACGACTGAACTATACCCTTCACATCAACCCGACCGGCAAGGCCCGTCGGCGCCTTCATTCCAATGCCAACTCAGGCATTCCAATACCAACTCAGGCGCCCAATGCCCCTGCGGAGTCCTGCTCCCCATGCACCGGCGCTCCGTTAGCGCAACCCAGATAGCTTTCCAAGCGGCCTATGGCGCCGCGCAGACGTGACGCCGCACGCGAGTCGGTCACCGCGATATGGACGACATTGTCCCGTCCCATTGCCATAGATAGGGCGTGTCGGTCCACAGGCAAGACGATGCCAGCCAAATCCGTGCCTTCCGCCTCCTGCCCGACGCGCAAAGCCTGGTCGAGCTTGCGGTTGCCGTCGGGGGCGGCGTCGGCGGCGTGGAGCAGCATCGTCACCTCCCCCTTGCGGCAGGCGACATCGATTTTTTCAGAGCCCGTGAGGACCATGGACGCCTTCGCCTCCAGTCCCAGCCGGTCGAGCAGCGCCTTGCGCAGGCCGTCCTCGATCAGCGCGGGGAGGTTGTCGGGGATTTGCAGGTCGCCGGTCTTGAACGCCCGAGCGAGCGCGCCCTTGAGCTTGCCCCTGGCGAGCGCCTGTTCGACTTCCGCGCGGGACACTCCGATCCAGGCGCCACGGCCGGGGGCCTTGGCGCGGATGTCGGGCAGGATTTCACCATTCGGGCCGCAGGCGAGGCGGACGAGCATGTCCGGGTCGGCGCGGTCGCCCGACAGGATGCATTTGCGTTCGGTCATGACGCGCCCTTCCCGAACGAAATCCCTGTTCCTGCCAGGGCAGGAATCCAGTTCCACCTTTTCGGGTGCGCACGACCCTGGGACTGGGCCCCTGCCTTCGCAGGAGCACGGCTGTCCGTCAGTGCTGGGGAAGCGCTTAGCCTCTCATTGGGAAGTGACCGCGGCATTGGCGTCCTCCCCTGTCGGCCGGGGCGCGACCCGATCGGCCATGAGCTGGCCGGCCGAGCCGTAATTTTCCATCGAGATTTCCGAAATCACCACCTGCACGGCAGAGGCCGGCTTCCCGAGACGCTCGACGAGCGACCGGGTGACGTCGGCGACGATGGCCGCCTTCTGTTCGCGGGTGGCGTTTCCGGCCAGACGGATATCGACGAACGGCATCTGCGCTTATGCTTCCTCGTCTTCGAACCAGTGGGCGCGGGCGGCCATGATGATCTCATTGCCCTGCTCTTCACTGAGGCCATATTCGGCCAGGATGCCGCCCTTGTCCTCGCTGCCTTCGTTGCGGCGGCGGCGCTGGTCGACGCGCTTCTTGGCGATCAGTTCGTCCGTGGCCAGATCGGCCAGGTCGTCCAGCGTCTTGATGCCCGCCTTGCCCAGCGTCACCAGCATCGCCTCTGTAAGGTGCGGCATGTCGGCCAGCGCATCCTCGACGCCCAGCGCCTGACGCTCCTCGCGGGCAGCGGCCTCGCGGCGGTCCAGCGCTTCCTGCGCGCGGCTTTGCAGTTCCTGCGCCAGTTCCTCGTCAAAGCCCTCGATCGCGGCCAGTTCGTCGATGCCGACATAGGCCACTTCCTCCAGCTCGCCAAAGCCCTCGGCCACGAGGAGCTGCGAGAGGGTTTCGTCGACGTCCAGTTCGTTCTGGAACAGTTCGGAACGGGCGACGAATTCCTTCTGGCGCTTCTCCGACGCGTCGGCCTCGGTCATGATGTCGATGGCCTTGCCGGTCAGCTGGCTGGCGAGACGGACATTCTGGCCGCGACGGCCGATGGCGAGCGAAAGCTGATCGTCGGGGACGACGACCTCGATGCGTTCCTCTTCCTCATCGATGACGACGCGGGCGACCTGCGCGGGCTGAAGCGCGTTGACGACGAAGGTCGCGGTATCCTCCGACCAGGGGATGATGTCGATCTTCTCGCCCTGCATTTCCTGCACGACGGCCTGCACGCGGCTGCCCTTCATGCCGACGCAGGCGCCGACCGGGTCGATGCTCGAATCGCGGCTGATGACGCCGATCTTGGCGCGGCTGCCCGGATCGCGGGCGGCGGCCTTGATCTCGATCACCCCGTCGTAGATTTCGGGCACTTCCTGCGCGAACAGCTTCTTCATGAATTCGGGATGCGCGCGGCTGAGGAAAATCTGCGGCCCGCGGTTTTCGCGGCGGACGTTCAGGATCACCGAGCGGATGCGGTCGCCGACGCGGACGACTTCGCGGGGGATCTGCTGGTCGCGGCGGATGACGCCCTCGGCCCGGCCGAGATTGACGACGACATGGCCGAATTCGACGGACTTGACGACGCCGGTGATGATCTCACCCACGCGGTCCTTGAATTCCTCATGCTGGCGCTCGCGCTCTGCGTCGCGGACCTTCTGGAAGATCACCTGCTTGGCCGACTGGGCGTCGATGCGACCAAGGTCGATGGGCGGCAGCGGATCGACGATGAAGTCGCCCACGACCGCGTCCTTCTTCAGCTTGGTAGCCTGCTTCAGGTCGACCTGCTTGAAATAGTCGTCGACCTGCTCGACCACCTCCACGACTCTCCAGAGACGAAGGTCGCCGGTGTCCGGGTCCAGCTTGGCGCGGATGTCGTTCTCCGCGCCGTAACGGGCGCGGGCTGCGCGCTGGATCGCGTCTTCCATCGCCTCGATGACGATCGCCTTGTCGATCATCTTCTCGCTGGCGACGCTGTTCGCAATGGCGAGCAGCTCGGCCTTGTTGGCGGAAATGGCGTTGGCCATGGTCGTAAACCCTTATTCTTCGGTTTCGAACTCGTCCGCCCCATCGGAGGAGAGCGGCATGCTAGCAGAAATCAATGCGTCGGTCAGTATCAGCTTGGCGTCGCCCACCAATGCGAAGGGGATCACCACATCGCCCGCCTTGACGTCGGTGAAGAGAACGCCCTCCCCCTCTATCCCGTTCAGAACACCACGGAAGCTCTTGCGGCCCCCGACGGCTTCGGTGGCGGAAATCTTCGCCTCATGCCCGGCCCATTCGAGAAAATCGGTGAGGCGGGTCAGCGGACGGTCGATACCGGGCGAGCTGACTTCGAGGCGATAGGCCTCCTCGATCGGGTCGGCTTCGTCCAGCACGTCGGACAGGCGGCGGGAGATGGCGGCGCAATCCTCAATGACGAGCTGCTTCGTCTCCGGCCGCTCGGCCATGATCTGCAGCGTATACTCGTCACCCGAGCCGAACAGCTTGATGCGCACGAGGTCGAAGCCCAAGGCCTTCACCTCCGGTTCGATCAGGGCTGTCAGTTCGGCGATGTCCGCCATGGGGTCTCCAAAAGAACAAAATTGCAGCTTCCCGTCGCCGCAGGCGATCCGCCCGCGACCCCGACATGTTTGACGATGTAAGGAAGCAGGGGCGATATAGGCGGGATGCCGCAAAGCTGCAACATTATTTGTCGCGAGGCATTTGATAAGCCTTCTGTTAGCGTCATCAGCGCCGAAATTCAGCCCCGGAGGAGACGATATGCGCCATCTTGCCCTGACTGCCCTGCCGCTGGCCCTGATCGCCTGTTCGGCTGACAATGCCGTGGGGCAGAACAGCACCACCTCCGCGACGAAGCCGTTCAAGACCTCCGTGATCGCGGATTTCGATGCGCCCTGGGCCATGACCTTCATGCCCGACGGGCGGATGCTGGTCACCGAAAAGGCGGGCGAGATGATCCTGTTCGATCCGAAGAACGGAACGAAAATTCCCGTCGCAGGTATTCCGCCGGTCGACAGCGAAGGTCAGGGCGCGCTGATGGACGTGGTGCTGGCGCCCGATTTCGCGCGGAACCGGGCGGTCTATTTCAGCTTTTCCGAGGCGGGTCAGGGCGGCAAGGGCGTGGCGCTCGCCACCGGCGCCTTCCACCAGGCGAGCGATGGGACGACGAAGCTGGACGGCGTGAAGGTGATCTTCCGCGCAAGCCAGTATGTGGATGGAAACGGCCATTATTCCGGGCGGATCGCCTTCTCGCCGGACGGCAGATATCTGTTCTTCACCAATGGCGAGCGGCAGAAATTCGATCCCGCGCAGGATCCCAAGTCGACATTGGGCAAGGTGCTGCGGCTGAACCTGGACGGCACCCCGGCGGCGGGCAATCCGCTGGCGGCGAAGGGCTTTCATCCGGCGGTCTGGTCCTATGGCCATCGCAATCTGCTGGGGATCGCCTTCGACAAGGACGGGCGGCTGTGGGAACAGGAAATGGGGCCGAAGGGCGGCGATGAGGTGAACCTGATCAAGCCCGGCCTCAACTATGGCTATCCGCGGGTTTCCAATGGCAGCCATTATGACGGGCGGGACATTCCCGACCACAAGGCAGGCGATGGCTATGAGGCGCCCAAGCTCTGGTGGAACCCGGTCATCTCGCCGGCGGGGCTGGTTTATTATTCGGGCGACCTGTTCCCGCAATGGAAGGGGTCGCTGTTCATCGGCGGGCTGTCGAGCCAGGCGCTGATACGGGTGAAGCTGGACGGGGACAATGCGTCCAAGGCGGACCAGTGGGACATGGGCGCGCGAATCCGGGAGGTGGAGCAAGGGCCGGATGGCGCGCTCTGGCTGCTGGAGGATGGCGGGCGGGGTTCTGAGGGGCGGTTGTTGAAGTTGACGCCTGCCCAGGGTTAGGGTGAAACGGGGCCATTCCGGCCCCGATCCTCCTTTATACCAGCCGGCTCTGCTTCACCGCCGCTTCGATGAAGCTGGCAAAGAGCGGATGCGGGTCGAAGGGCTTGGACTTGAGTTCGGGGTGGAACTGCACGCCGACAAACCAGTGATGATCGGGGCGTTCGACGATTTCCGGCAGCGTGCCGTCCGGCGACATGCCCGAGAAGATGAGGCCGCCCTTTTCCAGCGGCTCGCGATAGCCGGCATTGACCTCATAGCGATGGCGGTGCCGCTCGCTGATTTCGGTCGCGCCGTAAATGCCCGCCACCACGCTGTTGCCAGCGAGCCTGGCCGGATAGGCGCCAAGCCGCATGGTGCCGCCCAGGTCGGTTTCGGCGGTACGCTTCTGCAGGCCTTCCTTGCTCATCCATTCGGTGATGAGGCCGACCACCGGCTCGCTGGTTTCGCCGAACTCCGTGGTGGAGGCGTTCGCGATTCCCGCCGTGTTCCGCGCGCCTTCGATGCAGGCCATCTGCATGCCCAGGCAGATGCCGAAAAAGGGCACGTTGCGTTCGCGGGCGAATTTGACCGAGGCGATCTTCCCCTCCGACCCGCGCACGCCGAAGCCGCCGGGGACGAGGATGCCGTGCATCGGCTCCAGGCGAGCGGCGATGTCCGCGCCCTCTTCCTCGAACAGTTCGGCGTCGAGCCATTTGATGTTGACCTTGACCCGATTGGCGAGGCCGCCATGGGTCAGCGCTTCATATAGCGACTTGTAGGCATCGGGCAGGCCGACATATTTGCCGACGACGCCGATGGTGACTTCGCCCTCCAGATTCTGCTGCCGGTCCATGATGTCGTGCCAGCGGTCGAGCTTGGGCGCGGACGCGCCCTCCATGCCGAAGGCGCGCAGCACTTCGTCGTCCAGCCCCTCTGCATGATATTGCATCGGGACCGCGTAGATGCTGCTGGCGTCAAGCGCCGGGATCACCGCTTCGGGGCGGACATTGCAGAACAGGGCGATCTTGCGCCGCTCGCTTTCCGGCAGCGGATGTTCGCAGCGGCAGAGCAATATGTCGGGCTGGATGCCCAGCGACGTCAGTTCGCGCACGCTGTGCTGGGTCGGCTTCGTCTTCAGTTCGCCCGCCGCCGCTATATAGGGGACCAGCGTCACATGGACGAAGATCGACCGGCCGCGGCCAAGGTCGTTATGGAGCTGGCGGATCGCCTCCATGAAGGGCAGCGATTCGATGTCGCCCACGGTGCCGCCAATCTCGCACAGCACGAAATCGAGATCATCGGATTCGGCCATGGCAAAGGCCTTGATCTCGTCCGTGACGTGCGGGATCACCTGGACCGTCGCGCCCAGATAGTCGCCGCGCCGTTCCCGCTGGATGATGGTCTGATAGACCCGGCCCTGCGTCACATTGTCCGACTGCCGCGCGGAAACGCCGGTGAAGCGCTCATAATGACCAAGGTCGAGGTCGGTTTCCGCCCCGTCGTCGGTCACATAGACCTCGCCATGCTGATACGGGCTCATCGTGCCCGGATCGACGTTGAGATAAGGATCGAATTTCCGAATGCGCACACGGAAACCTCGCGCCTGCAGCAGTGCTGCGAGCGAAGCGGCCATCAGGCCCTTGCCAAGCGAGGAGACCACGCCGCCGGTGATGAAAATATACCGCGCCATGGGGGGAGAGGCTTAGCCTTTTACAAACGAGTTGGGCAAGCGCGCGAATCATCGCGCGTGCGAAAAAAGCGAAATTGGGAGTGTCGCGCGCCTAGTTGGCGAGCGGGACAGCGCCGTTGGAAGCCTTGCCGCTCGCCGCGCCGGCGGCGCCCGCCAGCGGATCCTTGCCGGTCGCCGGGGCCGGCGCGGACGCCGGAGAAGATGTCGGAGCCTGGGGCGCCTGCTTCACCAGCGAGGTGTCGATGTCGCTCGGCCGGTGCTGGATGGAGGCGATCACCGCCAGCACGATCGACAGCGTCACGAAGATGCCGGCGAGAACCGTGGTCGAGCGCGTCAGGAAATCCGCCGCGCCGCGCGCCGACATGAACCCCGCCGGGCTGCCGCCGACGCCCAGGCCGCCGCCTTCCGACTTCTGCATCAGGATGACGGTGACAAGCAGGGCAGCGACAAGGGCCTGCACGACGAGGAGGAAGGTGAACATGAGACGAATATCTGTCCGGTAAAGGGAGCGTTGCCGCGCACATAGCGATGATAGGGCGCGGGGGCAACCGCCCCTGTCTTTCCCGCCCCCCTCCCACAGGCGGGAGGGGATTGTCATCCGTCGGCGGTCAGGCGGCAGCCGCGATCACCGGAGCGAATTTCGCCGCCGCAAGGCTCGCGCCGCCGATCAGGCCGCCGTCGACGTCGGCCAGCGCCAGAAGCTCCGCCGCATTGTCGCCGTTCATCGATCCGCCATAGAGGATTCGCGTCGCGTCCGCCTGCGCGCCGATCCTGCCCGCAAGAGTGGCGCGCAGGGCAGCGTGCATCGCGGCGACCGCTTCCATGGTGGGGATTCGGCCCGTGCCGATGGCCCAGATCGGTTCATAGGCGATGGCCAGCCAGTCCGCCGCCGCTCCATCCGGCAGGGAGGCCAGCAATTGCGCCGCAACCACCGCCTCCGCATTGCCGGCGTCGCGCACGTCGAGGCTTTCGCCCACGCAGAGGATGACCTTCAGACCCGCGGCCCGCGCCGCCAGCGCCTTTGCCGCGATGTCGGCGTCGGTTTCGCCCTGGTCCTGTCGCCGTTCGCTATGGCCGACGATGGTCCAGCTTGCCCCTGCCTCCGCCAGCATGGCCGCGGACAGGCAGCCGGTATGCGCGCCGCTTTCCTTCATGTGGCAGTCCTGCGCGCCGATGAAGGCCGCACCCTTGACGCCGTCCGCCGCCGCGATCAGCGTCGCGGGCAGGCACAGCCCGACCTCCACCGCCGGATAGTCGCGCGCCAGGGCGCCGATCGCCTCCACCTCGCCCAGCTGGGCGCGCAGGCCGTTCATCTTCCAGTTACCGACAATCAGCTTCCGCCTGCTCATCGATCTTTCCCCTTATTGTTTATTGCTGCACGGTCCCCTGCGGCGCAGCTCTCCAATCCGAACCGCCGGGTTGGCCGAGCCGATGAACGGCGTGCGGCCATTTGTCCAGCCTTGCAGCCCCAGCGCCCCTTGCCCGCGCGACGATCCGCCCTTAAAGCGGGCCGCCATCAAAGCCGCTTTTACGGACTTTCCTCCATGCTTTCAGTCTTTCGCCGTTTCATCCACTCCAAATTCGGCGCCTTTGCTGCGCTGATATTCCTGGGGATCATCGCGGCCGCCTTCATCATGGGGGACATTACGAGCGGCAAGTTCGGATCGTCCCTTGGAGGCGGCGAAACCGCCGCCAAGGCAGGCGGCGCGCGCCTGACCATGACCGAATTCCAGGACCGTGTGCAGCGCGTGTTCGAAAATGCGCGCCGGTCCAATCCGGGGTTGCAGATCGGCGATTTCCTGGCGCAGGGCGGCGCGGCGCAGGTCTATGACCAGCTTGTCGCGTCCCTGACGCTGAAGGAATATGCAAGCGACCAGAAGGTTCATATCTCCAAGCGGCTCGTCGACGCCCAGATCGCGCAGATTCCCGCCTTCCAGGACGCAGCGGGCAATTTCAGCCAGGAAAATTTCCGGCAATTGCTGCTGCGCGAGCGGATCACCGAGCAGGCGCTGCGCGATGACATCAGCCGCGAGATATTGGAGCGGCAGATGCTGGCGCCGCTGGGACTGGGCGTGAAGCTGACCGATTCCCTGGTGCTGCCCTATGCCTCGCTGCTGCTGGAGGCGCGTCAGGGCACCATCGCCCTTGTCCCCGCGACGGCGTTCAAGGACATCGCGGAGCCGACCGACGCGCAACTCGGCGATTTCTACAAGAAGAATGCCGCGCGCTATACGATCCCGGAACAACGCCGCATCCGCTATGCGGTGATCGACGCCGAACGCTTCGCCCAGGCGGCACAGCCCACCGATGCGGAGATCGCGGGCTATTACAACCAGAACAAGGCCGTCTATGCCGCGAAGGAAAGCCGCAGCTTCGAGCAGTTGATCCTGCCGACGCAAGCGGCGGCAAAGGCGATCGCGGAGCAGGTGAAGGGCGGCAAGTCGCTCGCCGCAGCGGCGCAATCGGCCGGCCTTTCGGTCGCCGAACTGGCCGACCAGAGCCGCGAGAAGCTGGCCGCCGCAGCGTCCGCCTCCGTCGCCGATGCGGGCTTTGCCGCGAAGCAGGGCGATCTGGTCGGGCCGCTGCGCGGATCGCTGGGCTGGGTGCTGCTGCGGGTCACGGCGGTCAGGACGACCCCTGCCCGTGCCCTGGCCGCCGCGCGGGACGAGATCGTCACCACGCTGCGCGCCCAGAAGGAGAAGCGGCTGCTCAACGACTTCACCGGCAAGATCGAGGATCAGATCGCCAATGGCGGCAGCTTCGAGGAAGTCGTGAAGGACAACGGCCTGAAGCTGGAAACGACGCCGTTCCTCCTTTCCTCCGGCAAGCAGGTAGAGGATGCGGCCTATCAGGTGCCGGCCGACGTGAAGCCGCTGCTTGCCCCTGTCTTCGGCATGAGCCAGGACGATGACGCGCAACTGGTGCCGATCGCGGCGGACAAGCGTTACGCGCTGGTTGCGCCCGGCGACATACAGGCCCCTGCGCCGCCGCCGCTTGCCAAAGTCAAGCCGCTGGTGGCGATGCAGTACAAGCTCGCCCAGGGCAATGAAAAGGCCAAGGTGCTGGCCGAGCAGATCCGCGCCAAGGTCGCCAAGGGCATGACGCTGGACCAGGCGGTCGCCTCCGCCGGCATCGCCCTGCCCAAGCCGCAGATGGTGGGCGGGCGCCGTGCCGACATCATGCGCGACGGCCAGCGTCCCCCCGCGGAAGTGGCCATGCTGTTCACCATGGCGACCAACAGCGTGAAGACGCTGCCGGCCGGGCAGGATCGCGGCTATTTCGTCGTGCAGTTGAACGGCATCAAGCGCGGCGATGCGGGCACGGACAAGGCGCTGGTCAATCAGGTTCGCGACCAGCTCAGTGAAGTGGTGGGCCAGGAATATGACCAGCAGTTCGAGCGCGCGGTCGAGAAGGAACTGGGCGTGAAGCGCAATGCCAATGCCGTCGCCTCCGTCCAGCGCGCCCTGGTCAGCGCCAATGGCAGCGGTCAGTAAGATGGGCGCAGGGGGACCGGCGGCAATGGACGGCATAGAAAGCGCACGCAGGGCACTGGCGGCGGGACAATCCGCGCTGGTGTGGCGGCGCCAGATTGCCGACACCGATACGCCGATCTCCGCCGCGCTCAAATTGTTCGAGGCCGATCGCGGCGACTTCCTGCTGGAATCGGTCGAAGGCGGGGCGGTGCGGGGCCGTCACAGCCTGATCGGCCTGGCCCCCGACCTTGTTTTCCGTGCGCAGGGTCATGCGGCGGAGATCAACCGGCAATGGGCGACCGATCGGGATGCCTTCGTGCCGGAAGAGGCCGATGCGCTCGACGCGCTGCGGGCGCTGGTCGCGGAATGCCGGGCGGAGCTTGACCCCGTCCTGCCCGCCGCCCTGGCCTGTCTGGTGGGCTATTTCGGCTATGAGACGGTCGGGCTGGTGGAGAAGTTGCCGCGTCCTCCCGAAAATTCGATCGCCTTGCCGGACATGCTGTTCGTGCGGCCGACCGTCATATTGGTGTTCGACCGGCTGGCCGACGCGCTGTTCCTGGTCGCGCCCGTTTGGAAGGGCAGCTTTGCCGATGCCGACCGCGCCGTCGAACAGGCGCTGGAACGGATCGACGCCGTCGCCGCGCGGCTGGCGGCGCCCCTGCCCGCACAGACCGCCCCGGCCGAAATCGCCGATGTCGCGGTGACGCCAATGCTGGAACCCGGGCGCTATGCCGCGATGGTCGAGAAGGCGAAGGACTATATCGTCGCGGGCGACATTTTCCAGGTGGTGCTGGCGCAGCGCTTCACCAGTCCCTTCACCCTGCCGCCCATCGCGCTTTACCGGGCCTTGCGACGGATCAATCCCTCGCCCTTCCTCTATTATCTCGACCTGCCCGGCTTCGCCCTGATCGGGTCGAGTCCGGAAATCCTGGTCCGGGCGCGTGATGGCGAAGTGACGATCAGGCCGATCGCCGGCACCCGTCCGCGCGGCCGCAATGCCGTCGAGGACGCGGCCAATCGCGAAAGCCTGCTGGCCGATCCCAAGGAACGGGCGGAACATCTGATGCTGCTGGACCTGGGCCGCAACGATGTGGGCCGGGTGGCGACGGCGGGCAGCGTGACGGTGACGGACAGCTACAGCGTCGAATTCTACAGCCATGTGATGCATATCGTGTCGAACGTGGTAGGACGGCTGGCACCCGGCAAGGACGCGCTGGATGCCCTGTTCGCGGGCTTTCCGGCCGGCACGGTGTCGGGTGCGCCCAAGGTGCGGGCCTGCGAGATCATCGCGGAACTGGAACCGGAAACGCGGGGCGCCTATGCCGGCGGCGTCGGCTATTTCGGGCCGGACGGCAATATGGACAGCTGCATCGTCCTGCGCACGGCGGTCCTCAAGGACGGGGTGATGCACGTGCAGGCGGGCGCCGGCATCGTCGCGGATTCGACGCCGGAATATGAGCAGCGGGAATGCGAGGCGAAAAGCGGCGCACTGCTCGCGGCCGCGCGGGAAGCCGTGACGCTGGCCCGTGCTTCGGGATTTGGGCAATAAAAGTTGGATGGGCGACGGCGGGGAGCGAGTAGTCCGTCGCTGACATTCGCGGTTCCCTGAACCGGGCAGAGCGAGGGACCAGAACCGGCTGCCGCCTGTAATCCGCTATCGCAACGACCGGATCAGACCCAGCCTTCCAGCACCTGATTGGGCGGTCGATGGCCATCGACCCAGCTGCGGATATTGGCGATCACCCGTGCTCCCGTGGCGTCGCGACCTTCGATGGTGGCGGACCCCATATGCGGCAGCAGCACGACGTTCGAAAGGTCCAGCAGGCGCGGATCAACAGCCGGCTCATGGGTGTAGACGTCCAGCCCCGCCCCCGCGATCCGTCCTTCCGCGAGCGCGCCGATCAGGGCGGATTCATCCGTGATCTCTGCCCGCGACGTATTGATCAGATAGGCATCGGGCCGCATCAGCGCGATCCGCCGGGCATCGATCATCGCCCGGCTGTCGGCATTGAGCGGACAATGTATCGACACGATGTCGCTTGCCGCCAGCAGGGAATCGACATCCTCGTGCCAATGGGCCTGCAATTCCTGTTCGACCTCGAAAGGCAGGCGATGGCGGTTGTGGTAGGCGATGGACAGGCCAAAGGCCGCCGCGCGGCGGGCGACGGCGCGGCCGATGCGGCCCATGCCGATGATGCCCAGCTTCTTGCCGCCGATGCGATGCCCCAGCATGCCCGAGGGGCTCCAGCCGGTCCACGCGCCGGATCGCACCAGCTTCTCCCCCTCCGCCAGGCGGCGCGGCACCGACAGGATCAGCGCCATTGTCATGTCCGCCGTATCCTCGGTCAGAACGCCGGGCGTGTTGGTGACGATGATCCCCTTCTTCCGCGCGGCATTGAGGTCGATATGGTCGACGCCGCTGCCGAAGCTGGCGATCAGTTGCAGCCGTTCGGGCGCCGCATCGATCAGCGCGGCGTCGATCTGGTCGGTGACCGCGGGGACCAGCACGTCGCATTGCGCCATGGCGCGGGTCAGCGCTGGCCGGTCCATCGGCACGTCGCCGATGTTGAAGACGGTGTCGAACAGTTCGGCCATGCGCGCCTCGACATTGGGAGGCAGGCGGCGCGTGACAATGACGCGCGGCGTGGCGGGGCGCGGTTTCTTGGCCATGTCTGGCCGCTATTCCCCGTGAGGACGATGGTCAAGCGCTTATCCATATGCGCAAGAGAGCGGTTGTCGCTGGCGGCCGCGAACGGCTATGGTCGGGCGGTCAGATGATGGGGACGATATGGGCATGAAGGGCTATCTGGGCGCGGGCATGGTCGCGGCGCTGTGCTGGGCGGGCGGAGCATGGGCCACGCCAGCGAAGCCGGTGCCCTATTGGGCTTCGCTGACGCAGGCGGAGGCACGCATGCGGGTCGGCCCCAGCCTCGATTACCCGTCAAACTGGGTCTATCGCCGCCGCGACCTGCCGGTGAAGGTGGTGCAGGTGCTGGGCCTGTGGCGCAAGGTCGAGGATTCGACCGGCACGCAGGGGTGGATGCATGTCCGCTTGTTGAGCGATACGCCGACCGCCATCGTCACCGCCGACATCGCGCCGATGCGCGATTCCCCCAGTGACGACGCCCGCGCCCTGTTCCGCGCGCAGAAGGGCGTGGTGGGGCGGCTTTCCTCCTGCGGCAAGGGCTGGTGCGCATTCGACGTCGGCGGCCAGAAGGGCTTTGTCCGCGCCAGCGACATATGGGGCGCGACGCAGTAGCGCGGCCTTATTCGCCCTCTTGATCGAAGCGGTCGGCATGCATCAGGCGCTTCGCCAGGGGCGCCAGCGCCATGACGGCCAGCCCCGCGCCCACCGACCACCAGCCGATCGTCCCGTAGACCGCCAGCACATCGCCGCGGGAGGCCGCACCGCCCTCCCCGCCCGTGGCGGCCGCGATCAGCCCGGCGGCATATTCGCCCAGAGCCATGGCCAGGAACCAGATGCCCATCATCAGGCCGATCATGCGCGCGGGCGCCAGTTTCGACATGGCGGACAGGCCGACCGGCGACAGGCAGAGTTCGCCCAGCGTGTGGCAAAGGTAAAGCAGGAAGATGAACAGCACCGGCGTGAGCGTGCCGGGCGCGCCGGCCCCCGTCACCAGGATAAGGAAACCGGCACCGACAAGGGTAAGCGCGATACCGAACTTGGCCGGGGTGGAGGGTTCCCATCCCCGCTTCGCCAGCCATATCCACAAACCCGCCAGCACGGGTCCAAACATCAGGATATAGGCCGCGTTGACCGACTGGAACATCGATGCGGGAACATTGAAGCCCCATATGTTGCGATCCGTATAGCGGTCCGTGAACAGGCTGAGCGATGATCCGGTCTGTTCATAGAGACCCCAGAAAAGCGGGTTGATGACCAGCAGGAACAAGGCCGCCAGCATCCGGTCGCGACCGATCCGCTCCATGCGGCCAAAGGCTTCCCACAGGATGTACAGCACGACGGCGGCGCTCGCCACGGCAAGCATCCAGCCGACGATCACATGGTTCTGGATCAGGGCCCAGCACAGCCCGATCGACGCCAGGCTGGAGAGATAGACCAGCCATTCGCGGCTGACGATGCCGCCGACCCGTTCCTTCAGATGAACGGGATCGCGGGGTTCCCCCCTTCCCTGCAACAGTGGCTTGCACAGCATGAAGCCGATGACGCCGGCAATCATGCCGACCGATGCCGCGCCAAAGCCCCAGTGCCAGCCCCATGTCTGGCCCAGATAGCCGCAGATGACGGGACCGATGGTCGCGCCGGCATTGATGCCCATGTAGAAGATCGTATAGGCCGGGTCGCGCCGCATGTCGTCGCGCGGATAAAGCTGTCCCACCAGCGCCGACGCGCTGGACTTCAGGAAACCCGTGCCGGTGATCACCGTCGCCAGGCCGAGCCAGAACAGGCCAAGGCCCATGGCGCCCGCATCGTCGCTTTCCATGCCCAGGATGAGGTGGCCGATGGCGATCACGACGCCGCCGAACAGCACCGCCTTGCGCTGGCCCAGATAGCGGTCGGCCAGATAGCCGCCCATCAGCGGGGATATGTAGATCAGCGACATATAGGCGCCATAGGCATGGCTGGCGTCGCGGTCGGAAAAGAGGAAATGCTGCGTCAGGTAGAAGATCAGCAGCGCGCGCATGCCGTAGAAGGAGAAACGTTCCCACATTTCCACGAAGAACAGCAGGAACAGCCCGCGGGGGTGGCCGAGCCAGGTCTTGCCCTTACCCGGCGCGTCGGCATTTGAAACTGAGGTCGCCATCCGGCCCCTTATCCTATCCTGTTGCGGACGCGCGAAGGGCATCCCTGGTCGGCCCCAGCCTGCCGCATTTTCCGGGCGGATGGAATCATCTGCGCGCCGGGAAAACACTGCAAAACAAACATCTGAAGCAGCCGAGCCGACAAGGCCGGACCGGCACCAGCTCTTCTAGAGCCCGAATTATTCATCTGTCAAAGAGCGGCCATGCCCTTGCGTCATGGTCTCCGCCGCTCCATTTGGGCCAGCATGTTCAATGATCGCAGCTCCCCCCTCTCGCTCCTGCAGACCCGTCGGTCCGGCAAGCCGCGCGACCTGATCGCGCCGGGACCGGACGAAGACCAGCTTCGCACGATATTGGAAGTCGCGCAGCGCACGCCCGATCACGGCAAGCTGGCGCCATGGCGCTTCGTCATCGTGCCGCTGGAAAGGCGTGACGCTCTGGCAGCGCTGCTCGAACGGGCCTATCGCGCCGAGAAGCCCGATGCCGGGCGGCTGGAGATAGAGGCGATGCACCAGTTCGCGCATCAGGCGCCGACACTGGTCGTCGCGCTTTCCGCGCCGGTGGAGGGCAGCAAGATCCCGCTGTGGGAACAGGAGCTTTCGGCGGGTGCCGCGATCATGAACCTGCTTCACGCGACCCATGCCCTGGGATTTGCGGGCGGCTGGCTGACCGGCTGGGCCAGCTATAATGAGGATGTGCGCGCGGCTTTCGCCAAGGGGCAGGAAAGGATTGCCGGCTTCATCTTCATCGGCACGCCGGGCCGGCCGCAGGACGAGCGGCCCCGGCCAGAATATGACAATATAGTTTCGGTCTGGGACAGATAGTTACAGGATTGATGGGGTATTAGGTAAGGCCATCGCTTGACGCGCACCGCTGTATTATGGCACTGATGCACCCATGGCCGACGATACAAAACCCGTCTATCTCCGCCTTCGGGAGATCATCGCCGCTTCGATACTGGACGGGGAATTTCGCGACGGAGACATGCTGCCGTCGGTGCGCGCGCTTGCCGCGCAGCAGGGCGCCAATCCGCTTACGGTGGCGAAGGCCTATCAATGCTTTCAGGACGATGGACTGATCGTGGTGAAGCGCGGCGTGGGCATGTTCGTTGCCGACGGCGCTACCCGGCGACTGCGGGAGGCCGAGCGCATGCGCTTCCTGGAAACCGTCTGGCCGCCCGTGGCGGAGCAGATCAGGCGACTGGGGATCAGCGCGGCTGATCTGGGGGTCGAGCGGGTCTAGGGATCGGCATTCTGTGCCAGGCAGGGGCGGAAGGCCGGGCCGGGTGGATGAATTCGGGATGTCGGCAAACGACCAGTTGCGGACGTTTAGAGCTATTCAGGTTGATGCTGTTTTACGGACTTATCCCGGCCCGACACACTCCCTTTGGCAAATTTCTTAGTCACGCCTATGAGACAGAGGAGTGCGAATTCTATCAGGATAAAATAAGCGTTAGCATGTTCCTCGCCGACCATATTTTCAAAGTGCCGCCAAAATATGGCGGCAGCAAACACCACACCTATCGCTATGCCGCAGGTCACGTCATAGATTAAATTTCTCATGGCGGTATGTCTGCCATAGCTTTTGTTTAGCCTCAACCTGCTGGTCGGTTCAGGGTTAGAAAGTTGCCCAGCGGCAAACGACCATTTTTCGCCGTCAGCGCCGATCTGCGCAATTCGCGATTGCCGACATTCGACCAACGATGCAGTTTGGTCGAATGCAACACTCCTCAATTGTCGGATTCTTGTCAGGTACTGTCTCACCGGAAATTCTGGCCGCAGAGATCGCTGCTGAGGTCGCGGCCTTTAGAGCATCCCTCAAGGCAACTGCGAGCGGGCATATCGTGATTTCTGACGGCCCGTTGTATCTCGTGACAAGGGACGGCGCGCGTAGACTGCTTGAGGCAGTCGCCAACGGACAGTTAACCTTCGACGCGGCGAACTACGTCGCAGATTGCATCGTCATGAATGATGATTTCGACTTTGCAGACGAGGCTGTGCGGGCTGCCATATACTTTGTGGAAGACGATAGCGGGCGCTTTGTAGCGGGCGAAGATGATTGGAGTCCGACACGCGACGAAACCCTTGCTGCGCTGGCATGGCTCGATTGAACGTCCGATTATATGGTTGTGATTACCGGAAGGAGACAGTCTCCTACCCACCCAGATCAGTCAGTCCGCACAGCGGGGAACGCCCTCAATTCTGCATCTGATATTGCTTCAGCAGGTCGTAGAGTGTCGGCCGGCTGATCCCCAGCATCTTCGCCGCGCCTGATATGTTGCCGTCCGTCCGGGCGATGGCGCGGCGGATCGCGCGGCGGTCCGCCATTTCGCGTGCCGCCTTCAGGTTCACCGCATCGCCGCCTTCGGCGCGATCTCCGTCGAGGTCGAGATCCGCGGCGGTGACGTGCTTGCCGTCCGCCATGATGACCGCGCGCTTCATGCGGTTTTCCAGCTCTCGCACATTGCCGGGCCAACCCCATGCGTCAAGCGCCGCCAGTGCATCCGGCGCAAGGCCCTTGACCTGCGGATTCATGTCCTTGGCGAAGCGGCGCAGGAAATGTCGCGCCAGCAGCGCGGGGTCGCCCGGCCGCTCCCTGAGCGCGGGAATGCGCACAACGATCTCCGCCAGGCGGTAATAGAGGTCCTCGCGGAAGGTACCCGCGACGATCATGGCGTCGACATCCTGATGCGTGGCGCAGACGATCCGCGTGTCGACCGCAATGGGCTGGCGTCCGCCGATCCGCTCGATCGCCCGCTCCTGCAGGAAGCGCAGCAATTTGACCTGCAAGGCGAGCGGTATGTCACCCACTTCGTCCAGGAAGAGGGTGCCTCCCTGCGCCTGCTCGATCTTCCCCGGCACGGTCTTGATCGCGCCGGTAAAGGCGCCCTTCTCATGGCCGAACAGCTCTGCCTCCAGCAAGGTTTCGGGGATCGCCGCGCAGTTGATCGCGACAAAGGCCCCTTCCCGGCGCGGGCTGGCATCATGCAGGCCCTGAGCCAGCAATTCCTTTCCGGTTCCACTTGCCCCCAGCAGCAGGACGGAGACGTCCGCGGCCGCCACCCGCTCTATGGTGCGCGCGACCTTCATCATTTCCGGCGCGGCGGTGATCAGCCTGCCCAGCACGCGCCCGCTTTCCGGCGCGGTTTCGGCCATCCGGGCATTTTCCCGCTCCAGCGCATGGACGTGGAAGGCACGGCGGACGATCAGCCCCAGCTCGTCAATATCGACCGGCTTCTGGTAAAAATCATAGGCGCCGCCGGAAATGGCCTGAAGCGCGCTTTCCCGCGCGCCATGGCCGGAAGCGACGATGACCTTGGTATCCGGCTTGATGCGCAGGATCTCCGCCAGGGTCGCGAACCCCTCGCTGGTGCCGTCGGGATCAGGCGGCAGGCCGAGGTCCAGCGTCACCACATCGGGCGCCTGCTCGCGCAGCATCTCGATCGCTTCCTCGCGGTCGCCGGCGATGAAGAGCTGATATTCCTCATAGGCCCAGCGCAATTGCCGCTGCAGGCCCGGATCATCCTCCACGATCAGCAATTTCGGTCGCGTGTCGCTCATCAGGCGGCCTTCCCCCTCATATCCTGTTGCGCCAAGGGCAGGCGCAGCGTGAACCGGCTTCCCACGCCGGGCTTGCTTTCCACATCGATGCGCCCGTCCATGGCCTGCGCAAGCGCCCGCGCCTCGAACGCGCCGATGCCAAAGCCCCCCGCCTTGTTGGAGGAGAAAGGCTTGAAAAGTTCGCGGCGAATGAATTCCGCGGTCATCCCCCGGCCCTGGTCGATCACCGCCAGCGAAGCGCCCTGGTCATCGGCGGACAACCGCAGTTCGACGGAACTTTGCGGCTCGCTGGCGTCGATCGCATTCTGAAGCAGGTGGGTGACGATCTGTTCGACCCGCGCAGGATCGGCCATTACGGGCGGCGCGTCTCCGGTCACGCTTATCTCATGCTGGCGCGAGCGGGTGCGCGCGACCTGTTCCGCCACATCGCGCAGCGCCATGGGACGGGGTTCCTCCGCACGCCCCTTGTTATGCTGCGACAGGCGGGCGAGCATGTCGTTCATCTTGCCCACCGATTCCTTCAGCGTCAGCACCATGTCGGCCCGGAAATCCGGATTGTCGGCGTGCCGCTCCGCATTGCGGGCAAGCAGGGAAAGCTGGCTCACCAGATTCTTGACGTCATGCATGATGAAGGCAAAGCGGCGGTTGAACTCCTCGAAACGCTGGGCATCGTCCAGCGCCTGTTGCCCCTGCGCCTCGCTCAGATAGCTGGCCGCCTGCCGTCCGGCGGCGCGCAGCATGTCGAAATCCTCCCAGTCCAGGCGCCGGTCGATCGGCGGGCGGGCCAGCAGGATCGCGCCGATCAGCCGGCCGAAATGGATCAGCGGCACCAGCGCCCAGGCGCGGCGGTCGAGGCTCATCCAGCCCGGCGCGCTGATTTCCCCGGCACCCGAAGGCGGGCGGTCGATGTCGATGATCCAGCCGCTCTGTTCGATCAGGGCGGCGAGCGGCGCGGGCACGACCGATCCGTCAGGCCTCTCGCCCTGCCAGTTCCAGTGCGTTTCGAACGCCAGCGCGCCGTCATCCGCGCGCAGCATCAGCAGCGCTGCGGGAGAATCGGTGATGTCGGCCACTGCCTTCGCCACCCGTTCCCCCAATGGCAGGGCATTGTCGCCCGGACGGCCTATGGTGTCGCCAAAACGCATCCATTCGGTGCGATAGTCATAGCGGTGCTGGAAAAAATGCTTGGCCACCTGCACCTTCCAGAAGGCGCGCAGCCGGCGGGAGGGCAGCAGCACGAGCGCGCTGACGGCCAGGAAGAAGACGCAGCCGATCTCCACGACCCGCGCATAGGGGCCGGCGACCAGTTCCAGCAGCACCGCCGCAGCAGCCAGCACCACGACGTAGAGCGCGATCGCCGCGAGCGAAAGCGACTGGAAGGTCAGCGCGCGCGACAGTTGCAGCCGTCCGGCCATGTCGGCGCGCATACCCGCCCCGATCACCGGCGCCAGCAGCGCCATCATCGCCCCGCGCAGGGCATAAAGGTCGCTCGCCCGATCGATGGCAAAGGTGGCGATGGCATAGAGATTGAGGTCATATGTCCACATCGCCGCCAGCGCGCCCAGCAGCAGCGCCACCCGTTCCTTTTCCCGCGCCGGCCAGCTGACATAGAGGTGATGGACCAGCATCAGGCCGCCGATGGCGGTCATCATGTGCAGCACCAGCGAGACGTGAAGAAGCGCGCGGTGCAGATCGCTCGATGTCGGCAATTGCCGCCAGATGAGATCGGTAAATGTCTGGAGCAGGATGATCCCCGCCACGGCGGCGTAGACCGAGCCGATCGCCAACAGGGGTTCGCCCCGCGCCGCGCCGTTCCGGCGCATCATCGCGAAGAGCAGCAGCAGCCAGGCAGCGTTGCGGATATTCTCGCCGATGCCGGTCAGCGGCTTTTCGACCCCGCCGAAGGAAACATAGAGCGACCAGCAGGAGGTCAGCAACAGCGCGGCCGCCAGCAGGCGCTGTTCGGCTGCGTCGTCCCGGCGGCGCAGGACGAAGATGCCGAGCGCCGCGAACAGCACGGCGGCCAGGGCATGACCCCAGTCCCCGATGAAGTGCACCAGGCTGCTCACCGCGCCCCCTCTGGCCAGAGCACGACGCGCAGGGTCTGGATGAGGATCAGCAGATCAAGGAACGGCGTGTAGTTCTTGGCGTAATAAAGATCATATTCCAGCTTGTTGCGGGCATCCTCTATCGATGCGCCATAGGGATAGTTGATCTGCGCCCAGCCGGTGATGCCGGGCTTTACCATATGGCGTTCCGCATAATAGCGCAGATGCTGTTCCAGATCCTCGACGAACTGGCGGCGTTCGGGCCGCGGCCCGACGAAGCTCATCTCGCCCTTCAGCACGGTCCAGGTCTGGGGCAGTTCGTCGATACGCAGCTTGCGCAGCCAATAGCCGAGGCGCGTGATGCGCGGATCATCCTTTTCCGCCCACACCGCCTGGCCGGACAGTTCGGCATCCTGCCGCATCGTGCGCAGCTTCACGATCCAGAATTCCTCGCCATAGAGGCCAATGCGCTGCTGGCGGTAAAAGGCAGGCCCCTTGCTGTCGAGCTTCACCAACAGCGCGGCCAGCAGAATCATGGGCCCGGTCAACAGCAGCAGTATCGAGCTGGCGATCACGTCGAACAGCCGCTTGGCGATGCTGGACAGGCGGCGACCGGCGGAAAAGCCGTCGGAGAAGATCAGCCAGCTCGGATTCACGCTATCCAGGTCGACGCGGCCGGTTTCCCGTTCCAGGAAGGTGGAGATCTCGTTCACATGGACGCCAGTGGTCTTGATGCGCAGCAGGTCGCCCAGCGGCAGGGCGTTGCGCCGTTCCTCCAGCGCCAGCACGACCTCGCTCGCTGCCAGGCGGACCACGAAATCGGCGAGATTGTAGATGGCGCTGCGGTTGATCGCCTCCGGGATCACCTGCACGCCATCGTTCATGGCGATATAGCCGACGACGAGGAAGCCCGATCCCTTGCGCTGCTCGATCTCGCGGATGCGGTCGGCGCGATTGCCCGCGCCCAGCACGACCAGACGGCGCTTGAACGCCTCGCCACCCAGCATCGAGCCCAGAAGAATGCGGATCCCCAGCAGCAGGGCAATGGAAAGCCCCATGGCATAGAGCGAATTGGACCGCCACAGGGTGATATCCGGCAGCAGGAAATGCATGACCGACAGGAACAGCACGCCCAGCGAAATCGCCACCAGCAGGCGCGCCAGCGCGTAGCGGATCGATTGCAGCGCCTCCGGCCCATAGACGCCGACCGCGATCATCGCGGTCTGGATGGCGATGCTGAAGCTGAGCAACGGCGCGATGCGAGTCGCGATATGATCGACGTCCATGCCGATCTGGCGCGCGCGCAGGATCCACCCGCCCTCGGCCGCCGCCATCAAGAGCATGAAGTCCAACAGGCCGAGCAGCAGAACAGCGTGCGGCACATAATGTTTGAACAATCTGATCATTCGTCGCGCGTTCCCGCTGCGCCCTGCGGGCAGGTGATGGCCGGATCATCTTACAGGCACTGTAAGAAAATCCGACACTGGCCGGCAGAATGCACGACAATCACAAAGATTTTCTGAACGACATCATCGCTGCGGGCCTTTCCCCCGCGACAGCGCGCTGGAAATGGGAACCGGTTTTCCGCTTGTTACGAATGACAATAAAGGCGCAACGCGCTCCACCGCACGGCTGGATGCCGCGGGGCGATCAATTGCGCTTGTGGAGGGTGTCGGCCGCGTTCCTGGCAGCATCGCCCACCACATGGGCGGCGCTGTCGACAGAGTCCACCGCCTGCGTCAACGCGTCGGTGCGGCTCGTATCGCGTTCCTTGGTCATGTAGAAGAAGCCGATTGCCAGCACGAGGGCGATGGCGACCAGCAGGAATATGATCAGGCTCCCCCGTGACCGGCGTGGCAAGGACCCCGGCCCGAAGGATTCGTCGTCACGACCTCCGTCCATTCTCCTTCTCCTGATCCTCGTATGCCGAGGTGGAGAGTATAGCACAGATCAATCGGGATCGGAGTCGGTATCTGCGTTGCCTTCCCTGACTTCCCGGCCGCGGCTCAATCTGTCCACATCGTCCATGATCTCGTCCAGCACGGCGCCCTCGCTGCTTTCCTGGCTCCGGCGTGACGGCAGTTCGCCATTTTCCAATATATGTTCGAGCGCGGCCCGACCGCGCGCCACGCGGCTCTTGATCGTGCCCACGGCAACGCCGCAGATTTCGGCGGCCTCCTCATAGGCGAAGCCACCCGCGCCGACCAGGATCAGCGCCTCCCGCTGGGGCTGCGGCAATTGCAGCAATGCGCGCTGCATGTCGGACAGTTCAACATGCTTGTCCTGTCCGGCGGGCGCCGCGAGCAGGCGGTCGGCCGCCAGATCATCCCAGTCGCCCCGGAAGCGGGAACGGCGCATCTGCGACAGATAGTGATTGCGCAGGATGATGAAGGTCCAGGCACGCATGTTGGTGCCCGCCTGGAAACGGCTGCGCGCGGCCCATGCCTTCAGCAGCGTTTCCTGCACCAGGTCGTCGGCAACGTCGCGATTGCCCGACAGCGATCGGCCGAAGGCGCGAAGATGGGGAATGACGGCGGCCAGTTCCCGCTTGAAGTCCGTGTCGGACAGCGTCTCCCGCTCAACATCCTGACCTACGCCTTCGCTCATGGAAACAACCCCTTCACCGGCTGTCGCCCTCGCTGCATGAACGGAAGTCGTCAAAGCCATATGTCCGCCCGCATCCCAATCTTTTTCTTCTCAAGGACCAATTGCCGCAGAAGCATTCAATAGCCCCACAATATCACAATCATCACGATGATCGCGAGTGTCAGCGAAACGCCGAGAATATATCGCACCACATGCGGCGTGGAGCCCGCACGGGCCTCTTCCGTCGTAATGTGCCGCTCCTGTTCGGCCATGGAGTCTCTCCCGATCGTTACGCATCAATAACGCGAGTCGCGGACGGGGGTTCCCCTTTTTCCAGCCTATTTCGAACGCCGACCTGAATGTCAGGCCGGGGCGGTGGCTTCGTCGAAGAACAACGCCTGCGAAATCGCGGCCTTGACCGTCGAGCGCTGAAAGGGCTTGGTGATGAGGAAGGTCGGCTCCGGCCGCTCGCCCGTCAACAGGCGTTCAGGGAAAGCGGTGATGAAAATCACCGGCACGGAGAATTCGGCCAGTATGTCCTTTACCGCGTCGATGCCGCTCGAATCATCGGCGAGCTGGATGTCGGCCAGCACCAGGCCCGGCCGTTCGGCCATGGCCTCGCGAACCGCATCTTCCCGCGTCACTGCGATGGCGGTGACTTCGTGGCCCAGGTCGCGGACGATGGTTTCTATGTCCATCGCGATGATCGGCTCATCCTCTATGATCAGCACCTTGGCGCGGGTCTGCGCCTCGATCTCGCCCAGCGCTTCCTTGACAAGCGCCTCGACATCATCGCTGTCCAGGCTGATCAGATAACCGACGTCGTCGACGGTAAAGCCCTCCAGCGCGGTGAGCAGCAGCGCCTGGCGCGGCAGCGGCGTGAGGCGGGCAAGCCGCGCCTGCGCGATCGCCTCCTGCCCGTCCGCGCCGTTCAGCACCGGAACGTCTTCCAGATGGGATGACGACCAGATCGCGTGAAAAGTCTTGTAGAGCCCGAGACGTGGGTCGACATTCGACGGAAATTCGTCGGGCGCCGCCACGATCGCTTCCAGCGTGGCGCGGACATAGGCGTCGCCATGCGCCTGGCTGCCCGTCAACGCGCGCGCATAACGCCGCAGGAAAGGAAGGTGGGGGTGCAGTTGCTGACCAAGCGACATCTGTAAAACTTCTCCCAGCCCATCGGGCGCCTTGTCCCATGTTAAAGCGATGCCTTAACCCAATTCCGAAACATTCGCCGGATCGGGAGGATGGATGGACGATGCCGACGTGGCAAGCCCCCTGCCCCCCTTTTCAGAATGGAAAAGCTTCGGGCATGTGCGCCCAAATCCCCTCCATTCTCGCCGCCGACTGCGCGCGGCGGGCAAAAAATGCTTCGCGAAGGGAACCAACAACCCACCGATTTGTTTCACTGCCGTTCGGTTTTTTCGAAAAACTTTGGAATTTTGTGTTTTTATTTCCCGGACGTCGAATTGACGTCAGTCGGGGAAAGCCGCAAACAGAGCAGGCTGGCATGACATTGGCTGCAGAGGGACGTGTTTTGGTTGCTTCAACGACGGAACGGAATGTGACGGGAGGGGACAGGAAAGATGTCGGCACCAACACTCCGGATTCTGGTGTGAAAGGCAATGTCGCCCGAAAGAAGCGCGCCTTGGCCGCGAAGGACGAGGGGCAGGTCGCCAACGCCCTGCGATCTGTCTATCAGCGCGCAGTCGATGAGGATATTCCTTCGGAAATGCTTGACCTTCTGAGCAAGCTCGACTGACTCTCCCTGACGGCCGGACCCGGGGAGCCGGCAAAAAGCGGAGGGGACATGGGGCATCTGGTAAAATCCGGCAGGCGGGCAACGCTTCCTCGAACAGATCGGCGTTTGATGTTCAGCGTCAGATAAATGGACAAAAGCCCCCCTCCGCCGCCAGAAGCAGGCCCGCCGTCAATGGCCGCCGCTTCCTTGCTCAAAAGACTGAACACCCTGTCCCAATCGACCGGCGTCAAGATGTTCCTGATCCTGACGCTGGCGCTGTTGCCGCTGGGCCTGATCGCGCTGGTGGCCTCGCTCCAGGCGATCCGCACCACTGATCTGGAAAAGGAAGCGCTGCTGCGCATCGCGGTGACGCAGAGCGCGCGGAAATTGTCCGCCGACCTTGCGTCGGATCGAACGGCGCTGATGCTGACCGCCAATGCTTTCGAGACGTCGGGGCTTGATCCGGCGATGTGCGCGCGCCTTTCCGACTTCCTATCGTCTCACGATCGTGGCGGGGGCCGCTATTATATCTACGACCGGCTGGGCCGGAAGTTCTGCGGCTCGAGCGCGCCCGAGCCGGCGGGGCTTTCGCTGTCGGACCGCTTCGACGATGACGCGGCGCAACTGCTGCCGGGCTCGCCCTATCTGGTCAGCCGGGCCAGGAGCGCCAATGGCGCGGTGGTCGCCATCGCTTATTATTCTCGCGCCCGTCTGGAGACCATGACCAACCCGGCGGGCACCATGCAGAACCGGCAGATCAGCTTGCACGACGGCGAACGCAGCCTGCTCATCACCCACCCGGCCAGCCTTGAGGGCGGACGGAGCACGACGCTGTCCGCCCGGCTCGACCCGCCCAACATCGTCCTGACGATGACCGTGCGCGATCCGCCGGTCACGATCGCGCGCATGTTGTCGCTGTTCCTGCCGCTGGTGATGTGGTTCGCCGCGGCGGCCATTGGCTGGTTCGTCGTCAATCGCCTGCTGATCCGGCCCCTTGTGCTGCTTCGGCGCACGGTGGCGGCCTATGAGCCGGGCGAAGTTCTGGAGCCGATGCGGCGCATCCGCACGCCGGCGCAGGAGATCGTCGCGCTGGGCAACACATTCCGCGCCATCAGCGAGGATGTCGCCACCCATGAGGCGGAGATGGCAGAGGGCCTGGAAACGCAGCGCAAGCTGACACGGGAAGTCCATCACCGGGTCAAGAACAACCTGCAGATCATTGCCAGCCTGATCAACCTGCATGCGCGATCAGCCCATGACGCCGAAGCGGTCGAGGCCTATGCGACCATCCAGCGCCGCGTCGACGCACTGTCGGTCGTGCACCGCAACCATTATGCGGAGCTGGAGGAGCATCGCGGTGTCGGCGTCCGGTCGCTGATCAGCGAACTGTCGGCGAGCCTGCGCAGCACGGCCCCGGCCGAAGCGCGCCGATTCGGCATTCAGATCGACAGCGACAATCTGCACATCAGCCAGGATGTGGCCGTGCCGGTCGCCTTCCTGCTGACCGAACTGGTGGAACTCGCCATGCTGTCCGATCCACGCACGGCCATGCGCATATCCGTGCAACTGGAACAGGGCCGGACGGACCGGGCGGTTCTCCATATCCTGTCCCCTGCGCTGCGCGGATCGCCGGACATGACCGCGCGGCTGGAGGAACGCTATGGCCGCGTGCTTACCGGCTTGTCGCGCCAGTTGCGCGCGCCGCTGGATCATGACCCCGACACCGGCGACTATGCGATCGCCATCACCGTGCTGCAATAGCCGCCGGGAAGGCCATCCATCCGGCACATTGCGCGAATTCCGGAGGCGTCAGGCCGTCAGGCCCGCTGATAATCCCGCCGGAAATCAGCCGCGAAGCGCGCAAAGCGTCCAGCGGCGATGCTGTCGCGGATTTCCTGCATCAGCGCCTGGTAGAAGTGGATATTATGCTGCGTCATCAGCATCGCGCCCAGCATCTCTCCGGCCTTGACCAGATGATGCAGATAGGCGCGGCTCCAGGTCGCGCAGACGGGGCAGGCGCAGCGAGGATCGAGCGGCCCCCTGTCCTCTGCGAAGCGGGCGTTGCGGATATTGAGCGGTCCCGCCCATGTGAACGCCTGTCCGTTGCGCCCGCTGCGCGTCGGCAGGACGCAATCGAACATGTCGATCCCGCGCTCCACGGCACCGACAATGTCATCGGGCTTGCCCACGCCCATCAGATAGCGCGGCTTGTCGACGGGCAGCATGCCGGGGGCGAAATCGAGCGTGGCGAACATCGCCTCCTGCCCCTCACCCACCGCAAGGCCGCCCACGGCATAGCCGTCGAACCCGATGTCGATCAGCTTCTCCGCTGAAATCCGCCGCAGCCCCTCATCCAGCGACCCCTGCTGAATGCCGAACAAGGCAGCACGCTCGGCATGCTCGCCCCCCGCGTCGAAGCCGTCGCGCGACCGCTTCGCCCAGCGCATCGAACGCTCCATGGACTTGGCCGCCTCGTCATGGGTGCAGCCGTTCCGCGTACATTCGTCGAAGGCCATGACGATGTCGCTGTCCAGCAACCGCTGGATCTCCATCGATCGCTCAGGGGTCAGCATATGCCTTGACCCGTCGATATGGCTGGAGAAGGCTACGCCATCCTCGCTCATCTTCGTCAGCGCGCTGAGGCTCATCACCTGGTAACCGCCGCTATCGGTCAGGATCGGGCGGTCCCAGCCCATGAAACCGTGCAGCCCACCCAGGCGGGCCACGCGTTCCGCGCCAGGGCGAAGCATCAGGTGATAGGTGTTGCCCAGGATGATGTCGGCACCGGTCGCACGCACCTCGGCCGGGCGCATTGCCTTGACCGTGGCAGCGGTGCCCACGGGCATGAAAGCGGGTGTGCGAATCTCGCCCCGGCGCATCTGGATGGCGCCGGTGCGGGCCTTGCCGTCAGTCGCGGCGATCGAAAAGGAAAAGCGGGAATGGGTCACGACCCGCGCTGTACGGTCCAAAGACGCGCCAGACAAGGCCGCAAAGCGGGGGTTCACCCCTTCTTGCGCAAGCCGTCCAGCGCCACGATGGCGTCTATGTTGAAGCCTTCGACGCGGCGATAATTGCCGATGAAGCCCAGGCAGTCGGCAGCCAGGCTGAGCTGCCATGACTCCCCTTGCGCGTCGTGCAGCAGCAGCGTCACAAGCTGCCTGTCGGTTCGGTGCGTGTTCATGACTCGGAGGGGTAATTAATAAAGGTTAACAAAAGGCTGAAGCGATTTTCGGTCGCTTGCCCCCATGACGTGAATGTTGCATAAATACAACTTTTAGCGATTAAATGCTGATATAACGTGATGTTTTCGCAACTTGCGCCGATTAATTGGTTAATTCCGGAACAATCTGCACCGCCGCGATTGCATAAGCGCCGCAACCCTGTTTTGTTTGCTGGCAGTCGTAATTTGGGGGCTCATATGGTTGATTCCGGGCGATTTAATTCCGCGCGCGAACATATGGATGACCTGACGCCCGCCCATCTTCCGGCAGAGGAGGATGCGGCCTTGGTTGCCGTAACGGAAAGCCTGGTGACCGCGCCGGATATCGGCACGTCTTCGATGTTCGACCTGGGCCAGATCGATGTCAGATGGGAGCCCGATGCGGCCACGCTCTGGGCGTTCATGACACCTACGAATCGACCGAATTTCAGCCCCGCCATGTTACGGGACGTGCGCTATTGGTACGTGGAGACAAAGCGACTCTTCGACGCAGGCAAGCTGCCGGTAAAGTATATGGTCGCGGGTTCCCGCTTTCCCGGCGTTTTCAACCTGGGCGGAGACCTGGAACTGTTCGCCGGCTGCATTGAGCGCGGGGATCTGCCCGGCCTCGTCGACTATGGCCATGCCTGCATTGATGTGGTGCATCGCACCTGGCGCAATGGTGACCTGCCCGTCGTCTCGATTGCACTGGCGCAGGGAGATGCCCTGGGCGGCGGCTTCGAAGCCTTGCTTTGCTTCGATGTCGCCATTGCCGAACGCAGCGCGCGCTTCGGCCTGCCCGAAATGCTGTTTGGCCTCTTCCCCGGCATGGGGGCATATTCCATCCTGTCACGCAAGCTGGGTCGAATTGCGGCCGAACGGATGATCCTGTCAGGCAAGGTCTTCACCGCGCAGGAGATGTACGACATGGGCATCGTCCACACGTTGGTGGAGGATGGCGAGGGCGAACAGGCCGTGCGCGACTATATAGCCGCCACCCTGCCTCACCACGCCGGTCATGTTGGCGTGTTCCAGGCGGGCCGGCGCGTTCATCCCCTGGAATATGAGGAACTAAAGGACATTGTCGAGAACTGGGCCGCCACGGCGCTCAAGCTCGACCTGAAGAGCGTGCGGATGATGCGCCGCCTGGCTTCGGCCCAGACCCGCTTGCACAGATAGGATCAGGCGCGGCGCCTGTCCTGCAGCATGGCAATGCTGCCGCTCTCGCTATCCATGCTCTGCATCATCCTCAGCACCTGCGCTGCGGGAATCGGCCGGCTCAGCACGAAGCCCTGGACATTGGTGAAGCCCATCTCACGGGCGCAGCGCAGTTGATCATCGGTCTCGATCCCCTCGGCCACCGTTTCCACGTCCAGAGAATGGGCCAGATAGGCAACCGACTGGACGATCGCCCTGTGGCGTGAATTGCCATCCACGCCGCGCATGAAGCTCTGGTCGACCTTGATCGTGTCGAAGGCATAGTCCCGCAGATAGCCGAGGGAGGAATAGCCCGTCCCGAAATCGTCCAGCGCCAGCCGCAGGCCAATGCGCTGGAGGTCGGACAGGATGAGGTTGGTCCGGCCGCTATCCTCCAGGAAGATCGACTCGGTCACTTCCAGCTCGAGCCGGCGAGCCTTCAGCCCCGATAGCATCAACGCCGCGATCACCGCACGGGGCAGGCCGTCACTCTTGATCAGCGCCGGGGATATATTGACCGCGACGCGGACGTTCTCATCCCATTCCATCGCGTCCTGGCAGGCTCGTTCCAACGCCCAGGCAGTGATCGGCTCGATCATCGAGCAGCTTTCCGCGATAGGAATGAACTCCGCCGGAGAAATGCGGCCAAGCGTCGGATGGTCCCAGCGCATCAACGCTTCGCAGATCGCGATCTTGCCCGTCTTCGTATCGAAGATCGGCTGATAGTGCAGCATAAGTTCATTGTTCGCCATGGCGCTGCGCAGACCCATTTCCAGCTCATAGGTCCGGTTCTGCCGCTCCTTCATCGACCAGGTGAAATGCGCGTGACGATTTCGCCCGGCATGCTTCGCCTGGTAGAGCGCCATGTCCGCATGCTGAAGCAATTCATCGCCATCGCTGCCGTCGCCCGGCGCTACGGCTATCCCCATGGAGGCAGTCACGCCCAGCGTATAGCCGCCCACGTCGAAGTCATGGGTGAATTCCCCCATGACATCGCGGGCGATCAGTTCTGCATCCTGCCGGTCCGCGTCCGGACAGATCAGCACAAATTCGTCTCCGCCAAAGCGCGCGACATGACCGCGCCCGTCCAGCGCTTGAGACAGTCTTTCGGCGACCCTGCACAAGAGCTGGTCGCCGATCATATGTCCAAGGGAGTCGTTGATTTCCTTGAAGCGATCGAGATCCATCCAGAACACCGCCATCGGATCGTGACTGGATCGTCGTCCGTCGAACAGTTCGCGCAGCCGCATCTGCATCGCCATGCGATTTTCGACGCCGGTCAGGCTGTCGAACCGGGCCAACCGCTCGAACTTGGTGGCGAGCTGGGATTTCTCATATTTGCCCTGCAACGCCTCCAGCACGATGCGGTGCGTCGTCTTGGTGATGTCCGCCATGGCGAAGATCATCAAAAAGCAAAGGATTCCAAGAACTTTATAGCCGATCCCTCCTGCAAGAACGAGGCCCAGCGATGTTGGCAGCAAAGAGAGACATGTCTGGCCCACGGCAACATGAATGCGACCCGCATTACGACCGGAGATACCACCGGAATAGGATGCCACCAGACAAACGGCCAGAACATGGAGCGTGGCATCCGGCGACATGAGCAAGGTCGCGAACGTCAATATGCCCAGAAGCGCGGCGTAGCACCATGCTCCCAATTCATAAGCCAGACCCCAGATCGGCTGTGTCACGCCTGTTTGGTGGGCAAGCTGTCGTTGGAAATACACCGCCGAAATCGACCGGCTGAGGCCGACGAGGCAGATCAGGATCGCGATCACGGTGATGGCGGTGAGGTGCGCGTGCCAGGCAATCACCAGCCCAAGCGCACCGCCGGCGACCGCGCCGATCATCAGGGAAGCCGGGGAAGCGTAGAGAGATTTGACGAGATTCGCTTGCACTTCAGCACTTTGCTGAGTGTCGGGCGTCATGCGCCCGCGCAAGAATGCGATCAAGTTTCGTCCAGGGCGTGACACGTTGGCACCACCATTGCCCAAACATGATTTCCATTTGGTAAATCGGCGCGCCCGGAAGTGCCGGAAAAAAGGGGATCGTTACGGAATCGATCGGGCATTGAGGATGATCCGGCAGGGTGATGCAGCAAGGGCTTGCTTTCCCCGACTCCAACCAGGAAAATGGCGCCATCATGTCATTCCATCCTCTTCACCGCCCCATCTGGCACGCCCTCAACAGCGGCTGGGCGTCATTGGCCGAAGGGGATGGGTTCGCGCTGCGGATCGACCCGCGTTATGGCCCATTCGCCGCCGCGGCCGACGGCAGCCCCGCAGCGCAGGCGGCGCTGGCTGCCCTGGTGCCCGAAGGGGGCGAGTTGTGGATCGTGGAACCCGAGCCGCAAAGCCCCCCACCGGGTACGCGCCTGATCCGGGAGGCGATGCTGGCGCAGATGGTAGCGGAAGATATTGCCGGCGAGGCCCCTGCCCTGGAATCGGCCGTTCTGACTGACCAGGATGCCGCGGAGATGCGTGCCCTTGCCCTGATGACGAAGCCGGGGCCGTTCCTGCCCCTCACCCATCGTCTTGGCCGTTTCGTCGGTATCAGGGAAGAAGGCAGGCTGATCGCCATGGCCGGCGAGCGGATGCGCGTGCCGGGCTTTGCCGAGGTCAGCGGCGTCTGCACCCATCCCGAGCATCGCGGACGGGGTCATGCGAAAGGGCTGATGCAGGTCGTCGCTCGCGCCATGCTGCAACGCGGCGAAACGCCGTTCCTCCACGCCTATGCCGCGCATGAGGCGACAGTGGCGCTCTACGAAACGCTTGGCTTCCGCATAAGGGCGCGGATGCACATGATGGTGATCGCCGCCGGCTGAATTTCCTGGCGGCACTCGCTCAGGGCGCTTGATCAGGCGGCGTCAGCCTGACTTTCAGCTGATATGCGTGAAGCGCTCCAGCGTGACCCAGCCTTCGACATAATTGGCGTAATAGAGGCCGAACAGGGCAGCCGAGAGGATCGTCGCGCGAATCGCCACGCTGCCGGGGCGGAAATTGCTCGGCGCGCTGTCCGCCTGTCCCGGGTGCAGGACCTCACCCGTTTCATCGGGCGTGCGGATGCCGAAGGGCAGCACGATGAAGGCGCTGATCACCCAGAACAATATATATATCGCAAAGCTGGCATACCAGTTCATGGGCGCAGGCTTAGGCCCTAATGAGCAGCACGTCCACCACCGGCTTCTTGCCGGTCCAGCGCGTCGCGGTGCGCCGTACCGCCAGCCTTACGCGCTCGCGAAGCGCCTCTTCTTCCTGCGATCCCTTGGCAATGGCGCCCGCCGCCTCTTCGGCAGCTTCCTCAAGAAAGGCGGCCTTGTCTTCCTCCACAGGCACGCCCTGGGTGCGCAAGGCCGGAGAACCGATGACCCTGCCCTTGCCGTCCAGCGCCACCGCGACGCTGATCTGGCCATGCAGCGCGACCTTGCGCCGCTCGTTCATCGTCGCGCCGTCAGCCGGCAGGATGACGTCGCCATCCAGCACCAGTCGCCCTGTCCCCTGATTGCCGATAATCTCCGGCCCGTTGGGCGCGAGCCGCAGCACATCGCCATTGGATTGGACCACCGCACGGGGCACGCCGCTCGCCAGGCCCAGGCGGGCCTGTTCCGCCATATGCCGCCGCTCGCCATGGACCGGCAGCAATATCTGCGGCCGCACCCAGCGATACATGGCCTCCAGCTCCGGCCGCCCCGGATGGCCCGATACGTGGACCTCCGCCTGGCGGTCGGTGACCATCAGCACGCCCTTGGCCGCCAGCGCGTTCTGGATGCGGCCGATGGCGATTTCATTGCCCGGAATCTGCTTGGAGGAGAAGACGACCAGATCGCCCTCGCCCAGCTTGATCGGATGGCTGTCGAAGGCGATGCGCGACAAGGCCGCCCGCGCCTCCCCCTGCCCGCCCGTGGCGATGATCATCACCTCATCATGCGGCAGGGCCATGGCATCGTCCCAATCGACGGTGGGCGGAAAATCCCGGAGATAGCCAGCCGTCCGCGCCGTCGAGATGATCCGGTCGAGCGAGCGCCCGGCCACGCAGAGCTTGCGCCCGACGGTGTTGGCGACCTCACCCAGGGTCTGCAGGCGGGCGGCATTGGAGGCGAAGGTGGTGACAAGCACGCGCCCCTTCGCGCCCCTGATCGTCTCCATCAGTCCTTCGCGGACATCGCCCTCCGACCCGCTCGCCTCCGGATTGAAGACATTGGTGCTGTCGCACACCAGCGCCAGCACGCCCTCGTCGCCGATCGCCGTCAATTCCTCCGGTGTCGAGGGCTGGCCCAGCAGCGGCGTCTCATCCAGCTTCCAGTCGCCGGTGTGGAAGACCTTTCCAAAAGGCGTGTCGATCAGCACCGCATTGCCCTCGGGAATCGAGTGGGCAAGCGGCACATAGCGGAAACCGAACGGCCCCAGCGCGAAGCTCCCCTCATTGTCGATGACGTTGAGTTCGACCTCCGCCGTCAGCCCTTCCTCTTCCAGCTTCAGCCGGATCAGCCCCGCGGTGAACGGCGTCGCGTAGAGCGGCACGCCGAGATCCGCCGCGAGATAGGGTATGGCGCCGATATGGTCCTCATGCCCATGGGTCAGGACGATGCCCAGCAGGTCATCCTTCCGATCCTCGATGAAGCTCAGGTCCGGCAGCACCAGTTCCACGCCGGGATAAGCGGGATCGGCAAAGGTCAGGCCCAGGTCGACCATCACCCATTTGCCCTGGCAACCATATAGATTGACGTTCATGCCAATCTCCCCCGAACCGCCAAGGGCCAGGAAGATCAGCTCATTTCCAGGTGTCATTCTGATTTCAAACTCCGTTCATACAGCAATGCGAGGCCCTGGATCGTGAGATCGGGCGCGATCGCATCGAAAATATCGCTATTGTCGTCGAAGAGGACCGCGAGGCCCCCGGTTGCAATCACCTTCGAAGGACGGCCGATTTCGGCGCGAATACGAGCGACCAGCCCTTCCATCATCGCCACATATCCCCAGAATACGCCGATATGCATCTGCGCTTCCGTGGTGCGGCCGATGACCGATCGGTTTTCCGGCGGGGCGATCGCGATCTTCGGCAACTTCGCGGCCGCAGCAACCAGCGCGTCCAGCGACAGGTTGATGCCCGGCGCGATGATGCCGCCCTTGTAGGCGCCGTGATAGTCGATGACGTCGAAGGTCGTGGCCGTGCCGAAATCGATGACGATCAGGTCTTCGGCATGAAGATGGTGCGCGGCGATGGCATTTACAACCCGGTCCGCGCCGACCGACGCCGGTTCGGCGACGTCCAGTTGAATGCCCCACTCCACTGGCGCCTGGCCCGCAAGAAGCGCCGTCGTCTTGAAATATTTCTCCGCCAGCACCTGGAGGTTATGCAGCGCGCGCGGGACGACGGTCGCTATGATCACCGCCTCGACATCCGCGATCCTGTAGCCTTCCAGCATCAGAAGCTGGTTCAACCACACCGCATATTCGTCGGCGGTGCGCCGGGGATCTGTCGCGATCCGCCAGCGGGCGCGTATATCCCGCCCTTCGAGCAGCGCAAAAACCACATTGGTGTTACCCGCGTCGATCGCGAGAAGCATGGCCGATCCCCGATGTCAGATGAGAAGGATATCGCCGGCATGAATGGCACGGCTCTCACCGTTCGCCAAGCGCAGGATCAGCATGCCGTCGCGGTCAAGGGTATCGAAGCTGCCTTCGACCGTCGCGCCGTCGGGCGGCACCACCCGCATCAGCGTGCCGGCGGGATGCGCGTTGGCCAGCCAGTGCGCGCGCACCGGATCCAGCCCCTGCACCCGCCAGATCGCCAGCCAATGGGCAAAAAGCTCGGCAAGCCGGACCTGCAGCGCGGCCGCGTCGCCATCCGGCATTCCCTGCGCAAGGAGGCTGGTCACTGGCCGGTCCAGTCCGACCGGATGCCCCGTTACATTGATGCCAATCCCGGCGACAACGGCATCGCCGGTCCGTTCGAGCAGGATACCGGCGATCTTCGCGCCGTCGGCCAGCACGTCATTGGGCCATTTGATCCGCACTTCTCCCGCGCAAAGCGGCGCCAGCAGGGCATGGACAGCATTGGCCGCGACCAGGGCCAGCGTATGCGGCGGGGGATCGCCATCTCGCAGGCGGATCACGGTCGAGCAGTAGAGATTGCCTTCAGGACTTTCCCAATGGCGTCCCATTCGACCGCGTCCGCCGGTCTGCCGCCCCGCGCGCAGCCAACAGCCCTCAGAAGCGCCTTGCCCCACCAATGCAAGCATGTCGGCATTGGTGGAGCCAGTCTCCGCAACGAAGCGAAGCTCGGTCAGAACAGCGACGCCGCTGCCGCCGCGCTCGCCTTGTCGAGGACGGGATTGAGGAAGTAACCAAGGACGATCACCGCGGCGCATGCCGTCAGGATGATATTCTCGACAGCACCGCCGCGCGCTTCATAGGGCGCTGCCGGCTCATCGAAATACATCGTCTTGATGACCTTCAGATAATAGAAGGCGCCGATCACCGACATGGCGATGCCGAAGGCGGCCAGTGCCGTCAGGCCGGCCGCCACTGCCGCGTCGAACACCAGGAACTTCGCCCAGAAGCCGAAGAGCGGCGGAATGCCAGCCATGGAGAACATGAAGATCGCCAGCGCCGCCGCCAGTCCCTTGCGGGAGCGCGACAGGCCGGCAAGGCTTGCAATGGTCTCGACCGGACGGCCATCCGCATCGCGCATCTGCAGGATGCAGGCGAAACCGCCGATGGTCATGACCACGTAGATCGCCATATAGCTCATCGTCGCCGCCGCGCCGGCAGGCGTCCCGGCAGCGAGACCGATCAGCGCGAAGCCGACATTGTTGATCGACGAATAGGCCATCAGGCGCTTGATATTGGTCTGGCCGATAGCCGCGACCGCGCCGAAGAGGATCGAGGCGAGCGCCACGAAGATCACCACCTGCTGCCAGTCAAGTCCGGCCGGACCGAGCGCCTCTATCGCGACGCGGACGGTGAGGCCCATGGCCGCAACCTTCGGCGCGCTGGCGAAGAAGGTCGTGACCGGCGTCGGCGCGCCTTCGTACACGTCCGGCGTCCACATGTGGAACGGCACGGCGCTGATCTTGAACGCCAGGCCCGCGAGCACGAACACCAGGCCGAACAGCTCGCCCTTCGACACGCCATCGCCCAGCGCGACCGCAATGCCGTCGAACGCGGTGCTGCCGGTGAAACCGTAGAGCAGCGCAATGCCGTAGAGCAGGATGCCGCTCGCCAGCGAACCGAGAACGAAATATTTGAGGCCCGCTTCGGAGGAGCGTTCATCCTGACGCATGAAGCTCGCCAGCACATAGGAGGCAAGGCTGTTCATTTCGAGGCCGACATAGAGCGTCAGCATGTCGCCTGCCGACACCATCATCCCCATGCCGATGGCGGCGAAGAGGATCAGGATCGGATATTCGGGACGCAGCGCCCCGCCGGTGATGAAATAGCGAGGCGCCAGCAGGATCGCCGCCGCCGCTGCGCCATAGATCAGCGCCTTGGCAAAGACCGAGAAGGCGTCGGCCCGCACCAGCCCGTCAAAGGCCACGGGCCCATGGGCGAGCGAGCAGGACAGCGCCACGCCCGCAACCGCCAGCGTCAGCACCGACAGCCAGTTGATGACGCGGGCCGTCGCATCACCGCCATAGGCCGCGATCAGCATCAGGATCAGGCCACCGGCCGTCAGGATGAGTTCCGGCAGGACTGCCAGAAGGGAAGCGGAATCAATCATCAGTGCGCCTCCCCATGCGCGGCAGCAGCTTCTTCATGATGGGCCTCCGCAGCCGGGATGGCCGGACCCATTTTGATCTTGGAGTCTCCCGCAGGCGCGGCAGAGGCGATGCGCGCTTCCAGCGCACGGATGTCAGACCGCATGGGCGCCAAGAAGCTCTCGGGATAGATGCCCATCCACAGCACAGCGGCGGCAATCGGCGCCAGCAGCCAGACTTCGCGCATCGACAGATCGGGCATGGCGGCCGCGTCCGCATTCTTCTGCTCGCCATAGCAGATGCGGCGATAGAGATAGAGCATATAGGCCGCGCCCAGAATGATGCCGGTGGTGCAGACCAGTGCGACCCAGCTCGACGCCTGATAGATGCCCATCAGCGAGAGGAATTCGCCCACGAAGTTGCTGGTGCCCGGCAAACCGACCGACGCCATGGTGAACAGCATGAACAGAACCGCATATTTCGGCATGTTGATGCTGAGGCCGCCATAACGGCTGATCTCGCGGGTATGCAGCCGGTCGTAGATGACGCCGACGCAGAGGAAGAGCGCGCCCGACACCAGGCCATGGCCCAGCATCACCATCATCGCGCCTTCGATGCCCGCCTGGTTGAACGCGAACAGACCGACGGTGACGATGGCCATATGCGCGACCGACGAATAGGCGATCAGCTTCTTCATGTCGGACTGAACCAGCGCGACGAGGCTGGTATAGACGACCGCGACCATCGAGAGGCCCCAGACCAGCGGCGCGAGTTGCGCGGACGCTTCGGGGAACATCGGCAGCGAGAAGCGGATGAAGCCGTAGCCGCCCATTTTCAGCAGCACACCGGCCAGAATGACCGACCCCGCCGTCGGCGCCTGCACGTGCGCGTCGGGAAGCCAGGTGTGGACCGGCCACATCGGCATCTTCACCGCGAAACTGGCGAAGAAGGCGAGCCACAGCCAGACCTGGACATGCGGATCGAAATTATAGGCCATCAATGTCGGGATGTCGGTCGTGCCCGCTTCATGCACCATCCACATCATCGCGATCAGCATCAGCACCGAGCCGAGCAGCGTGTAGAGGAAGAATTTGTACGAAGCGTAGATGCGATCCGCCCCGCCCCAGATGCCGATGATGAGGTACATCGGGATCAGGCCGGCTTCGAACATGATATAGAAAAGGTAGAGATCCTGCGCCGTGAAGACGCCGATCATCAGCACCTCCATGAACAGGAAGGCCGCCATATATTCGCCGACGCGCTTCTCGATCGCGAGCCAGCTCGCCCCGATGCAGATCGGCATCAGGAACACCGTCAGCATGATCAACACCAGCGCGATGCCATCGATGCCCAACGCCCAGGCGAAGCGGCCGAAGATCGGCGCATATTCCTGGAACTGCCACTGGGCCGCCGTGCCCGACTGGTCGAAATTCATCCAGAGCACGACGCCCAGGACGAGATCGACCAGCGTCGCCACCAGCGCGATCAAACGCGCCTGACTGGCTCCTGCATAGAGACAGGCGATGGCCCCCGCCATCGGCACTGCCATCATCAGGGAAAGGATGGGGAAGCCGTCCATTATCGTGTCATCGCCCAGGTTGCGGCCGCGGCGAGGCCAATCAGCATCACCAGCGCGTAAGTGTAGAGGTAGCCGGACTGAAGCCGACGGGTGACTTTATTGCCCTGCACGACCAGCGCAGCCAGACCATTCGGGCCGAAGCGATCGATGAAGCCCACATCACCGAACTTCCAGAAGAAGCGGCCGATGGCGAAGGCAGGCTTGACGAACAGGAAATGGTACAGCTCGTCGAAATACCATTTGTTGAGCAGGAACTGGTACAGCGCGCCGAAGGTGGCGACGAAACGCCGCGGCCAGTCGGTGTTCTTAATGTAGCTCAGCCAGGCGATCGCGAGGCCGGTGATCATCACCGCGAAGGGACCGAATTTGACCCAGGTCGGAACTTCATGGCTCGCATGCATCAGGTGACTGTCGAACGCGAGCGCGCCCTTCCAGAACTCGATGCCGCCTTCCGGACCGATGAACTGGTCATGGAAGAGGAAGCCGGCAAACACCGCGCCCAGGCTCAACAACACCAGCGGGATCAGCATCACCCACGGACTTTCGTGTGGATGATAGCCCGCCGTGCCGGTCTGCTCATGAGCATGGTGGTCATGATCGTCATGACCGTGGGCATGGGCATCGTGACCATGGCCGTCCTCTTCGTCCACACCCTCATGATGGCCGTGGACGGCATGCTGGATATGTTCCGAAGCGGCCCAGCGAGGCTTGCCGAAGAAGGTCAGGAACACCAGGCGCCAGCTGTAGAAGCTGGTGAGCAAAGCCGCGAACACGCCGACCAGATAGGCGCCAACGCCCGATCCGCCCGAAGCATAGGCCGCTTCGAGAATGCCATCCTTCGAATAGAAGCCGGCAAAGCCATAACCGGCCAGCGGGATGCCGACGCCCGTGATGGCGAGCGTGCCCAGCGTCATCGTCCAGAAGGTGATCGGGATCTCCTTCCTAAGTGCGCCATAGTAACGCATGTCCTGCTCATGGTGCATCGCGTGGATGACCGAACCGGCGCCCAGGAAGAGCAACGCCTTGAAGAAGGCATGGGTGAAGAGGTGGAACATCGCCGCGCCATAGGCGCCGACGCCCGCCGCGAAGAACATATAGCCAAGCTGCGAACAGGTCGAATAGGCGATGACGCGCTTTATGTCGTTCTGCACCGTACCCACGGTCGCCGCGAACAGGCAGGTCGCCGCGCCTATGAAGGTCACGAAACCCAACGCCGTCGGCGAGGTTTCGAACATGGGTGACAGGCGGCACACCATGAACACGCCAGCGGTCACCATGGTCGCGGCGTGGATCAGCGCCGACACCGGGGTCGGGCCTTCCATCGCGTCTGGCAGCCAGGTGTGGAGGCCAAGCTGCGCCGACTTGCCCATCGCGCCGATGAACAGCAGCAGGCAAAGCACGGTCATGGTGTCGAAACGGTGACCGAGGAAACCGATGGTCGAACCCGCCATGGAGGGCGCTGCCGCAAGGATTTCCGGGATCGAGATGGTGTTGAACACCAGATAGGTACCGAAAATCCCCATCATGAAGCCAAGGTCACCGACGCGATTGACGACGAACGCCTTGATCGCGGCGGCATTGGCCGATGGCTTGCGGAACCAGAAGCCGATCAGCAGATAGGAGGCAAGGCCCACGCCTTCCCAGCCGAAGAACATCTGAAGCAGGTTGTTCGCCGTCACGAGCATCAGCATCGCGAAGGTGAAGAGCGACAGATAGGCGAAGAAGCGCGGCTGGTCCGGCTCCTCCTCCATATAGCCCCAGCTGTAGAGGTGGACGAGGCTCGACACGCTGGTGATCACCACCAGCATGACCGCGGTCATCGTGTCGACCCGCAGGGCCCATTGCGCGTCGAAGCTGCCTGACTGGATCCAGGTGAAGGCCGGCGCCACATAGGGTTCGGCATGGCCGGTCAGGAAGCTGATGAAGATCGGCCAGCTCATCGCGCAGGAGGCAAAGAGCGCGCCGGTGGTGACGATCTTCGCCGGCAATTTGCCAAGCGCCTTGTTGCCAAGGCCGGCGATGGCAGCAGCCAGCAAGGGGAGAAGGACGATAAGCTGGATCATCGAGCTTTAGCCCTTCATCCGATTGACATCGTCGACGGCGATGGTGCCGCGACCGCGGAAATAGATGACGAGGATGGCAAGGCCGATGGCCGCCTCACCCGCCGCGACGGTCAGCACGAACATGCTGAACACCTGTCCGACCAGATCGCCGAGGAAGGCGCTGAAGGCGACAAGGTTGATGTTCACACTGAGCAGGATCAACTCGATCGCCATCAGGATGATGATGACATTCTTGCGGTTGATGAAGATGCCCAGCACCCCCATCACGAAGAGGATCGCGCTGACCACCATATAGTGCTGAAGGCCGATCACAGCTCCACCCCCTGCCCGACTGGCTGATTGACGTTACGCACGGCGTCTTCGGGACGACGGCGATTCTGGCGGGCGATGTTCTGGCCGCGCACGCCGCCACGGGCACGATGGGTCAGCACGATCGCGCCGATCATCGCCACCAGCAGGACTATGCCCGCCGCTTCGAACAGGAAGATGTAGCGCGTATAGAGCAGCGTCCCGATCGCCTGGATATTGCTGAGCTCCGGCTTCATCGGCGCCGCGCGCTGCGCCAGTTCGATGGGCCCGGCACGCCAGAGGCCGATGCCCAGCACGATCTCCGCCAGCAGCACCAGCGCGATCAGCAGCCCGAAGGGAAGATAATCAACGAAACCGGCACGCAGTTCGGCGAAGTCGATGTCAAGCATCATGACCACGAACAGGAACAGCACGGCGACCGCCCCTACATAGACGATGACCAACAGCATCGCGATGAATTCAGCACCCAGCAGGACCATCAGCCCCGCCGCGTTGAAGAAAGCGAGGATCAGCCACAGCACCGAATGAACCGGATTGCGCGACAGGATCGTAAGCGCGCCGCTGCACACCACGATCGCGGCGAACAGGTAAAAGGCAAGCACGTGAATCACAGGATCATGTTCCCCTTCGGCGGCTGCGGCTTAACGGTAGGGTGCATCGGCGGCAAGGTTCGCGGCGATCGCGCGCTCCCACTTGTCACCATTTTCAAGGAGCTTGGCCTTGTCGTAGATCAGCTCCTCGCGGGTTTCGGTCGAGAATTCGAAGTTCGGACCCTCGACGACCGCGTCCACCGGGCAGGCTTCCTGACAGAAGCCGCAATAGATGCACTTGGTCATGTCGATGTCGTAGCGCGTGGTGCGACGGCTGCCGTCCTCGCGCGGCTGCGCCTCGATGGTGATCGCCTGCGCCGGGCAGATGGCCTCGCACAGCTTGCACGCGATGCAGCGCTCTTCCCCATTGGGGTAGCGGCGCAGCGCATGCTCGCCCCGGAACCGCGGCGAGATCGGGTTCTTCTCATAGGGGTAGTTGATCGTCGCCTTGGGCTTGAAAAAATATTTCAAGGTCAGGGCGTGCGCCTTCACGAACTCCCAGAGGGTGAAGGATTTGACGTAGTAGCCGAGGCTCATTGAGCGCCTCCGTAACGCGTGAACATGAGGAAGCCCGAAACCAGGAAGACGAAGAAGAGCGAGGTCGGCAGGAAGATCTTCCAACCCAGCCGCATCAGCTGGTCGTAACGGTAGCGGGGCACCGTCGCCTTCACCCAGGAGAAGACGAAGAAGAAGAAGGCGATCTTGGCGAGCAGCCAGATGATGCCCGGCACATAATAAAGCGGCGCCCAGTCGAGCGGCGGCAGATAGCCGCCCCAGAAGAGGATCGCGTTGAGCGCGCACATCAGGATGACGTTCGCATATTCGCCGAGCCAGAAGAGCGCGAAGGCCATGGACGAATATTCGGTCTGGTAACCCGCGACGAGTTCCGATTCCGCTTCGGTCAGGTCGAACGGCGCGCGGCCGGTTTCCGCCATGGCGGAGATCAGGAACATGATCGCCATCGGGAAGAGCAGCGGGTTGAAGCCGTTGCCGTTCAGGAAGCCATAATAGCCCTTCTGGCTTTCGACGATCGCGGTCAGGTTGAAGCTGCCGGCCCAGAGCACGACGCAGACCAGGATGAAGCCGATCGAGACTTCATAGGAGATCATCTGCGCGCTGGCGCGGATCGCGGAATAGAAGGGATATTTGGAGTTGGACGCCCAGCCCGACAGCACGATGCCGTACACGCCAAGCGAGCTGACGGCCAGAATGTAGAGCAGTCCGACATTGATGTTGGCGACCACCACGCCGACCTGGAACGGGATCACCGCCCAGGCGATCAGCGCCACCGTGAAGGTGATGATCGGCGCGATCAGGAAGAGCGCGCGGTTCGCGGCCGACGGGATGATGGTTTCCTGAAGGAAGACCTTTGCGCCGTCCGCGAAGGACTGGAGCAGGCCAAAGGGACCGACGACGTTGGGACCACGGCGCAGCGCCATGGCCGCCCAGATCTTGCGGTCGGCATAGATGATCATCGCCACCGCCAGCATCAGCGGCAGGGCAATCACCAGAATGCCGATGATCGTCGAAAGCAGCCAGGCGCCTTCAAAGGGGAGGCCGAGACTTTGGAAGAAAGCGGTCACTCTGCGGCCTCCGCATAGGTCTCGCCATGGACCAGTTCGGCCGAGCATTGCTGCATCGTCGGGCTGGCGCGGCAGATGGCGTTGGTCAGGTAGAAATCCTTGATCGGCGAACCGAATTCACCGGTGGCGCCGGTCGGAAGCCTGGGGCTGGACCAGCCATAATCGGCCAGGCCCTCGACGCCCAGCGCGGGAACCGCCTTGGCCATTTCGGCGCGCAAAGCCTCGAAGCTGTCGAAAGGCAGGGTCGCGCCCAGCACTTCCGACAAGGCCCGCAGGATCGACCAGTCCTCGCGCGCGTCGCCCGGCGCGAACACGGCCTTTTCGCCACGCTGCACGCGGCCTTCCAGGTTGACGTAAGTGCCTGCCTTCTCCGCATAGCTCGCGCCCGGCAGGATCACGTCCGCCGCATGCGCTCCCTTGTCGCCATGGTGGCCGACATAGACCTTGAAGCTGTCCTCGAACGCCGAATAGTCGACTTCGTCCGCGCCGAGCGAGAAAAGCAGCTTCGGCTTGGCCGCCGCCACCGCCTTGACGCCGCCCTGCGTCGCATAGCCGAGCATCAGCCCGCCCATGCGCGCCGCCGCGAAGTGCAGGACGTTATAGCCGTTCCAGCCATCCTTGATGAGGCCCAGCGTTTCGACCAGCGCCAGCGTGTCGCCATGTGCGCCGTCCTTGGCCAGCACGCCGCCGCCAACGATCATCGCCGGACGCGCGGCCTTGCCGAAGGCTTCCACCACTGCTTGCGGAAGCTTCGCGAGCAGCGAGGCGTCATTGCCCAGCCATTCGACCTTGTAGGTGAGGTCGACCTGCGGGCCGAGAGCGAAGACCTTGGCGCCCTTCTTGATCGCCTTGCGGATGCGGGTGTTCACCAGCGGCGCTTCCCAGCGCAGATTGGTGCCCACCAGCAGGATGACGTCGGCCGTCTCGATGCCGTTCAGGGTTGTATTGAAGTTGACCGCGCTCAGGCTGGACACGTCATAGGCAAGGCCGGTCTGACGCCCTTCCAGCATGGTGCCGCCGAGCCGTTCGACCAGCAGCTTGCCGGCGAACATCGTCTCGCAATCGAGCAGGTCACCCGCCAGCGCCGCAACGCTGCCGCCATGCTGGACCGCGGCGATGGCGGCAAAGGCCTCTGCCCAGGTCACCGGAACCAGCTTGCCGTCCTTGCGCACGAACGGCTTGTCCAGACGCTTGCGGACCAGCCCGTCGACATTGTGCCGGGTCTTGTCGCTCGCCCACTCCTCGTTCACATCATCGTTGATGCGCGGCACGGCGCGCAGCACCTGGCGGCCGCGGCTGTCGAGGCGGATGTTGGTGCCGACAGCGTCCATCACGTCGATGGCATGGGTCTTCTTCAGTTCCCAGGGACGCGCCTCGAACGCATAGGGCTTCGACGTCAGCGCGCCGACCGGGCAGAGATCGACCACATTGCCCGACAGCTCGCTCTTGGCGGCATGTTCGAGATAGGTGGTGATCTGCATATTCTCGCCGCGATAGATGGCGCCGATTTCCGGCACGCCCGCGACTTCCTCGGCAAAGCGCACGCAGCGGGTGCACTGGATGCAGCGGGTCATGACCGTCTTGACGATCGGACCCATATATTTCTCGGTAACGGCGCGCTTATTCTCTTCGAAGCGGCTGCCGCCACGGCCATAGGCCACCGACTGGTCCTGCAGGTCGCACTCGCCGCCCTGGTCACAGATCGGGCAGTCGAGCGGGTGATTGATGAGCAGGAACTCCATCACCCCCTCACGCGCCTTCTTCACCATCTCGGTCTGGGTGAAGATTTCCTGATTTTCGGCAGCGGGGAGCGCGCAGCTTGCCTGCGGCTTGGGCGGCCCAGGCTTCACCTCGACCAGGCACATGCGGCAATTGCCCGCAATGCTGAGGCGCTCATGATAGCAGAAGCGCGGGATTTCCTTGCCCGCCAGCTCGCAGGCCTGGAGGACCGTCGCGCCCGCCGGAACTTCGAGTTCTACGCCGTCTACTTTGACCTTCGGCATGGTTACTCCACTGCCTCCATGACCGGGGCGTTACCCTTGTTTTCATTGATCCGCCGCTCGATCTCAGGCCGGAAATGCCGGATCAGGCCCTGGATCGGCCAGGCCGCCGCGTCGCCGAGCGCGCAGATGGTGTGGCCTTCGACCTGCTTGGTGACCTGGAACAGCATGTCGATCTCGCTCTGGTCGGCATCGCCGGTGCGCAGCCGCTCCATCACCCGCCACATCCAGCCGGTGCCTTCGCGACAGGGCGTGCACTGGCCGCAGCTCTCATGCTTGTAGAAGTAGGAGAGGCGCGAAATGGCGCGGACGATGTCGGTCGACTTGTCCATGACGATGACGGCGGCGGTGCCAAGGCCCGAGCCCAGCGCCCGCAGTCCGTCGAAATCCATCGGCGCGTCCATGATCTCCTTGGCCGGCACCAGCGGCACAGAGGAGCCGCCGGGGATCACCGCCAGCAGATTGTCCCAGCCGCCGCGAATGCCGCCGCAATGCCGGTCGATCAGTTCCTTGAAGCTGATGCCCATCGATTCCTCGACGACGCAGGGCTTGTTCACATGGCCGCTGATCTGGAAGAGTTTGGTGCCCTTGTTGTTCTCCCGCCCGAAGCTGGAGAACCATGCGGCTCCGCGACGCAGGATGGTCGGCGCGACCGCGATCGATTCGACGTTGTTGACCGTGGTCGGGCAGCCATAGAGGCCAGCGCCGGCCGGGAAAGGCGGCTTGAGCCGGGGCTGGCCCTTCTTGCCCTCCAGGCTTTCGATCTGCGCGGTTTCCTCGCCGCAGATATAGGCGCCCGCGCCGCGATGGACGAAGACGTCGAAATCATAGCCCGAACCGCAGGCATTCTTGCCGAGGAAGCCCTTTTCATAGGCCTGCTCGACGGCAGCGAAGAGCACCTTCGCCTCGTAGATGAACTCGCCCCGAATATAGATGTACGCCGCGCGCGCCCGCATCGCGAAACCGGCGACCAGCGCGCCTTCGATCAGTTTGTGCGGATCGTGGCGGATGATCTCCCGATCCTTGCAGCTACCCGGCTCGGACTCGTCGGCGTTGATGACGAGGAAGCTCGGACGACCATCCCTGCTTTCCTTGGGCATGAAGCTCCACTTCATGCCGGTCGGGAAGCCCGCACCGCCACGGCCGCGCAGGCCGGACGCCTTGATGCGCTCGATGATCTCGTCCTGGCCGATTTCCAGCAGCTTCTTGGTATTATCCCAATCGCCGCGCTTGATCGCCGCGTCGACGCCCCAGTCCTGGAAGCCATAGACGTTGGTGAAGATGCGATCCTTGTCGCTGAGAGGCGCAATCACGTCGCTCATGCCTCCGCTCCCACATTCCATTGGCCGCGATAATCGTGATTTTCGCTGACCATTTCCCTGAGGGTCGTCGGCCCACCTTCCGGCGCACTCGTCTGACGCTCGATCTGCGGCCCGATCTTCGGTTGCTTGCCAGCGGCGAGATCGTCGAGGATAGCGCTCATGCTGTCATAGGTCAGATCTTCGAAATTATCGTCGTTGATCTGGACCATCGGCGCATTGGCGCAGGCCCCCAGACACTCGACCTCGGTCAGTGTGAAGAGACCGTCGGGCGTGGTACCGCCCTTGACCAGCCCCTTGTTCTTGCAGGCGGAGAACACGTCGTCCGAACCGCGCAGCATGCAGGGCGTCGTGCCGCACACCTGCACATGGTAGCGGCCGACCGGCGCGAGGTTGTACATGGTGTAGAAGGTCGCGACCTCGTAAACGCGCATATAGGGCATTTCGAGCTGGTCGGCGATATATTCCATCACCGGCACCGGCAGCCAGCCCTGCGTCCGGGTTTCCGCGCCGACCTGCCGCTGGGCGAGGTCAAGCAGCGGCATCACCGCCGACTGCTGACGCCCGGCGGGATAGCGGGCGATGACCTTCTTCGCCTGCTCGGCATTTTCGGCCGTCCACGCGAACGCGCCCCAGCGCGCGCGGGTCTCGGCCTCGTCCGGGATATGAACTGCGTCAGCCATTAGCGGTCACATTCTCCAAACACGATGTCCATGGCGCCCAGGACAGCGGTCGTATCGGCCAGCATGTGGCCCTTCATCATGAAGTCCATCGCCTGAAGATGGCTGAACGCAGTCGGGCGGATCTTGCAGCGATAGGGCTTGTTGGTGCCGTCCGCGACCAGATAGACGCCGAACTCGCCCTTGGGGCTTTCAGTGGCGACATAGACTTCGCCCGCCGGGACGTGGAAGCCCTCCGTATAGAGCTTGAAGTGGTGGATCAGCGCTTCCATCGAGCGCTTCATCTCGCCGCGCTTGGGCGGCACCACCTTGCGGTCGAAGCTCGCCACCGGCCCCTCGGGCATTTCGTTCAGGCACTGCTTCATGATCCGCGCGGACTGGCGCACTTCCTCGACGCGAACCATGAAGCGGTCGTAGCAGTCGAAATTGGTGCCTACCGGAACGTCGAACTCCATGCGGTCATAGACGTCATAGGGCTGCGCCTTGCGGATGTCCCAGGGGATGCCCGAACCACGGATCATCGGGCCGGAGAAGCCCCATTTCAGCGCATCTTCCTTGCTGACCACGGCGATGTCGACATTGCGCTGCTTGAAGATGCGGTTGTCGACCACCAGGCTCATCGCATCCTCGAACAGGCGCGGCAGGCGGGTATCGAGCCAGTCGGCAATGTCGGTCAGCAGCTTGAGCGGCACGTCCTGATGCACGCCGCCGGGACGGAACCAGGCCGCATGCATGCGGGCGCCCGAAGCGCGCTCGAAGAAGTTGAGGCAATCCTCGCGGATTTCGAACAGCCACAGGTTCGGCGTCATCGCGCCGACGTCCATGACGTGCGAACCGAGGTTCAGCATGTGATTGCAGATGCGGGTCAGTTCCGCGAAGAACACGCGCAGATATTGCGCGCGCAGCGGCACTTCCAGGTCCAGCAGCTTTTCGATGGCAAGGACATAGCTATGCTCCATGCCCAGCGGGGAGCAATAGTCCAACCGGTCGAAATAGGGCAGCGCCTGGAGATAGGTCTTGTATTCGATCAGCTTTTCGGTGCCGCGATGCAGCAGCCCGACATGCGGGTCGCAGCGCTCGACGATCTCCCCGTCCAGCTCCATGACCAGGCGCAGCACGCCGTGCGCAGCGGGGTGCTGCGGACCGAAGTTGATCGTATAGTTCTGGATTTCCGTATCGCCGAACGACGGGTCCGCCGCATCGGTAACATGGTCCAGCTTTTCCAGATAATCGGACATCAGGCCTTGTCCTCGGACTTCTTGTTCGCCTCGCTGTCGGCCGGCTCCCCTGCCCCGCTGACGCCTGGCTTATCGGTCGTCTTGGGCGTGCCGCCCTTGGGAGCGGCGGGCGGCGGCGGAGCGGCGGCGGGCGTCGGGGCACCGGCCGCCTGTGGCGCCTTCTCATCGCCCGGCAGCACATATTGCGCGCCTTCCCACGGGCTCATGAAATCGAACTGGCGGAAATCCTGCGCCAGCTTCACCGGCTTGTAGACGACACGCTTGTCCTCTTCGGAATACCACATCTCGACATAGCCGGTCAGCGGGAAGTCCTTGCGCTGCGGATGGCCCTTGAAACCATAGTCGGTCAGGATGCGGCGCAGGTCGGCATTGCCCTCGAAGATGACGCCGTACATGTCGAACACCTCCCGCTCCAGCCAGCCGGCGACCGGCCAGATGTGCGTGACGGTGGGAACAGGCATGTCCTCATCGGTCTGTACCTTGACCCGAACGCGGTGGTTCCGCGTGACGCTCAGCAGATGATAGCAGACCTCGAACCGCTCCGGGCGGTCGGGATAGTCGACGCCGGCGATTTCCATCAGCTGCTGATATTGCGCGCGGTCGCGCAGCAGGACCATCGCGTCCGCCAGCTTTTCCCGAACGACGGTGAAGCTCAGCTCATCGGCATGGTCGACGGTTTCTACCAGCATCGATCCCAGCAGGCCGGCAATTTCCTGCGCGATCCCGTCTATGGTCGCGATTCTAGGAGCAGAATGACCCATATCAGCGCTCAATCGTCCCGATGCGGCGGATTTTCCGCTGCAGCTGCATTACGCCATAGAGCAGGGCTTCCGCGGTCGGCGGGCAACCCGGCACATAGATGTCGACCGGCACGATGCGGTCGCAGCCGCGCACCACCGAATAGCTGTAGTGATAATAGCCGCCCCCGTTCGCGCAGCTGCCCATCGAAATCACATATTTCGGATTGGACATCTGGTCGTAAACCTTGCGCAACGCCGGAGCCATCTTGTTGCACAGGGTGCCTGCCACGATCATCACGTCGGACTGGCGCGGGGAAGCGCGCGGCGCGGCGCCGAAGCGCTCCATGTCGTAACGCGGCATGTTGACGTGGATCATCTCCACCGCGCAACAGGCGAGGCCAAAGGTCATCCACCAGAGCGAGCCGGTGCGGGCCCATTGGAACAGTTCCTCTGTCGAGGTGACCAGGAAGCCCTTGTCGCTCACCTCGCTGTTCAGCGCGTTGAAGAAATCCTGGTCGGGCTGGGTTCCGGCGGGCAGCAGGGTGCCAGGCGCGGGCCGCTCAAGTTCTACTCCCAATCGAGTGCTCCCTTCTTCCACGCATAGACGAGGCCGAGCACCAGCTCCGCTATGAAGATCATCATCGTCGCCCAGCCGGCCCAGCCGATCTGCTGCAGGCTGACCGCCCAGGGATAGAGAAACGCCGCCTCCAGATCGAAGATGATGAACAGGATCGCGACGAGATAGAATCGCACGTCGAACTGGCTGCGCGGTTCCTCGAACGCCGGGAAACCGCATTCATATTCGCTGAGCTTGGCCGGGTCGGGCTGATGCGCGCCGGTAAGGCGCCCCACCAGCATCGGCAGGAACACGAACGCGCTAGAAAGCAGCAAGGCGATCCCGAGAAAGATCAGGATCGGCAGATATTGGGCTAGATCGACCAACGGAATCCCCTGGGCGAAAATGATTTACGGCCGCGCTTTAGGCCCGCTGCATATGCGAAGCAAGGCCCGGAGGCATGAGAATGATTCGCAACAATTGCTGCTATGTCTTCACGCTATCAAAGGCCCTGCCTCAGCGCAGCGCTCCAGCCACCAACTTATGCAATTTGCTGTGGATGGCATCGTTGCCGGCGATCACTTCCTTGCGCTCGATCGGCTGGTCACCGCCGCGGAAGTCGGACACGAAGCCGCCCGCCTCCCGCACCATCAGCAGGCCCGCCGCGACGTCCCAAGGCTGAAGGCCGCTCTCCCAGAAGCCGTCATAGCGACCGGAGGCGACATGGGCGAGGTCCAGCGATGCCGCGCCGAAACGCCGGATGCCCGCCACCGAAGGAGCGACCGCCCCGAATATGCGCGTCCATTGCGCGAAATCGCCATGTCCCAGGAAGGGGATGCCCGTGGCGATCAGGCAATCACCCAGATCACGCCGCGCCGAAACGCGCAGCCGCTGGTCGTGGCGCCAGGCGCCCCTGCTCTTTTCCGCCCAATAGCTTTCGTCGGTCACCGGCTGATAGACGAGGCCGGTCGTCACCTCCCGCTTGCCGCCATACAGCGGCTCCTCGACTGCGATGGAGATCGCGAAGTGCGGGATGCCGTGGAGGAAATTGCTGGTGCCGTCGAGCGGATCGATGATCCAGCGCGGCTTGTTGGGGTCGCCGGCGATCTCGCCGCCTTCCTCCAGCAGGAAGCCCCAGTCGGGCCGGGCCTTCTGCAATTCCTCGACCAGCGTCTTTTCCGCCTGCTGGTCGGCCTTGGACACGAAGTCCGCCGGTCCCTTGCGCGACACCTGCAGATGTTCGACTTCGCCAAAGTCGCGGCGCAGCCTGGAGCCTGCCTTGCGCGCGGCGCGTTCCATGACGGTCAAGAGGCCCGAGTGCGATACCATTTTTTTGTCTCCCCCCTCCCGCAGAGGGAGGGGCCGGGGGTGGGCGGCCGGGTCAGCGGCCTTTTTGAAAACGGAAAGGGCAGGAAGCTCGCTTATGCTCGCCACCCACCCCTTGACCCCTCCCGCCAGCGGGAGGGGGAATCGGATATCAATCCGCGCGCTTCACATATTCGCGCTCATACACGTCGACGACGATGCGCGTGCCGGTGACGATGTGCGGCGGCACCATGACGCGCACGCCATTGTCGAGGATGGCGGGCTTGTAGCTCGCCGAAGCGGTCTGCCCCTTCACCACGGCATCGGCCTCCACGACGGTCGCCTCGACCGTTTCGGGAAGCTGCACGGAGATCGGGCGTTCCTCATACATTTCCAGCATGACCATCATGCCGTCCTGCAGGAAGGCCGATGCGTCGCCCACCAGATCCTGGGGCAGGTTGATCTGCTCATAGGTTTCCGTGTCCATGAAAACGAGCATGTCGCCTTCCGCATAGAGATACTGGAAATCCTTGGTGTCGAGGCGGATGCGCTCCACCGTCTCGGCGGAACGGAAGCGGACATTGTTCTTGCGCCCGTCGATGAGGTTCTTCAGTTCCACCTGCATATAGGCGCCGCCCTTGCCGGGCTGGGTATGCTGGATCTTCACGGCGCGCCAGAGGCTGCCGTCATATTCGATGTTGTTGCCGGGACGAATCTCGACGCCGCTGATCTTCATGGGAAGAGCCTGCCTATATGTCTGAAGGTGAAAAGAGCCGGCCTCTGGAGGCTGGCCGCGCCCTTACATGGATGAGGGCAAAAGGGCAAGAGGCGGCGCCTATCGCCTATCCGCCAGCAACGGATAGGGATTGATCGCCCGCCCCCCATGCCAGGGTTCACCCGGACGCATTTCATGCACCGCAAAGTGCAGGTGCGGCGCCGCCGGATCGGCATTGCCCGTGCTGCCGACGCTTGCGATGCGCTGTCCGCGCCTTACCGCCTGCCCTTCCGCGAGACCCGGCGCATAGCTGTCCAGATGCGCATAATAATAGATGCGCCGACCGTCCGCCGACCGTTCATAGATCGTGCGCCCGCCCTCCCCGCTCCAGAACAGCTTTTCGATCCGTCCGTCCGCCGCCGCCAGCACCGCCCTGCCCCGCGCCGCCATGATGTCGATCGCATCATGCGGGCGCGCGCCGCTTGCCCGCGCCTGGGTGAAGCTGTCGTTGAGCGCGGAGGGCGGCACGCCTTCGACCGGGATCAGCAATCCCCCTGCCCGCACCGTCGCGGGACGGGACGGCTCGGGCGCTCCCGCCGGGACGATCCGCACGCAACTGCGCAGCACGGCAGCGCCGACCAGCACGGCCAGGCCGATACCGGCCCAACCGCGCGCCCTCATGGCTGGAATACCGCCTTGACGCCGGACTTCACCATCTGCGCCAGCCGGGCGGCATCCCAATTGGTGAGCCGGATACAGCCATGGCTTTCGGTCCGCCCGATCAACTGCGGCTCTGGCGTGCCATGGATGCCGTAATGCGGTTTGGAAAGGTCGATCCACACCACGCCCACAGGGCCGTTGGGACCAGGCTTCAACACCGCCTTCTGATCGGTCGAGGCCGCATCCCAGAACAGGTTGGGATTATAATGGAAGTCAGGATTGCGGCTCAATCCCTTGATTTCCCACGTTCCGATTGGCAGGGGATCGTGCTGCGACCCCATGGTGGCGGGGAATTGGGCAATGAGTCGATTGTCGGCGTCATAGGCCCTCAGCACCCCGTCCGACTTGTCGACGACGATATGGTCGGCCTGCGGCTGGTCCCGGGCGACGGCAAGGCTCGCAAGCGTCGCGCCCCATCCCCGCTCGTCCCCCTCGATCCGGGCGACAGGCTGGTTGGCGATGGCGGGCACGCGGACCGTGGCGCCTGGCCCGATCCTGCTGTTCGGCGGGTTGAGCGCGACCAGCGCCTCCGGCCGGGTGTGGAAACGCTCGGCCAGCTTTTCCAGCAGATTGCGATAGCCGAGCGCGGGCAGCTTCGCCTGATCGTTGAGATCCCTGGGGATGGCATAGAACGGGCCGCGGGCAAAGGCGGCGGGTATCTTCACCAGCCAGGTGGCAGGAAGCGGCCTGTCGCCCAGAAGGGCCTTTGCCGTCGCGTCATCATATTGCCCCGTCGGTGGCAGGCCCCTGGCCTCCTGAAAACCCTTGAGCGCGGTGGAGAAGGACATGCCCTCCTTTCCATCCAGCACGCCCGGCGAGAAGCCGGCCCTGTCCAGCGCCACCTGCGCCTGCAACACCCGATCCGCACGCGCTGGCGCACCGACCGGCTCTGGCAGGATGACGAAGGCGTAGGGATCGCCGGCTGGCGCGGACGGGCGCGAGGCGGTCTCCTTCGTCTGCTTGGCCGGCGCGCTGTCATTCGCATCCGTCACCGTCATATTGCAGGCCGCGCAGAGCAGCGTCAGGATCAGCGGACAGGTTTTCAAGGCGATACTCTCCCTATTTCGGCCCTGTTGTGGCCCTATTGCGGGAGAGAAAACGCGTGAAATGCGGGAAAGCTGCCTGCCTGCTTTCCTGGCCGCCTTCCTGACATGCGCCTGCCAGGGCAGGAGCGGGAGAAACTATGGCTGCGCCAGCACCGGCCCGAACGCCGCCACGCCCGCCTGCGGCCCCTGCGGATGGGCCCATACCGCCGAACTCACCGCCAGAAAATCCGCGCCGGCCTTCACCAGCGGCGCGGCATTGTCCGGCGTGATCCCGCCGATCGCCACGCAGGGCAGTTCGAACAATGCGGTCCACCAGCCCAGGATAGACGGGTCAGGCCGGTGGAGCGTTTCCTTGGTGGTCGTGGGAAAGAAGGCACCGAAAGCGACATAGTCTGCGCCCGCCTCCCCCGCCTCCATCGCCAGATGGCGGCTGTCGTGGCAGGTGATGCCGATCTGCACCGAAGGACCGAGCAGCTTGCGCGCCTCACGCGCATCGCCGTCGCCCTGCCCCAGATGGACGCCATCGGCGCCCAGGCGCTTTGCCAGCGTCATGCTGTCATTGATGATGAAGGCCACGTCCCGATCCGCGCAGAGCCTTTGCAGCGGCTCTGCGGCGCGGGCGACGGCATCTTCGTCCAGTCCCTTCAACCGCAACTGGAAGGCCGCAACCCCGCCGCCGTCAAAGGCAGCGGTAAGGTTGCCGACAAAGCCCGTATCGATTGCCGGCGGGGAAATCAGATAGAGCTGACAGGGCGGCCGCCGGTCGTTGCTGTCGAACCGGGCCGCAAAATCGGGATCGAGCGCCAGCTCTTCATCGGTAAAGTCGGTCATGGGCTTCGCCTTAGCTGCTTTTGATGGCGTTGGAAAAGGGTGGAGCCGATCCGCCCTCGCCTGCGTTCCTCCCGCATGATCAGGATGGGATGTTCGGGATGGAATTACCGGGATTGGCGCGGCCGCTTCTACCCGGAGAAAATGGCGGCGATCATGACGCGCAGGCGATAATCGATGCCCGCATCTTGAAGGAGTTGACGGAGGGCAGTTAGTCTTTGCCCTGCCGGAGCCGAACCGTGCTCCTGCGAAGGCACTCGAACGAGACAGGCGGCTCGTCAGTGCCCTGTTCAGCCGCTGCGGCCATTAACTGGCGTCGAAACTGGGTTCCTGCCTTCGCAGGAGCACGTTGCGCCTTGGCCGTATGACGGCCACGAACGCTTAACCCGCGCTCGCGGCCGTCATCATGGATCAGGCCGCCTTCTGGGTCGAAGCGCCGTGGATCTCGTCGATCGCTTCGCCCAGCGAGGCGTTGAACTCGGCGTCGCTCATCTGGTGACGCAGGTCATTCAGCAGCGCACGGCTGAAGCTGGCGATGATGCCGCGGTTCCTGGCCAGCTCGTTGCAGGCTTCCGAACGCGAAAAACCGCCCGAAAGCGCCACGACGCGCAGCACGCGGGGATGATCGACCAGCGGATCGAACAGGCCGGCCTTGGTCGGCAGCGACAGCTTCAGCATCACCTTGTCGTCGCCCGGCAGCGCGTCGAGATTCTTAAGGATCTCTTCCAGCAGGATCTGGTCGGCCTCGGCACGTTCAGGGCTCTTGATATTCACTTCCGGCTCGATGATCGGGACCAGGCCCGCGGCCAGAACCTGGCGTCCGACCTCGAACTGCTGCTTCACCACGGCGGCGATGCCCTCGCGATTGGCGAGGTTGATCACCGAACGCTCCTTGGTGCCAAACACGCCCAGCGCCTTGGCGCGGTGCAGCAGCGTGTCGAGCCCCGGATTGGGCTTCATCAACTGCACGCCGTTCGCTTCGTCCTCCAGGCCCTTGTCGATCTTGATGAAGGGCACCACGCCACGCTCGATCAGCGCCTGCGGCACGGACTTGCCGCCCGCTTCACCGTCCATGGTACGCTCGAACAGGATCGCACCCAGCACCTTTTCACCCGAAAAGACCGGCGCGGTGATGATGCGGCTGCGCATGTCGTGGATCAGTGCGAACATCTCCTCTTCGCTGCCCCATGCATCTTCCTCGATGCCATAGCCCTTCAGCGCCTTGGGCGTCGATCCGCCGCTCTGGTCGAGCGCCGCGATGAAGCCGTTGCCGCCCTCGATCTTCGCCTTCATGTCCTCGAACTGCATCTGCACATACCTCTTCGTTGGATGCGCCGCCCTCCCGGCAGCACGTCTAGGGGAAAGGACGCCCTTGCACGGCGTCCACGGTCGAGCCGGACCGACCACTCTCCACAGGCCGGTCCCGCAATCCGGTTCAGGCCATCAGCGCCTTCACGCCCGGCAACTCCTTGCCTTCCATCCATTCCAGGAAAGCACCGCCGGCGGTCGAGACGAAGCTGAAATCGCCAGCCACGCCGGCATGATTGAGCGCCGCGACGGTGTCGCCACCGCCCGCGACGGAGGTCAGGCCGCCTTCCTTGGTGAGCGCGGCGGCCGTCTTCGCCAGTGCCACGGTCGCCTTGTCGAAGGGCGCGATCTCGAACGCGCCGAGCGGACCGTTCCACACGAGCGTCCGGCAATTCTTGATCGCGTCGCCCAGCGCCTCGACAGCGGCGGGGCCGACGTCGAGGATCATCTCGTCCTCCGCCACTTCATGCACGTTGCACGTGCGCAAGGACGGCGGATTGGCGGCGAATTCCTTCGCCACGACGACATCATAGGGCAGATGGATGGTGCAACCCGCCGCTTCCGCCTTGTCGAATATCGCGTCCGCGGTCTGCGCCAGGTCCTTCTCGCACAGCGACTTGCCGACATCCACGCCGCGCGCGAACAGGAAGGTGTTGGCCATGCCGCCGCCGATGATGAGATGATCGACCCTGGCGACCAGGTTGTTGAGCACGTCGAGCTTCGTCGAAACCTTCGCGCCACCGACGACCGCGGCGACCGGCTTCACCGGCTCGCCCAGCGCGGCCTGCAGCGCGTCCAGTTCCTTTTCCATCGAACGGCCGGCGAAGGCAGGCAGCTTGTGCGCCAGCCCCTCGGTCGAGGCATGCGCGCGGTGCGCTGCGGAAAAGGCATCGTTGACATAGAGGTCGCCAATCGCCGCCATCGCCTCTGCCAGTGCGGGATCATTTTTTTCCTCGCCGGCATGGAAGCGGGTGTTTTCCAGGATCGCTATGTCGCCGTTGCGCATCACCTTGATGCCATCGGCGGCCGCCTCTCCCTGGCAGTCAGGGATGAACTGCACCTCGCGGCCCAGCACGGCGCTGAGCGGGCGAGTGATCTTGGAAAGCGAAAATTCGGGGTTCTTCTGACCCTTGGGGCGACCGAAATGCGCGAGGATCAGCACCTTGGCACCGCGATCCGCCAGTTCCAGCACAGTGGGCATCGCCGCGCGCAGACGGGTGTCGTCGGAGACGGAACCATCCTGCATCGGCACGTTCAGATCCTCGCGCACCAGCACCACCTTGCCCGTGATGTCTCCCATGTCGTCGAGTGTCTTGAACGGCTTTGCCATGATCGCTCCCTGCTGCGAAATAAGGATGATGTTGAAAAACCCCGCCGGAGCGGTCCGGCGGGGTTCGTGTCGTTTTAGAGGAACTTCGCCACGACGCCGGTGGTGTCGATCATGCGGTTCGAGAAGCCCCATTCATTGTCGTACCAGCTGAGCACGCGGACCAGCGTGCCGTCGATTACCGCCGTTTCCAGGCTGTCGACCGTGGAGCTGCGCGGATCGCCATTATAGTCGATCGATACCAGCGGCTCGTCCGAATAGCCCAGAATGCCCTTCAGCGGGCCGGCTTCCGAAGCGGCCTTCAGCAGTTCGTTGACTTCCTGGACGGTGGTGGCGCGCCTGGCGATGAACTTCAGGTCCACGACCGAGACGTTCGGGGTCGGCACGCGCACCGACGAACCATCCAGCTTGCCCTTCAGTTCCGGCATCACCTCTCCCACGGCGCGCGCGGCGCCGGTGGTGGTCGGGATCATCGACAGGGCAGCAGCACGGGCGCGGCGCATGTCCTTGTGAAGCTGGTCCAGCGTGTTCTGGTCGTTGGTGTAGCTGTGGATCGTGGTCATGAAGCCCTTTTCGATACCGATGGCATCATGCAGGACCTTCGCCAGCGGCGCGAGGCAGTTGGTGGTGCAGCTCGCGTTCGAGATGACGACGTCGGCGGCGCTAAGCGTATCGTGATTGACACCGAAGACCACGGTCTTGTCGACGCCCGTGGCGGGTGCGGAGATGATGACGCGCTTGGCGCCCGCGGTCAGATGCGCGCTGGCTTTTTCCTTGTCCGCGAAAATGCCGGTGCATTCCAGCGCGATGTCCACGCCCTGCGCGGCATGGGGCAGCTTGGCCGGGTCGCGTTCGGCGGTCACGGCGATACGCTTGCCGTTGATGATCAGGGCATCGCCGTCGACGCTCACCTCGCCGGCCCAGTTGCCATGCACGGAGTCGCGCTTGAACAGCAGGGCGTTCGACTTGGCGTCGCCCAGGTCGTTGATGCTCACCAGTTCCAGATCATGGTCGGTGCGCGAAAGGATCGCCCGGGCCACCAGACGGCCGATGCGGCCGAAACCGTTGATTGCTACCTTCGTTGCCACTGCACTTGTCTCCCGGTTGGTTTGAATTTCAGTCGAGCGCGGCCACGATCTGCGGCGCGATCTTGGCGGCGGTCAGGCCGAAATGATCGTAGAGTACCTCCGCCGGAGCCGAAGCGCCGAACGTATCAATGCCGAAACGCAGGCCGGCGATGCCGACATAACGCTCCCATCCGAAAGTGGTCCCTGCCTCAATCGAGGCACGAAGGACATGGTGCGGAAGGAGATCATCCTTATACGCCTGCGGCTGCGCATCGAAATGCGCCCAGCTCGGCATGGAGACGATATCGGCACCGATGCCCTGCTCTTCCAGCAGCGCGGCGGTGGCGACGGCGATCTCGACCTCCGACCCTGTGGCGACCAGCACGACCTTGCGCTCGGCCGTCGCCGCCTTCAGGCGATAGGCGCCCCTGGCGGAGAGATTTTCGCCCGCCTTTTCGGTGCGAAGCTGCGGCAGGTTCTGGCGGGTCAGCGCCAGAACCGACGGGCCGTCGGCATCCTTCAGCGCCAGTTCCCAGCACTCTGCCGTCTCGACGATGTCCGCCGGGCGATAGACGTCGAGGTTCGGGATCATGCGCAGCGACATGACATGCTCGATCGGCTGGTGGGTGGGGCCGTCCTCACCCAGGCCGATGGAGTCATGGGTCAGCACATGGATGGCGCGGATCTGCTGAAGCGCCGCCAGGCGAATGCCTCCGCGCATATAGTCGGAAAAGACCAGGAAGGTGCCGCCATAAGGGATGACGCCGCCATGCAGCGCCATGCCGTTCATCGCGCAGGCCATGCCGAACTCGCGAATGCCGTAATAGACGTAACGGCCGGCATAATCGTCCCTGGTCAGCGGCCCGGTCGATTTGGTCTTGGTATTGTTGGAGCCGGTGAGGTCCGCCGAGCCGCCCAGCGTTTCAGGCAGAAGGTCGTTGATCGCCCCCAGCGTCAGTTCGCTCGCCTTGCGGGTCGCGACCTTCTGCGGATTGGCGATCAGCGTGTCGATATAGGCGTCGAGCGAGAAGCCGGCGGGCAGTTCGCCCGCCATGCGGCGCTCGAACTCGGCCTTCTGCGCGCTGGAGCCAAGGCGATCGGCCCAGACCGCATGGGCGTCGCCGCCCCTGGCGCCGATGGCGTTCCAGGCGGCGGCAATGTCTTCGGGGATCACGAAAGGTTCGGCCGACCAGCCGAGGAACTCACGGGCGGCCGCCACTTCGGCTTCACCCAGGGCAGAGCCGTGGACGCCCGAAGTGCCCGCCTTGTTGGGAGCGCCATAGCCGATCTTGGTGGCGCAGGCGATCAGCGAGGGGCGCGGATCGGCCAGCGCTTCGTCGATGGCGCGGCGCACATCGGCCACGTCATGACCGTCGCAGGACACGACATGCCAGCCGGTCGCGGCATAGCGGGCGCGGACATCCTCGCTGCTCGACAGATCGACCGCCCCGTCGATGGTGATCTTGTTGTCATCCCACAGCACGATCAGCCGGCCGAGGTTCAGGTGCCCCGCAAGACCGATGGCCTCATGGTTGATGCCCTCCATCAGGCAGCCGTCGCCGGCCAGCACCCAGGTGCGGTGGTCGACCAGATCGTCGCCGAACTGGGCATTGAGATGCCGTTCAGCGATCGCCATGCCGACCGCGGTGGCGAGGCCGGAACCCAGCGGCCCCGTGGTCGCTTCCACCCCAGCCAGCTCGAAATTCTCCGGATGGCCGGCGCAGGGGCTGCCCAATTGGCGGAAATTCGCGATATCCTCGATGGTCGGACGCGCATAGCCGGTCAGGTGCAGCAGCGAGTAGATCAGCATCGATCCATGGCCCGCCGACAGCACGAAGCGGTCGCGGTCGGCCCATTTGGGCGCCTTGGGATCGAACTTCAGATAATCCTTGAACAGCACGGTGGCGACATCGGCCATGCCCATCGGCATGCCCGGATGGCCGCTGTTCGCGGCCTGCACCGCGTCCATGGAAAGCGCCCGGATGGCGTTGGCGAGGGACTTGTCGGAAACAGTCATGGAAGCGGCGTCTTTCCTGGCTTGTCTATGGCCCCCTGTTAAGGCCAGCGAATCGAAATTGCGCCCCCTTTGTCGCCTCCGGGACAAGGCGTCAACCACGGGTGGCCCCCAGGCTGCGCCAAGCCGCCGAATGACGGCTTTTGCGCGGTGAAAACTTTGTCTATGCGTAGGGCATGGCAAGTGACCGAATGATGCAGGCGATCCGGGCCCTGGAAGGCGCGATCGACCGGCTCGAACAGGATGTGGAGGGCCTTGTTTTGGCCGCACCCGGCCCCGCCTCCGGCATCGACGCTGCGGCCGCCCGCGCGGCGCTGCGGTCGCTGGATGGCCTCATCACCGAGTTGAAGGGACAGGATGTGAAGGAGCAGGCAAGTGGCTGAAACCACGTTGCACATCGCCGGGCGCGTCTATGACCTGCGCTGCCGTGACGGGGAGGAAGCGCACCTGGCGCATCTCGCCAATCTGATCGAGCGCAAGGCGCGGCTGGCGCAGCAGAACACGCCGGGCCTGACCGAAGTGCGCACGCTGCTGTTCGCCGCGCTGTTCCTGGCCGATGAACTCAACGAGTTGAAGCGCGAAGCGATAGGGCGGCAACAGACCCTGGCGCTGGAGCCGGAGGACGAGCCCGCCGTCCGCGCAGTCGAATCCCTCACCACGCGCATAGAAAAGCTGCGCGAGAGGCTTGTCGCCGCCGCGTCCCGAGCCTAAATAGGGAAGCGACGGGTACTGCGCGGTATCGAGCTTTAGCGAACATCCCTGAGGCGATAATCACATCCACGGGGGCTGTCCCTGGGCGGGCTCTGGCCCGATCTACATGGTTCCCACCTGACGTTGAGGCGTCAGAGGATTTTCCAGCACACGGCCGAGGCGGTCCCGTCACCCTTCCTCCCCCGGTTCAAGGCCCCCGATGAGCGACGATACCGACAAGGCGACCCTGCGTGCCATCGCCCGGCAGAGGCGGCGCGCCTTTGTGGCTTCGCTCGATCCGCTGGCGCACCGGCTGGCCTTCAAGGTGGTTCCTTCGCCCCTGGCACAGCGGCTGGCGCAGGCCAGGACCGTGGCGCTCTATATGGGACTGGACGATGAGGCGCCCGCGCAGAGGCTGGCCGCGCCCTTGCAGGCCATGGGCAAGACGCTGGCACTGCCGCGCGTGCTGGATCGGCTGGGCAGCATGGATTTCGTGCACTGGAACCCGGAGGATCAGCTTTTCCCGGGCCTGTTCGGCACCAGCCATCCCGAACCCGTGGGCGATCCGGCGACGCCCGACGTCATCATCGCGCCCCTGGTGGGATTTGACCGGGCGATGAACCGGCTGGGTCAGGGCGGCGGCTATTATGACCGGGTGTTCGCCCGCTATCCCGATGCCTTGAGGGTGGGGCTGGGCTGGTCGGTGCAGGAGCATGACGCCCTCCCCGCCGATCCATGGGACTTGCCGCTCCACCTGATGCTGACCGAAGTCGAACTGATCGAAGGATATGAGGCATGAACCCGGACCCACGGCCCGCCTACAAGCCCAGCTGGCGCAAGCCGGCGGGCATGTTCATGATCCTGGGCCTGATCGCGCTCTGGGCCGTGCTGGTGGGCAGCCTGTCGGGCCCGATCGGGCGGCTGCCGATAGTGGTGCAAGTGCCGGTTTACGTCTTTCTTGGGCTGGTCTGGATATGGATATTGCCGCTCAAGCGCCTGCTAGCCTGGATGGAGACCGGACGCTGGCGGGGTTTTTAGGCAATTTTGGGTGGGAAGCGGACGGTCCGGTTTCGACTTTATCGAAGCAAAAGCAGACGCAGCCTTCAGTCGATAAATTTGCCGGTCGTAACCGCTGTTGGTTCCTCTAGCTCAGAACCAAAGCTCCTGAAAATCTCGCGAAGCGCAGTGTCCCGATTTCGAAGTCCCTCTTTGGCAAGGGCATCTGCGAGATGCTTGGCAACATCAGCCAGTATGATGCCCCACGCTGTGTCTTCGGGTATTGGGCCATTTTCTTCGTAGACGCCGACCTTCAACGAGCAATGTAGCTTTTGCTCAGCAATCCAAACGCGAAGAGGCTCCCACGCATCAGAGTCACGCAATGCCGCATCGGGGATCGCTCGTTCGTCCATGGTGACTCCAATTCACGACCACTGCTAATTACATGCTGGTTGTCCGTCCGCAATTAGGAAGTGATGGCGATGCCTCGAACGGCAAAACATGGTCGCTTCCAGACCGTCTGTCATCCCCACCATCCCTGACGGCCGCCGGGAATGATGCGTGACCCATCGGCCACAACATCCTCGAAAAACTTCCTATTTTTCCAACAGCCCGAAATTCAGCCTGTCCTATTTCACCCCGACCGGCCTATCCTCCCAGCCTCTTTGAAATGTCCGATACGCAACGCATACGCGCGCCCAGGCACGCGCGCGCATACACTGTGAACTTCGACGAAAAATGTCGGAAATCAGCCATTGTTGATGAACGAAAGGCGAAGGCCTCGTCCAACAGCATGTCATTTTGATCATGAAGAATGGCGCGAGTGACGGGGCTCGAACCCGCGACCTCCGGCGTGACAGGCCGGCGCTCTAACCAACTGAGCTACACCCGCGCAGGGCGGCATCTTGGCGTGACCCATGCGGGCCACCAGACGATGCTGATCTGGAAAACCTTCCGACCCTCCTGAAGAGAGTGGCGCGAGTGACGGGGCTCGAACCCGCGACCTCCGGCGTGACAGGCCGGCGCTCTAACCAACTGAGCTACACCCGCGTTCGGTGTGGGCGGGCATCTATGCGGCCCCGTTCCCCCTGTCAACTGCCTGCAACATCAGTTTCGCGGCTTTCGTCATTTTCTTTGCGCGGGTCGACCGTCAGCGTCCCGCGCTCGAACAGGAAACCGGCGATATCCGGGGTTCCGGCGGCTGACACGACGGTCTGGATGATGATCAGCAACGGCACGCCCAGCAAGGCGCCCGGCGTTCCCCACACCCATCCCCAAAAGGTCAGCGACACCAGAATCAGCAGGGGATTCATGGTCAGCCGCCGGCCCAATATCGTCGGCGTTATGACATTGGCCTCCACCAGATGGAATCCGACCTGCAAGGCCGCCGGCAGCAGCGCCTTCCACACATCGTCGAACACCATGAGCCCGCCGAGCGCCAGCAGCGCCGCCGCCAGCATCGGCCCGAAATAAGGGACGAAGTTCAGCAGCGCGACGATACCGCCCCACATCAGCGGCGAAGGCATGCCGATCAGCCATAGCGCCAGCGCAACCGCCAGGCCGAGGCACAGGTTGATCGTCGCGATGGTGAGGACATAGGCGGATGTCGCGTCGACCACATTCTGGATCACCCGCGCGACCGCCATGGCGCCGTCGAAACTGCCCCGGCTGTTGATCGTCCGACGCCGCAGCCGCGTCCACCCCGCAAGGAAGAAATAGATGATGAGCAGCGCGAACACCATCTGGATGATGGCCGCCGGGGCGGAGGTGGCCGCGAACTGAAGCAGCGATCGGGGCGCGTCCACCGCGGCCGTCTGCGCCGCCGCCACCGGGCCGGTCGCCAGCATCTGCACCGTCTCGTCCACGAAGCGCTGGAGCTGCGAATAGAAATCGATCAGGGGCGCGAGATTGTTCTGAATCTGGGGCAGACGCTCTGGCAGCAACCGGAACCAGTCGGCCGCCGGCACCACGATCAGCACCAGGGCCGTATTCGCCACCACCAGGAAGGCGATCAATGCCGTCAGCGCCGCCAGCGTGGATGGCACGCCTCGCCGCTCCATCCACTCCAGGAACGGCACCAGCGCAATGGCGATCACCAATGCGGCCGTCAGCGGCAGAAAAAATTCCGCCCCTTCCCGCAGGGCAAAGGGCAGCGCGAGGATCAGCCCGATGCCGGTCGTCAGCGCTATCGACGCCAGCAATCGGTCCCGCCGCCGGTTGATCTCCTGCTGCTCCTGGGGTGTCACGCCTGAAAATGTCCTTGCCCGCCGCCCCGTTTCTGCACCGGCAGTTCCGATCCGTCAATTTCGAGCATCGTGCGGGAAAGCGGGAACCGGTTTTCGGCTTGAAAAGAGGCGGCAATGAAATCTGGAGCACGCGACCTGCGCCTGATTCAGCGCAGCGCTCCCCCGACCGGGCGATTTACATCAGCGAAACGGACGGATAGCAAGGGAAACAAGGTTTTAACCAAATCTTCGGCACCTGCTGCCACATTCGGCCACGCAACAGCATGGGGGACTGTGATGAAATCGGGGGCTTTGCTCATCGCCCTGGCCTGCGTGGCAGTGCCGGAGGCGGCGTCAGCGCGGCAGGACGTCCGGCTGGACCGGCAGATGTTCGTGGAACGGGTCAGCACCGACATCAACGGTCGCGCCCGCCGGGTGCTGGAAAGCGCCGATCGGGCGGGATCGGGCGACCAGCTTATCTTCGTCGTCAACTGGCGCAATGAGGGCAGCCGTCCGGTGCGCGGCCTGGCCGTCACCAACGCCGTGCCGCGCGGGACGCAGCTCGACCTCAGCGATCCGGCCATGCAGGTGTCTGTGGATGGCGGCGCCCATTGGGGCCGCATTGCCGACCTTTGGCTGCCGACTCCCCTTGGCGGCAGCCGCCGGGCCGTGCCCGCCGACATCACCCATGTCCGGTGGACCGTGCCGGACGAAATCTCACCGGGGGAGAGCGGCCGGCTGAGCTATCGCGCTACCGTTCGCTGAGCGATATGGCGACCGGGACAGGATCGGCAGATCCGGCGCGGTCGCCTTTTTCTGAACGGGAGGAGAAACGGCTTGGAACCGCCCCTCCCGACATATCAATCCGCAAACAGCAGGACCGGCGTCTCCAGCAATTTCCGCACTGCCTGGACAAAGCTCGCCGCATCCCAGCCGTCGACCACCCGATGGTCGCAACTGATCGACAGATTCATGAGCTTGGCGGGGACCACTTCCCTGCCGCGGAAGACCGGCCGCTCGATGATGCGGTTTGGACCGATGATCGCCACTTCCGGCCGGTTGATGACCGGCGTGGTGGCCACTCCGCCTAGCGGCCCCAGCGAGGTCAGCGTCAGGGTCGAGCCGGACAGTTCCTCCGGCTTTGCCTTGCCGGCGCGCACCGTATCGGCCAGCCGCTTGATCTCCGCCGCGAGCTGCCAGACATTGCGGTCCTGCGCATCGCGGATCACCGGCACCATCAGCCCGGCGTCGGTCTGGGTCGCGATTCCCATGTGCACGGCGCCGTAGCGCGTCACCACCCCCAATTCATCGTCATAGCGGGCATTCAGCATCGGAAATTCGGGCAGCGCGCGGCAGATCGCGACGATCAGGAGCGGCAGCAGGGTAAGCTTCGGCTTGTCGCCGCGATGGGCATTCAGCTGCTCGCGGGTTGCCTCCAGCGCCGTGACGTCGATCTCCTCCACATAGGAGAAATGCGGGATGGCGCGTTTCGAAGCGGCCATGTTCTCCGCGATGCGGCGGCGCAGGCCGATGACCTTCACCTCCTCATCCGCCCGCCTTGCCCCACGCCCGGCCGGGCGATAGCCCTGCCCCGATCCGTAAAGGAGGAAAGCGTCGAGATCGGAATGGCGGATATGATCGCCGCTCGGCTTCACCTGCGACAGATCGACGCCGAGTTCCCTGGCGCGCGCGCGAACGGCGGGGGAAGCCAGCACATCGGCCTTCGCCGCCGCCCTTTCTTCCTGCGAGGGGGCGGCAGAGGGAGTGGCCGAGGGAACCGGTGCGGCAGGCTTTACTTCTGCGACGATCGGAGCAGGCTCGCTCTGCCCGTTACCCTTCCCCGCCGGTTTCGCAAGGGACGTCATGGCGGCTGGGGCCGGAGCCACCTCGGCACGGGGAGCAGGCGCTTCGCCCTCTCCTTCCGTCTCGATCTCCACCAGCATCGATCCGATGGCGATCTGCTGCCCCGGCTCGCCGGCCAGCCGGACCACCGTACCGGCAACCGGCGATTCCATTTCCACCGTCGCCTTGTCGGTCATCATGTCGGCGATCGGCTGGTCTTCCTCGATCCGGTCGCCGACCTTCACATGCCAGCCGACAATCTCCGCCTCTGCGATGCCTTCGCCGATGTCCGGCAACCTGAACGTATAAAGCGCCATGACAGCCCCTCAATCCTTCAAAATCTTGTTGATGGCCTCGCGAATGCGCACCGGGCCAGGGAAATAGGCCCATTCCAGACTGTGCGGATAAGGCGTGTCGAATCCGGTCACGCGCTCGATCGGCGCTTCGAGATGGTAGAAGCACCGCTCCTGCACCAGCGCGGAGAGTTCCGCGCCGAAACCGCTCGTCCGGGTCGCCTCATGCACGATCATGCAGCGCCCGGTCTTGCGCACCGACCGCTCGATTGCGCCGATATCCAGCGGCACCAGCGTGCGCAGGTCGAGGATTTCCGCGTCGACGCCCATTTCCGCAACGACGTTCTCGACCACATGGACCATCGTGCCATAGCAAAGCACCGTCAGCGCCTCGCCCGAGCGGGCCACCCGCGCCTCGCCCAGCGGAATACGGTAATAGCCCGTGGGAACCTGCGCCTGCGCATGCCCGGCCCAGCTTCTGGCCGGGGTGTCGTAATGTCCGTCGAACGGCCCGTTATAGATGCGCTTGGGTTCGAAGAAAATCGTGGGATCATTATCCTCTATGGACGCGATCAGCAGGCCCTTGGCGTCATAGGGGGTCGATGGAATCACAGTCTTCACGCCCGACACATGGGTGAAGATACCTTCAGGCGACTGGCTGTGCGTCTGCCCCCCGAAAATGCCGCCGCCAAAGGGCGAGCGTACCGTCATGGGCGAGATGAACTCCCCGGCAGAGCGGTAGCGCAGCCGAGCCGCTTCGGACACAAGCTGGTCGAGCGCAGGATAGATATAGTCGGCAAACTGGATTTCCGGCACCGGCCTCAGGCCATAGGCGCCCATGCCCACCGCAACGCCGATGATGCCGCATTCGGTGATCGGCGTATCAAAAACCCGGTTCTTGCCATATTTCTGCTGCAACCCCGCCGTCGCGCGGAAGACGCCGCCGAAATAGCCGACATCCTCGCCCATCACGACCACATCGGGATCGCGCTCCATCATCACGTCCAGCGCGCTGTTGATCGCCTGGATCATGTTCATCTGCACGGTATCGCCGCGGGCTTCCGTCACAGCTTCGCTCATCATGTCGCTCACAGGCCGGCTGCCTTCCATTCGTCGAGCATTTTCTGCTGCTGCTCGCGCAGGTGCCAGGGCATCTCCTCGAACACATCCTCGAACATCGATTCCATCGGATGGTGGAGACCATGACCCAGAATGCCGTTCTTCTCCGCCTCCCGCGCAGCGTCGCGGACCATTTCGGCCAGTTCCCTGTCCATCGCAGCGTGCCGATCCTCGTCCCAGATGCCAAGCGCGATGCAATGCTTTTTCAGGCGCGCGATGGGATCGCCCAGCGGCCAATGGCTCGCCTCGTCAGCGGAGCGATAGGCGCTGGGATCGTCCGACGTGCTGTGCCCTTCGACCCGATAGGTGAAATGTTCGATCAGGGTCGGCCCCGCATTGGCCCGCGCCCTGTCCGCGGCCCAGCGCGTCGCGGCATAGACCGCCAGCGCGTCGTTGCCGTCGACCCTGAGGCCCGCAATGCCATAGCCGATGGCCCGCGCCGCGAAGGTCGTCGCCTCTGCCCCTGCAAAACCGGAAAAGCTGCTGATCGCCCACTGGTTGTTCACGACATTCATGATGACCGGCGCCCGGTAGACGCTGGCGAAGGTGCAGGCCGAATGGAAGTCGCCCTCCGCCGTCGATCCTTCCCCGCACCAGGTTGCCGCGATCCGCGTATCGCCCCGCGCCGCGCTGGCCATGGCCCAGCCGACCGCCTGCGGATATTGCGTGGTGAGATTGCCGGAGATGGAGAAGAACGCCGCGTCCCGCGCTGAATACATGATCGGAAGCTGGCGGCCCTTCAGCCGGTCGCCCTTGTTCGAATAGATCTGGTTCATCATGTCGATGATCGGCCAGCCCCGCGCGATCAATATCCCCTGCTGGCGATAGCTGGGGAAGCACATGTCATCGCTCGCCAGAGCCGCCGCCGCGCCGATCGACACTGCCTCCTCGCCGGTCGACTTCATGTAGAAGCTGGTCTTGCCCTGCCGCTGCGCCCGGAACATGCGCGCGTCGAACGCCCGCGTCAGCGCCATGGCGCGCAGCATCCTGAGCAGCGTCTCAGGCGGCAGTTTCGGGTCCCAGGGGCCGACGGCGGCGCCATCTTCATCCAGCACCCTGACCAGCCCATAGGCCAGGTCGCGCATCTCGCCGGGCTGGGTCGTTTCATCCGGTCGCGCCTGCGCGCCAGCGAGCGGGATATCAAAATCGCTGAAATCGGCGGTGTCGCCCGGCCTGAACTTCGGCTCCGGCACATGCAGCCGCAGCGGCGGCAGATTGCGTCCCGCCCCAGCCCTCGCCGCGTCCGAATCGATCCGGTCGCTCATCCTGCCTCCTTTGTGCATTGCAATATTATTGCTGACTGCAATTATTATATTACAACGCCGGTAAAGGCAAGCCTTACTGACCCATTTCGTCGCGTTTCCGCTCTGCGCTAAACAGCGACGGGCGCGGCGATATGCCTTTGCGGCGCGTAATCAAGGACCTCGAAATCCTCGATCCGATAGTCGAAAATGCTTGAAGGCCGCCGGTTGATCCGCAGCCGGGGATGGCCCGACGGATTTCGTCCGATCTGTTCCTCCACCAGATCGGCATGGTTGAGATAGAGGTGCACGTCGCCACCCTGCCAGACCACCTCGCCCGCCTCCAGATCGCATTGCTGCGCGAGCATCCGGGTGATCATCGACAAGCCGAAGATGTTGAAGGCAAAGCCCAGCCCGAGATCGCAACTCCGCTGGAACAGCAGCCCGTTCAGGCGCCCGTCGGCAACCTGGAACTGATAGGTCATGTGGCAGGGCGGCAGCGCCATGCGCGAAACCTCCGCCACATTCCAGCCCGTGAACAGCAGGCGCCGCGAACCGGGACTGGTCCGAATCGCCTCGACCAGGTCGGCGATCTGGTTATGCCCCTGCGCAGCCCGGCGGTAGAGCCCGTCCCCGGCCTCTTCATAGCGCGGCCAGTTCACCCATTGCGCGCCATAGACCGGGCCCAGATCGCCCCAGCGGGCCGCGAAGGCATCGTCCTCGATGATGCGCGCCTCGAACGCGTCGCGGTCTATCTCCTCCCCCGTCGCCCTGCGGTAGCTGTCCAGCGGCCAGTCCGTCCAGATATGCACGCCCTGGCGCACCAGTTCGCGTATGTTGGTGTCGCCGGTCAGGAACCACAGCATTTCCCGCGCCGCGACCTTCCAATAAACCCGCTTGGTCGTCAGCAGCGGCACGGCCTCGTCAGCCAGCGAGAAGCGCATCGTCGCGCCCAATATGGATCGCGTGCCCACGCCCGTCCGATCGATCCGCTCATCTCCATGCAGCCAGATCTGCCGCATCAGGTCCAGATATTGCTGTTCATAATGGGGTGCGGAGGATGCCATGCGGACACTTTCATGATTCTGGCGGATACTGTCCCCCTGTAACGAAGCGACCGGCCGACGCCAAATGCTGCGAAACGGATGAGATTGCCCGCGCTTCACTCGAAAAGGGACCAGCCTTCCCCTACCGGCCGCGTGGCGCAGGCCCATTCTGCGCGCCATGCGCGAACCTGCTTCCCTCAACCTGCTCGTCCTGGATGACGAATGGCGTGCACTCCATCGGCTGCCCGTAGACCTGGACTGGCAAAGGACAGTGGATGCGCTGCTGCGGTGGGACAGCCATTGGTTGGCGATCGAGCAGCAGCGGCCCGGCAGCCCCCTTCCCTGCTGGACCGACATCCGGCTGACCCGGACCTTGTCGAAGCGCCTGCGACCGATCGAGATCGCATTGGCTGACCATGTCATCCGCACCGGGAAAGGCCGGTTCAGCTTCCGCCAGGCCGGGCTTTTATAGCATGCCCCAAAAAAAACGCGTCGGCCGCTTGCCAGCCGGAAAAGCCGCCTCTATAGGCTGCGGCCTGCCCGGCGGGACCGCCTTTAAACGGACCCGCCATCGGTCGGGGAGTAGCTCAGCCTGGTAGAGCACTGTCTTCGGGAGGCAGGGGCCGGAGGTTCGAATCCTCTCTCCCCGACCAATATTTCTATCAGAAAATCGGCGGCTCTCCGCGACCACATGCTGTCACAGCAAAATCCGTCTCTGACCTGCCCCATATCGCCAGCGCGTCCGCCTATGGCCTTGCTGGGCGCGAGCGACCATAACCGGCGCAGCAACATAATCTGACGCGGTGCACGGGCATGATGGCGGATTTTGCTTAGTATCGGTCGAGCTTCCCGTTACCATTACGCGCATGGAACCGAGAAGCTCTAGGCGGCAGCGCAACGCCCCTACCATCAATGATGTTGCCAAGCATGCGGGCGTGTCGCCCATGACCGTGTCGCGGGTCATCAACGGTGAACAGATCGTAAGGAGCGCCACCAGGGAAAAGGTGGAAGCGGCCATCGCCGCGCTCAACTATTCGCCAAGCGCCGCCGCGCGCAGCCTGGCCGGCGGGGAAGACACCCGCATCAGCCTGCTCTACAGCAACCCGTCGGCTTCCTATCTGAGCGAATTCCTGGTCGGCAGCCTGGATCAGGCCAGCCGCAGCGGCGTCGATCTGGTGGTGGAGAAATGGGACGAGGAAACCGCCGTCGACACGGTCGTCGAGCATTTGCTGCGCGGCCGGATCAACGGTGTCATCCTTCCGCCGCCGCTGTGCGACCACCAGGCGATGAAGGATGCGCTGAAGGCGGCGGACATCGTGGCGGTCGCCGTCGCCACGGGCGAAGCGCCCGCCGACATGTCGGCCGTCAGCATCGACGATCATGCGGCGGCACTGGCGATGATGCGCCATCTGATCGCGCTTGGGCATCGGCGCATCGGTTTCATCAAGGGCCACCCGAACCAGAGCGCCAGCCGGCGCCGCTTCGAAGGCTATGGCGACGCGCTGGTCGAAGCGGGCATCACGCCGGACGAGACGCTGGTCCAGCAGGGCTATTTCACCTACCGCTCCGGGCTGGATGCGGCGGAGCGAATCCTGGCGCTGCCCGAGCCTCCGACCGCGATCTTCGCCAGCAATGACGACATGGCGGCGGCAGCCGTGGCCATTGCCCATCGCAGCGGGCTGGACGTGCCGGGCGACCTGACCGTCTGCGGCTTCGACGACACGTCGCTGGCGACCACGATCTGGCCGGAATTGACCACCATCCGCCAGCCGATCAGCGCCATGTCGCGCGCGGCCGTCGAATTGCTGGTGAAGCGGATCAGGGCGCGCAAGGGCAAGTCGGACGAAACGCCCTCTCATCTGCTGCTCGACTATGAACTGGTCCGGCGGCAATCGGACGCCGTTCCGCATTGAATCCTTCGAGAAGGACGGCCCGGCATGACGTGCCGGGCCCGCGCGATCCCTATTCCCCGAACACCCGGCGGAAGATCGTGTCGACCTGACGGAAATGATAGTCGAGGTTGAATTTCTCCTCGATCTGCTCGGCCGGGAGCGCCGCAGCCACGTCCGCATCGGCCTTCAGCAATTCCATCAAAGATAGCTGGCCGTCCGATTCCCACACCTTCATCGCGTTGCGCTGGACATAGCGGTAGCTGTCCTCGCGGCTCACGCCGGCCTGGGTCAACGCCAGCAACACCCGCTGCGAGTGGACGAGGCCGCCCATCTTGTCCAAATTCTTCATCATCCGCTCAGGGTAGACCAACAGCTTGTCGATGACGCCGGTCAGGCGGCCCAGCGCGAAGTCCAGCGTGATGGTGGCATCGGGCCCGATATAGCGCTCCACCGACGAATGGCTGATGTCGCGCTCATGCCAGAGCGCCACATTCTCCATCGCCGGCAACGCATAGCTGCGGACCATGCGGGCAAGGCCGGTCAGATTCTCCGTCAGCACAGGATTGCGCTTGTGCGGCATGGCGGAGCTGCCCTTCTGGCCGGGCGAGAAATATTCCTCCGCCTCCAGAACCTCGGTGCGCTGAAGGTGGCGGACCTCGGTGGCGAGCCGCTCGATGGAGGAGGCGATCACGCCCAGCGTCGCGAAGAACATCGCGTGGCGGTCGCGCGGAATGACCTGCGTCGATACCGGCTCGATGGCAAGGCCCAGCTTTTCGGCCACATGCTCCTCGACGCGCGGGTCGATATTGGCGAACGTGCCGACCGCACCGGAAATGGCGCAGGTCGCAACCTCGGCCCGAGCCGCGATCAGCCGAGCCTTGCAGCGGCTGAACTCCGCATAGGCCTCGGCCATTTTCAGGCCGAAGGTGACCGGCTCGGCATGGATGCCATGGCTGCGGCCGATGGTGGGCGTCAGCTTATGCTCATAGGCGCGGCGCTTGATGACCTCCAGCAGCTTGTCGAGATCGTCGATCAGGATGTCGGCGGCGCGGCTCAGTTGCACGGCAAGGCAGGTGTCCAGCACGTCGCTGGAGGTCATGCCCTGATGCATGAAGCGGGCTTCCTCTCCCACCTGCTCCGCAACCCAGGTCAGGAAGGCGATGACATCATGCTTGGTCACGGCCTCGATGGCATCGATGGCGGCCACGTCGATCGCGGGATTTGTCGCCCACCAGTCCCACAGCGCCTTGGCGGCAGACGGCGGCACCACGCCCAGTTCGCCTAGCTTTTCTGTCGCGTGCGCCTCGATCTCGAACCAGATCTTGAAGCGGGCCTCCGGCTCCCAGAGGGCGGTCATTTGCGGGCGGGCATAACGGGGAACCATCGGGCGAATCCTGCGTGCATGAGTTGAAAGTCGATGCGCGGCCTAGCAGCAGCGCCTTTCGGGGGCAAATCAGCCGGAAAGGCGGGATGGAACCCACTGAATTCCCGTACTTCATCCCATTAATCGCAGCATCGGCGGCGAACCGATGCGAATCGAAAGACCAGTGGTGCAACATGAACAAAAATTCAGGAACCACATGTTTTATTTGGCTATTGTCCAGAATGACATCAGACGGTGGATGTGGAGCAGGTGATGATCCGCGCATTTTTTCTGGCGAGCGCCCTTTTGGTTGCGCCATCGGCATGGGCGCAGGCGGCCGCGCCCCAGCAGGCGGCTCCCGCCGCGCCGGAAGGAAAACAGGCGCAGCCTGCGACATCGGGCGACGCGGTGGCGTCGATCGTGGACACGGAATTTCCCGCCTATGACCAGAATCATGACGGGCAGCTCGACAAGGCGGAATTTTCACGCTGGATGGTGGCGCTGAAGGATCAGGAACTGAAGGCGACCGGAAAGTCCCTTCCCCCCGCAGAAGTCACCGCCTGGGCCAACGGCGCGTTCGTCACCGCCGATACCGACAAGAGCGCGACGATCAGCAAACCGGAGTTGATCGCCTATCTCAGCGGCGGCGCCGCATAGGATAAAATAGCCCGCCCAGGCGGGACAGAACCCCGTGAGGGTCGCATCATGGGGCGGCATGGAGCGAAGGCCATGCCGCCTCTTTTTTCGCCATTTGCAGGGCGTGCGGGCATGCTGCGTCAGATATGACGCAGGTCGGGCGCTCCTGTTTTTCTGTCGCGCCACTGTAAGCGGAAAACCGTTGCCGCTTTCCCGCGCAATGCGTCAGCCGCGCTTCTTGTTGGCGTAGAGCAGCGCCGCGACGATCGCAGCCGATCCGATTCCGACGGCCGTCCCCATCCAGACGGCCTTGCCGGCTGATTTGCGCGCTGCGGAAGCCATGTCGGGCTTGGCGGTGGTGGAGCTAGGGGTTGCCGCGCCACTTTCGGGCGCTTCTTCGATCGGCTTCGTCATGGTGATTCCCGATATGCAACAAAGCGTCGGTGCAGAAAAGGCGGATGCGGCGAAAATCCGTCAGAGTATCCTGCGCCGGTCTGGATCGACCAGAATTTACGCTGCGCGCCTAATGCGACGGCAGCACCTGATGCGCTTCCCCCCAGCCGCGCAGGTCTCGGGAGGATTGGCGATCCAGCAAAAGTGCGACATCCTTCACGGTGAAGTGGGCCGCGCTCTCAATCCCGTCCATTTCCTCCCAGGTAACCGGAGCCGCGACGGAGGCATGTTCGCGGGCGCGCACCACATAAGGAAGCACCGCCGTCGCGCCGCGCTGATTGCGCAACCAGTCGATGAAGATGCGGCCCTTGCGCTTCGCCTTGCTCATCGTCGCGGTGAAGCGATCCGATTCCTGGACGGCAAGAGCGCGGGCGAAGCGGTCGGCGAAATCCTTGACCTCCGGCCATTGCGCCTCCGGCTTCAGCGGCACGACGACATGAATGCCCTTGCCCCCCGACAACATGGCAAAGCTGGTGAGGCCCAGATCCTCCAGCGTCCGCCGAATGTCCCGCGCCGCCTTCTTCACATCCTTGAAGTCCAGCCCTTCGTCCGGATCGAGGTCGAATATCATGCGGTCCGGCCGCTCGACATCCGCGATGCTCGAACCCCAGCCGTGAAATTCGATCGCGCCCATCTGGACGCAGGCCAATATGCCGTCGCCATCCTCTATATAGAGATAATCCTCCTCACTCCCTTCCTTCTCGCGGATCGGCACATGTTTGACATGGTCGCCGAAACTGCCGCTGTCATGTTTCTGGAAGAAGCATTTCTTCGCTCGGCCCTGCGGACATCGAACCAGGCTGATGGGCCGATAGGCGATCCAGGGCAGCATCACGCTCCCCATGCGCGCATAATAATCGGCCAGTTCGCCCTTGCTGATCTTCGCCTCCGGAAAGATCAGCCGGTCGGGATTGCTGATCCGGATCGAGCCTTGGGCTTCGGGTATCTCCATCATTTCCTCGCGCTCGACCTCGTTGGCTGCCTTGTCCTCGCGAAGACCCAGGAAACTGGCATGTCGGACGACATTGTCCGCCGTGAATTCTGCGAAGGCGACTTCCGCCACCAGATCGGGTCGGACCCATCGGGCGCCCCTGCTTTCGCTGCGCGGCACAGGGAGCGCGGCGGTCTTGCGCTCCCGCTTGCCCAATAGCGCGATCAGTCCGGCGCTGTTGGCGGCGTTGAACCCCGTGCCAACCTTCCCCGCATAGACCAGCCCAGTTCCTTCCCGCTGACCGAGCAGCAGGTTGCGGATGGACCGGCCGGTCGCGCTGCTGGGGGTCCAGCCGACAATGACGAATTCCTGCCGGCGGGTGCATTTGACCTTCAACCAGTTCTTCGTGCGTGCACCCCGATAGGGGGCGTCGGCACGCTTGGAAATGATGCCCTCCTGCCCTGCGTCACACATCGCCTGAAGCAGCCTCTCGCCTGCCCCGACCACATGGTCCCCGACATGGACATGCGCGGAACCGTCGCCCAGGAGGGCGGCCAGCTTTTCCTTGCGGCTGACATTGGGCATGCCGGTTAGGTCCTGCCCGTCCAGATGGAGCAGGTCGAAGGCGAACAGGTGCAACGGCGCCTTCCCCTCCCCCTTCAAGGCCTGTTGAAGCGTGGAGAAATCCGGGTTCCCTCCGCTGTCTAGCGCAACGATCTCTCCGTCGATCAGGGCGCCCGGAAGGTTCATCGCTGCTATTTCCGCGGGAAGCGGTGCGAACCGATCCGTCCAGTCGAGACCAGATCGGGTGAACATCCTGACATGCTCGCCGGATGCTGAAGCCAGGCACCGATAGCCGTCATATTTGATCTCGTGCATCCAGCCATTGCCCGTCGGCACGGCGTCGACCAGCGTCGCCAGTTGCGGCGGCCGAAAGGCTGGCAGGCCCCTCTTTCCCGGCCCTCGCTTTCCCAGCCCAGTCTTTCCCGACAGAGCGCGCCGCTTGACGGGAACGGCGCGATCCGCCTGCGCCATGGCCGCGTCAAATGCCTTCCCCTTCTTCCCCTTCAGCGATGTGGCCGGCGCACCCGCTGCGATCTCCGCCATGGTGCGTCCGCTCTTGATGCTGGTCAGGTTGCGGGCAGTCAGATCGTCCGCGCTGCCGGCATGGCCATCCTCGACCTTGCGCAGCAGCCAGTTTTCGCCCTTCTCCCGGCCCCGCGGCTTCAGCCGGATCAACAGCCATTCGCCGCGCATCCGATGCCCATGCAGAATGAAGTGGAGATGGCCATTTTCAAGGTCGCGGGCGCTCTTTCCGGGAATCGGCTCCCATATACCCTCATCCCAGAGCATGACGGTGCCGCCGCCATATTCCCCCTTGGGAATCGTCCCCTCGAATGTCGCATAGGACAGGGGATGATCCTCCGTACGGACAGCGAGCCGCTTGTCGGCGGGATCGATGCTGGGGCCGCGCGTCACCGCCCAGCTTTTGAGCACGCCGTCCATTTCCAGGCGAAAGTCGTAATGCAGGCGAGTCGCATCATGCTTCTGCACGATGAAGCTGTTGCCCTGGCTGCGCCCCCGCCTGCCCGCGGGCTCCCGGGTGCGGGTAAAATCGCGCTTGCGGTTATAGGCGCTGAGCGGATCGGCATCGGCCATCGCTCAGGCCCGTTTTCGGCTGGCCGGCCTTGCAGGCGCCTTTCGCGCCGCAGCCTTTGCGGGAGCCTTGGCGGCGGGGGCTTTCTTCGCCGCCGGTTTCGGGCCCGCCCCGGAAGCGCCCGTGCTTACCGATTTCTTGAGCGCCGCCATCAGGTCAATCACATTGCTGCCGCGCGCGGCCGTGCCTTCCTCCTGATCCTCGATGATACGGCGACCCTTCGACTTTTTCTTCTTTTCGATCAGGCGCTCCAACGCGTCCACATAGCGATCGTGAAAACTGTCGGGTTTGAAGGGCGCGGTCTTCTTCTCGATCAGCGTCTCGGCCAGATCGAGCAGTTCGCTATCGGGCTTCGCATCCTCTATATCGCGGAAATAGCTTTGGGCGCGGTTCACCTCATCGGCATAGCGCAGCGTTTCCAGCACCATGCCCCGGCCGCAAGGCTTCAAGGAGACGATATATTCCCGTCCCCGCATGGCAAGCTGGCCCAGCCCGACCTTCTTCGTCCGCCGAAGCGCCTCCCGCAGGACTATGAAGGCTTCCTCGGCCAGATCGTCTGCGGGGACGACATAATAGGGTCGTTCATAATAGAGCACGTCGATCTCGCTCGCGTCGACGAACTGGATGAGTTCGAGCGTCTTCTTGCTCTCCAGCTTGACTGCCTCGATCTCGTCGGGCTGCAGCAGCACATAATCGCCTTTCGCCACCTCATAGCCCTTGACGATGTCATCCGGATCGATGGGACCAAGTCCTGGCACCGTCTTTTCGTACCGGACCCGCTTTCCGCTAGGCTGGTGGATCTGGTGGAAGGCGATCTGCGCGCCGGATTTCGTGGCGGCGTAGATCTCCACCGGAATCGACACCAGCGCCAGGCGAATCTGCCCCTGCCAATATGCGCGAGCGGCCATGATCGTGCTGCCTCCTTTTCCAGGGGAAATGCGCGGATCAAGACGCAGTTCCCGGTGTACCACCCCAGCACCCTTGACTTCCGCCGCCAGTCATGTTGGTAGCGCTATCAATAACCTATTGTCTTAGGAGTCGATAATGCCGGGGGTCTCCACTTTGCTCGATTGCCTTCCCGCCGACTGGCGGTCCGGCCTGTTTCTGGGCCGCGTGGAAACGGCAGAAGGCCCGACGCCCCTGCTGGTCGAGGGTGGTATCGCCTATGACATGAGCCGCGCCGCCCCCACGGTATCGCAGTTGATCGACATATTGCCGACCGAAGGGCTTTCCGGCTTCGGCGCGGCAAAGGGCGTGTCGCTGGGCGCGCTCGGCGCGCTGGACCTGCCGCTGCTGAGCCCGGTCGACCTGCAATGCATCAAGGCGTGCGGCGTGACCTTTGCCCTGTCCGCGATCGAGCGCGTGATCGAGGAACGGGCGCGTGGCGACGCAGGCGCGGCGGCCGACATCCGGTCGCGGCTGGAGGGCCGGGTCGGCGGGTCTATCCGCGCGGTCAAGCCGGGCTCTACCGAAGCGGCGGCGCTCAAGCAGGCGCTGATAGAAGACGGGCTCTGGTCGCAATATCTGGAGGTCGCGATCGGTCCCGACGCCGAGGTATTCACCAAGGCGCCCGTGCTCTCCACGATTGGTGCGGGGGAAGAGATCGGGATCCGGTCCGATTCCACCTGGAACAATCCGGAGCCGGAGATCGTGCTGATCGTCGGCGCGAATGGGCAGGCCGTCGGCGCCACGCTGGGCAATGATGTCAATCTGCGCGATTTCGAGGGGCGTTCCGCCCTGCTGCTCGGCAAGGCGAAGGACAATAACGCCTCCTGCTCCATGGGGCCGCTGATCCGGCTGTTCGACGGCGGTTTCACCATCGATGATGTGCGCGACGCAGTGGTGGAACTCACCATTGACGGCCCGGAGGGCTACAGGCTGGAAGGCACCAGCAGCATGAACCAGATCAGCCGTGATCCGCTGGAGCTGGTGCGCCAGACGCTGTCGGAACATCAATATCCCGACGGTTTCGCGCTGTTCCTGGGCACGCTGTTCGCGCCGGTGCAGGATCGGGATGAGCCGGGGCACGGCTTTACCCACAAGGTGGGCGACAGCGTCGCCATTTCCACTCCCCGGCTGGGCAGGCTGGTGAACAGGGTCGTGACATCGAAGGAGGCGGCGCCCTGGAGCTTCGGCCTTGCGGCGCTGATGGCCAATCTTTCCAAAAGGGGCCTCCTCGCATGAGCGGCGCAGTCTATCCCAGCCTGAAGGGCAAGCGCGTCTTCATCAGCGGCGGCGGCAGCGGAATCGGCGAAGGCCTGGTCGAGGCCTTTGCCGCGCAGGGCGCCCGCGTGGCGTTTTGCGATATTGCGCAAGAGGAAAGCCGGGCGCTCGTCGAACGGCTGAAGGATGCGGATTTCGCGCCGGCCTTCCATCCCTGCGACCTCAGGGACATCGAAACCGTGCAGGCGATGATGGCCGCGGTCGAGGAGCAGCTTGGCGGCATCGACATATTGATCAACAATGCGGCCAATGACGACCGTCACAGCATAGAGGAAGTGACGCCCGCCTATTGGGACGAGCGGATGGCGGTGAACCTGCGCCACCTCTTCTTCGCGGCGCAGGCCGTGGTGCCCGCGATGAAGCGCGCTGGCGGCGGCGTGATACTGAACTTCGGGTCGATAAGCTGGCATCTCGCCCTGCCCGACCTGGTGCTGTACCAGACCGCCAAGGCGGCGATCGAGGGCCTGACGCGCAGCCTGGCCCGCGATCTGGGACGCGACAATATCCGCGTCAACACCATCATTCCCGGCAATGTGAAAACGCCGCGCCAGATGAAATGGTATACGCCCGAAGGCGAGGCAGAGATCGTCGCCGCGCAATGCCTGGATGGACGGATCCTGCCAGCCGACGTGGCGGCGCTGACTTTGTTCCTGGCGTCCGAAGATGCCCGCATGTGTACCGGGCATGATTATTTCATCGACGCGGGCTGGCGCTGAAGCCATGGGCAGCGTTCCGGAAAGCGTACTGGCCATCGGCGCAACGCTGGGCGAAGGCCCCGTCTGGGTGGCGCGGGAAGCGGCCCTCTGGTTCGTCGACATCAAGGAGAAGCGCATCTATCGCTTCGATCCCGGTCTGGGCGTGGCGCGCAGTTGGGATGCGCCCGCGCAGGTCGGCTGGATATTGCCGACGCAGGACGGCCTCTTCGCGGCCGGGCTCCAGTCCGGTGTGCATCGTTTCGATCCGGACGACGGCAGCTTCGCCCTGCTCCATGCGCCGGAGGCCGACCGGCCCGGAAACCGACTGAACGATGCCACCGTCGATCCGGCCGGCGGCCTGTGGTTCGGGTCGATGGACGATGGGGAAGAGGCCGATGAGGGGCGCTTCTACCGCCTGTACCAGGGGCGGCTGACCGAAAGTGGACTGCCCCCCGTTTCCATTACCAACGGCCCTGCCGTCTCGCCCGACGGCACTCTGCTCTATCACACCGATACGCTCGGCAAGCGAATCTGGCGGACGCGGATCGCCACCGACGGCACGCTGCATGATACGGCTGCGTTCGTGGATATAGAGGAGGGCGCCGGCTATCCGGACGGCCCGACCATCGATGCGGAAGGCTGCCTTTGGACAGGGCTGTTCGCCGGCTGGGCCGCGCGGCGCTATGATCCCGCCGGAAAGCTGATGTCGGAGGTCCGCTTTCCCGTCGCCAACGTCACGAAGATCGCCTTTGGCGGGCCTGACCTGTCGGTCGCCTATGCCACCACTGCGCGGAAGGGCTTGACGAACGACCAGCTTGTCGCGCAGCCCAGTGCGGGTGATCTTTTCGCTTTCGATCCCGGCGTACGCGGCCAAACATCCTATATCGCAATCATTTAGAATATAAATCGGAGGAGGAGCAGGAATGTCGGAAGGGAGTGCCGAGAAGGTCAATATGGCTTTCATCGCCGCCATCGTCGCCGTGGCGACCATCGGCGGTTTCATGTTCGGTTATGACAGCGGCGTCATCAACGGCACGCAGAAGGGGCTGGAAAGCGCCTTCGACCTTGGCAAGCTGGGGATCGGCGTCAATGTCGGCGCCATTTTGGTGGGCTCCTCCGTCGGCGCATTCCTGGCCGGGCGCATGGCCGACCTGATCGGGCGGCGCGGCGTGATGATGCTGGCGGCCGTGCTTTTCCTGTTCAGCGCTTTATTGGCGGGTGCGGCGGGATCATCCGCCATCTTCATCATCGCGCGCATCATCGGCGGCCTTGGCGTGGGCGCGGCGAGCGTGATCTCCCCGGTCTACATTTCCGAAGTCACGCCCGCTGCGGTGCGCGGCCGGCTGTCCAGCGTGCAGCAGGTGATGATCATCTCCGGCCTGACCGGCGCGTTCGTCGCCAATTTCGTTCTGGCGCGCTATGCTGGCGGATCGACGGCGCAGCTGTGGCTGGACTTTCCGGCCTGGCGCTGGATGTTCTGGCTCCAGGCCATTCCGGCCGCGATCTACTTCCTGGCGCTGCTGGTCATCCCGGAAAGCCCCCGCTATCTGGTGGCGCGCGGGCAGGAAGAGCGCGCCCATGCCGTGCTCACGCGCCTGTTCGGTGCGGAGGCCGCATCGCGCAAGGTGGTGGAAATCCGCAACAGCCTGGCCGCCGACCATCACCGGCCCAAGCTCAGCGACCTGGTCGACAAGGCCAGCGGCAAGATCCGCCCCATCGTCTGGACCGGCATAGGCCTGGCCGTTTTCCAGCAGCTCGTCGGCATCAACGTCGTCTTCTATTATGGGGCGACGCTGTGGGAAGCCGTGGGCTTTTCCGAAGATTATGCGCTGCAGACCAACATCCTGTCGGGCGTGCTGTCGATCGGCGCCTGCCTTGCCACCATCGCGCTGGTCGACAGGATCGGGCGCAAGCCGTTGCTGCTGATCGGATCGGCGGGGATGGCGGTGACTCTGGCCACTGTCGCCTATGCCTTTTCCACGGCGGTCACCGCGCCAGGTGGGGCGGTGACGCTGCCCGGCAATAACGGCGTGATCGCACTGGTTGCCGCCAATCTCTACGTGATCTTCTTCAACATGAGTTGGGGTCCGATCATGTGGGTCATGCTGGGCGAGATGTTCCCCAACCAGATCCGGGGATCGGGCCTTGCCGTATCCGGCTTTGCCCAGTGGATCGCCAATGCGCTGATCTCCGTCAGCTTTCCGGCGCTGGCGGTGTCGCCCGGCCTTGCGATCACCTATACCGGCTATGCCTTCTTTGCAGCCATCTCCTTCTTCTTCGTTCGCGCCCTGGTGCATGAAACAAAGGGTCGCGAGCTTGAGGACATGGTCGGCTGACCGGCCTGATCACCTTGAAGGCGGGCGCGGCGGAAGCCGTGCTCGCCCCCGCCGTTGGCGGATCGCTGGTAGCGGTACGCTTCGCGGGTGCGGACATTTTGCGGCCCGCTGCCGCGAACAATGTCGATCCATTGCAGATGGCCAGCTTTCCGTTGGTGCCCTACACCAACCGCATCGCCCATGGCCGGTTTCGTTTCGGCGGTCGCGACGTGCGGTTGCCGCTCAATTTCGGGGACCATCCCCACAGCATCCACGGCTTGGGCTGGACCAACGCATGGCATGTCGAGGCGGTCATGCAAAACAGCGCGCATCTGACGCACCATCATGGCGGCCATGACGGCTGGCCCTGGGCCTATGAGGCGCAGCAGCATTTCACCCTGTCGGACAATGCGATCGAGATGCGGCTGATGCTGCACAACATCAGCGATGCGCCCATGCCGGCGGGCCTTGGCTTTCACCCCTATTTCCAGGCGGATGAAGGCACATCGCTTCAATTCCAGGCGGACCGGCTGTGGCTTGCCACGGCAGACATGCTGCCCGTGCAGGAGGTTGCGGCAGATATGCTGGGCGACTGGTCCGCCGGCGCGCCGGTGCGGGGCGACAGGCTGATCGACAATGTCTATGGCGGTTGGAACGGAAGCGCCGCCATCCAGCGGGGAGACGGGACGCGAATCCTGCTGAGCGCGGTGGGCGCTGGCTGGTTCCATGTCTATCGGCCGCCTCTCTCAGGCCATTTCTGCCTTGAGCCGGTCACCCACATGCCCGATGCCGTCAACCGCCCCGGCGGCATGGAAAGCATCGAACCGGGCGCGGAAAAGACGCTTTCCCTGCGCATCGCCGTCTCTCAGGCCGACGAGGTGCTTCCGCAGCGCGACAAAATCGCCTAAGCTGCGCGCTCAGCAGCTATAGGAGCGTTGATGCAATTTCTGCGGACTGCCTTCTGGGTCGTCATCGCCGTCGCCCTCGCGCTATTCTGCGTCGCCAATTACACGCGCGTGGAAGTGAACCTCTGGGGCGACCTGGTCATGGAAACCAAGCTGCCGGTCCTGCTGATCGGCGCCTATTTGCTGGGAGCGCTGCCCTTCTGGATCATGGCGCGTGCGACGCGGTGGCGGATGAAGCGCAAGCTGGAAAACACGGAGCGCGCTCTCGTCGCGGCAACCACTGCGCCCTCTCACCCCCTTTCATCGTCCCTCGCCGTTGCGGACGACACGTCCGCCTCTCCTACCCTCTCCAGCACAGGACCAGCATGACCAGCCCGATCTATGTCGCCATCGATACGCCCGACCTGCGCAAAGCCCAGGAACTTGCGCAGCAGGTGCGCCATCATGTCGGCGGGCTGAAGCTGGGCCTCGAATTTTTCTGCGCCCATGGCCATCATGGCGTTCATGAGATGATGAAGTTCGGCCTGCCGATCTTTCTTGACCTGAAGCTGCACGATATTCCGAACACCGTCGCCAAGGCGGTGCAGGCGCTGCATGTGCTGGAACCCGCGATCCTGACCGTCCACGCCGCGGGCGGACGCGCCATGCTGGAAAATGCGAAGGCGGCGGCCGGGGTGAATACGAAAGTGGTTGCAGTGACCGTGCTGACCAGCCTGGATGATGGCGATCTGCTGGATATCGGCATTGGCGGCAGGGCAGAGGATCAGGTGGCGCGACTGGCTGACCTGGCGCGCAGCGCGGGGCTGGATGGTATCGTCTGTTCCGGCGAGGAGGTTGCGCTGGCGAAGAAGGCCTGGCCCGATGGGTTCTTCGTCGTGCCGGGCGTGCGGCCGGCGGGCGGCGCCATGGGCGACCAGAAGCGCGCAGTGACGCCGCGCGAGGCGCTGGACCGAGGCGCTTCGATCCTGGTGGTCGGGCGGCCGATCAGCCTTGCGGACAATCCCGACATCGCCGCGCGCGAGATAGAGGCGACGCTTTAAGAGCAAGGCGAGATTGACAGGAAACCCTCCCCGCGCAAGGCGTGGGGAGGGTTTTTCATGCCTGCTTCCGATTGCCGGTTCCAGGCTATCGAAAAGGGCGGCGTGAAGGGGCTGAGCCCCTCCCGCCCTTCCCAGTCAGAACCGCCAACCCAGGCTGGCGACGACCTGGTGCCTGTCGGTATCGATGCCGAATTCATCGGTCGTCGTACCATTCGCAAAGTCGATATGCGCATCCTCATATTTGGAATAGCGATATTCAAGCTTGGCAAAGCTGTTGGCGCTGAGGGCGCGTTCCACGCCCGCGCCAATGCGCCAGCCGTCCAGTTTGAAATTGGTATCGGTCTCCACATTGGTGTTGCCGGCGAGCACGTCCAGCTTCGTATTGGTGTAGCCGCCCTTCACATAAACCAGCGTGTTGGGGCTGGCGAGAATGCCCGCGCGTGCCCCGATATAGAGGTCGCGGCCCTGCTTGACGCGGCCGAAGCCGAACTGGTCGGTCGGGTCGGTGCGGCTGCTCTTGGCGGTGGAGTCGGTAAATTCACCCTCGACGCCAACCACGGCGCTACCAAGGTTCACGTCATAGCCGGCACCCACGCCGTAGAGCAGGCCGTCGATCGACTGATCGTCGCGGCTATTGTCATTGTCGACGCTGCTGCCGGCACCGGTATGGTCATAGCCCAGAATGGCCTCGACGCGCGGCCCGGTGAAAGTGGGATTGGCGTCCTGCGCCATGGCGGGGCTCGCGACCGCTGCGCCGGTGAGGAGGGTTGCGACCAGGATCTTACGCATATTCAATACTCCACCTTGTCTTCTCAATTCCCTGTCAGTCGGGAAGACGATGAAGTCGCGAGCGTCCCGTCGGGTTTCATGAACCCAGGATAAACAATTGAATTTGTGTCATTTATGCCACAGAAACAATGTAGTCTGTCGCGTGATCGAGCCAATGGAGCGATGAGTCGATCAGCATGTGACGACGTTGCTCCATGCCCATCGCCCTAATTGGATCGACGCGGCAATCGGCCGCGCTCAATAATCCTTCGAAATGCGCACATTGGCGCTTTCGCGGCCCAGGGTGGAGATGGCGGCAAGCAGCGACAGCCAACGAGTGACCTGATATTCGATGCGGGTGGCGGAATAGCCCTGACCGTCGGTGATCAGCTCCACATAGGTCTTGCGGGTCAGATATTTGCCCGCCGCGATCGATGTTCCCTGGCCCTGCGTCGGGTCGGCAGGAATGATGCGGAGCCGGTCGAGCCCCGCCGCCTTGCGCACCGCATTGATCGGATCCAGGCCACCTTGTCCCTGGAGCGAACCCACCGCCGACGCGAGTTGCAGCGCTTCGGGCGCGGACAGGCTGGTGATCGACGTGCCGAACAGGATCCGGGACAGCAGCTCGTCCTGCGGCAGCGCGGGCACGCTGGTGAAGCTGATCACGGGTTTGAGGCCCGTGCCGCCGACATGGATGGTGGCGGTCAGGTCGCTGACATTCGCCTCTGCATCAATGTCGAGCGTCGGATTGACCGGGGTGCGGCCATCGAACTGGATCTTCCCTTCCCTCAGGTCGAAGCGGCGGCCGGCAAAATCATAGGTGCCCCGGACGAGGTCGGCCGTACCAGCGATGGCCGGGCTGGTGACGGTGCCGCCAATGTCCAGGTCGGCACGCCACTCGCTCTCCAGGCCGAGGCCGGTGACGGTCAGGCGGTTGCGGGCGCGCGCCTTGATGGCGAGGTTCCAGGGAATGCTGGTGCGCGGTCGCTCCAGCTCGTCGCCGCGACGATTGGTTTCGATCACGCGCAGTTCCGGAATTTGCGCGACGGCGGCCGCCCGCCCCATGGTGAAGCGGCTGCGGTTGAGGATCAGGTCGCCACCGATGGTGCCGCCCTTGCCCGTGGAAATGATCGTGATGGGGCCTGTCACGGTAGCGGCAATGTCGTCCCGTTCCAGCAGCGCGGCATTTTCCGCCTGGAGGCGCAGGTCCATCCCGACGCCCGCTATGCCCTTGAAGGTGAAGCTGCCCGTACCCGTAACCGTCCCGCCATTTTGCGCGGCTGCGCTGAAACTGGTCATGACGAGCTGCGCGCCGGAGAAGCGGCCGCGGGCCTTGACGTCGTGCAGCCGCATGCCGGTGACGGGGCTGTTGATCGCCGCGGCGTCGGTTGCCAGCGATCCGGCAATGACGGGATTGCCCAGCGTGCCGCGCGCGTCGGCAGTGATGCTGACGGGGCCGGAAATGTCGACAATCTCCACCCCCGTGAGGCGCCAGAGCGTGTCGGCAGTGCCATTATAGCGAAGCTGCGCGAAGAGGGGCGCGCGATTGAGGCGCTCGACCAAAGAGCCTTCCGAGCCGAGCGGCGTCAGCAGCACCTGCGCGCGGCCGATCGTCTGGCCGTTCGCCACGAAGACCATGCGCGTGGCAAGCCGGTCGTGCGTCAAGATCGCGTTGACGCCCGCATCGACCGGACGGGAACTGAGCGACAGGCCAGATCGGGAAAGACCACGCACGCGCAGTTCGGCCTTGCCCGTCGGCATGTCGCCCCGCCTGTGCACATAGCTGAGCGAGCCCGTCGCCGTGCCGCCCAGGCCCAGATCGTCATAGGCGATATCGAGCAGCGACAGCGGCAGTTTCTGCAACCGCGCCTCTATGCTGGTCGTCCCGCCGCTGAGTTCACCGCCAAGCTGGAGCGAACCGCCCGCGAAGCTGATGGAGGCGGGGTCGAGCCGCCAGCCGTCCTGCGTGCGGCTGACGAGGGCCGGACGATTGAGCTTGATGGGCCGTTCGTCGATGGTGCCGCCGGCCTGGATCTGGATACGGTCGGGCGTGACCTGCGCCTCGCCGCTGAGGTTGAAGAGGCGGCCGCGCTGGCCGGAAAGGCTGGCCGTCACCTTGCCGCTGCCGTCGACCAGATCGGCATTGGCGGCAAGGCGCCCGATCTGGACGGCGCCGATGCGCAGGCCCCTCGCCTGCGTCGTCGCGTTGATCGTCGTACCCGAAGGGTCAAGCAGGATTGTCGCGTCCAGCTTGCCCCGGCGTACGGCAATGCTGGTCGGCCCATCGAAACTGGCGTCGGTCGCGGTCAGGGCCAGCTTCAATTGCTGGACGCCATTTACCGGGGCGAAGGCGATCGAACCGGTCACCGGACCACCGACGTTCAGCACGCCATCGAGCCCGCCTGTCACCGGGCGCAGGTCACCGCCGGCGCTGACGCCCGATGCGGTGACCCGCGCGATGCGGACGATCGCCTGGCCGCCCGGCGGCAGCAGGATCGCGCCATTGCCGGTGAAGGGACCGAGCGTCGATCCGCCCTCCGCCGTGAAGCCGTAACCCGCCGCATCGGGGACCAGATGGGCGTGCATGTCCGTGACGCCGAGCGCCTTCAGCGGGCTTTGCAGGACGACATCGACCGTCGGGCGATCGATCTTGCCGTCCAGGATCAGGCGCAGCGGGCCATAGCTTCTGTGCTGACCGCTGCCTTCGAAATGGAACGTGCCGTCACGACGGCGATAGCCCTTGGCCGCCAGCTTCAACAGCGGCGCGTCAAGGCGGAGATTGGTGAACTGAAGCTGGCCGTCCGGACCCAGCGACAGGCCGCTGCGCAGCACGGGCAGGCCGCCCCCCAGCGACCGCAGGAAGCTGTTGTCCAGCCGCCGCATCCGCGCCATCGCGTCGCCGCTCAAGGAGAAGGCGCCTTTGGCGCCGGGGACAGCGCGGAGCTTAGACGTCAGGTCGACAATGCCCAGGCCGCGAATGGCAAGGCCGCTGACCTGACCGTCCAGGCCAATGTCGTACCGTCCGGATTTCAGGTCGGCGAGGAAGAGCAGCTTGCCCCGCAGCTTGTCGGACCGCACCGTCATCGGATTGCTGACGATCTGCTGGTTCCTGAGTTGCAGCACGCCGTTGAGTTCGAAATTCCGGATGATGCCTTCCACCAGCGGCCCTTGACCGTCGAGCCGGCGGGCACGCAGGTGGAGCGGGATCAGCGCGACGCCCCCTTTGGCCTTGCGACCCTTCCCCTCGGCACGGACGTCGTTGATCACGGTCTTGCCGAAGGCGAGCTGTCTGGCGGTGAGCAGATATTCATAGCCGAAGCCGGATAACGGACCATCCAGCCGGACGCGCGCCGCAACGTCCCGTCCCCCCATCGACCTGAGCAAGGCCTGGGGACGGGCCAGCTTCACGTCGACCAGCAGGTTGTCGAGCGCATTGTTGCGCAGGTCGATGGCGCCGTCCGCGCTGAGATGGATGGCGGCGGAACGGAGCAAGATCTTGCCGTCGATGACACGGTCGGCCATCGACCCGCTTGCCTGGATGGCAAGGCGCGGCGCGGAAAGACGCTGGACGAGGCCCTGCCCTGCCATGGCCGACCCTTCGAGGGTACCGGTGGCCGCATAGGCGCCGCTGCGAGCCGTCAACTGCAGGTCGATCGCCGGATCGCCGTCCAACGTACCGGCCAGCCGACCATCCCAGCGGGTCCAGCTTCCCCTCCCCTGGATGCGAAGATTGGCGTCCTGTCTCAAGCCCGCCATGATCGCCAGCACGCCGCCCCTGGGAGCATTCACCGTGACGTCCAGGTCGAACTTGTCGTCGTCAGGACGGCTGTCGAGCGCGAGGTTGAGCGCATCCTCCCCGTTCAGCACCCGGGCGGCAAGGTCGATAATGGCGCGGCCGCCGCGAATATCGGCATCGCCTGAGAGCGTCGCCTGCTGTAGCTTGCCGGTGATACCCCGCTCCAGGGTGAGGCGGCCGACCGAAAATTGCATCAGGCGAATGTCGAAACCGGGCAGGATCGGCCCTTCCCGTTCGCTGGGATTGAGCTTCGGCAGCTTGTGCAGCGTAGCCTGCGGAATGAAGAGGCGGTCGATGTCGAGCCGGTTGGAAAGCCACGCAAAGGGCCACCAGTCCAACTCCACGCGCGGCGCGTCAAGGAACGCCCCCTTGGGATCCGACAGGGTGACGCCCAGAAGAACGGCCTTTCGGTAAATGCTGCCGTCGATCCGGTCGACATGTATACGCAAGCCCGAAGGCGGACTGATCCTGGCGATGCGGGAAATGAGGAAGCGATGCCCGGGCGCGGTGTCGAGCCAGGCAAGCGCACCCGCGACGATCAGCAGCAGCGCGGCGAGCACGCCAGCGACCCAGCGCTGCCAACGGCCATCCCAGGCGCGGCGGCGACGCGGCGGCTGCGTTTCGGGCGCTTCGTCAGCCATCAGAAGGCCTGTCCCAGCGAAACATAGACCGCGATCTTCGGGTCGCCAGACTGCGGGTTGAGCGGCGTGCCCAGGTCGATGCGGATCGGACCGAAACTGCTGTAATAGCGCAAGCCCATGCCTGCGCCGATGCGCAGGTCCCGAAAGCGCGGCAGGAAACTGGCCGAGATGTTGCCGGCATCGACAAAGGGCACGACGCCGAAATTGCCGAAGCGTATGCGCGATTCCAACGAAAATTCCGCCAGGCTCTTTCCGCCCACCGGATCGTCATTGGGACCGTAGCGGGGACCAATGGCCTGATAGCCATAACCGCGCACCGACGCACCGCCACCTGCGTAGAAGCGCCGAGAGGGCGCGATCCGGTCAACCGTCGACCCCAGGATCGTGCCGAAGCGGGCGCGGGCAGCAAGTACGATGCGGTCGCTCATCGGCTGATAGACGCTGCCGTCGAGTTGCACGCGGGCATAGCCGAAAGTGCTGTTCTGGAAAGACAGTTCGGGGCTGAGGCGGCCGCCGAGGCGGAAACCCTTGCTGGGGTTCAGCAGATCATCGCTGCCGTCATAGGTAAGGCTCAACGGAATGGCGCTGATCAGGAACGTGCGACGGTTGCCGTTGCTGAACGCGTCGGCTTCATCCGATGCGATCAGTTCGCCGCCAATGCGCCAGACCCATTTCTTCTGGAATAATATGTTGGTCTGCCGCTCCAGCACGCCGGACAGGGTGATGGTGCGCGCATCATAGGCATCACGCTTGATATTGCTGACGGACAGCAGGCCCGTCAGCACATTGTCGCGTCGGCGGAAATTGTTGCGGCGATAGGTGAAGGACGCTGTCTGCTCCTGCGTGCCGAGCACGCCGCGCACCGTCACCGACCCCTCGGGCGGGAAGAAATTGCGATTGGTCCAGCTCAGTTCGGCGCGATAGCCCTCGCCCGTGCCATAACCCAGTTCGCCGGCGACGGTCCGCAGCGGCGCCGGCCGGGCATCGATCGCCAGGTCGACATGCTCCCCGTCCTCGGCATCCCTGGGAGTCATGGTCAGGGATGAAACCAGGCCGGTCGCGATCAACGCCTGCCGCAGATCCTCGACATCGGAGGCCATATAGGTGTCGCCCGGATGGAAACGAGCTATGCGCTGGACGTGACGGGCGCTGAACAGCGCGTCATTGGCCATGACGATCCTGCCGAAGGTGCGATATGCGCCCGGATTGACGACGATATCCAGGTCGCCCTTGCGCTCCTCATGATCGATACGGACTTCCGGCTCCTCCACCTTCCCGAAGGGAAAGCCGTTTTCGAACAGTGCGACCGCCAGGGATTGCTGGCCGGCAAGGATGGCGTCGGCGTCGACCGGGTCACCGACCTTGGGCGGGAAGGCAGCGCGCAATTTCGCCTCCCGCTCGCCCGTGGTTTCCAGGCCCGTCAGGTTGACGGCCGAAAGCAGGTAGCGCGCGCCCGGCACGATGCGGAACGTGACCGCCAGCCTGTCGCTGCCCGCCGGCGGAGCAGCGGCCGCTCCCCGGACGCGCGCGGCGTAATAGCCCTTGGCGCGCAGCAGGCGATCCAGCAGGTCGCTGTCTTCCTTTATACGGCGGTTGATCTGGGCAAGGTTGGCGGGCTTCCCCTCCCCCTGGCGCAGCGCCGACAATTCGTTGAAGCGGGTCGTGAACTGGTCGTCGGCAATGTCCTCAACGCCGGTCAGTGCAACCGTATAGCGGCGCTCCTCCCCCGTGTCCGCAAAAGTGGCGGCTTTCTCCTCCGGCTCCTCGGCGGTTTCGGGGGCAGTCGCCTGCTGCGGCGCGTCGGCGGACTGCGGCGGCAGTTCGACCATCGGCGTCACGATGTCGGGTTGCCCCATGTCAGGCCAGGCGACGCCGATGTCGGGCATGGGCGCCAGACCGGGATCGAGGTCGGGTTGATCGGGAACGGGTTGGGCGCCAGCCTGCGGCTTCTCCTGCGCATGCGCGACGGGCAGGAGAAGGAGCAGCGGCACGAGCAGAGCAGCTTGCGGCAGGCCTGAAATGCGGCGACAGGTCCGCAAACCGATGTTCATATCGCTGATCTAGACCAGTTATCGGGCGGATGGCCAGCCCCCAACAACATGGCGAGGCAGGCCGTGCGCGATTGTGCCTGGAGCGAGGAAAGCAGACCTTCAACCTCCGTTCGTTCCGAGCCGGTCGAAAGCATCTGCCGACCCCAGGGTCAGACATGGGAATGGTTCAGCAGGACCGCCCGTCAGAAAGCGGCGTTGAGGCGATCCATCAGTGCGCGGGCCGGATTGGGCTCCGCCTGCGCGCGCGGATACACCATGCGATCCTGCAGGCGGGCGACCCGTTCGTAAAGGTCCTGGCTTGCCTCTATCAAAGCGCGAGCGGCGAAGGGAAAGCTGCCGGCGACCGCCGGATCCGTGATCGCGGCATGGCCGAGGCGATATTTCTCGTCTCGCATCTCCGCATCGCTGACCTCCCCGCGCTGCCACGCGCGCTGGCTCAGCAACCAGGCGATGATGTGCATGAGGCGGGTCGTGACCTTGAGCGATTCGCAGGCGAAGGCGACGCGGCGAACAGGATCGTCAACCTCCGGTTCGTCTCCATCGCGAAAGTCGAAATAGGCGCGCGCTTCGTCAGCCATGACCATGGCTTCCACGTACAGACCATCGACCAGACGGCGATGCAGGGCCTGGTCAAGAGAAGCGGCGAGTTTCATGGCGGATATGTGGCATAGAGCAGGCGACTTGTCAGTCCCGATCCGCCGCCGTTAACCGCGAATTGTCTCATTCGGGATCAATGGGACAGGCATTAACTACAATTTCCTGCCGCTCAGGCTATGATATCGGGAACGAGTTGATCTTCCAGCAACGCCATTTCGTCGCGCAGGCGCAATTTGCGCTTCTTCAGGCGCGCAACCTGCATCTGATCGCCCGAACCGGACTCCACAAGGGCACTGATCGCGCCGTCCAGATCGCGATGTTCGATTCGCAGCAATTCCAGCCGACGCATGATGTCTTCGCGGCTCACCATACACCTACTTTCGCACCCATTGCCGTCCCATCGCCTCCTGATAGCCCGGCAGACCCGCACGAACCATCGCAAATTTCAACGCGGCCTGCCGCAAAGCACGAATCGACCGAAGACAAGGCCAGCGAATCATGATCTACTCGTTCATCCATTGCCCTCGTAAGGAGAATGTCATGGAAAATAGCCACATTTCAGCTCTTTCGGCCAAGCATGCCGGGCTTGAGGCGCGAATCAAGGCGGAGACGAGTCGTCCCATGCCTGATGCGATCCTTGTCGCCTCGCTCAAGAAGCAGAAGCTGCGGCTGAAGGAGGAAATGGAGGCGCAACACTGACAGCGGTGACGCCTGCGTGAAAGGCATGGATCGGCGGTCGTTTTGCCGCTGATCCTGCCCTTTCCAAAGCGGTGAACCGAACAGCTCCGGGGCTGATGAGCCTGCGGAGCTTTTTCTTTGCACGACGGGAAACGGGTGATCCCAGGTAGCTGAGCATTGGCACCCTCGTCCGCCGGCTTATTCAGGCCGGATTGGGGGACGCGTTTTCAGAAAGCGCCTGAAAAAGATCAGCGCACAAACCGCCGCTGGCGCAGATAATCAGGCACGGTCAACTGACCGGGCGACGCGGACGTGGGACGCCGCGCAAGTTGAGGATCGATCGCCACATCGAACGCAATGCCGACCCGGTCTTCCCGCGACCAGACCACCGAACCTGTGACCTGTCCGATGCCGCGCAGATCGAAGCGGACATTCAGACCGTTAGGTATGATGCGTTCGCAATCAGCCATGAGGCCCGTCGCGGAAAGGTTACGGACACGGGCGCGGCCGAGCGGAGCGCCGTCCGCCGAACTCAGGTTGGTAAGCAGGAAAAGACTGTCGCGCGGGCCGGAACGCGCCGGGCCACGGGCATCACCATCCTGATTGCTATCCATCAATAACGCCCTGCAAGATCACTGGAAATTCCAGGCGACCCTGCCATGGCGGCATGGACAAAAGGTTAATCGTCGCGAGAGACTTTTTCCTGCCGCTCGTGCCGTTCCTGCGCCTCGACCGTCATGGTCGCGATCGGCCGGGCCTCCAGGCGGCCCAGCGAAATCGGTTCACCGGTCACTTCGCAATATCCATATTCGCCCTCATCGATGCGACGGAGCGCGGCATCGATCTTGGAGATGAGCTTGCGCTGGCGGTCGCGTGTGCGCAGTTCGATCGACCAGTCGGTCTCGCTCGAAGCGCGGTCGTTGAGGTCGGGTTCGCGAAGGGGCTCATTCTGCAGGACCGCCAATGTCCCTTCCGCTTCGGCCAATATCTGCTTCTTCCAGTCCCACAGGCGCTGCCGAAAATATTCCAGCTGGAGCGGGTTCATGAACTCTTCGTCTGCGGAAGGACGATAGTCGGGCGGGAGTATTACAGCCGATTTCGGCGGATTTGGGCCGTCTTTATCGGAATTCAGGACCGATGCCATCTGGCTCTCCGACTCGCGGGACCCCCGGTGCTGAAAGTGCCGGGGTATCCGTGACTTGTGGTTGACGGCGCCTAATAGCCAGCGTCAAGGCCTGAGACAAGCGGGCAATCGTGGTACGGGCTGCCCGCCGCGCGCTTATCCACGAAAAATCGCGATTCCCGGGCATGGACCAATGATAAAAGAAAATGGACGAGCCGCATCAACCATGCGGCGGGGCTTCGTCTCACTATGGGACGTTAACCATATATGATCATAATTTATTAGTTTTTTCCTCGACTTGGCATCGATATTCAGAGTTAACGCCGTTGAAGTTAACGCTTTATTTTGCGTTGTTAGCAATAGGGAAGGCCCCGCTTCCGTTACTGCAGCGCAGTGGCAAGATTGCAGGGCCGAAAACAAACAAGAGTGGAACCTATGTCGGTACGGATGGCATTGGCTAAATTATGCGCTTGCGCCGCCGGGGGAGCGATCATCGGCGGTGGCGCGGTCCATGTCGCCGAAAGCGCGCGTCCGGCAGGGGTCCAGAGCACGAAGAGCGTCAAGGCAGCGCCGCGCAAGCATTATGCCGTGCGCAAGGTGCAGCGGGTGGTCAAAACGGTATCCTGCGCGCCGCAGACGGTGAATGTCACGACCCAGGCCGCCCCCATTCCCCTGCCCGCACCGGCAGTGGCAGCGGAAATGCCGGTCATGTCCGGCGGCGGTGGTGGAGCGCCGGTCGTGCTGGCGGGCGGCCCCGGCTTTGGCGGCGGCGGATTTTTCGGCGGCTTCTTCGGCGGCAGCGGCGGCAGTTCGGGCGGATCGGTGGTGATATCCTCCACCAGCAGCTCGACCGGCGGCATCACCAGTTCCACCAGCTCTACCACGGGCGGCGTGTCCACCTCGACCGGAGGCGTATCGACGTCCACGGGCGGGGTTTCGACCTCTTCGGGCAATGTGTCGACTTCCTCCGGCAATGTCTCGACCTCGTCGGGCAACGTCTCCACGTCCAGCGGCAATGTGACGAGCAGTTCGTCGACGTCGAGCTCCACGTCCAGCTCCTCCTCGAGCAGTTCCTCGACCAGCAGTTCGACGTCATCGTCGACTTCCTCCTCATCCTCTTCCAGCTCGTCGGGCGGCGACCATCATCATCCGCCGCCGCCGACCGATGTGCCGGCACCGCCAATGGTGCTGCTGTTCGGGGCGGGCGCCGCCGCCCTGCTGGCGCGCAAGCGTTTCGCACGCGCCAAGGCAGGCGCCGAGGGTTAACCGCGGGGCGATCCGGCCGGCACTCCGGGGGGACGGCCGGCCGGATCGGGTTTCAGCTCGTCGCGATGATCCGCTCGATTTCCGGCACGGGGTGGTTCGACAGATCCTTGGCGATCTCACCCACCAGCCGGCTCTGCACTTCCTTGTGATAATGTTTGCGCATCTCGCCCAGGGCAGTGGGCGGCGCGACGACGATCAGCTTTTCAAAATCATTGGCGAGCGCCCTTCGCTTGAGCAGTTCGGCCGCTTCCGCGGCAAAACGCGCCTCTTCCAGATCATGGAAATTGGTCTGCTCCACCGACCCGCGATGGCTGCCGACCGAATTGGGTCCCCGCCCCGTGCCGTCGGATGCCTGCTCGCGATCGGGCGGATTGTCCTGCTGCTTCACCTCCTCCGTTTCCAGATTTGGGAAGGCGGGACTGCCCTTGTTGCGAAAGAACAGCATCTTGCGCCCGTCCGCCACCAGTACCATCGCATCATGGTCTATCTGCATCGTCCCTATCCTTTCTTCCTGACGCCCGATTTCAGGACCAACGGACGACGGTGTGCAGGGTTGCGCGGCTGGTCGCAGAACGGCATAGGGCTGACCCATGCACGACATTCGTTTCCTTCGCGAAAATCCCGCCGCTTTCGACGCTGGCCTGGCCCGGCGCGGACTCGAACCGCTGAGCGCCGAGTTGCTGGCGCTCGACGAACGGAGCCGCGCGATCAAGACGGCGCTGCAACAGGGGCAGGCGCGCCGCAATGAGGCGAGCAAGGCCATCGGCCAGGCCATGGCGCAGAAGGACATGGCGACGGCCGACGCGCTGAAAGCCGAAGTGGGAGCGCTCAAGGAGAGCCTGCCCGCGCTGGAGGCGGAGGACCGGGAAATCGGAGACGCTCTGACTGCGCGATTGGCAGCGATCCCCAACCTGCCTGCGGACGACGTGCCGTTGGGCGAGGACGAGACGCAGAATGTCGAAGTGGCGCGCTGGGGCGAGCCGAGGAGCTTCTCCTTCGCGCCACAGGATCATGCGGATTTCGGCCCGGCTTTGGGTCTGGATTTCGAAGGCGGCGCCGCCTTGTCCGGCGCGCGGTTCACGGCGCTGCGCGGGAAGATGGCGCGGCTGCATCGGGCACTGGCGCAGTTCATGCTCGACCGCCAGTCGGGCGAAAATGGCTATGAAGAGGTCAATCCGCCCCTGCTGGTGAAGGATGAGGCACTGTTCGGTACGGGACAATTGCCGAAATTTGCGGAGGATCTGTTCAGGACCACCGATGGCCGCTGGCTGATCCCGACGGCGGAGGTTTCCCTCACCAATCTGGTGCGCGAACAGATCGTGCCGGTGGAGACCCTGCCACTGCGCCTAACGGCGCTGACACCCTGCTTCCGGTCGGAAGCGGGGTCGGCGGGACGCGACACGCGCGGCTTCATCCGGCAGCATCAGTTCGAAAAGGTCGAGCTGGTCGCGATCTGCAAGCCCGAGGAGTCGGAGGGTGAGCATGAGCGCATGTGCGCAGCGGCAGAGGGCGTGTTGCAGGCGCTGGGCCTGCCCTATCGAAAGGTGCTGCTCTGCACCGGCGACATGGGCTTTGGCGCGCGCAAGACCTGGGACCTGGAGGTATGGCTGCCCAGTCAGCAGACCTATAGGGAGATCAGCTCCGTCTCCAATTGCGGGGATTTCCAGGCGCGGCGGATGAATGCCCGCTACAAGCCGGAGGGCGAGAAGCAGACCCGCTTCCTGCACACGTTGAACGGCTCGGGCCTGGCCGTCGGGCGCACGCTGGTCGCCGTGCTGGAAAATTATCAGCAGAAGGACGGCAGCGTGATCGTGCCGGAGGTGCTGGCGCCCTATATGGGCGGCGTGTCGCGGTTGCAGCCCCGGTAATTTTCCTGCGCCCAAAGGATTGGAATTCAGGCATATGCGCATCCTGCTCACCAATGATGACGGAGTCCATGCGCCGGGCCTGACGGTGCTGGAAGAGATCGCCCGGACGCTGTCCGACGACATCTGGATCGTCGCGCCCAGCGAGGAGCAATCCGGCGCCGGCCACAGCCTGACGCTGACGCGGCCGTTGCGCATTCGCCAGCATGGGGAGAAGCATTTCAGCGTCACCGGCACGCCAACCGACGCGGTGATGATGGCGGTCGGCCATTTGATGAAGGATGCCAAGCCCGATCTGCTGCTGTCCGGCGTCAATCACGGCGCCAATCTGGCGGAGGACGTGACCTATTCGGGCACCGTCTCCGCTGCGATGGAGGGCGCGATTTCCGGAATCAAGTCGATCGCGCTCAGTCAGGTCCATGCGCGGGAGGGCACGGGCGAAGCCGTGCCTTTCGCTGCGGCGCGGACCTGGGGCGAGCGGGTGTTGCGCCCACTGATCGCCATGCCGGCCAGTCCCCGGCTGCTGTTCAATGTCAACTTCCCGGCGATCGACCCCGAAGCGGTGAACGGCATTCGCGTGACGCGGCAGGGCTTTCATGATGTGGACCGGACAAGGATCATCCGCGGCACCGACCCGCGCGGCTACGACTATTACTGGTTCGGCCTTGGAAAAAGCGACGCCGTGCCGGAAGGCAGCGATCTCGCCGCCATCGCCGAGGGCTATGTAACCGTGACGCCGCTGCATTATGATCTGACGCAGGACAGCGCCATGGCGGCGACGGCACAGGCCTTCGGGGCCTAGATTGGCGGACGCGTCGGCACGCAAGCTGTCGAGACGCCGATCGGTCAGGGCACTGGATCCCGCTCACACGGGATGGCGTTCCATGTTTGCCGATGTTCGGGGTGGATCATGATCGAGGGAGAAACCGGGAGCGAGGGACGAACTGGCCGAATGAGCCATGCCGACCGGAGGCATGCCGACCGGAGGCATGCCGACCGGAGCCGGGACCGATGAGGATCGGACCCGTCCGCCCCCCGTCAAGCACGGTGGGCTTTCTGCGGCGACGGTCTTCGCTGCCGATATGGGCCGATCTCACCTGGCGGGTGGCGCTGGTGTTCGGCCTGATCGGGCTGGTGTTGCTGATCCACTGGGTCGGTCGCGACGGGCTGAAGGACAATCTGGACGACAAGATCAGCTTCGTCGACGTGCTTTACTTCACCACGGTCACCGTGACGACGGTCGGCTATGGCGACATCGTGCCGGTCAGCCCGGAAGCACGGCTGTTCGAAGCATTGCTGGTGACGCCGATCCGCCTGTTCGTCTGGCTCATCTTCCTCGGCACCGCCTATAATCTCTTTTTCCGCAACATACTCTACAGGTGGCGCATGGCTCGCATTCAGGCCGATCTGCACAATCATATCGTCGTCACCGGCTTTGGCACCAGCGGGGCCGAGGCTGTGCGCGAATTGCTGGCGCGCGGCGTCGACCCGCGCGAAATCGTGGTGGTCGATCCTGTCGAGAAGGCGCTGGCAGAGGCCGAGGCGCTGGGCTGCAACGTGCTGTGCGGCGATTCAACGAGGGACCGGACACTGAACGATGTCGCGATTCACCGGGCGCGGACGATGATCGTATCGGCCGGGCGTGACGACACCTCGATCCTCATCACTCTGACGGCGCGGCATCTAGCCCCTCGCCTGCCCATCAGCATCGTCGTCCGCAACGAGGACAATGAACTGCCCGCGCGGCAGGCCGGCGCGACCACCGTGATCAATCCCGTGAGCTTCGCAGGGCTGCTGCTGGCGGGCAGCACCAGCGGCCAGCACATCGCCGATTACATGTCGGACCTTGCCGCTTCCGGCGGTCGGGTGAAGCTCAACGAACGCGCCGTGCTGCCGGAGGAGATCGGGCGACCACTTTCCGCCATCGCCACAGGATTGGGCGTGCGGATCTATCGCGATGATCGCGCCATCGGCTTCTGGGAGGAAGCCGCGGCGAAGCTTCAAACCGGCGACCTGATCATGGAAATCGTGCAGGGCGATGCTGCGGGAAAAGCCCGTTCCCTGCCCTGACGTCCTGCCCCCGTGACATTGGCCGCAAAAATCCCTATGTGCGCGGCGATCATGGCAACCAAAATTCCCGAAGCGCCGAAGGTCGGCATGGTGTCGCTGGGCTGTCCCAAGGCGCTGGTCGACAGCGAGCGCATCCTGACCAAGCTGCGTTCCGACGGCTATCAGATGTCCGCCGACTATGCCGGCGCAGACGTCGTGCTGGTCAACACCTGCGGATTTCTCGATTCGGCCAAGGAAGAATCACTTGAGGCCATTGGGGAGGCGATTGCGGAGAATGGCCGCGTCATCGTCACTGGCTGCATGGGCAATGAGGCGGAACTGATCCGCCAGAAATTCCCGCAGGTGCTGGCCGTCACCGGGGCGCACCAATATGAGGCGGTCGTCAACGCCGTCCATGAAGCCTCCCCCCCCATCCCCAACGCCTTTGTCGACCTGGTGCCTGAGGGCGGCCTGAAGCTGACGCCGCGCCACTACAGCTATCTGAAGATTTCGGAAGGGTGCAACCACCGCTGCTCCTTCTGCATCATTCCCTCCCTGCGCGGCGACCTGGTCAGCCGGCGCATCGACGCCGTGCTGCGCGAGGCGGAGAAGCTGGTGCATGCCGGCACGAAGGAACTGCTGATCATCAGCCAGGACACCTCGGCCTATGGCGTCGACACGCGGCATGAGGCGCGCCAGTGGAAGGGTCGCGAGGTGCGCGCGCACATGACCGACCTGGCGCGCGAACTGGGCCAGCTTCGCACCGCGGAAGGCGCGCCGGCCTGGGTCCGGCTGCACTATGTCTATCCCTATCCCCATGTGGATCAGGTGATCCCCTTGATGGCCGATGGGTTGCTGACGCCCTATCTCGACATTCCGTTCCAGCATGCCGCCCCTTCGGTGCTCAAGGCCATGAAGCGCCCGGCCAACGAAGCGAAGGTGCTGGACCGCATCCGCAAATGGCGGGAGATCTGCCCCGACATCGCGATCCGTTCCTCCTTCGTCGTCGGTTTTCCCGGCGAGACGGAGGCGGACTTCGATTATCTTCTCGAATGGCTGGACGAGGCGCAGCTCGACCGCGTGGGCGCCTTCCGCTTCGAGCCGGTTGAGGGCGCCGCGGCCAACGACCTGCCAGGAGCGGTGCCGGAGGAGGTCAAGGAAGAACGCTATCAGCGGATCATGGAAAAGACCGCCGCCATCTCGGCCGCCCGGTTGCGGGCAAAGGTCGGACGCGTGCTCCCCGTCATCATCGATGAAGTGGGCGAGGCGGACGAAGACGGCTCCGTCGGCGCCACCGCGCGCAGCCAGGCCGATGCGCCGGAAATCGACGGCAACGTCTTCCTGCGCGATGTGGACGCAGGCCTGCAACCCGGCAGCATCCTCAACGTCCTGATCGAGGATGCGGACGATCACGACCTTTACGGCGTCCCGGCGGAGTAAGGCACCTGCCTGCCTGTTCCCGCCGCAATGCCTTGCGCATCAGGGCGCTGCCGCGAAGGCGTCCTGATATTCGGTCTTGATCGTCTGCCGCATGGCCGCGTCGACCGGCAAGGCGATCTCATAGCTGCCCTCCGCATAGGGACCGGCGCTATAGGGGCCGATGACGACGGTCACCGCGTCGATCAGCTTGCCGTCCTTCGATGTCGGCACCAGCACCTGCTGCATCGGGTCGATACATTTGCTGAAATCGTCGTCGTCGCTGCGCTTGACCGGCGCTCCCCGCTTTTCGGCGCGGGCCTTGTCCAATGCATCGCAGAAGCGGCTGCGGATGGCAGCCGCGAAGGCGGCTGGCGACGTCATCAATGCCGTGACCGCCGTCTCCCGCTTGCGCGCCTTGTCCCACAGCAGGGCGTCATAGCCCGTCATCCCGTGCGCGCCGCCGGTATAGACATAACTTTCCGACTGGAGCGCCAGGAAGCGCGGCGTATCGGCGGCCACCTTCCAATGGGTTTCAAGCGAATGCGGCCGGAAGGGATAACCTGACTCCCTGGCGGCCTTCTGGTCTTCGCGTGCCATCTTCATGGCGTCTGCCTTGCCGACCGTCAGCGCCTGGCCGAATTTCTCGACCAATGCGGGTATCTGCGCCGCCTGTGCAGGATAGCTATAGGCGAATTCGAGCAGGTCGGTCTTTTCCTTCCGGTCAAATGGCTGCGCGGCCGGCGGCGGCTCCGGCTGGCCTGACATGCGGTTCGCAAAGTTGCTGGCCGCGACATCATTGCCCGGCAAAGCGGCCTGATCGGCATTTTCCGCGTCTCTGGATGGCGAACAGGCGCACAGCAGCAGGGCTGCCGCGACCGGAAGCCCTGCCCTTGCCCTCCCCTTGTTCCGACGCATCAATGAACCTTGGCTGCCGCCATGCACCGTTCACTGATCGCCTTGCGCGTATAGCTGCTCTGCAGCGCCGCTCCAGCATTGGGCCAGCCTTCCGCGATCAGCGCCTGCTCCACCGCATGCGCGCCGTCGAAGCGCCCGCTTTCCGCCAGCGCATAGGCACGGGCGCGCAGCGCCTGAAGGCGTCCATCGTCACTGTGCATCATCACGTCTCTCCTTGTTTTAACACCGTTCAATCTATGCCTGCGCTCCGCCCGACGCAAATGATAGCGTGATCGACCGAGGCGCCCGGACGACGAAAGATTGCGCTTTTCTTAGCCGCCGGCTTTCTTCAAAACACATGACATGAACGATTTTTCCGACCTGCTGAAAGCCGACAACAATCAACCGGCGCGTTCGATCCGCATCGTGGATGCGCAAGGCCTGGAAAGTTGGCTGGGAAGCCAGCCCGAACGCGTCCGCGCGCTGGCGACTGCCCAGAAATTCAGGGGCAAGCCGCATGAATTCGCCATTCTGCCGGGGGAGGAGCCGGCCGATTGGTCGGTGGTTGCCGGCGTCGCGTCCGTCGGGAAGCTGGGCCCATGGTGCCTTGCTAAGCTGGCGGAAGCCTTGCCCGAGGGCGCCTATCGGCTGGCCGAGGGGGCGGCGGGCGCGGCAATGCTGGGATGGCTGACCGCGCAATATCGCTTCGACCGGTATCGCAAGGAGGAAAATGGATCGGGCGCGCGCGTGCTGCTGACGACCGAGGTGGCGCAGATCGACGCGGCCACCCGCCTGGCAGAGGCGGTGGCACTGGTCCGCGATCTGGTGAACACACCAGCCGCGGACATGGGCCCGGCTGAACTGGAAGCCGCGACCCGCAAGGTGGCGGAACGCTTTGACGCCCAGTGCAAGGTGACGAAGGGGGACGCGCTGGAGCATGGCTTCCCGATGATCCACGCCGTGGGCAAGGCGGCGGACAAAAGCTGCGCGCCGCGCCTCATTGAATTGCACTGGGGCGACGCCCGGCATCCGAAGGTGGCTGTCGTCGGCAAGGGCATCTGCTTCGACAGCGGCGGCCTGGATATCAAGCCGTCCTCGGCCATGCGGCTGATGAAGAAGGACATGGGTGGCGCGGCCCATGCGCTGGCGCTGGCGCAACTCATCATGGATTCGCGCCTGCCGGTCAGGCTGCACCTGCTGATCCCGGCTGCCGAAAATGCCGTTTCCGGCAATGCCTTTCGGCCCGGCGACATATTGCGATCGCGCAAGGGGTTGACGGTGGAGATCGGCAATACCGATGCGGAGGGACGGCTGGTGCTGGGCGACGCGCTGACGCTGGCGGAAGAAGAAAAGCCCGAACTCGTGATCGACTATGCCACGCTTACCGGCGCCGCGCGCGTGGCGGTGGGGCCCGACCTGCCCGCCCTGTTCGCCAATGACGATGCGCTGGCCGCCGATATGGATGCCGCCGGCAAGGCGGTGGACGACCCGACATGGCGCCTGCCCTTGTGGGACGGTTACGCCGAAATGCTGAAGTCCGATGTGGCGGACATCAACAATGCGGGCGAAGGCGGATTTGCCGGGGCGATCACCGCCGCGCTGTTCCTCAGGCGCTTCGTGCCCGACACCGTGCCGTGGGTACATCTCGACACCTTCGCCTGGCGTCCCGCTTCACGGCCGGGCCGGCCCAAGGGCGGCGAAGCTTTGGGGCTGCGCGCGGCATTCCATATGCTGCAGGCGCGCTACGGTCATAAAAAGTAAAAAGAAAGCGATTGGCAAGGCCGTTACGCAACCGGATTGGCCATCGTGCGTTACGGGGTCATGGATGCCCATTCCGCACAGAATGAAGCCGCAGAGCTGAACCGCCCGGGCCTAAAACCGCTTGGTCAGTGGATGCGCACCCTGGTCGATTATGTGCGATCGGGCAAGCCCGACCTCACCAACCGGCAGATGGCGCTGATGCTGACCGTCTATATCGGCGCCGGACCGCATACGGTGCGGGGACTCGCGGAGGCGCTGAACGTCTCCAAGCCGGTCATTACCCGCGCTCTCAACAAATTATCGGCGCTGGGCTATCTGCGGCGCGAACGGGATTCCACCGACCGGCGGAATATTTTCATCACCCGGACGTCCAAAGGGGCGGAATTTCTTGACGCCTTTCACCATTTCATCGCAGGAACCGGCCGCGATGAACGCCTCAACCACTCCTCCGCGGAACGCACCGCCTGAACGTATCCGATTCAAGCTGGACGGCCGGTCGGTCAAACTGGATACGCGTATCCATGCCGCGCGCGGCGACCTTGCCGATCTGGCGCTGGCGGGCGTACTGTTTTCCGCCCATTATGCCCGCGCCGTAGAGCTGACCTGCGTCGCCGCCGGTACGCCGCTGCTGGCGTCCGACACGCCCAAGGCGCAGGCGGTCAGTGAATTGCTGCGCGGCGAAAGCTTCCATGCGCTGGACATGACAGCCGAATGGGCCTGGGGCTTTTGCGGACATGACGGCTATGTCGGCTATGTCCGGCGAGAGGCGCTGGACGCGCGGGAAGTGATCAACAGCCGTGTGATCACGGGAACGGCGCCGCTGTTCAGCGCCCCTGACATCAAGTCGGCCATCGCCGATTACTGGCCGCGCGGGGCCCAGTTCGCAGCAGAAGCGCAGGGCGACTTCTTCGCCTGCGCGGAAGGATTCGTGCATCGGCGCCATGCCGCCGCCTTGGACGCGCCGGCAAGCGACTGGGTTGCGGTCGCGGAATATTATCTGGGCCAGCCCTATGTCTGGGGCGGACGCGGGCATCGCGGCGTCGACTGCTCCGGCCTGGTCCAGGTGGCGCTGGGCCAGTGCGGGATCAAGGCGCCCCGCGACACCGACCTGCAGCGCGAGGGGATCGGCTCCCCACTCGCCCCCGATGCTCCGCTTCGACGAGGGGACTTCATCTTCTTTCCTGGCCATGTCGGCATCATGACCGACGAACATAATATGATACATGCCAACGCCCATTGGATGAGCGTGGTGATCGAACCCTTGGCCGATGTCGTGGAACGGCTGGCGGCGGATCATCCGGAACCCGTGACGGCGCGGCGGAGAATTGGCGCATGACTTATCGGATTTTCGTCGACGGCGGCGTCGGCACAACGGGTCTGGAAATCAATGAACGGCTGGCGGGGCGTCCCGAGCTGTCGATCATCACCCTGGACGATGACAGGCGCAAGGATGCCGCCGCGCGCAGGGACGCGCTGAACGCGGCGGACATCGTCATCCTCTGCCTGCCCGACGACGCCGCGCGCGAAGCGGTGGCGCTGATCGACAATGACCGGACGCGGGTGATCGACGCATCAACCGCGCACCGGGTGGCGGATGGCTGGACCTATGGCTTTGCCGAACTGGAACCGGGACACCGGGAAAAGCTGGCATCCTCCCGCTTCGTCGCCAATCCGGGGTGCTGGCCGACCGGCTTCCTCGCGCTGGTGAGGCCGCTGGTGCTGGCCGGCCTGCTGCCTGCCGACTGGCCGGTGAGCGTGTCCGGCGCGTCCGGCTATTCCGGCGGCGGCAAGTCGATGATCGCCGAATATGAAGGCGCGGAAGGCGCGCCCAGCGCATTCCGCCCCTATGGGCTGGGCCTGGCGCACAAGCATGTGCCGGAAATGCTGCGCTATTCCGGTCTGCAGCACCCGCCCGTCTTCGCGCCGGCCGTCGCCAACGCCTATCGCGGCATGATCGTGGAAGTGCCATTGCAGTTGCGCGCCCTGCCCGGCGCGCCTTCGCTGGCGGACGTGCATCAGGCGCTCTTGGCGGCTTATGCGGACTCGCCGATCGTCAGCGTGGAAGCGCTGGAAGACAGCCTGGCAATGACGCAGGTCAGGCTGGAGCATGTCGGCGCGACCGACCGGCTGGCCCTGTTCGTCTTCGGCAATGCGTCCGCCGGCCAGGCAAGGCTGGTGGCGGTGCTGGACAATCTGGGCAAGGGCGCGGCCGGCGCCGCCGTGCAGAACCTGAACATATTGGCAGGTCTGCCGGAAACGGCCGGACTACGCCTCTAGGCCTGCGGCGCGACGCCTCGTTCCCGTCTGTCAGGCTTTACCGACATGCCGGGGGCGAGTCTCGCGCCGCCCGGGATCAATGGATCGTGCCCAGCGCCCCATCATGGGTGAGCAGCACGATCAGTCGCTCGATCTGCCGCCAGTGGCAGAATCGGATATGGTTGCCGAGGTCGCGGCTACGGTCCGCCCGCGCCGCCGCTTCATAGCCCGCATTGTCGCCGAACATCGACATGAGTTCAGCCGCGTCCTCATAGCTCTTTCGATTCGAAAGATATGGCATGTTCATGACAAAGCCCCCCAAAGTCCCCACCCTGACGGTCACGATCCCGTTTCAATCTTCGTGCCATCCGCAGACATTGACGGCGCATCGCAGTTGACGAGGGTGAACGCCGGGTTAGCCAAGTCCCACTGTGGCACAGCTATCCCGCGGCGGGACGAACCTGTCCTGAAAAGACGCAAGGGGGAAAGCACTGGCCATGCTCTCGTGCGCGTGGCAAGGACCGGCGCATGACCAAGTCCAGAAAAGAACCGATCGGCGCGGGCGCCATTCTGGCGCTCACCATTTTGGGAGGCACCATCGTCGGCGGCCTGCTGGGCCAGCCGAGCATCGGCCTGCTGGCTGGCACGGCGCTGGGCATCATCATCGCGGTGCTGCTTTGGCTCTGGGACAGGGGAAAATAGCGGCGCGTCCGACATCTGGGCGCCTTGCCACCATCCCTGCGCCAGCATAAACGATAGGCCATGAAGAAGCATCTGATCGCGCTCGCAATCCTTGTTCTGGTGGTTTTCGCCGGCCTTTTCCTCTACTTCGCGCAAGGTGACACGGCACAGCTTCCCGCTGGTGCGGACGTCGGCAAGGAGCCGGTCTTCACCAGCCCGAGGAGCGAATTCATCCCGACCATCAATGTCGCGGATGCAGCCCCGTGGAAAGGTGGGGAGAAGCCGATTCCGGCAAAGGGCCTGAGCGTCGATCGCTTTGCGGACGGGCTGGACCATCCACGCTCCATGCTGCGCCTGCCCAATGGCGACGTGCTGGTGGCGGAAACCAACAGCGCGGCACGACCGACGAGCGGCATCGTCAACCGGGTGATGAATTATCTGATGAACAAGGCGGGTGCGGGCGTACCGTCCGCCAACCGCATCACGCTGCTGCGCGATGCCGACGGTGACGGCCGGGCGGAAACAAAGACGGCCTTTCTCACCGGGCTCAACTCTCCCTATGGTATGGCGCTGGTCGGGGACACGCTCTACGTCGCCAATACCGACGCGCTGATGGCCTTTCCCTATAAGGAAGGCGATACCAGGATCACGGCCAAGGGGCGCAAGATCCTGAACCTGCCAGCGCAGGCGCCCAACATGCACTGGACGCGCAGCCTGGTCGCCAGTCCCCAGGGCCTGCTCTATGTCGGCGTGGGCTCCAACAGCAATATCGGGGAAAATGACCTGGAGACGGAGGCCAATCGCGCCGCCGTGCTGGAGGTCAATCCGAAGACGGGCGCTTATCGGATCTACGCCGCAGGCCTGCGCAATCCGGTGGGCCTGGCCTTCGAGCCGAAGAGCGGCGCGCTTTGGGGCGTGGTGAATGAACGCGACATGCTAGGCAGCGACCTTGTGCCCGACTATCTGACGCGGGTGGAATTCGGCGCCTTCTATGGCTGGCCGTGGAATTATTGGGGTGGTTACGAGGACCGTCGCGTCCAGCCGCAACGGCCGGAAATTCGGGAATATACCAAGCGGCCGGACTATGCGCTGGGCAATCATGTGGCGCCGCTCGGCCTCAGCTTTGCCGACAAGATCACCCTTGGCGCGCCCTATGCGAACGGCGCCTTCGTCGGGCTGCACGGCAGTTGGAACCGCAAGCCTGCGGCGGGTTACAAGGTGGTCTTCGTGCCCTTTGCCGACAATGGCGAAGTCGGCAAGGCCAAGCCTATCGATGTGCTGACGGGCTTTCTGGGCACAAAGGGCGAAGCGCATGGGCGGCCCGTCGATGTTACGGCAGACGCCAAGGGCGCCTTGCTGGTGAGCGACGATGTCGGCGGCGTCATATGGCGGGTGACGCCGGCCAGCTAAGCGGGCGGAGCCATATTGTCGCGTCGTCACAAGCGAAAAGCCGGCTCCCCCCTTTTCGCGCTCTGGATTCCTTAGTTTGCCGCGATTTCTTGACCAGCGATCGGTTCCGATCGCCTGGAAATCGCTCTAGATGTTCATCCCGTTACGGCCCGCCAGCTCAACCACATATTGCCAGGCGACGCGCCCGGAACGGCTGCCGCGCTGAGTGGCCCATTGGATCGCCTCCTTCGGGTCGAAGCTCAGCCCAAGGCGTCCTGCATAGCCGCTGACGATGGCGACATAGGCATCCTGGTCGATGGCGTGAAAGCCTAGCGACAAGCCGAAACGATCCGACAGCGCCATCTTGTCGTCGACCACGTCGCGCGGATTGACGGGATCGTCCTGCTCCGAGAGATGGCGCGGCACGATATGGCGACGGTTGGACGTGACATAGAGGCGCACATTGGCCGGACGGGCGGCCGTTCCCCCCTGAAGCAGCGAACGGAGCGCGCGCGCATCGCCAACGCCATTTTCATCGAAGCCGAGATCATCCAGGAACAGGATGAACGGCCGCTGCGTGTCGCGCAGCAGGACGAAAAGCTGAGGCAGACTGGCAAGTTCGTCGATCGCGCATTGCAGCAGGGCAATGTCCTGCCCTTCCCCCTGGAGCTTGCCGACAACGGCAGCAACGACCGCCGACTTGCCCGTTCCTCGCGCACCCCACAGCAGCACGTCATGGGCCCCATGACCGGCTGCATGGCGGCGGCTGTTTTCCAGCAGCGCCTCCTTCTGCGCGTCGATGCCGGTCAGCAGCGCATAATCCACCGGTGCGAACGCCTCCACCGGACGGATCGTCGCCCCATTCCACACATAGGCGGGCGCGGATGCCAGATCGGCGGAAGAAGCAGGCGGCGGCGCGATCCGTTCCAGCGCTTCGGCAATGCGGGTCAGCAGGGCGTCGTTCATGGTGCCTTCGCTTAGCGCCCCTCCCCTTCACGGGCAAGCGCGGCGCCGATGTCATTCTTCTGTAGCAATGGCCTTTTACTGGCTGACATCGGGGCCTATAGCGCTGGGGTCGTGACTATCCCAAATCCTACCTTTTCCACCCGCATAAGCCGCTATGGCAGCGAAGCGCTGCGCGAGGCGGCTTTGCTGATCCGGGCCGGCGAACCCGTCGCCGTTCCGACGGAGACGGTGTATGGGCTGGCTGCCGACGCGACCGATTCCCATGCGGTGGCTACGATTTACGCCGCAAAGGGACGGCCCAGCTTCAATCCCCTGATCGTGCACGTCGCGGACCGGGAAATGGCCGGGCGCCTGGCGGAATTTTCGCCCGTTGCGGACGCGCTTGCCGATCGCTTCTGGCCCGGCGCCCTGACCATGGTCCTGCCCGTGCGCCCGGATGCCGGGCTGTCGCCGCTGGTGATGGCGGGGCTGCCCACCGTCGCGCTGCGCCTTCCGGCCCATCCGGCGATGCGCGCACTCATCCGGGAGAGCGGCCGTCCGCTTGCCGCGCCATCCGCCAATCGCAGCGGCTCGATCAGTCCGACGCGGGCCGAACATGTGATGGCCAGCCTCAACGGCAAGATCCGCATGATCCTGGACGAAGGGCCGACAAGCGAAGGACTGGAGTCGACCATCGTCGCGCCGGAAAGCGACTGCCTGCGCCTGCTGCGTCCTGGCCCGATCACGGCGGCGATGCTGGAGCAGGCAAGCCGGTTGCCCGTGGTGACAGGTGCGGGCAAGGCGAAGATCGAAGCGCCCGGACAGTTGGAAAGCCATTATGCGCCTTCCAAGCCAGTGCGGCTCGATGCGCTGAAGGCGGAGAGGGATGAATATCTGATCGGCTTCGGCCTGATGCCCTGCCATGTGAATCTCAGTCCCGACGCCGATCTGCGGGAGGCGGCAGCACATCTGTTCGCGGCGCTGCATATGGCTGATGCCAGCACTGCGGAGCGGATCGCGGTGGCGCCCATTCCCGATGAGGGGATCGGCGCCGCGATCAATGACCGGCTGCGACGGGCAGCGGCCTGATCATATGATCTGAGCGCCCAGTTCCTTCACGCCATCACCCGCAATTGTCATAACCCGCGTCGCGGCATTCCCGGCGACGGCGTTCTTCCTCCTTCTTCCGCTCGCGGGCTTCGCGCGCTTCCTGCTTGCGCATCTTGCGGCCGTAATTGCGGTCGGCCTCTTCCTGGCTGGTCGTGCTCCAGTCCACAACCTGGCTACCGGCCCGTACCGGCGCGGTCACGATATTCGCCGCCGTCCGGGCAATGCAGCCCGGCAGGAACAGCAACAACGCCGGCGCAATCCATGATCCAATCCTGTTCATCTCTCTTCCCCGGCTTGCCTTTCCGGCCAGCTTAGAGATGCAGGCCGTCAGAGCAAGCCGGGCGCGACGAACGGTTCAACCCTTGATCCGCTGGGCAAAACCCTTGCGCAGCTTGGCCAGCTTGGGCGGGATCACCGCCATGCAATAGGGGTTCCGGTCGCCCACCCGTTCCCAATATTTCTGATGATAATCCTCCGCCGGATACCAGGGCGCGTCGGCTTCGATCGCGGTGACGACGGGATTGACCTGATCCGCCTGCGCACGCTCGATGCCGGCCTTCGCCGCGGCCGCCTGTTCGGGCGAATGGGGGAAGATCGCCGAGCGATATTGGGTACCGATGTCGTTGCCCTGGCGGTTCAGGGTCGTCGGATCATGGGTCGCGAAGAAAATGTCCAGCAGGTCGCCATAGCCGATCACCGCCGGATCATAGGTGATGCGGATCGCCTCGGCATGGCCGGTCGTACCGGAACAGACCTGTTCATAGGTCGGATTGGGCAGCCCACCACCGATATAGCCGCTTTCCACGGCCTTCACCCCCTCCAGATTCTGATACACCGCCTCCGTGCACCAGAAGCAGCCGCCAGCGAGGGTTGCGATCTCTTCGGCCATATGCGCGTCCTTGTCCTGAATTGGCCGCCAAGATAGGAAGGGTCAGCCTGCTGTTCCAGTCTGCCGCATCGCTGCCTCGGCCTTCGCGCGTTCCTCGGCCACCAGTTCCTTGCGGGACAGCTTGCCCACCAGCGTCTTGGGCAGGTTGAGGCGCACTTCCACCTCGCACACCTTCTCATGCTTTCCCAATTGCGGGTTGAGCCATTCCCTGAGTGCCGCACCGTCGATCTCCGTCCCCTCCTGCAGGGTGACGAACGCCTTCGGGCACTCCCCCCGATAACGGTCGGGAATACCGATCACCAGCGCCTCCTTGACCGCCGGATGATGGTACAGGATCTTCTCGACCTCGCTGGGGAAAACCTTGAAGCCGCCCACGGCAATCATGTCCTTCAGCCGGTCGACGATCTTTACATAGCCATCCTCGTCGATCAGCCCGACATCGCCCGTGCGCAGCCATCCGTCGACGAACACTTCCCTGTCGGCATCGGGTCGTTGCCAATAGCCCTTCATGATCTGCGGTCCGGCAAAGACCAGCTCGCCCGGTTCTCCTTCGGCCGGCGCGCGCGTGGGATCTTCGCGGTCGACCAGCTTGACGCGGGTTCCGGGCACCGGCTGTCCCACGGTCCCTGATTTGTTGAGCCCCTCATAGGGGTTGGAGCAGACGACCGGGCTGCTTTCGGTGAGGCCATAGCCCTCTACCAGCTTAGAGCCTGTCATCGCCTCGAACCGCTGCTTGACCTCCAGCGGCAACGGTGCGCCGCCGGAAATGCACAGGCGCAGGGAGGAAAAGTCGATATTGGGCGTGGCGGGATGATCGAGCAGCGCCTGGTACATGGTCGGCACGCCAGGCAGCGAGGTCGCCTTCGTCCGCTGCAGAGCAGCCAATACCTGCGTGCCGTCGAACCGGGGCAGCATCACCATCTCGCCGCCGTTCAGCACCGTGCGGTTCAGCACGCATGTGTTGGCGAAGACGTGGAAGAAAGGCAGGACAGCCAATATGCGATCGGGCGCTTCAGGATGAGGATCGATCAGGCGGACCTGCCGCGCATTGGCGGTCAGGTTCTGATGGGTCAGCATCGCGCCCTTGGGCCGTCCGGTCGTGCCGCCAGTATATTGCAGCAGGGCGATGTCCTGCTCCGGATCGATCGCGACAGGCGCGGGGTCTTCGCCATGGCGCAGCAGGTCGGCATAATGGGTGATGCGCGGATCGTGCGGGACCGTTGCGGTCTCCTTGCGCTTGAACAGGCGAAACAGCACCGATTTGGCGGGCGGCAGGGCCTCCGCCACGCAGCCCACGACCAGCCGTTCCAGACTGCTGTTGTCCAGCACCTCCAGCGCCGTAGGCAGCAGTGCGCTGGCCGACAGGGTGAAAAGAATCCTGGTGCCGCTATCCTCGACCTGGTGCTCCAGTTCCGTGGCGGTGTAGAGAGGGGAATAGTTGACGACCGTGGCACCGGCCATCATCGCGCCATAATAGGCCGCGACATAATGGGGGACGTTGGGCAGGAACAGGCCGACGCGATCGCCCTTTCGAATGCCCAAGTCCTGCAATCCGCGGGCCACTCGCCGGATGCTGTGGAGCATTTCGCCATAGCTCGTCTTGCGGCCCATGAAGTCGATCATCACCGCCTGCGGATTGGCCGCGGCGCTGTTCGCCACCATCTCTACCATCGACAAGGGCGGAAAGGTCTGCTCCCAGGCAGAGGGATGATTATAGCGGGTTTCCCAGATTTTTTCGCTGCTCTCCATGTGCACAGGTTAAGTTACACCTTCCCTTTACGCAAGCGTAAAGCACGGCAAAAGGGCCACGCACTCTGCCAAGGCGTGGCCCTCTTTCCAGCCGCTGCCCTCGTCGCTCCGCGCCGGGCGGATTGACGTTACGGCATCAAACGTGGCCCTTGTTGTCGCTGAACGGGTCGAGGATTTTGGCGGCGCCCGAAATCAGGTCGGCCTCACTCTTCAGCGCCTCTTCCGCGCGCCGGGTGGCATCTTCGCGCTCGCGGCGCAGTTCGTTGATCAGCGCCTCGCGATCACCGTCCAGGCGCGAATCGGTCGGGGCTTCGATGCCGGCCTTCTTCGCGGCCTTGGACACCAGCGCGTCCAGTTCCCGCTGCGAACACAGGCCCAGCGTCACCGGATCCTTGGGCACGATGTTGGAAATGTTCCAGTGCGTGCGGTCCCGGATCGCGGCTATGGTGGTGCGCGTGGTACCGATCAGCTTGCCGATGGCCCCGTCAGAGATTTCGGGATGGTTGCGCAGGATCCAGGCGATGCCGTCCGGCTTGTCCTGACGCTTGCTGACCGGCGTGTAGCGCGGCCCCTTGGTGCGGCGGACGGGCTCCGGACCCTTCAGCATCTTCAGGCGATAGTCCGGATTGGTTTCGCCCTTGTGGATTTCCTCCATCGTGATTTCATGGGCGCGCACCGGATCGCGGCCCGTATATTTGGTGCCGGCGGTATCGTCGGCGATCGCCTGCACTTCCAGGATATGCAGCCCGCAAAACTCCGCAATCTGGTCGAAGCTCAGCGCGGTATTGTCGACCAGCCAGCTGGCTGTCGCATGGGGCATGAGAGGCTGGGACACGGGAATTCTCCGGCACTAAAAACAACAAGGGCCGCCCAAGCAGGGCGGCCACGCCCGACCTGAGATAGTGCATCCAGCCCTGTCGGGCAAGGAAAAGCGTCAGGCCGCGCTGTCGAGCATCTGGGGATCGATATTATGAAGGCCGGTCAGGAATTCCTGCGCGCTGCGTTCCCAGCTGAAGCTTCGGCCATAGGCGGCGCAAGCCTGACGGTCGCAGACAAGCGCTGCGGCAATGGCCTGCTCCAGCCTGTCCGACAAGGCGCCGGTTTCGGGAGTGACGATGTCGACAGGGCCGGTTACGGGATAGGCGGCGACCGGCGTGCCGCAGGCGAGCGCCTCGATCATGACGAGGCCGAAGGTGTCGGTGCGGCTGGGAAAGACGAAGACGTCGGCGCCGGCATAAGCGCCAGCCAGCTCGGCACCGAACATCGGCCCCAGGAAATGCGCCTGAGGATAGGCCCTCTGCAGCGTGGCGCGGGCGGGCCCGTCCCCCACGACCACCTGCGTGCCGGGATGATCGCTGGCGAGGAAGGTCTCCAGATTCTTCTCGACCGCGACACGACCGACATAGAGCTGGATGGGGCGCGGCAGATCGGCAAAGATGGCGGGCGGTGCCGCTTCGGGCGTGAAGGCGGTCAGGTCGACCCCCCTGCCCCAGGCGCGGACCTGCGGCAGCCCATGGGCGCGCAACTGCTGCCGCACCGATCGGGTCGACACGAGGACGGCCTCGGCCGGTCCATGGAACCAGCGGATGTAGCGCCAGAACCACCCTGCGGGCAGGCCGGTGCGCTGCGCCACATAGTCCGGGAAATGCGTGTGATAGGCAGTGGTGAAGCGAATGCCGCTGCGCAGGCACCAGCGCCGCGCCGCCAGGCAAAGCGGCCCTTCGGTCGCCAGATGGATCGCATCCGGACGGAAAGCCGATATCATCTGCCCGACCACGCTTGAGCGCGCAAAGGCCAGCCGGATCTCCGGATAGGTCGGACAGGGGATGGATCCGAAGAGATCGGGCGAGATCAGCTTCACCTCATGCCCCATCTTCTCCAGTTCCGCCTGCATGGTATGGAGCGTGCGGACGACGCCATTCACCTGCGGAGCCCAGGCGTCGGTCACGATGATGATCCGCATCGGGGACGGACGCATCGTCGCTTCCCCGGTCACGCCGCAATCCGGGAGGGTTCGTCGGCGGTGCGCCCGGCGATCTCGTCTGCCCAGTGCAGCACCTCCATGCGCCCGTCGAAATGCTCCACCAGGGCTGTGCAACCTTCCACCCAATCGCCGTCATTATAATATTGGATGCCGGCAATCTCGCGGATTTCGGCATTGTGGATATGTCCGCAGACGACCCCGTCGACGCCGCGGGAACCCGCTTCATGCGCCACGACTTCCTCGAAGCGGGAGATGAACTCGACGGCGTTCTTGACCTTGTGCTTGGCCATCTTGCTGAGCGACCAATAGGGCAGCCCCATGCGTTGACGCACAGCGTTCACCACCACGTTGACGCGCATCAACATGGTGTAGGCGGCGTCGCCGACAAAGGCGAGCCAGCGATGCGCCAGCATGATGGTATCGAACTCGTCACCGTGCAGCACCAGCAGCTTGCGGCCGTCCGCGGTTTCATGAAGCGCCTTGCGCCGGATCTCCACGCCGCCGAAGCTGAGGCCGGTGAACTGGCGGAACATCTCGTCATGATTGCCAGGAATGTAGATGACGCGCGTGCCCCGCTTGGCCCGCTTCATCACCCGCCAGACCACGTCATTATGCGCGGCGGGCCAATAGAAACGCCTCTTCAGCCGCCAGCCGTCAATGATGTCACCCACCAGGTACATGGTGTCGCTGTCGACGCTGTCCAGGAAGTCGATCAGCATCCTCGCATTGCAGCCTCGGGTGCCCAGGTGAATGTCCGAAATCCAGATCGTGCGATAGCGGCGACGTTTTCCTTCCCGCTCGGGGATGGCGAAATTGTCGTCGGCGCCATCGTCCAACTCCGCCAGAAAAGGCAGGCGCGTGATGGCATTCATGATGCAACCCCTGAGCTGTTTCCCTCAGGAGCGAATCCATAGCCGCCCTATGTTACAACTCCGCGCCGAATATGACGAAAATGCTACGGATTACAGGGTTTATCCGCGCATCGGCACATAATTCGCCAGGTTCTGGACACGTTCGATCCAGCCAGGGATCGCGGGAAATTCATCCAGCCGAAAGCCACCTTCGTCCGCGACATGAGTGTAGGCGAACAGCACGATATCCGCCAAACTCGCCTGGGCGCCGACAAACCAGTCGCGGCCGGCCAGATGCGCGTCCATGAGCGCGAGCGCCGCCCTACCACCTTCCCGCTTCTGCGAAACCAGCCCGCGCTGCAGGTCGGAAAGCTGCGCCTCGCCAACAACCGACAGCCAGAAGCGCAGCGTGGCGACATTGGGCTCATGGCTATATTGTTCGAAGAACATCCAGTGCAGCATGTCCGCCCGATCAAACCGGTCGGCAGGAATGAGCGCCGAGCCATGGGCAAGATAGGCGCAGGCGGCATTGCTTTCCGGCAGGAAGCGATCCCCCACCTGCAACACCGGAATGCGGCCATTCGCGTTCATCTTCGCGAGAAATTCCGGCGTGCGCGTCTCCCCCTGCATGATGCAATAGGAACGGCGCTCCAGCGGAAGGCCCAGCAGGGCCGCCGTCAGACGGATCTTGTAGCAATTGCCGGAAATCGGGTCCTCGTGCAGGATCAGCGCTTCGCCCACATCCGTCTCCTTCACCCCGGCCCTTTAAACGGCAATGGCGCACACCGGAAACAAAGCGCGGGCGCGGGTCATAAGCCCCGCTTATCCGACGGTGAGCACGATCTTGCCGAAATGATCGCCCGCATCCATCCGGGCATGTGCAGCGGCGGCCTCCGCCAGCGGAAAACGCATATCCATTGCGGGCCGCAGCCTGCCCTGTTCGACAAAGGCCCACACCACCCGCATCAGTTCATCCGCAACCAGGCTCTTGAAAGCCACCGAGCGCGGACGCAGCGTCGAACCCGTCAGCGTGAGCCGCCTGCTCATGATCGCGGGGATGAAGACCTCCGCCCTGGGCCCGCTCATCGCCGCGATGGACACATGTCGTCCATCTTCCGCCAGGCACTGGATGTTGCGCGGCAGATAATCCCCGCCGACCATGTCCAGAACCGCCTGCACGCCCTGCCCGCCGGTGATCCGCTTCACTTCCTCGACGAAATCCTGGCTGCGATAGTTGATCGCGTGATCCGCCCCCCAGGCCTTCGCCTGCTCGCATTTCGCGTCGCTCCCGCAGGTCACGATGATGCCGATGTCGAACAGCTTGCAGAGCGAGATCGCCATGGTGCCGATCCCGCTCGTGCCGCCATGGACCAGGACCACATCGCCTTCCACCACATAGGCGCGCTCGAACAGGTTGCTCCAGACGGTGAACAGCGTTTCCGGCAGGGCTGCGGCCTCGACCAGATCATAATCCTCCGGCACCGGCAGGCATTGGCCCGCGGGCGCTAAGGCATATTCGGCATAGCCCCCGCCCGGCAGAAGCGCGCAGACGCGCCGGCCGATCAACAATTCCGCGCTGCCACCCGCGGCGACGATCGTGCCGGCCACTTCCAGTCCCGGAATGTCCGACGCGCCGGGCGGGGGCGGATATTTGCCCTGCCGCTGCATGACATCCGGCCGGTTGACGCCAGCGGCGACCACCTTGATCAACACCTCATCAGGTCCGGGCACGGGAACCGGCCGCCGCTGCGGCACCAGAGCCTCCGGCCCTCCGGGAGCCGCGATGCCGATCGCCGTCATTTCATTCGGCACGTCACCCGGCATTGCGCCCTCTATCGCCATTGCGCCCCTCGCGGCAGATGTTGCACCGCACCTAAATCGACGGGCGGAATACAGGCCTTATTGACAGACTGGCCCGCAGGGTCAACATTGCGGTTCATGGACATGGAAGGCGATCTGCCCCGAAAGGCCGATGATCCTCTGGCCCAGCTGCTCCGACAGGACCTGGGTCCATTGTCCGTTGCCGAACTCGAAGCGCGCGTTGCCGCGCTGGAGGGCGAAATCGCCCGAACCCGGTCCAAGATTGAAAGCGCCGTTAACCACAAAGCAAGCGCCGAGGCGTTATTCAAGCGATGAACCTCCGCCCCGCCCTGCGCGACTCCATCGGGAGTTTTACCGGGTACGGGCAGTCTGGCAATTCCGGTGGTCAAGATGCCCATCTTGATCCGCCGTCGAGCAATGCCGACATATGGTGCAAGACAGCCCCTCATTGGGGGCCAGGAGTATAAAAGACATGCCATCTTTCGCACCCGCCCTTGAAACCACCCTGCATAATGCGTTGACCCACGCTTCGGAGCGTCGTCACGAATATGCGACGCTGGAGCATCTGCTGCTCGCGCTGATCGACGATGAACATGCGTCGAAGGTGATGCAGGCCTGCGGCGTGGAGCTTGGCGAATTGTCCGATGCGGTGACGCAATATCTGGACACCGAACTCGACAGCCTGAAGGTGGAAGGGGCAAGCGACCCCTCCCCCACGAGCGGCTTCCAGCGGGTCGTCCAGCGCGCGATCCTGCATGTCCAGTCTTCCGGCAAGGATGAAGTCACGGGAGCCAATGTGCTCGTCGCGCTTTTTTCCGAGCGGGAGAGCTATGCCGTCTATTTCCTCCAGCAGCAGGACATGAGCCGCCTGGATGCCGTCAGCTACATCAGCCACGGCGTCGGCAAGGGTACTGCCGCTCCTGAGCAGCGCGAAACCAAGGGCGCTCAGGAAGAGGAAAAGAAGGCGCAGGACAGCAAGGGCAAGAAGGATAGTGCCTTGGAGCAGTTCACGGTCAACCTCAATGAGAAGGCGACGCGGGGCAAGGTTGACCCGCTGATCGGCCGCAGCGCCGAAGTCGACCGGACGATCCAGATCCTGTGCCGCCGGTCGAAGAACAACCCGCTCTATGTGGGCGATCCGGGCGTCGGTAAAACCGCCATCGCGGAGGGCCTGGCGCGCAAGATCGTCGAGGGCGAGGTTCCCGACGTGCTCAAGGAAGCGGTCATCTACTCGCTCGACATGGGCGCGCTGCTGGCGGGCACCCGCTATCGCGGCGATTTCGAGGAGCGGTTGAAGGCGGTCGTCACCGAACTGGAGAAGATGCCGCACGCGGTCCTCTTCATCGATGAGATCCATACCGTCATCGGCGCGGGCGCAACCAGCGGCGGCGCGATGGACGCGTCCAACCTGCTGAAGCCCGCCCTGTCCGGCGGCACAATCCGTTGCATCGGATCGACCACCTACAAGGAGTTCCGCAACCATTTCGAGAAGGACCGCGCCCTGCTGCGCCGGTTCCAGAAGATCGACGTCAACGAACCCACCATCGACGACACGATCAAGATTCTCGCAGGGCTGCGCAGTGCCTTCGAGGAGCATCACAACGTCAAATACACGCCCGATGCGATCAAGGCGGCGGTGGAACTGTCGGCGCGTTACATCAATGACCGCAAGCTGCCGGACAAGGCGATCGACGTGATCGACGAAGTCGGCGCGATGCAGATGCTGGTGGTGCCGTCGAAGCGCAAGAAGACGATCACGCCCAAGGAGATCGAGCAGGTCATCGCGACCATGGCGCGCATCCCTCCCAAGACCGTGTCCGCCGACGACAAGTCGGTCCTGGAAACGCTCGACACGGATTTGAAGCGCGTCGTCTTCGGTCAGAACCGGGCGATCGAGGTGCTGTCCTCCGCGATCAAGCTGTCGCGGGCGGGCCTGCGCGATCCCGACAAGCCGATCGGCAACTATCTCTTCTCCGGCCCCACCGGCGTCGGCAAGACGGAGGTCGCGCGGCAACTCGCCAGTCTGCTCGGCATCCCGCTCCAGCGCTTCGACATGTCGGAATATATGGAACGTCACTCGGTCAGCCGCCTGATCGGCGCGCCTCCAGGCTATGTCGGCTATGACCAGGGCGGCCTGCTGACCGATGCGGTCGACCAGAACCCGCACAGCGTCCTGCTGCTGGACGAGATCGAAAAGGCACATCCGGACCTGTTCAACATCCTGTTGCAGGTGATGGACAATGGCCGCCTGACCGACCATCACGGCAAGACGGTGGATTTCCGCAACACCATCCTCATCATGACCACCAATGCCGGTGCGTCGGACATGGCGAAGGAAAGTATCGGCTTTGGCGAACTGACCCGCGAGGATGTTCAGGAGGACGCGGTGAAGAAGCTCTTCACCCCGGAATTCCGCAACCGCCTCGATGCCATCGTGCCCTTCGGCTATCTGCCGCCGGAAATCGTGGCGCGGGTCATCGACAAGTTCGTGCTGCAACTCGAACTGCAACTGGCGGATCGCGACGTCCACATCACGCTGGACGACGATGCCAAGGCATGGCTCACCAAGAAGGGCTATGACAAGCTCTACGGCGCCCGTCCGATGGGCCGCCTGATGCAGGAAAAGATCAAGCAGCCGCTGGCCGAGGAACTGCTGTTCGGCAAGCTGGTGCATGGCGGCGAGGTCCATGTCCGTATGAAGGACGATGCCCTCGCGTTCGAGATCACCCCCGCCGCCCCCAAAAAGGGCAAGAGGGGTGGCAAGTCGAAGCCCGCGGAACAGGCGAAATAAGCGAACGAAAGCATCGATGAAATGATGAGGGCGGCCCATGAGGGTCGCCCTCATCATTTTTGAACGGAAAGCCGATCCCCCTTCCGTACGATGCATTCAGGAAGATCCGCACGGCGTCCAAGCCGATCCGGTCCGGACAATCTCGCCGCACCCGCCCATTCGGCCTGCCGCGGCAGAACTTGCGGATGATGGTCGATCTGGACCAAATATCCCCGCGCCAATGCAGGAGAGTCACAATGCCGAATGCAATCACGCTGTACACCAATCCGATGTCGCGTGGGCAGATTGCCCGCTGGATGCTGGAGGAAGTGGAACAACCCTATGACATGGTCATTCTGGATTTCGAAAGCGGCATGAAATCCGCCGATTATCTGGCGATCAACCCGATGGGCAAGGTTCCGACAGTCGTGCACGCGGGGAAGGTCGTGACCGAATGCGCGGCGATATGCGCCTATCTCGCCGATGCCTTTCCTAACGCCGGCCTTGCGCCTTCCACCGACAGTCGCGCCGACTATTATCGCTGGCTTTTCTTCACCGCCGGCCCCGTGGAGGCAGCCGTCACCAACAAGGCCCTGGGCTTTGTCGTCCCCGAAGGCCGGGACCGGATGGCGGGCTATGGCAGCTTCGATCATGCGATCGACACCCTGGAACGCGCCGTCTCGGGACAGACATGGATTTGCGGGGATCGGTTCACTGCGGCCGACGTCTATGTGGGCTCGCAGATCGATTGGGGCCTCAGCTTCGGTTCGATACCCAGTCGCCCCGCCTTTGAGGCTTATGCCGGGCGCCTGCGCGAACGTCCGGCCTACAAGCGGCAGAAGGAACTCGACAATGCGCTGATCGCGAAAATGCAGAAGCCCTCCTGAATAAAAAGGCCCGGCGGATCACTCCACCGGGCCATGATGTTTTCGGCAGGCCTGCCTCAGTTGCGCTGATTGCCCATGAAGCGAAGCAGGAAAAGGAACATGTTGATGAAGTCGAGATAGAGGTTCAACGCCCCCATCACCACCGACTTGCCCATCATGTCCGTCCCGGCGACATAGGCATAGATGCTCTTGATCTTTTGCGTGTCGTAAGCCGTCAACCCGGCGAAAAGGAGCACGCCGATAAAGCTGATCACCAGATTCATCGCGCTCGATTTCAGGAACAGGTTGATGAGGCTGGCGACCAGCAGGCCGACCACACCCATGATAAGGAAGGTGCCGAAGCCCGAAAGATCGCGCTTGGTCGTATAGCCCCAGAGGCTGAGGCCAGCAAAGGCGGCCGCCGTCGCGAAGAAGGTCTGCGCAACCGACGTTCCGGTATAGACGAGCAGGATGGAGGAGAGCGACAGGCCCATCACCGCGGCATAGGCCCAGAACATCGCCTGCATCGCGAAGGTCGACAGGCGATTGATGCCGAAGCTCATCGTCATCACGAACAGCAACGGGGCGAACATGATGATATATTTCAGGATGCCGGGCCCAGCCAGGATCTGATAGGCAAGCCCGCTGGAGGCGAACAGCATGGCGACAACGCCGGTCAACAACACGCCGCTCGCCATATAATTGTAAACCGACAGCATATAGCTGCGCAGGCCAGCGTCGTACGCCTCCCCCCGCGCCACGGTCGTGCCGCCAAAACCCGCAATGTCGGAACGGGGATCGGACCAATTGGCCATGAGATATTCTCCTTCACCGGCATCCATGCGGCCGGTTTCCCTATTATCGGCTCATCCCGTTCCCAATTCAAGCCGCGAGCGCAATCTGACTTATGCCCGAAAAGCTACTATAGAAATGCGATGCACCGCTTGTTCGTCGCCCTGCGCCCACCCGCCGGCGTCCGTGCCGCACTCCTCGCCCTGATGAGCGGAATCAGGGGCGCGCGCTGGCAGGATGACGACCAATTGCACATCACCCTGCGTTTCGTGGGAGAGGTCAGTCGCCATCAGGCCAATGATCTGGCCGATGCGCTGGACGAAATCCGCTTTTCCCCCTTCCAGCTCGCCTTGTCCGGCGCAGGCTGCTTCGAGCGCAAGGGCCATGTCCACACGCTCTGGGCAGGCGTGGAGCCGCACGATTCCCTGGCGCAACTTCACCGGAAGGTCGACCGCGCCTGCGTCACGGCCGGTCTTTCCCCGGACGATCGCAGCTATTTCCCCCATGTCACGCTCGCCCGCTTTGGGCGAACGGCAGGCCCCTTGGACGCCTTCATGGCGCTTCATGCCGGCCTTTCCAGCACCCCATTCACCGTGAGCGAATTTGCCCTCTATGAGAGCCACCTCAGCGAAAGCGGTTCGACCTATCATCTGATCGAACGCTATCGGGCGGAAACGGGCGAGCCCTGAGGGAAGATGCTAGCTCAGGCTACGCCGCGATCGCGCCATTCACGAATTGCCCCCCGACAATATGCCGCACGCAACTCGGCTGCCCGCATTCCCAGCCGGGTCGGTTTTATTGTCGTCGGCCTGCGCATGGATCACTATGGCCGCGCCATCCGCGTCCAGCAACGGCGTGGCGCCTCCATGGATGGTTGCGCCGGCGATGACATATTCCATTTCCCCTGAACCGTCAGCGCCGGCGATCATGTTCGGCATGTCGCCCATATGCATTCCGGCCGGGTTGTCCTTGCCATGCTTGTGCCCGGTCGGGTTCCAGTGCCCGCCAGCGCTGGCGAAATCCGGTGGCGTGCACACGCCCGTGCCATGGATATGCACGGCATGCATGCCCGGCGTCAGACCTTGCGCGCGCACCAGAACATGCAAGCCATCGGTGGCCTGCGTCACCACCGCATCACCCCGTGACGTTCCATCGCCAGCCAGCAGCTTTGCACGCGCCACCGGCGCAGCGGCATCACCGGCGGTCGCCGTTTCCGACGATGCGGCAGCACAGCCCGATGCGATGGCAAGCAAGGGGGATGCCAGAAGAATTGCGGCAATTTTCATGATGAACAACTCCAAGAAGGATGCTGCCAGGCGAACGCAGCATAACGGTCTTTTGTTGCCTGAGTGATCCGAAATGTCACCGTCTTTCCGTCCGATAAGCGTCATCTCGAGCTGCTGAACCGGATGTTTCTGCACTGGCAGGAAAGCCGGCGCTCGGCGCAACTCGTCGCCGCCATTGCCGCCGCGCTCGGCTCCAGCAACGCGTTGTTTCATGAGCCGCGCGACAATTGACAGGATTTGCCAGTACCGGAGGCATAAAAAAGGGGCCAGTCTTGCGACCGGCCCCTCTTTTCTTCAGTCCCGAAGGACGGAAATCTTACTGGCCCGAACCCGGACCGTAGGTGATTTCCACGCGACGGTTCTGCAGTTCGCGAACGCCGTCGGCCGTTTCCACGCGGGGGTTCGATTCACCGAACGCCTGGGTGGTCATCACGCCGTCAGGGATACCCTTCGAAGCCATGTAGGCCTTGACCGAGTCAGCGCGACGCTGCGACAGGCCAACGTTGTACGAGGCCGAACCCGAACGGTCCGCATAGCCCGCCAGCATGACCTGGGCGCTACCGCAGTTGCTGTAGGCCGAAACCGCATTGTCCAGAATGGTGGCGGCATCAGGCGTGATGTCCGACTTGTCCCATTCGAAGAAGACGATGTACGGTCCAGGGCTGCACTCCGCAACCGGCGGCGGCGGGGGCGGCGGGGGCGGCGGGGGCGGCGGCGGGGGCGGCGGTGGAGGCGGCGGAGCAGCCGGTTCACCACCGAAGTTATAGGTCAGACCCAGCAGCACGCTGTGGGTGCGCAGCTTGGTGTCAACCGACGAGCCAGCGGGGCCACCGATGGTGGTGTAGGCCGGGATCAGCTTGATATCGTCCTGGTTGAAGAAACGATACTTCAGCGAGACGTCGACATGATTGGTCAGCGGGTAACGAACGCCAGCGATCGCCTGCCAGGCGAAACCGGTGTCGGAATCGTTGACAGTGTCGTTGGCTAGCTTGCCGCGCGACACGCCGACACCGCCGCCGACGAAGCCCTGCAGGCCATCATCGGGACCGAAGTCCAGCAAACCGTTCAGCATGAACGACAGAGCCGAAGCCGAACCACCGAAGCCGCTCTTGTCGAGGTCGACCAGAGCGCGCTTGTACGCCGCTTCTGCTTCCAGACGGAAACCACCGAAGTCATAACCGATGTTGCCATCGACATCAAAACCCTTGTGGTAGTCCACGCCAGCCAGCGTATTGCTGGCGGCACCGCCATTACCGGGGGTGAAGGTGATGTCCTGATCTTCGACGAGGACAACACCGGCATCTGCACCAATATACCAGCTGTTGTCACGCGCCAGGGCCGGGGTGGCCAAGGCGCTTGTCGCAAGCACAGCCGCGAGGGCAAGCTTCCGCATCTGAATTCCCCTTTCAAAAGTGTCACGAAGGACTGCTTAAACCCTGTATCGGCTAGAAAGTTTCATGGCAAGTCCACAATTGGCAAAACTGTTGCAAATATAACGCAGTTAGCTCGCTTGACGACCCCTCAAATCTCATCTCGAACAGCAGTTGCGGCATCAGGCAGACACACTGAAAGTCGCCGCCCGCTCACGTTGCGATCAGGCCATGTTCCTGCAACGCTCCCAATATTGCAACCAGCGCCGAGCGCGCCTCCGCATCGACCGTCGCGCCCCCTGTGGGACTGGCGATCGCCGCCCCGGCCGCGCCGACCACTTTTGTGCCGCCAATATGGATCCCATCCGCCTGCACAGCGCTATCCCGCCAGTTCACGCCGTCATGCAGCATGGCGTGCCCCCTGTCCACGACCCACAAGGACAGGCCGGCCCGCGGAGCGGCAAAACGCCAGCCCCCTTCGGTCCAGCCAGCCACGGCGCCGTCCTGGCCTTCCCAGGCGCCGACCGCGCCGGCCGCCACGACCCAGCAGGCACCCACCGTCGGCGCCACAGGCGGTTCGTCCAGGTCCGCGCTTTCCGCCGCCCCATGCAGCAGCATGTCGATCCGGGCCAAGGCCTCGTTGTGAAACAACTCCTTCTGCGCCTGCCCGGCAAAAAGTTGGGGCAAGGCCCAACGGCATGTCGAATCCATCGTCATGATATAATTGTCCTTTTCTTTCGGAAGGCCATGGTCAGGCGGCCAGGACGATCCGCGTCGCCCTGCCCGGCGCATAGGTGCCGATCTGCCGGATCTCGCAGGCCAGCTCGCCGGGATGCGCCATATCCTCGGTCACCGCAGCGGCCTCATAGGCCCAGGGCGAGTGGTCGGTGATGATCCTGCGCACTTCCATCGCCCCTGCAAACAGCCGCAGTTCATAGCTTTCGCGATCCTCACCCAGCGGGACGTCGGCGCCATTCGTCCAGCGCCATCCATTCCTGCTGCGCCTCGTCCAGCTGATGCTCCAGCCTCCGGTCCCGTCGGCACGCGCCGTCACATGCACCGGAGAAGGCGGCACTATCGCCTCGCCTCTTATCGTCAACAGCGCCTCGGCCGGTTCGCTGTCGCCCACGCCGATCGCAGCCATGCGCAGGCTGCCGCCAATATCCGCCCCGGCGCCATGGAGGGCAAGGTCGACCAACCGGTCCTCCTCCAGCAACAGGAAAGCCTCACCCTCTTCATGCGATGCCATGGCCCATTCGGTGCCGAACAAGCCGCGCCGCAATCCTTCCAGCCGAAAGCTGGCCTCGCCGGTCTGCACCACATGGCTGAACTGGACCAGCTCCTGCCCGACCAGGCACAGATTGCGGCCCATCCCCAGCGCCACTTCGTCCGCTCCACCCAATTCCATGTCCCCCGACAACAGGGTCACCAAGAGAGCGTTGACCTGGTCGATCATCGTCGCGCTGCCCGCGGGCAAGCCATTGTCCGTCCACCCCATCACGGCACGACCCGCCGTCCGCCCGGCAGGCGAAGCCTCCCCGGTCGCACCCATCAGGAACAGCGCCGCGCCGCGCCAACCCTCTCCACCACTCGCCGCCGCCATGAGGAGGGGGGCCGTCGCCGCCCCTTCCCTGATCATGGGCAGGTCCGCCAGCATCAATCTGGTCGGTCCATGTGGCCTGTCAGCCTGCCGCACCACCGCGCCCGACGATGCGCCCGCTGGAATTGCCGCCGCCGCGCCCGGCAAGCGTCGCAGCGCCAGACGCACTGCCATGCCTTCCCACTCCCGCTCCTCGATCTGCCAACGGCCCGCCACGCCCTCCACCGCAACGACGTCGCCCGGCGCATGGCACAGCGCGTCCCAGCCGCAGCGCAGCGTCATCGTCGATCGGCCGGCCCAGGCCGCTCCCAGCTTCCGCGCCGCCAGCAACCGCGCCTCCTCGCCGGACAGCACCATGGGCAGGTCCATTCCCTGCTCCAGCCGTCCCGGACCCGGCCTGCCGATGCGCTGGACGCCCGCCTGATAGTCGCGTGCCGGATCATGATAGCGGACCGACAGGGCCGCCGGCACGCTGTCGGCCGCGCCGCCCGAATGTTCGAAGCCGTCCAGCGCCCGTCCATTGACCGACCGGCACAGATCGTCGGACCCGATTGGCGCGGCGCCCTCGGCCGGTGCAGTCCGCAGGCGCAGTCCGGCCTCTTCTGCGAGCAGGGACAGGTCGAACGCCTCCACCAGCGGCGCCAGCGCGTCGCCCACGTCCGCGCCACTCGCCGCCATGCCGGCCACCGTACCCAGCCCCTCGCCCGTCAATATTCGCCCGCTCAGTTCGGCCGCCAGATCGGCAATTGCGACCGGACCCTCGTCCGCCTCCACCTCGAAGGTCAGGGAGGGGATGCGATTGCCATAATCCGCCAGCGCCAGATCCTCGAACACGGCATAGGCAATCCCCCGATGCCCCGGCGTCGCCGCCAATCCCTGCACCGCCGCGATCAGGGGGTCGACCGGCTGATCCTCTCCTCCCTCATGCAGCCGGAAAGCTCCCAGCTCCGTCTTGAAGTCCCCGGCCGCGCCGTGCAGCAGGTTGCCGTCCGCCCATATCCGTCGCACGGACCGGACCGACCGCGCCGACAGAGCCACGGCAAAGCTGGCCGAATAGCTGTAGTTCGTGACGCTGGGCCGCCCCTTGCCCCCGCCGCTCCTGTGCCGCGCCTCCTTGAGGTCGGTGGCCCAGATCACCGTTCCCGCCACCCGCAGCATTCCGAACAACTTGGGCACCTGCGATCCGTAGGTCGACGTCTGCACCTGGATCTCGTTCAGCCGCCGCCCCTCCACGCCCTTGGGCTTGAACAGCACGGCATGGTCGAACGCATTGCCGATCAACCCGCCAATGGCACCGCCCAGCGGCCCGCCAATGGCCGTGCCAAGGGCGGTCAACACGATCGTCGCCATAGATAGATACTCCTATTCCGCTCGCCAGTAACCGATCACCGGCCAGGGTGAAGGCCCCGGCATCTCCACCACGCGCCCCAGGCCCGCATGGGCATGGACATGCCCGCCCGGCACCACGATCATCAGATGCAGTTGCAGGGGGCCCGGCCGCACCAGCGCCAGATCGCCCTCGCGCGCCGCCTCGACCCGCCGCAATCCCGCCGCCCGCAACCATTCCGACGCCCGGCCCTCATCCCCCGATCGCAGCCCATATCCCTCCGGCGCCGCCCGCTTCAGGACCAGCGCCGCCAGCCCCACGCAATCCAGCCCCCGCTCGGGCGACCGCCCATGCAGCCGGAACGGCACGCCCACCAGCGCCCTGGCCTCCGCCACCGCGCCGCTCATGCGGCTCCCGGATAGCGGGTCAGCAAATCCGTCCCCGGCAGATAAGGCTCCCCGCGAAAATTCACCGCATTGCCGAACCGGCCGATGCACGTCGCAAGCTGCCGGTCGCACCCCTCGGTCAGCAAGGCCAGCGCCCCCGCCTCCACCGCAAATGGCGGCGGATCGGCCAGGCTCACACCGCCGGCGCCATTGTCGATCACCCCCTGCACTATCCCGCCATTGGCTCCGGTCAGCCAGCGCAACGTCCCGAAGGCATAGGCCCCCGGCTCCAGCCCGGCCACGCTCGCCACCGCATCCTCGACCGCGCCGACAATGACCACCCGCCGCCGCCCGGCCAGATCGACGCGACATTGCCTGTCTCCCAGCATTGCCCGGCAATCGGGCGATGTGGACGGCGCGACAGAGGCCTTCAGCGCCGCCATCGCGCCCACCAGCTCCGCCGTAAAGGCCCCCGCCTTGCGCTTCACCGCGCCGATCTCGCCGCGCGCCAGCAGCAGCCAGAGATCGCCCGGCGTCTCCCACTCGGTCAGCCGCAACTCCAGCCCGGCGCCGTCCCAGCGCCCGGCCGCCAGATCCGCCTCGCTGATCGCATCCGCGACCAGCGCGCCCTCGACATCGCTGTCCGCGCCCTCCAAGCCAATCCCGCTCCGCACGGCGGACGGCGTCATCCCCGGCGCCGCCCGATAGAGCATATGCCCGATCTCCAGATCGCGATCATGGCTCGTCAATCCGATCGTCACCCCGTCCCGCCGCTCGATCCGCCAGCAAAAGGCCAATGTCGCCAGCGGTTTCTCCAAAGCCTCCGCTCCGCTCATTCCCTGATCTCCACCAACGGCACCGAAGGCGCCTCGCCCGCCGCGAAGGTCGCCCGATTGATGTCCAGCCGGTCCTCGGCAAAGCGCACCGGCACATCGAAGCGGAAACCGGCGGTCAGCACCGCACCCTCCGCAGGCGCAGCGTCAAAGGCGATCATTCCCAACCCGGCATGGCTCCAGCCGCCCACCATCTCGGCGCCATTCACCGCCACCCTGATGGTGCCCGCCACCGGCCGCGTGATCCGCCGCACCTGCGCCTCTTCGCCGGCGCCGTAGAAGCGCTGCAACGGGAACGCCGTCCGCACCCCATCGCCCAGTCCCAGGCGCTGGTCCAGCGGCCCCGGCGCTTCCCCCATGCCGCAACTGCGATCGTCATAGGGATCGGTGAAGCGGAACCCCCGCGCCGCCCCCCGCCGCGCCCGGAAGAAGGCGATCAGCGCCGCCATGTCCGCCTCCGACCGCACGCCCGGCCCGGCATCGAAGGACAATCGCGCATCGGCCCAGTCGCTGCTGCGCCGCTCATGCCCCGAAACGCTCTCCACGACCTGCGTCGAAAAGGCGGGCGCCACGCTCGCCTCGCGCCCTATCGCCAGAGGAAAAGACACATCATCAAAGGCTTGCACATCTTTCTCCCCAGATAATCTGAAGCAGGTGAAGCCATCCCGCGCCACCTGCGGCAGCGCCCAGATGAAGGTCGCCGCCGTCCCCCGCCGCACCGCCGCATCCGCCGCCGCCGCGATCTCGCGCCATTGCGCGACGTCCTCGCCGCGCAGCACGAAGCCTGAAAGATAATGCTGCGCCTCGACCGGATAGCCCAGCCGCTCCACCGCCAGTTCGACACCCCGCGCCGTCAGCCGCTCGCGCCCCTGCGTCACCCAGTCATAATCTTCCAGTTGCAACACATCGAAGGCGGGGGACGCCCAGCCCAAGGGCATGTTCGCCCGCTTGGCTTCCGGCGCCAGCGGATCGAGCACGGTCGGCAGATAGGCCAGCAGATGCGTCACCGCCCCCGGCGCCACTCCCTTCACCCAGGCGCAGAGCGCCGCCGTGGAGGCCGCCAGCACTTCGCCCGCCCGATCCAGCAATGCCTTCTGCCCGCCGCTCAGCGCGCCCCGCACGTCCGGGATCGACACCAATGCCCCGCCAAAGGCCGCCCGCGCCGCATCGTCATACAGGCAGATGCGCCCATCCGCGGGCACCACCCACCACCAGGGCTCACCCACCTGAAAGCTGATCGGAATACCAGCCGCCAAGCCAATGGAAACAAAGGCCCCGGCTACCATCCGCAAATAGCTCATCGCGCCATCATGCGCCGGGGAGAGCAAGGTTGAAGGCGGCGACCAGCCCGTCAGTGCGGGCGTGCCATCCTCCGCCCTCTGCTTCCAGTCATTCCAGCAATGCGCGTCGAACAGCTCATAGGAGAGCGACCAGATCATCCCCAGCCCGAATGCCTTCGCCTGCCGCGCGAAATCCGCATGCCAGGCCGCGCAGGGCGCATTCAGCACGCCCCCGGCCAGGCTGATATAAAGTCCGCCACCCAGGGGTTCGAGCCGGAAATAATGGCTCATCCCGACATAATGGTTGATGTCCCCGCGATAACCCAATGCATGGATCGATGCGACGATCCGCTCCGGCGTCTGGTTGAAGCAGTCGTCATAGCCGGTCGCCATCGACAGCCCATGTTCGGGCAGCACCACGTCGCCCACACGCAGCACCGATCCGGCGCCGTCGCAGCGCATGTCCGAAAGCTCGCACCATCCCTCGACCCCGGCCGCGAACGGCGTGCTCCCCGCATCATAGGTTGGCGCCGCGAGCGACAGGAACATCCTGTCCACATCGCCCGCCCACACCTCTTCCCCCTCGCTCGGCAGGAATCCGCTCCTGATCGCGGAAAAATCCAGCGTGACAACAGCATCTTCCGGCCCACCACTCGCATAGTTCCACAAGCGCACATACCAGGCCCGCGCATGGCCCGCCGCATCCCTCCCCTCGATCGTCAGCGTCGGCCCATGCGTCTGGTCCAGCCGCCGCAGCCCGCCGCTGCGCCAGCGAAAGCGCAACACGCAGTCGCGAAAATCCCGATCCGTGTCATAGGCGAGCAGAGCATGGCTCCACCTGTCCTCCGCTTCCCAGATCAGCCCGGCCAGATCGCCCGATCCGTAGAAGACCGCATCCACCCGCAGCGCATCGGGCGCGGTCGTCACCACGCTGGCCATCATCGGCCGGGGAAAATTGACGGTCCAGTGCGTCGGTGCAAAACGCTTCATGAACAGCGTTTCCTGCCCCCGCCGCGCATCCGCCAGCCAATAACCCAAGGCATTCATCCGTTTATCGCTCCCCTCACCGCGCGCGCCACCTGCCGCGCGCTGCGCGCCAGCAATCGGGCGCTGTCGGCACCCTGCCCCTGAACCGCAATGGAAACCCGCACGTCCCGGACGCTTCCGCCGCCCTGCCCGCCATTTGGCCCGCCATTGGCAACGACCTGCCCGCTCATCGTCGGCACGAAGACCTCGGGTCCCCGCTCCCCCACGACATAGGCCCGCCCCGGCGCCACCGGCCCGCCGGTCGCCCGCCCGGGCAGACCCAGCGCCGACGCGGCCAGCCCGATCAGCCCGCCGTCCCCCCCGATGCTGTTCACCCCGGCCCGCAGGGCGCCGGCGGCAATGTCATCCAGCATGCGCAGCGCGACCGCCTTCAATTCCTGAAACCCGAACGCCCCGGTGCGCACGGCCCGCAGCAAGCCCTGTTCGATCCGCCGTCCGGCTCGCTCCGCACCCGTGGCCAAGGGCCCCTCCAGCGCCCCTCGCATGGCCTCCACATCCCGCGCAAAACCCTGCGTATCCGCCCGCACCCGCACGACCAGATTATCGATTTCCTCGTCCATCCCACCCCCCAAATTCATCCTGAACCGCAATGCGCTCCTGCGCAGGCGGGAGCTCAGCCCGGCCGAGCTTCCCCTCGTTTCAAGCGGAAGGTCGGCTCCCCCTTTCCGGCGCTATGCTCCCGGCGCCCGACATGCCTTCGTCCGGCATCCCGGCCCGCAGCCTTTCCAGCTCCGCTCGGTCCATCCCGCCGCGCGCCTCCTCCTCATCTCCGCGCGCCGCGCGCAACACGCTCTCCAGCTCGGCCGGCGTCGCCCGCCAGAACTCGTCCGGCCGCCAGCCCAGCAACCACCCCGCGACCCCTGCCAGTCGCGCCGCCATTTTGAAAAAGCTCATCGTCCCCCCAAAATCTGTGCCAATATTCCCCGCAGGACAGGCGTCAGCTTCGCCAGCCCGACCGCCACGATCGCCTCGCCCAGCGCATCGCGCGTCAGCCCCGCCGGCGGCTCCACCAGACAATGCCAGAACAGCCCCGCCATCTCGGCGAGCGACAGCTTCCCGTCGGCGGCCCGCTCCACCAGTGCGAACAGCGGCCCCAATTCCTCCTCGGCCGCCACCAGGGCCGCGAAGCTGGGCCGCAGGACCAGGCGCTCCCCGCCCAGTTCCAGCGCGGCCTCGCCCCTTGCGCCATTGGGCGCGCTCACAGCGACACCACCGGCCCGGAACTCTCCAGGCCCAGCGCATAGTTGCGCTCCCCATTATAATCCCCGGCATAATCGAGCCGCGTCACCAGGAAGCGCCCGCGCATCTTCTCGCCGCTTTCGAAGCTCAGCTCATAATCCTCGATTGTCCCGGCCAGCGCATGGTTGCGCAGCCGCACCTCCGCCGCGGATCCTGTGAATATGCCCGCCGCCGACACGCTGACGGATCGCACGCCCGCGCCGGACAGCAGCTCGCGCCAGCCGCCCGATTCCTTGTGCGTGACATTCACCGCCTCGCCATTGACGGACAGTTGCGTGGTCCGCATCCCCGCCACGGTCGCATAGGCCGCAGGCGCGCCCCCATCCCCTATTTTCAACAGAAACGCGCTTCCTTTTTCCACGCCCATGGCGCATTCTCCTCTAAGATAAACCGTGCAAGATTCGGGATTTGGAGAGAGGCCCCTATGTTCGTCACTGCCCCCCTGATGCTGTTGCTGGCCGCCGCTCCGCAGGGCGGCGTCGATGTCGGCACCGGCCGCAAGGATTATTCCCAGTGCCTGTCGAAACAGATCCAGCCCGCCATCGACAAGAAGCTGTCGCTTGCCGATTTCCAGGCCACGCTGAAGAGCGAATGCGGCGCCAAGGAAACCGCCTTCCGCACCGCCATCGTCGCCGACGACAAATCCAGCGGCATGTCGGAAAAGGACGCCCAATCGGACGCCGACGACCAGATCAGCGAATATCGGGACAAGATCGTCGGAGAATATGAAGACTATTCGAAGCCGGGCGTCTAAGCCCGCGCTTCACCGTCGTCCCCGCGAAAGCGGGGACCCGTCGCCCGCCCGGTCCTCCCCCGCAACGCTGGCGGGCCTATCGGCTACAGCCGCACCACCCGCACCCGATAATCCACCAGGGCCTGCCACCCGTCCCGCCCGGCCGTCCGCCCCATGCGAGAGCGCAGCAGCCGCGCGGCGATGACCTGCCAGCCCTCCACCGGCCCCACTGCCCGCATCACCGCGTCGACCCGCCCCAGCAGGCCGCCCAGCCGCAACGGCGCCTCCCCCGCATCGAACAGGCTGACCGTCATCGTCAGTTCCCGTCCCTCCACATCCTTCGCGCCCCAATCCAGCGCGATGCAGTCCCCCACAACGCCATAGGGCGCGCTCGCCCGCGCCGGCGCGCCGTCGAACAGCCCGTTCAACCCCGCCATCAGCACTGCATCCCCGCGCAGGGCCGCCACCACGGCCGCACGCACCGCCACTTCCGCGCTCATCGCCGTCCCCCTCCCCAATGCCGGCCCGCTTCCCGCAGCGCCAGGTCGCCCATCCACCGATCCTTCAGCCCGCGCCCGGACAGGCGCACAGCCTCGCCCTCGACCCGCGCCTCGATCCCGGAGGCCGCGAGGACGGCGACAATCCCCTGACGCCGCGCCTCCAGCCGCGCTTCGACCAGCGCCTTCAGCCGCGCCTTCATGCCAGCCGCATCCGTCGCCATGGCCGCCACAGCGCGCTCACCACGGCGGGCGGCGTCGCCACATCGCCGTCGCGCGCCGCGAAATGCTCCGCCGCCAGCCGGACGATCCCCTGCCGGATCGCTTCGGGCAGCGCCGCCTCATCGGCCGCCAGTCCCGCCCGATAGCGTATCGTGACCTTGCCCGGCCCATCGACCAGCCGCGCCCGCACCCATCCATCGCCCGACGCATCGATGTCGAAGGCATAGGCCTCCGGCGCCAAAGCCACGCCCGCCGCCTCCACCCCCTCGATCGCCACCACCGGCCGCGCCAGCAGCCTCTGCCAGCTCCCGTCGGCCGCGATCGTCTCCGCCGCCTCGCGCACCACCAGCCACTGCCCGATAAACTGCTCGCAAAGCCCGCAAGCCCCCGCCAGCAGCCGCTCCAGCACCTCATCCTCATCGTTCGACCCGATCCGCAACCAGGCCTTGAGATCCCCCAGCATCGCCCCTCCAAAGAAAAAGGGGACGCCCCGCAGGATGCCCCCAGTCTGCCCCTCTCCCCTGGCGGAAGAAGGACATGAAGCCTTACCCTCCTTCGACCGGCTCCGAACGGTCAGGCGAAGTCGGATGAGGGATGATCAGGACGCAGAAAACTTCATCAGCTTGATCGCTTCCGAATTGGCCACGGCGCCGCCGATCCGCTTCACCGCATAGAAATGCACGAACGGCTTGTTGCTGAACGGATCACGCAGGATGCTCGTCTCGCTGCGTTCGGAAATCACATAGCCCGCCTGGAAATTGCCGAACGCGATCGACAGCGAACCGGCCGCGATATCCGGCATGTCCTCCGCCTCGACCACCGGATAGCCCAGCAGGGTCGCCGGTTGTCCCACAGCCAGGGAAGGCTGCCAGATGAACGCGCCGTCACTGGTCTTCATCTTGCGAATGACCGACAGCGTCGCCGAATTCATCATGAAACAGGCCCCCTGGCGATAGGGCGCGCGCAACGCCTGCACCAGGTCGATCAGCTTGTCCTGCCCCGACGCGGCAAAGGCGCCCGACGCGCCCGACGCCACATATTGCAGCAACCCGAAGGCCCGCACGCTGTCCACCTCATTGGTGGTCGTATAGGTCAGGAAGCCCTTGGGCTTGTTCGTCCCATTGCCGTTGACGAAGGCCGCGCCCTCCGCCGCCGCGAACTCGCGGGCGATCTCCCCCGCCAGCCAGCTTTCGACATCGAACTGCGCATCGTCCAGCATCGCCTGGCTCGCCGCCGGATTGGCGTAAAGCTCGCCCGAAGGGGGCACGATCTCGTTGAAGCTCGGCGTCACCGTCTCCGCCCGCGCCCCCGTCTCGCTGGCCCAGCCCGACACGATGCCGCCGGCCGTCACCAGCTTGCGATAGCCCGCCGTCCCGGTCCGCACGACATTGGCGATCGAACGAATGGGCGAAATCGCCTTCAGCGTCGCCCCGATGATCTGGTCGATCTCCCGCGGCACCGCATAGCCGCCAGCCGCGCCCGACGCCCCGGAAAAGCTCTTCAGCTCGACTCCGGCCTCCAGCCCCTGCCGCACATATCTCTCGACAAAGGCGCCGCGCTGCGGATCGACCGCCCCGCCCTTGACGCCATCCAGCGCCGGCCGCTGCTGCATCAGCAGGGCCCCTTTCAGCGCCGCCACCTCGCTCTCCAGTCCCGCAATGCGTTCACCCTGCACCACCGCGTCAAAGCTCGCTTCCAACTGATCCGTCATCCACCACTCCCACGAAAAAGGGCGGCCCAACCGGACCGCCCGAACACTTCCTTCTCCCAGCGGGAAAAGGATACGAAACCTTGGCGACCCAGCCGCCTAGGCGAAGTTGGATGAGGGCGACTGCCCCCTATTCCACCGCGATCACCCTCGCCCGATCCTGCATCGGATGGGTCACGACACTGACCTCCACCACCTCCAGTTCCAGCAGTTCACGCGGCGCTTTCCCCCGCGCCTCCCGCACCCGATAGCCAAAGGACAAGCCGTCCACCGCCTTCTCCCGCAACGCCCGCGCCGCCTCCCGCCCAACGGCGGTCCGTGCCGACACCCGGCCGATCACGCGCAGTCCAAGGCGATCCTCCTCGACCTTCTCCACCGTCCCGATCACCTCGCCCGGCCTGTGCTGCCACAGCAGCGGCATCCCTGCCGCCACCCCGACAAAGGCCCCCGCCCGCACCACGTCACCGCCCCGATCCACCCGGTCGAACACCGCCGCATAGCCGGCAAACCGGACGTCACTCATGCCCCAGCCCCAGCAATCCCATCTTCACCGCCATCCCCAGCAGCATCAGCGCCGTCACGATCCGCACGACCCATGCGACCACGGCGCCGCGCGCCGCCTTCTTCGCGTCGCGCCAGGCACCCAGCAGCTCGCGCAATTCCCGCACATCCGCCTCGGCCCCACGATCCGCCAGTCCCAGCCGCGCCAGCGCCCGCCCGGCGCCCAATTCGCTCGCCTCCTCGATCAGCGCCCGGATCATCAGCATGTCCATCCCCACCGGCTGCACCTCGGCCTGCGCCACCAGCCGCGCCAGCATCTCTCCGTCATGTTTCATCCCTTGCCTCCGCACCCGCCGCCTCAACCCATGCCCAGCATCGCCTTCTTCTCCTCCGCCGACAGGAAGTCCGCCGCCGCCACCCGGTCCCACAGCGCGCCGCGCTCCTCGTACAGCGCGGGCACCGCATCCAGGTCGGCGCTCAGGCACAGCGCCGGCCACCAGCCCTGCAACCCCTGCGCCAGCCCGCCCCAGATCTTCGCCAGCAGCGGCAGGATCGTCTGCCGCCACAGCGCCCGATTGGCCTCGCGATAATTGGCGTAGCTATTGTCCCCCGGCAGTCCCATCAGCATCGGCGGCACGCCAAAGGCGAGCGCGATCTCCCGCGCCGCCGCCGCCTTCAGCCCGACGAAATCCATCTCGGCGGGCGTCAGGCTCATCGCCTTCCAGTCCAGCCCGCCCTCCAGCAGCATCGGCCGCCCGGCATTGGCCGCGCCGGAAAAGGCCATCTCCATCTCCCGCTTGACCCGCTCGAACTGTTCGGGGCTCATCACCGATCCGTCACCCGGATCATAGACCATCGCTCCCGAAGGCCGCGCCGCATTGTCCAGCAGCGCCTTGTTCCACACCGTCGCCGCATTGTGGATCGCCACCGCCCCGGCCGCCGCGCCGACGCAGCCCAGCCCGTAATGATCGTCCAGCGGATGCAGCGCCTTCAGATGCACGATCCCGGTCCGTCCGGCGCCATCCTCCGGCGACAGGCGCGTCACGCTTTCGCCGACGCGATACAGATAGGCCGCCGGCCAGCCCCGCGCATCCGCCTCCACGCTCACCCGTTCGGGCCGCAGTGCATAGAGTTCGCCCGGCATCCCGTCCGCGCCCAGGATGATCTGGACATAGGCGTTGCCGTGCAGCAGCAGGTGGCTCGCCACCGTCTCGACCAGCGACTGGCCGGAGGAACAGCGCGTCACCAGCGCCTTCACCCGCCCCCGGACATCCTCCGCGACGCCGCCGACGACCGGCACTGTCCCGCCCGCCCCCTCCGCCACCAGCCGCAGGGCGCGCTGCGCCACCGGATTGCCGACCACCCCGGCGCGCACCTGCTGCTCATAGCTGGCCGGCCATTCGCCCAGCGCGACCCCGCCCGAACCCCAGGCACGCGCCAACACCGGCCGCGCCCCGCCGCGCCCCGCCTTCACTCCGAAAAATTTCATTAGATGCACCCACAAAAAATCCTCCCTCCGGAACCGGGGGGAGGATAGTGAAGGTCGACGACGCCCGGCCGCCTACCGAAAGCTATAGGGGGGCTGTCCCGCCCCCGACATCCTCAGGGATTGCGCGCCAGGACCCGGTCGCAGGCCGAATTCGTCCCTTCGCTCTTGCCGATCACGCGGCCCGCCACGGCGCCCGCCGCACCGGCCAGCAGGGACTCGCCCAGGCTGCCACCGGCCAGCGCGCCCACGCCCGCGCCACCCGCCGCGCCGATCACCGTGCCCTTGTCCCGCCCCTTCTTGGCCTGGAGCAGGCAATAACGCACATCATCCCGGTCCCGCGGCGCTGCCCGCGCCACCCGCGCCCGCTCCTTGCTGTTCAGCGAAGCCGCCAGCACCGGCGAGCCCACCAGCGCCAGCCCCGCGGCAGCCATCGTCCATTTGGCCAATCTCATGACCCGATCTCCTTGCAAATCACACGAAAGGACTACGCAGACCCCCGCACTCTTGTTCCCTCATTCCGCCACCGCAACAGAGCCTGTCCCCGCGCCGTTCCGCGCTCCTGTGAAGGCGGGAACAGGAAGGAACCCGGCTTCCCCTAAATCCCCCGCACCCGCGCATCCCCGCGCCGCCCCAGCATCAACTCCGTCAGGCCCCAGACCAGTGCATCGGCGCGATCCGGCGATCGCCCCGGCCCCTCATATCCACCGCCCAGCATCATCCCGCACATCTGGTCCTCCAGTTCCGGAAAGCTCCCGCGATGCCCCACCCGCCCGGCCTCGTACAGCGCCGCCACCGGCTCTGCCCGCGCCACCTTGCCCCGGCTCGCATGCACCAGCCGCACGGGCAGCCCGGCCTCGGCCGCGCGCAGCACGCTCTCCACCATCGCGCCGCCATTATTGGCCTCCGCCACCACCCGGTCCGCGCCATGCAACAGCGCCGCCGCCGCCGCCGCCCGCGCCCAGCCCTCGGGCGTCGCCCCCTCCACGGTCGCATCGGCAATCACATAGGCCCGCCGGTCCTCGCCCAGCCCGACCACCACGATCCCGCAGGCATCTCCATGGGCGGAGGCGGGCGGATCGACCGCCACCACCACCCGCGCCAGCGCGCCACGCACATGCGCCACCCGGCACCGCTCCAGCAGGTCCCGGCGCCACAATGCGCCCTCGATCTCCTCGATCAGTTCGCCGTCCAGTTCCTGCCGCCCCAGCCGCGTGCCGCCATAGCCGCGCTCCATCGCCGCGAGGAACCCTTCGGCCAGATGCGCGACATTGTCCGCCGTCCGCCCCCGCGTCACGGCCACGTCGACGCCGCTGCGCGCCACCAGTCCCCGCAGCAGGGCGACGGGCCGCGGCGTCGTCGTCGCCAGCACGCGCGGCGCCGCGCCCAACCGCATCCCCATCATCAGATTGTCCCAGACGGCCTCGCTGCCCGCCCATTTGGCGATCTCGTCGGCCCAGCCATGGCTGAACTGCGGCCCGCGCAGGCTCTCCGCCTCCGCCGCGCCATAAAGCGTCGCGACCGCGCCATTGGGCCAGACCAGCTTGCGCAGCGCCGGCGCGAAGGCCGGCCGGTTCCACCAGGGCGCGATGGACAACAGGCCCGACGCCCCCTCCACCATCACCGCCCGCGCCTCGCCCAGCGTCGCCCCGACCAGCGCGATCCGCGCCGACGGGTCGCTCTCCGCAATGCCGCGCACCCATTCCGCCCCGGCCCGCGTCTTGCCGAACCCGCGTCCCGCCATCATCAGCCAGATGCGCCAGTCCCCTTCGGGCGCCAGTTGCTCCGGCCGCGCCAGCCAGCGCCAGTCATGCGCCAGCGCATCGGCCGCCGCCGCGCTCAGCCCCGCCAGCACCCGCTCGCGCGCGCCCTCCGGCAGATGCGCCAGCCGCTCGAAATCCGAAAGAGCCATGCACCGCCTCCATTCATCGATTTTCTCCCGGCCCGGATTTGGCCGACCCGCGCCCCGCCCCTATATGGCCGCCATGAGTTCGATCCGCCCCGCCCGCACCGCCGATGGCGCCCGCCTGCTCGACATCTGGCGCAAGGCCGTCGACGCGACCCATGATTTCCTGACGCCGTCAGACCGCGTCGCGATAGAGGCGGAGGTCGCCGCCTTCCTGCCCCATGCCCCCGCCTGGCTCGCCACCGACCCGGACGATCACGCCATCGGCTTCATGCTGATCGACGGCACGCATATGGAGGCGCTGTTCATCGATCCCGCATGGCGCGGCCAGGGCGTCGGCCGCCGCCTGGTCGACCACGCCCTCTCGCTCCACCCCACGCTCACCACCGACGTCAACGAACAGAATGCCCAGGCGATCGGCTTCTACGAAGCCATGCGCTTCGCCCGCACCGGCCGCTCCGACCAGGACGGCCAGGGCCGCCCCTACCCCCTGATCCACCTCCGCTACGCCCCCTGAAGGCATGGCTGGAAACGACCATTTGCGGCCGTTGACTGAATATAGCCCATCGCTCAAAAGTGGTCGCTATGGGGACCAAGAAGCTCGCAGTATGGCTCATCATCTCAGCGACGGCTTTTTCCGTTTGCTGCCTTGTCATGCTTCGATACGGTCGTTCTATGGATGCACCTGTATTGGTTTACCCATTCATGACCGTATGGGGTGTGAGTGCGCTCGCTTGGCCACTGTTTTTCGTTCGGCTGGTGCGTAAGTCTATCGTGGCAGCTTTTGCAAAGGCACGCTCATAACCGGACGGTCCGCAATCCACCCGAAATCCCCCTATCCCCCGCTCCGCTTCCGCACCTCATCCAGCGCCACCCGCAACCGCGCCACCGCATCATCGCCATCCGGCCGCTCCACGCTCTCCAGCCGCTGCATCTCCTCCACCTCCTTCTCATGCGCCCTGAACAGCAGCGCCTGGATCATGTGCGGATGCCCGCGCCTGATCTTCCGGCTCTTGACCGCCCCTTCCGCGTCCAGCACGATCTCCTCATCCTCGATGCCGAACAGCGCCTGCCGCAGCATCAGCGCCCTCAACTCCTCATGTCCGATGCTCAGCGCCTGCTTCCACGCCCGCGCAAAGGCCGGATCGCGCCGCTTGAGATAATAGACCGTCGACAAATTCCGTCCGACGACCCGCGCCGCCTCGCTGACGTTGCAGGTGAGCGCCAGCGTCTCCAGGAACTTCTGCCGCAGTGCGGGCGTCCAGCCATTCTTCCGCACCGCCCGCATCTGCGGCGCGACGCCCAGCGCGCCCTGCGGCCCATTTTCCAGCGCCAGCACCCGCTCGGGCGCATCGGCCCGACCGCCGAACCGGCTTCTCTTCCCTTCTCCGTCCGCCACAGCCAATCCCCCGCATGCAAAGCAAAAGGGCCGGCCCCGCAAGGACCAGCCCTTCACCGCCTCTCCGGCGACTCACATTTTCCCAATATCGACTTATGTGCCAGAACAGCGTTACGATGTCAAGAAAAATGTTCCATATAGGTTAAATCAGCGCAGCCAACTCACCGCCCCGCATCGTCCGCGCCCGCCACGCTGCGCGTATAGTCGATCCTGATCCGCACCCAGCTTCCCACCATCACCTTGCCATTGACCCGCGGCGGCAACACCAGAAATTGCCACGCCGCCAGCCGAACCGCCTTGGCAAAGCCCGACCCCATGGGCGATTCGCCCAGCGCCTGGCAGTTTTCGACATGATAATGGTCCACCGTCTTGCACGCGACCAGGCCCCATCCACTGGCCGGCGCATTGACGGGAAGGTAGCCTGCCAGTTCCGCATGATTCGGCCGGCGGTACCATTCGGCGTCGAACAATTGCACGCCGCCCGGCCCTTCGCCCGGCCCGGCCACGGCCGCGCTGTTGCCCGGGCCAGTCGCTCCGTCCGCCGCGCCCTTCTTCGCCATCTTGCCGATGTCGGCGGACGCCAGCTGCTGGCTGTCCATCACCAGGAAGGGCAATGGAGAAGGCGGCTGCTCGACCGGCTTCACCACCGGACGGTTGGGCCTGACCACCGGCTGCACCTGCCGCTGTGCCGGTTTCTCCTGCTTCTTCTTCTCGCTCTTCTTCTTCTCGCTCTTCTTCGCCTTGCTCTGCGCCTTCTCCGCCTTGGGCGCGGGCGCCATCTCGAACGTCACCGGATTGCGCAGGTCGGGCAACCGGATCACCGGATCGGGCGCCAGCGTCAGCAACGCCAGCAGCAGCAGCGCATTGAACAGCAGAGCCAGCAGCAATCCGCCGCCGCGCTCGCGCCATTGGGAAGGAAGGGACAAGGTCAATTTCACTCGGTGCGCCGGGCCGGATTCAGAAGGGGGTCATGCCCAGACGCCGCCGCGCCGTCAACGCCGTGGCGTCAACAGATGTCCTCCTCCCGGACGACAGGACGACTTTCCCGGGTCGCCCGCATCCGGCTCGCCTTGTCTTCCGGGTCGGAGGTCAACACGACATGATCCTCATGCACCTCCAGCAGCACGCCGGCAAAGGGCATGCCCTCCAGGCTGCCCGTCACCCGGTAGCTGACCGAATCGCCGACCTTGAAGGTCGCCGGATCAGTGTTGAAATCAAAGGGGCAGGCGCCCGTTCCCATGCCTAACATATGCGTATCTCCTACAGGCCACATAGCTAGTGCAGTCCTGCCATGGCTTTCAAGCCCCCGTCGCTTTCAAACGCCGCCGCTCTCAAACCTCACCGCCTTCAGACCCCTGTCGCTTCCATCGCCGCCGCGCTACAGCGCGCCATGCCCATCCGCCTCGCCACCCTGTCCGACCTCCCGCGCCTGCACCCGGTGATAGAGCGTGCCTATCGCGGCGACACCGCCAGCGAAAGCTGGGCCTTCCAGTCCGCGCCACCCGCCAGCCCACGCACCAGCCTGCCCGCGCTGGCGGACATCCTCGCCGATCCCGCCGAACGGCTGCTCATCGCATCGGGACCGGACGGCGCGCCCGACGGCTGCGTCCAGATCTCGGACCGGGGCGACGGCCGCGCCTATCTCGGCCTGCTCTGCGTCGATCCGGCACTTCAGTCCGACGGCCTTGGCCATCGCCTCATCACGGCCGCCGAACAGCTCGCCATCACCGACTTCGGCACCCGGCGGATGGAAATGACCGTGATCTCCACCCATCACAAGCTCATCCAATATTATCAGCGACGCGGCTATGAACCCACCGGGGAACGGCGCCCCTATCCCGTCTTGCTCGATCCGCCGCAGCAGATGATCGTCCTGGCAAAAGCACTGGCGGCCCGAAAGCAGTTCGGCTAGGGCCTCAATCCGATGCTCACAAAGCTCTACCAATGGACGCTGGCGAAAGCCGCCCACGCCCACGCCGAACGCTGGCTCTTCGTCATCAGCTTCATGGAAAGCAGCTTCTTCCCCATCCCCCCGCACCCGCTGCTGGGCCTGATGTGCCTTGCCCGCCCTGAACGCGCGATCCGCTTCGGCCTGATATGCACCATCGCCTCGGTGCTGGGCGGCCTGTTCGGCTATGCCATCGGCCATTTCCTCTATGAAACGGTCGGGCAACAGATATTGCACGCCCTCGGCCTTGCCGCCAAATTCCCCGTCGCCGCCTGCTATCTGCGCGATTACGGGGCAGAGATCATCCTGATCAAGGGCGCGACGCCGATCCCCTTCAAGCTCATCACCATCACGGCGGGCTTCATCGGCCTGTCGCTCTTCACCTTCCTCTGGGCCAGCGTGCTCAGCCGCGCCTTCCAGTTCATGCTGGTGGGCTTCCTCTTCTGGAAGTTCGGCCGCCCGATCAAGGCGTTCATCGAGAAATATCTCGGCCTGCTGTCCGCCGCCTTCCTGGTGCTGCTGGTCGGCGGTTTCATCGCGGCCTCGGCGCTGTCGGGCGGCGGGGAGAAAAGCGACAAGTGCAGCAACGCCACCATGGCCACGCTGCACTGACCGGCGGCGGCATGAGGCAGATTCCGTCCCGCGTGCCGAAACTCGCCGCCATGCTCGCCGGATGCCTGGCGGCCACGGGCTTCGAACCGCTGAACCTCTGGCCGCTCACCCTGGCCTGCTTCGCGCTGCTCATCGTCCTGATCGAACAGGCCCCCGACCGCCGCGGCGCCTTCATGCGCGGCTGGCTGTTCGGCGTCGGCCATTTCACCCTGGGCCTCAACTGGATCGCCCACGCCTTCACCTTCCAGGACGCGATGCCCCACTGGTTCGGCTATGGCGCGGTTTTCCTCCTGTCCCTCTATCTGGCCGTCTATCCCGGCCTGGCGACGCTCGCCGCCTGGTGGCTCAGGCACCGGGTACGGACCGCCATGCTCTGGCGCAACCAGGAACGGGCCGCACTTCCCCTCATCCTCTTCCTGGCCGCCACCTGGCTCGCCTCCGAATATCTCCGCGCGACCGTCTTCACCGGATTCGCCTGGAACCCGTTGGGCGTCATCCTCCTCCCCACCGGCATGGCGATCGCCGCCACGCTGATCGGCACCTATGGCCTGGGCGCGCTCGCCATCCTCGCATCCGGCGCGCTCCTCCTCGCCCTTCGCCGTCGGATCGGGCCCGCCGCCGCCATCGCCGCACCGCTCTGCGCCCTCGCCCTCTGGGGGAATTTCTCGCCCGCGCCGCCCACTCCGGCCGGCGCGCCGCGCATTCGCGTGGTCCAGCCCAATATCGGCCAGGACGAAAAATATTCGCCCGAACTCGAACAGGCCCATTTCCGCACCCTCGCCGCCCTGTCGGGCACGCCACGCCCCGCACCGCGCCTGATCTTCTGGCCGGAAGCCGCCATTCCCGCCTATCTCGACATGGAACCGGAATGGCGCGCCCGGCTGGCGGCCCTGCTCGGCCCCGGCGACCTCCTGATGACCGGCGCCACCAAGGTCTATTTCAAGCAGGTCGCGAAAGACGGGATCGCGGAAAACGCGCTCGCCGGCGCCAACAACAGCCTGTTCGTCGTGGATAGCGGCGCCCGCCTGCTGGGCCGCTACGACAAGTCCCATCTCGTCCCCTATGGCGAATATCTGCCGATGCGGAACATCCTCCAGCCGCTCGGCCTCTCCCGCCTTGTGCCCGGCGATGTCGATTTCTGGCCCGGCCCCGGCCCGCAAAGCCTGACCCTGCCCGCCACCCTTGGCCGTCCGCAACTCAGCATGGGCGGCCAGATCTGCTACGAAATCATCTTCTCCGGTCAGGTGGTGGACAAGGCGCACCGTCCCGACTTCCTCTTCAACCCCTCCAACGACGCCTGGTTCGGTAGCTGGGGGCCCGTCCAGCATCTGGCGCAGGCCCGCCTCCGCGCGCTGGAGGAGGGCATTCCCGTCGTCCGCTCCACCCCCACCGGAATCTCCGCGGTGGTCGATGCCCGCGGCCATATATTGAACAGCATCGGCCATCATCGGGCAGGCTATATCGACACCGCACTGCCCCCCGCGCTGCCGCCGACGCTTTTCTCCCGCCTCGGCAACCTGGCGCCTTTCGCCTTCATGGCCGTGCTTATCCTGCTGGCCATTGCCACCCGCAGAACGACCCGCTAATAGCCACATAAACTTTTCTTTATGTCGCCTGCTCAAACAGCGTGCTAACGGGAGTCCCATGCGCAACAACTATCTCTTCACCTCGGAATCCGTCTCCGAAGGCCATCCCGACAAGGTCGCAGACCAGATTTCCGACGCCATTGTCGACCTCTTCCTGTCGAAGGATCCGGAAGCCCGCATCGCGTGCGAAACGCTGACCACGACGCAACTCGTCGTGCTGGCGGGCGAAATCCGCTGCAAGGGCGTCTATGAAGATGGCGAATGGGCGCCCGGCGCGCAGGAAGAGATTGAGAGCGCCGTACGCGAAACGGTGAAGCGCATCGGCTATGAACAGGACGGCTTCCATTGGGAAAGCTTCCGCTTCGAAAACAATCTGCACGCCCAGTCCGCGCATATCGCGCAGGGCGTGGACGCGGCCGGGAACAAGGATGAGGGCGCCGGCGACCAGGGCATCATGTTCGGCTTCGCCTGCGACGAAACGCCCGACCTCATGCCCGCAACACTGGACTACAGCCACAAGATCCTGGCGAAGATGGCCGCCGACCGCCACAGCGGCCGCGCCCCCTTCCTGGAACCCGACGCCAAGAGCCAGGTGACGCTGCGCTTCGAAAATGGCAAGCCTGCCGCGGCCACCGCCATCGTCGTCTCCACGCAGCACGCCAAGGGCTATGACGAGGGCGCGAAGGAAGCGGAACTCAAAAATTACGTGAAGGGCGTCGTCGCCGAAGTCCTGCCCGGCAACCTGCTCTCCGACGAGACCGTCTACCACATCAACCCGACCGGCAGCTTCGAGATCGGCGGCCCGGACGGCGATGCCGGCCTTACCGGCCGCAAGATCATCGTCGACACCTATGGCGGCGCCTCGCCCCATGGTGGCGGCGCCTTCAGCGGCAAGGACCCGACGAAGGTCGACCGTTCGGCCGCCTATATCACCCGCTATCTTGCGAAGAACATCGTCGCCGCCGGCCTCGCCCGCCGCTGCACGATCCAGCTTGCCTACGCCATCGGCGTGTCGGAACCGCTGTCGCTCTATGTCGACACCCACGGCACCGGAACGGTCGGCGACGACCGGATCGAGCAGGCGATCAGGAACATCAAGGAACTGGGCGGCCTCACCCCGCGCGGCATCCGCACCCATCTGGGCCTCAACAAGCCGATCTATCAGCCCACCGCCGCCTATGGCCATTTCGGACGAAAGGCGGAGGGCGACTTCTTCCCCTGGGAACGCACCGATCTGGTGGAAAAGCTCAAGGCCGCGCTTTAACCGCACTGAAAAGGCCATGCCGATAAAGGGGTTGCCGGTCGCCCGGCAGCCCCTTCTTCTTATGCCCTTACCTTTCCTTAACCATGCCTGGCCTAGCGCGCGACGGATCAAGGAGACATGGTTTGGCCTCTTCCCTCTCATATGGCACCAGCGGCGCCGAAGCAGCCTGGACCGCCCTCAACCGCAGCCAGGCGGTGATAGAGTTCGCGCTGGACGGCACGATCCTGACCGCCAATGCAAATTTCCTGTCCCTGATGGGTTATCAGCTCGAAGAGGTCGTCGGCCAGCACCACCGGATCTTCTGCGCGCCGGACCATGCCGCTTCGCAGGATTATGCCGATTTCTGGCGGAAACTCGGCTCCGGCTCATTCGACGCGGGCGCCTATGACCGCCGCGACCGCCACGGTCGCGAAATCTGGTTGCAGGCGACCTATAATCCCGTCTTCGAAGCCGACGGCACGCCGCTCAAGGTGGTCAAGATCGCCACCGACATCACCCGCCAGGTCCGGCAGGAGCAGGAGGCCCGCCACCGCCTCGCCGACAGCCACCGCCTTCAGCATGATCTGGAGCGGCAGAAGAACGCGCTGGAAAGGACCATGGACCAGTTGGCCGACATCGTCTCCACCATCCGGGGAATCGCGGCCCAGACCAACATGCTCGCCCTCAACGCCCGGATCGAGGCCGCCCGCGCCGGCGAGGCCGGGCGCGGCTTCGCGGTCGTCGCGGGCGAGGTCAAGAAACTGGCCGACGACACCCGCGTCGCCACGGAACGCGCCGCGGCCATGATGCAGCAGGAAGGCATCGGAATCGCGTGCTCCGGCGCGCGCTGACGCCCGACTCGCATTGCGGCAACATGACGAAAAGTTCATTGGCATGCCGCCTGCAAAACGCCCATAAACAGGGCGTCGGACCCGCACCCCTGTCGGGTCCGGCAACCCTCTTACCAAGGGGAATGCGATGACCAGGTCACTGACTTCCGCCCTCCTCGGCCTTGCTCTCGTGGTTGGCAGCGCCGCCCCAGCGCTCGCCGCACCCTGCAAGGACGCGAAGGGAAAGTTCGTCAAATGTCCGCCCAAGCCGGTTGCCAAGAAGGGACCGTGCAAGGACGCCAAAGGCCGCTTCACGAAGTGCAAATGACCTGACGGGTTCCGCGCCGACCCTCATCGAACGCGGCACCCGATCCCTCGCACCCCAAGGAACAAGCCGGCGCCCGCCCACGGCGTCAGGCCTGAGCCTCCTGTCCCCGGCCCAACCTCCTCAACACCGGGGACAGGAGGCGCCCCATTGCGCCTCGATCTTCTTGCCGCGCCCTCCCATTTCGATCGACCCCGCATCTTTATCCGCGGGGTGATTTCGTTCGCCTCGAAAATGCTCTATCGGGCCGCGCATGACTGCGCATAAATCCGGCGATCCCACCACGCTCAACCGCCTCTACGGCCGCCAATCCGGGCACAAGCTCCGCAAGGGGCAGCAGGAACTGGTCGACACCCTTTTGCCGGCCCTTTCCGTGCCGGAGGAGGGGGAAGTCACCGCCGCTGGCCTGTTCGGCTATGATCGCCCGCTGCATTTCGAGATCGGCTTTGGCGGCGGCGAACATCTCGCCTATCGCGCGGACCTGCTGCCCGATCATGGCTTCATCGGCTGCGAACCCTTTCTGAACGGCGTCGTCACGGCGCTCGGCCATGTCCGCGACCAGGCGCTGGGCAATGTCCGCCTCCATATGGGCGACGCGCTCTCGGTCCTGAGCCGGATACCGGACGGTGCGCTCAGCTTCGTCTATCTGCTCCATCCCGACCCCTGGCCAAAGGCCCGCCATGCCAAGCGCCGGATGATGAACCCCGGCCCCGTGGCGATGATCGCGCGAAAGCTCAAGCCCGGCGGCGAATTCCGCTTCGGCACGGATCACCCCGTCTATCTGCGCTGGGCGCTGATGGTGATGAACGGCCATCCCGATTTTGAATGGCTGGCCAGCACCCCCCGGGATTTTCAGAACCGCCCCGGCGGCTGGCCCGAAACCCGCTACGAAGCCAAGGCGCGCAGCCTTGGCCATGAAGTCTGGTATATGAAATTTCAACGTCGTTAATATAAGAACCCATCGGATAACTGCGATTTCCGGCTTAACCATGCGCAAATAAGGAAAATTCCTTCGGCATCTCGTGATTGTCCGATGATTACTTTTCGGCGATGGGTCATAAGGTTTTTTGCTTCTGCTATTTCGAAGCCTGCCAGTTGTGGCAAACAAGCGATCCGGCCTGAGGAGGAGCCAAGCAGCCAAGGACGGTTCCCCGCCGGTTTTCCTATAGTGTTAGCGGGAAGGTTAAGGCAGCGGATACACCTTACGAGAAAAGGCACATGGCGAACGCGACTTCTGGTTAGCACGGATGCACAGGCCTAAACTTCTGAGGTCCGATATCCCAGCAGGGCTTGCGTGAAATCCGGATGCTGGCTGATGCATGGACACACACCTCACGCTTCGGCGCGGGCAGGTTCGCCATAAGTAGCCTGACTCTCGTTTGCATAACGGCGCGCCAGAAATGCACATACGATCAACTGGATCTGGTGGAAGACCATCAGGGGCAGGATAACCAGACCCACTTGCGCGGCCGGGAACAGCACGCCCGCCATGGGCACTCCCGATGCGAGGCTCTTCTTCGACCCGCAGAACTGCAGGACGACCAGATCTTCCCGGGCGAGACCAAGGACCTGGCCCATTGCCCGCGTGGCGAGGAGCACCAGCGCCAGCAACAGACAGCAGAGCAGAGCGACGACGAGCAACGCCATTGGGGAAACGCGGTGCCATAACCCCTCCCGCACCGCTGCTCCGAAGGAATTGTAGATGACAAGAAGGATCGAACCGCGATCGACATAGGAGAGGAGCGATTTGTGCCGAGCGACGAAGCTGCCGATCACAGGGCGCAGGAGATGCCCGGCGAAGAAGGGCACCAGCAAGTGCAGCACGATCGATTCGAGCGTCCCCAGGGAAATGCCGCCTTGCCCGGCCGCGCCTGACATCAGCAGCGCAACCAGCAACGGCGTCACGAAAATGCCGAGCAGATTGGAGAAGGATGCGCTGCAGACCGCCGCCGCCACATTGCCTCTCGCCACGGCCGTGAAGGCGATGGAGGACTGGACGGTCGAGGGCAGCAACGTCAGGAACAGCAAGCCGGCGGCCAGCGGCCCCAGGCCGAGCGGCACGGCGGTGAAGGCAAGGCCAAACAGGGGAAACAGCAGGAACGTCGTCGCCAGTGCGGCGATGTGCACTTTCCAGTTGCGCGCGCCTTCGCGGATGGCTTCCCGCGACAGCTTGGCCCCGTGCAGGAAGAACAGCAGCGCAATACCGGCGTCCGCAAACCCGTCCATGACCGGGACGAACGCTCCGTGCGCGGGCAGGAGCGACGCCAGCAGCACCGTACCCACCAGCGCGAGGACGAGCGGTTCAAATAAGCCGATTATACGCACGATCATCGATATGTCCTGTTGCAAAACATGATGGGGAAGCAGGTCACCAGGCCGCGACCGCGCCGTCGGAGCGCGGGTCCCCGGCGCCTTCGATCATCCCGTCGGGATGGCGAACGATTGCGCCGGCATGACCCATGACGGAATTGAGCGGTGCAACCGGTTCGATTTCATGCCCCGCCTTTGTCAGAGCCGCGACGAGGCCGGCATCGAAGCCGGCTTCCAGCTTCAGCGTCGTGCTCTCCTCGCCCCAGGTCCGGCCGAGAAGCCAGCGTGGTGCGCACAACGCTTCCTGCAACGGCGCACCATAGCGGGCATAGCGAGTGAACAGCGCCGCTTGTGTTTGTGGCTGACCTTCGCCACCCATCGTCCCATAGGCCATGACGCGCCCGTCATCGAAGCGGGCAAGGGCCGGGTTCAATGTGTGAAAAGGCCTGCGGCCAGGTTTCAGCGCATTCCAGCCATCGGCTGCAAGACGGAAGGACGCGCCCCGGTTCTGCCAAGTGATGCCGCTGCCGGGCAGCACGATGCCTGAGCCGAATTCGAAATAGGTGGACTGGATGCAACTGACGACCTGCCCCCGCGCGTCCGCCGCCCCGAACCAGGTCGTGTCGCCCAGCGCCGAGGGGTGCGGCCACGGCAATGCGCGGGCCGGATCGATGCGCGCCGCCATGGTGTCAAGGGCGGCGCCATCGTCGAGCAACGCCTGGGCATCGACCGTCATGTAGGCCGGATCGCTGCAATGCGCATCGCGCCAGATAAAGGCCTGCTTGGTCGCTTCGATCAGCCCGTGAATGTGCGCAAATTCATCTGGGCCGCCAGCCTCGAGCCGGTCGAACAGGCCCAGGATCAGCAGCGAGGCGATGCCCTGCGTCGGCGGTGGCATGTTGTAGAGACGCGCACCGCCGATGGACAGACTAAGCGGAGCGACATGCGAAGCCGTGTGCCGGGCCAGATCGTCCTGCGTGACCGGACTGCCCAGCGCGGCAAGGTCGGCAGCGATGCTACACCCCAGCTCACCGCGGTAAAAGCTGCCGAGCCCGTCGCGCGCCAGTCTTGCCAGGGTTTCGCCGAGCGCAGGCTGCCGCAGCCGATCGCCCTCGCGGAGCGGCCTGCCTTCCGGCTCGAAGATGGCGGCGTAAGCGCCCGGCTGGTAGCGAAGTTCATCGCCCTTGGCTGCCGCAACATTCGCACCGCCGCGCGTTATCGCCACGCCATCGCCGGCGAGCGCAATGGCAGCGCGCAGCAAGCGGTCAAGCGGCAACATCCCGCTGTCCCCGGCCAGCGCTGCTTCCCAGCCCGAGACAGTGCCCGCCACCGTATTCGTGGCGAGCGGTCCGCGCCAAGGGATGACCGTATGCCCTGCGTAAAGCGTGAGGTCGGCCCCGGAAGCGGCTTTCCCGCAGGCATCGATCGCGCGCACCGTTCCGTCCGGCTCGGCGATCAGCCAGAAGCCGTCGCCGCCGATGCCGGTCATGTGCGGATAGACTACCGCCAGCGTCGCCGCGACCGCAACGCACGCTTCGACGGCCGTGCCGTCATCCTTGAGAATGTCGAGGCCAGCCTGACTCGCCAGGTGGTGCGGCGCGGTAACCATCCCGCGATAGGCACGTGGCGTGTGCAGCATCAGGAGGTCTGCCCCATCAGCGAGACATGCGCGGCAACGATGCGCCAACCCTCTGGCAAACGGACCCAACTCTGGCTTTGCCGGCCGATCGTCTCGCCGCCAAGGCGCTGGAACTCGACGTTGGCGACGGCGAAGTCGCGCCCGAACGTGGTGATCGCGATCCTGCGCACCGTGCGCGGCGGCGATCCTCCTTGGCGCTGCCGACGGAACGCCGCGATTTCGGCCTCGCCATAGAGATTCTCGCCCACGCCAAAGCGCACCACTTGCTGGGAGTGCCAGAACATGGCGTCGAGCGCCCCGATGTCGTTGCGGTCAAGCGCATCTTCGTAGCGCTCGACCAGCGCGGCGATCTCGGCATGAGTTTCAGGTTCGTCGATCATCATGGCGGCGTACTGGTCCTTTCCGGTAGCGCATCCGAGCTATCAGCGTCGCCACTGTGCAAAAAGCATCGTTATGCGTCTGTTGCGATGCTTCAAAGGCAGCAATAGAAACCTGGTCCGGCAAAGCGCGGAATAGGTCGCTTGATCAAGCGACATCCCCTGCGTCCCCTTTTTAGCATCAATATTGAGCAAAAACGGTTCTTTTAAGTGCGCACAGACTGCGATTGTATGAGCAGCAGCAACACCGCGTGATCGGAGCAGGAGCATCGGCCTGGTGCGCCCGACAAACGTCTGGGGAGAGGTCCGGGAGGGGCCGTGCTCAACATCGCTGGCACAACCATGCCGGCTCTTCGGGGGACCATATCATGACGATCTTCAATACCGGACATATCAGAAACCGTTTCCGCACCGGCGCATCGCTGCTGCCGATGCTGTTGCTGCTTCCCGCTGCTGCGCATGCCGCGGATGCATCCGCAAATGCGGATGAAGCTTCCGACGCGGGTGCCGGCGAGATCGTCGTTACCGCTCAGCGGCGTGAGCAATCGACCATGGACGTCGGCATCAACGTGACGGCGATTTCCGAAGAACGCCTCAAGGTGGAGCGCGTCGAGCGCATCGGCGAGCTCAAGCAGCTGACGTCCAACGTCGAGGTCCGTGAAATCCGGCCCGGCGGCGGCCAGCCGGTGATCACCATCCGCGGCGTCGGCATGAACGACTTCACCGTTGCCAGCAACCCATCGACCTCCGTCTATTTCGATGGCGTCTACAGCCCGAATATCGGCACGATCAGCCAGCAGTTCTTCGACGTTCAGAGCGTCGAGATCCTGAAGGGCCCGCAATCGACGCTTTATGGCCGCAATGCCACGGCGGGAGCCGTCACGGTTAGCTCAGCCCAGCCGACAGATACCTTGTCCGGCTATCTGACCGGCGGCCTCGGCAATTACCGCGCTTTCGAAGGCGAAGGAGCCATCAGTGGGCCGATCGGCAAGGGGCTCACCGCGCGCATCTCGGTCAGAACGCGGCAAATGTACGACGGCTGGATCAACAACCTTTACCCCGGTGGCCATGATATTGGCCAGATCCACCAGGTGGCCGTACGCGCGCAGCTAAAGTGGGAAGCGACGGACAGCCTGACGCTGCGGGGCATCTTCGGGTATCAGCACGAGGACGACGAGCCGGGCGCCTTCACCGCCTTTGGCCGTCACGTCCCTGGCGGCGCGCCGGGAGCCACGACGCCTTTCTGTCCAGTATCGCTGGCCAACCAGATCGATTTCGGCAACACTTGCGCTTCGCTCTTCGGCGCGCTGCGCACCTCCACCGATGTCCATACGATCAGCGAGAACGATCCATGGACCGTGAAAGGCAAGGCCTATACCGGTACGCTGATTGCGACTTGGCGCGGCGATGGTTTTGCGGTCACTTCGACCACCGGCTATCTCCACTGGCAGGAAAATTACATCAAGTCCGACGCGCTGCCGATTACCGAGCAGACGGCAATTCTCGACCAGCGTACCTGGCAGTGGTCGCAGGACCTGCAGATCGCCTCGACCGGTACTCGCCCGTTGGAGTGGATGGGCGGTGTCTATCTTTCGACGGCGAACACCAATAACCCGACCTACACCATCGCTCCGATCCAGAACGGCAACTTCATCGGCACCAACAGCGCCGACACGCGTACGGCGCAAGCCTATGCTCAACTTGACTGGAACGTGACCCCTACGCTGCAACTCACCGCCGGGGCACGCTACATCCACGAATTCAACAGCAAGATCGGCGGCACCTGGAAGGACGTCAACAAGAACGGCGTCGTCGACGTCGGGGACGTCAACCAAGCCTTCATGGACGGCTCTATAAAACAGGATGCCGTGTCCTGGAAGGTCGGCGTCAACTACAAGCCAAGCCGCGACACACTGATCTATGGTAGCATCACGCACGGCTTCAAGAGCGGCGGCTTCATAGCCCCTGCGGTCGCGACGAACTCCTCGCAGCTCCTGCCGTACAAGGGCGAACACCTCTATGCGTTCGAAATCGGCTGGAAACAGAACCTCTGGGACAATCTGGTCAGCCTCACTACCAGCCTGTTCTATTACAAGTACAACGACATGCAGACCAACCAGCAGCAGCTGGTCGGCAACCTCCTCGTCAACCGCTTCGCCAACCTGTCCGACGCCCATATCAAGGGCGTGGACTTCGAACTGGCGGTGCGACCGGTGCGCGGAATGGAGCTGCGCTTTGACGGTGGGCTTATCGATAGCTGGGTCGGAGCTTTCACCAGCGGCGGCGTGAATTTCCCGGCGGGCAACCGCTTCGCGAATGCGCCGACCTTCACCGGCTCGGCCTCAGCCCGCTATCGCTGGGCTGTCACCGATGATCTCGACATGTCGCTGAGCGGATCTGTCCACCGCCAGAGCAGCGTTTTCACCAATACGGAGAACACGCCGATCTACCGGATCGACAGCGACGCGACGCTCGTCAATGCCCAACTGCAGCTCATCATGCCGGAAACGGGCTGGACCGCGTCGCTCTGGGCGAAGAACCTGACCAACGACGAATATACAAACAGCACGTTCCAGAACGGCTCGGCGGTGAACACGGTCTACAACATGCCGCGCACTTACGGCCTGTCCTTCACCAAGAAGTTCTGAGGAAGATCATGCGCATCTACACGCCACCAAGGCCTGCCGCGGTAATCCCGGTGATCGACATTTCGGGGCCTCCGGCGGCGGTGGGGAAGGCGATAGGCAAGGTCTGCCGCGAGATCGGTTTTTTCTACATCGCCGGTCACGGCGTTCCAGAGGAATTGATCGCGCGGCAGTTCGCCGCGGCCAAGGCGGTGCTGGACACGCCGCTTGCCGAAAAACAAGCACTTCACATGAAGAACTCCCCCGCCGGTGCCGGCTTCGAGCCGATCGGCGCGCAGATACTCGACAGCCAGGAGGATGGCGGCGACTTAGCGCCCGTCGATCTCAAGGAAAGCTTCTACTGCACCACGAACCTTCCCGCCGAGAACGCGCGCACGCAGGCCCGGACATCCGGCCACAATCAATGGCCGGATCTCCCCGGATTCCGTGAGCAGACCCTGGTCTATGGCGATGCCTTGCAGCTTCTGGGCGACCGGGTTCTGCAACAGATCGCGCTCTCGCTCGAGCTACGGGCGGACTGGTTCGCGCCGTACTATGCCGGTGCCGAAGCCAAGCTCAGGATGCTGCGCTATCCGCCGCAAAAGGCCGATGCGGCGTTCAACCAGATCGGCGCTGGCGCGCATACCGACTGGGGCGGCATCACCCTGCTGGCGCAGGATTCGCTTGGTGGACTGGAGGTGTGCGACGTCAACGGGACGTGGGTCAGGGCCGATCCGATTCCCGGTACGTTCGTCGTCAACCTGGGGGACCTGATGATGCGCTGGACGAACGGACGCTATGCCTCGAACTTCCACCGGGTCCGGAACAATCACGGCGCAGCGGATCGCTATTCGCTCGCCTTTTTCTACAGCCCGCGCAGCGACGCCGTGATCGATCCGATCCCGTCCTGCATCAATGCCGACCGGCCTCGCCGCTTCGCCACCTGCACGGCGGGCGAGCATGTCCGCGAGATGTTCCGCCGCTCATACGGCTATTGACCGTCTTCGCAAAAGAAAGGACGCGCTGGTTCGCCATGCGGATCGGCGCGTTACATTTCGTTGGCAGGCAGCGCCGCGCATCAGGCTCGCCGGGCATAGAGAAATAGCGCCGCTGCGCTCAACAGCAGGAAGGGCCCGAAAGCGACCGCAACCGCTATTGTCGGCAGGTTCCAGGCGAGCAGCCAGCCCCCGGCCAGCGGGCCCAGACTGCCACCGATCAGGCGCGCGAGGCCGATCGTGAACCCCAGCGCGGTTGCCCGCATCTCCTGGGGATAGACCTGTACCGGCGCGGCAAGAGCGCCGCCGAAAGCGCCATTGATGCACAAACAGATGCAGCAGCAGCCAAGCACCAGACCCACGAAGCTGCTGGGAAGGCCCACCGCTGCGGTCAACACGATCGCGGTTACGGCAAAGATCGCGGCTAGAGCCCGCAATCCGTTGCGGTCCATAGCCCAACCGGTGAGGAGCGCTCCAGCAAGACTGAATGTTTGCGCGAGCGCGTTGGCAAGCGCGACCTTCTGCATATCGGGATCGTGCCGCAGCAGCAGGGAAGGCAGCCAGAAGTTGAAGAAGAAGGAAGTCGCGTAGATCGTCGTCATGACGAACAGGAGGACGAGGGTCGCACGCCGATAAACAGGAGCGAACAGCGCTCCAACATTATGCGAAGGTCCCAGAGCTGCGGTCGCTTCATGGACAGGCTCGCGCACGAGTTTCAGGATCGGCAGCGCAAGCACCAGGGCGAACAGCCCGCCGACATACATCAGCGACTGCCAGCCGTGGTCCGGCACAAGTGCCGCCGCCGCCAGACCCGAGGCGACAATGCCGATGGCAATGCTGGCGGACAGCAAGGCCGCCGTCGCCGCCCTCCGCGACGGGGTAACCGCGTCGCATGCCAGTGCGATGGCGCTCGGCACCGAGGCACCTAGCGCCAGGCTCGACAAAATGCGCACAGCCGCCAGTTCAGCCATATTGGCGACATGCGCGGTGATCAGCGTAGCAAGGCCAAAGACCACGAGGGCGACGATCAGGCAAGGCTTTCGGCCGAATCGATCGGCGATCACGCCAATGCCCATCGTGCCGATCGCCGAAGCGACGACACTGGCGGCGAACAAGTTGCCGATCATCGTTGGGCTGGAGCCCCATTCGCGTATGATGATCGGGGCCGCATAGCCCACGGAGTAGGTGTCGAAGCCTTCGGCCACCATCGCCAGCGCGCAGAGCGCCACGGCCGGTCTTGCCGAGGGGACACTTTCCCGCGCCTGCGACAAGTGAGGCGTGATCGTTTGAACACCTGCTGGACTCGTCATCACCACGCGCTCCCCTTAACTGGCAGACACACGCAGGATATGAAAACTTCTCTACAAGAAAAGCATCACTTTGCGTCGTGTGCGCTGCCTTTATGGCAGCAGTCTGACCGGGCTGTTTCTTGCAAAACTATCCGATACGCGCATCCGCAACGTCCCCGGCAAGTGCTGTCACGCGCTCGATCAGATGCTGGGCAAAGTGGCTGGCGATCGAGTCGAGCGGATCGTTTGAGCGCGAAATGAGCCTTAGGGTCTGCGGGTGGAGATTTTCATCATCCAGAGGTATGAAGGCGAGGCGCTGCGAAGCCAGTTCCGTCACGACGTCGAGCGGATTGAGAAGCGCGACCGCATCCGAAGCCGCAACGAAATTGCGCATCAGTTCAACAGAATTGGTCTCCAGCACCGGGGCAACCGCCTCGAAGCGGCTGAAAGCCACATCGATCACGGTGCGCAGACTCATGCCCGGCTCCGCGATTACGAGCCGATAGTCCAGAAGTTCGCTGAGGCGAAGCCGGTCGCGGCTCGCCAAAGGATGGCCGGCCGCGACGATTGCGCCCAACGGCAGGTCCACCGCGAACAGGGTTTTGAGCCCCGGTCTCGGCGGTATGCTGTACGCTAGCCCAAGGGTCGCTTCGCCGTTCATGACCGCGTTGGCTATCCCCTCGGTCACCGCACTCGAAACTCGCACACGCACACGCGGATAGGAATCGACATAATCGCTGATGATCTGCGACATCGGCCCTGCCGACAGCCCGAGCGTGGTTGCGAGCGTGATGGCACCGCGCTTGAGCCCCTTCATGGCCTCGATCTGCTGCATCGTCTGCTCGTGGGCCCTCAGCGTTTCGCGCACATGCTGGATCAGGACTTCGCCGGCGGCAGTCAGGCGCATGCGGCGCGGCATACGCTCGAACAGCGGTTCGCCCAGTTCCTCTTCCAGCGCGATGATCTGGCGGTTGATCGCGGACGACGCGATGTGGAGCTGCGCCGCAGCCTTTCGGATCGTCCCCACGCGGGCAACGACATCCAGGTACCGCAGCATACGTCCGTGCAACAAGGTAGCGACTCCCTCTGTTGGCGAAAAAAGGCATCACCGCGGTCGCAAATCGATGCTTTTTTCAGTGCAAGGAAGCTTTACCGTGAGGCGGGCTCGGCAAGAAAGGATAATTTGCAATGCCGCCCCACTTTTACCCGGCCCGGCTCTGGCGCGACATGCCGTCATCCGCTTTTCAGGCCCTGCCCGCCAATACCATTGCGATCTTGCCGGTGGGCGCCATCGAGCAGCACGGACCCCACCTGCCGGTCTATGTCGATAGCTGCATCAACGAGGGCCTGCTCTCACAGGCTCTGAGCGAAGCCCCGGCAGAACTGCCCGTCGTGGCCCTGCCGATCCAGTCAGTCGGCAAGAGCGATGAGCATCTCGCCTTCCCCGGCACGCTGAGTCTTCCGGCTTCGGTGCTGACGGATCTGCTCCTGGAACTGGGCCGATCCGTTCGTAGGGCAGGCATCCGACGGCTCGTCCTGCTCAATTCGCACGGCGGCCAGCCTCAGATCATGGACATCGTCGCACGAACGCTACGGGTTGAGTTAGGCATGTTCGTGGTCAATGCCGCGTGGTCGAAGATGGGCATGCCTCCGGGGCTCTTCTCGGCAGAGGAATGTGCCCATGGCATCCATGGCGGCGAGATCGAGACTTCGCTGATGCTGCACTTGCGCCCTGACCTTGTCGACATGGCGAAGGCGCGGAACTTCGTTTCCTTGAGCAAGACGATGCAGGCTGACTTCGACATCCTGACGCCGGAAGGCAAGGTCGGTTTCGGTTGGCAGATTCAGGACCTGAACCCCGAAGGTGCATGTGGCAACGCCGCCGCCGCAGACGCTGAGCGCGGCAAGCTGGTCGCCGATCATGCTGCTGCGCGCTTCATTGCCCTTCTCCACGAGGTCGCGCGCTATCCGGTCGAGCGCATCGGCGCTCCGGCCGCTATTTCACAGGCCGCAACCGCATGAACCTCGCCGGTTTCCTCGACCAACTAGGCGATGTGCCGTGGAGCCGGGCGCCCGCCGATCTCAAGCGCAAGAGCAAGGACTATTTCTGGTTCAGCCCGGTGCTGTCCGCGCTGCTTCACGACTGCGAAGCTGACGTGATCGTCTCTCCCCGCTCCGTCGATGAGGTCATGACCGTCGCCGCGGCCAGCGCGCGCACTGGCGTTCCGCTGACGCCGCGCGGCGGCGGGACCGGCAATTACGGGCAGGCCGTTCCACTGAGACGCGGAGCGGTGATCGACATGACCGGCCTTGCCCGGTTGATCGAGGTTGCGGACGGTGTCGTCACGGTCGAGGCTGGCATGACGCTTCACGCGCTGGAGCAGGCGCTACGCGCGCGGGGTCATGAACTGCGCATGTTTCCCTCCACCTGGGAAACGGCGACCGTCGGCGGCTTCGTCTCGGGCGGGACCGGCGGCGTTGGTTCGGTCACCTGGGGCGGTCTGCGCGAACCCGGCAACCTGATCGGCGCCAGCCTCGTTACGGTAGAGGACACGCCCCGCCTGATCGATCTGACCGGCAGCCAATGCAACCTCATCAATCGCACCTTCGGGACGACCGGCCTGCTCGTCCGGCTGGCGTTGCCGGTGCAACCGGCCGTCGACTGGCATGACCTGCTCGTGACCTTCGAACAGTTCGAGGATGCAATCGCCTTTGGCCACGCGATGTGCAAGGCCCAAGGCGTGCAGAAGCGTCTGTGCTCGATCTCGGATGACCGCCAGGCGCGCTATTTCCGACCCTATGTTCCCTATATTCCCGAAGGCAGCGCCATCGCCGCGCTGATGGTCGCGCCGGCGGGCCTTGTCGCGGCGCACGAACTGGCGGCGGCGCACAATGGCCGCGTCACGTTGGAACGCGCTTCGGGAGGGGAAGAAGGCCCATCCCTCCCGATCTACGAACTCGGCTTCAATCACGCGACCCAGCACGTCCTGCGGCGCGAGCGCGGCCACACCTATCTGCAGACTATCTTCCCCACGCCCGAAATACTCCACGGCCTACGCACGCGGCTGGGCGACGAAGTGATGTGGCATGTCGAGTTCATCGGCTTCGACGGCGGTCATGTGATGAACAGCCTGCCCGTCGTTCGCTACACCGGCGAAGAGCGGCTCGCCGAGCTGATCGCGATTTTCGAGAACGCGGGCGCGCCCGTCGCCAATCCTCATGTCTACACTGTCGAGGACGGTAGCCGTTACAAGCGACTGCCCGGAGACCAGCTCGGGTTCAAGCACGATGTCGATCCCCAAGGGCTTCTCAACCCCGGCAAGATGCGTACGTTCATGCCGTCAGAGACGCTATAGCCGTGCTCGACCGGACCATGCCGCACAAGACCATTGCGTCCTCCGGCGAAGGCGCTCTTCCCGGCCTCGTCCAGGCATCGATGCTGACTTCGGACGGAGTGCGGCTGGACGCCGACATCTGGATGCCGCTTGGCGAGGAGGATGCGCCGGTGCTCCTGATGCGGCAGGCCTACGGCCGGCGGCTCGGCTCGGCGCTATGCTACGCGCACCCCGCCTGGTACGCACGCCAGGGTTTCATCGTAGTTATCCAGGATGTGCGAGGACGCGGCACCTCCGAGGGCGAATTTACCGCCTTTGTCCATGAGGCACGCGATGGCGCCGAGGCGATCGAATGGGCCGCTGCGCTGCCGCGTTCCAATGGGCGGGTCGGTCTTTATGGGTTTTCCTATCAGGGCACCAACCAGCTTCTCGCGGCTGGACTGCGTCCGCCCGCGCTGAGGGCCATGGCGCCCGCGATGATCGGTTGGGACCTGTTCGCCGACTGGGCGAGCGAGGACGGCGCGCTGCGCCTCGCGTCCAACATCAGCTGGGGTATCCAGATGGCGGCGGGTACCGCCGAGCATCGTGGCGAGATGGCGGCGTGGGAGGAGCTGTTCGCCGCATCGCGCGCGCTCCCGCTCAATGCCCCCGTCAACGCGCGGCCGCCGGTGCTCGAACGCCACCGCGCGCTCGGGCACTATCACGACTGGCTGGAACGCCCCGCCAGCGATCCCTACTGGTCCGCCGTCTCACCGAGCGCCGCGCTCGCGGAACTGCGCGCGGGCGGTGTTCCGGCGCTGTTCGTCGGCGGCTGGTTCGACACCCATCTGCCGGGCACGCTCGCGGGCTTCGATGCACTCGGCGGCGCGCTCATGATCGGCCCCTGGACGCATTTTCCGTGGGACCGCTCCGTGGCCGATCGCGATTTCGGGTCCGCCGCCGTCAGCCCCGTCGACCATGCCCAAGTCCGCTGGTTCCGGCGCTGGCTCATGGACGATGCCAACGTCGAACTCTCGCCGCCGATCTCGCTATTCGACATGGGTACCTGCGAATGGCGGACGGGCGACATCTGGCCGGAGGAGCGGACGACCTTCCATCTGGGTGGGGAAGGCATTGCCTCGGTTGACGGAACAAGCGCAACACTTGGGCCGGCTCCCGGAGAGACTTGCATTGAGTACCTTGTCCACGATCCCTGGCGGCCGGCACCGAGCGTGGGCGGCGCATTCGGCACACCGCCGGGACCTGTCTACCGGGCTAAGGTGGACAATCGTACCGACGTGCTCACCTTCACCACGGCTCCGCTTGAAGATTCGCTGGCGTTGTTCGGCGAAGTCGGCGCCGATCTTGCCGTGGCCTGCGACAGCCCGGCCTTTGATCTTGCCTGCGTTCTCTCGCGCATCGACGCGCGAGGAAGGGTGACCCAGATCGCCGAAGGCCATCGCTCCCTGCTCGATCACCGGGCGGGGGATCGCATCGCCGTGTCGCTGCGCAAGACCTGCGCCACGCTGCGCCCCGGTGAGCGGCTTCGCCTCTCGATCGCCGCCGCCGCCTATCCGGCCTATCCGGTCAATCCCGGCACCGGACGCCGGCCGGCCGATGCTCCCCGGAGCGAGGCACGGCTCATCACGATCGGGATCATCACCGGCGGCGCGGGCGGATCGCTGCTGCACCTTTCGATGGCTCAAGGGCAGACCACCCAACAGGAAAACCAGGACTATGTATGAGATGATGCTAGCCCGCTCGGTCCGCGATGTGGAAGCGCGGCGAATCGCCCCCGGCGATAGCAACTATTTCGCTCTCCTGTTCGATCCGCTGGCCGACGGGATCGAACCGGTCTGCGTCGTGGAGATATTTGCGGTCGGCGGACGGACCCCGCCCAACAGCCACGCGCATGCCCATGAATATTTCTACGTCATTTCGGGCGAGGGTGAGGCGCATTGCGGCGACACCGTCCGGCGCATCACGCCCGGCGACGCGCTGATGCTACGGCCGGGCGCCGAGCATGTCGTCGTCAACACCGGCGCGGCGAAGCTCTACACGCTTACCTTCATGGTGCCGAACGAGGGCTTCGCCGAATTGATCCGCGCCGGGGAGCGGGTAGAACTGGATGCCGAGGACCTCGTTACGCTGACCGGCCTCAAGGCCGCGTGATGGCCGTGATGCACCCGCTCGGCAGCGCCCCGCACAACCAGTGGCGCGTCAATGAAGCCGCCGTGGATTTCGTCCGCACGCCACGCCTCCCGCGACCCGTGGCGATCCCGGCAACGCCGCAGCATATCCGGCTCGACCTTGCCCGCACGGCGCTTGTCATCGTCGATATGCAGAATGACTTCTGTCACGCCGACGGCTGGCTTGCCTCGATCGGCGTTGACGTGTCGCCCGGACAAAGGCTGATCGCGCCGATACATGCGATGCTGGCAGAGGCCCGCAACGCCAATATTCCCGTCGTCTGGGTCAACTGGGGCAACCGGCCAGACCTTCTGAACCTGGGCCCCTCGACCCTCCATGTCTACAATGCTTCGGGCACCGGCACAGGCCTCGGCAATCCGCTTGCCAATGGCGCACCGGTGTTGCAGGCCGGTAGCTGGGCCGCGGCGATCCTCGAGGAGTTTGGCGATACCGCCGGCGACATTCACGTCGCCAAGTTCAGCATGTCGGGCTTCTGGGAAACGCATCTCGACGCGATCCTGCGGAACCTTGGCGTTACGACGCTACTCTTCGCGGGGGTAAATCTCGACCAGTGCGTGCTATGCACGTTCCAGGACGCGAGTTTCCGGGGCTATGACTGCGTGCTGCTGGAGGATTGCAGCGCGACGACATCACCCGGCTTCTGCGCCGAAGCGACGCTCTACAACATCCGCCAATGCTTCGGCTTCGTCGCCGCGTCGCCCGATGTCATCGATGCGGTGAAGCAGGCATGAGCCTCCAGCCCGAACTCGCCGAACGCATCGCCGCAATGGCGCCGCTGGACGTACCGGACGCCTATGCCGAAAGCGTGGCGCAATGGCTCGATATTCTGGCCGATCATATAGTAGCCTTTTCCGGGATTGAATTGCCTGACGCGGTCGATCCTGCGCCGATGTTTCGCGCATGAGCGGCCTCGCACGCCAGGCAGTGCTGCGCAGCCTCGCCGCGATCGCCGATCGGGACGCCGCGTTCAACTGCTTCACTTCCGTCCAGCCCGAACGGGCGCTGGCCGACGCCGACCGGGCCGACCGGACGGGCGCTCCGCTCGCCGGCCTGACCTTCGCCGTAAAGAACCTGTTCGACATTGCGGGTGAGGTGACGCTGGCCGGATCGATCATTCTCAAGGATGAACCGCCCGCAGCGCGTGACGCCTTTCTGGTGGAACGGCTGCGCAGCGCGGGCGCCGCGTTGCTCGGCACACTCAACATGGATGAGTTCGCCTACGGCTTTTCCACCGAGAATTATCATTACGGGCCGACGCGAAACCCGCACGATCCCGCGCGGATCGCCGGCGGATCATCGGGCGGTTCGGCAGCGGCGGTGGCGGCAGGACTGGTGGACGTCGCACTGGGATCGGACACCAACGGCTCGATCCGCATCCCGGCCTCGCTCTGCGGCGTTTATGGCTTGAAGCCTACTTTCGGGCGCCTTTCGCGGCGCGGCGCCTTTCCCTTCGTTGCCAGCCTTGATCACACCGGCCATTTCGCAGCGAGCCTCGACGGCCTTGCCCACGCCTTCGATGCGATGCAAGGCCATGACCCGGAAGATCCAGCCATGCTGGACATGCCGCCCGCCGCCTCGGTCGCGGCGCTGGCCGATAATGGCCGACCGCTGCGCGTGGCACGCCTCGGCGGCTGGTTCGCCTCGGTGATGACCACCGAGGTCGCCGAGGCGATGGACCGGATCGCGGCCGCAGCCGGAGCCGACCGCACTGTCGACCTGCGCGGCGCTGAAGCGGCGCGCTCAGCCGCCTTCACGATCTCCGCCGCCGAGGGTGGGCAATTGCACAGCGAGCGATTACGCACCCGCCCGCAGGATTTCGACCCGGCGACGCGCGACCGCCTTTTCGCAGGCGCGCTACTTCCAGCCGCGGCCGTCCTCCAGGCGCAGCGCGTGCGGACATGGTTCCGCGATCAGGCGGCCAAGCTGTTCGCCGAGCACGACCTTCTCCTCGCGCCCGCCACATTCACCACAGCGCCGGAGATCGGCCAGGCCTCGGTAACGGTCGATGGCAGAACAATCCCGGTGCGCGCCAATCTGGGCCTCTATACCCAGCCCATCAGCTTCATCGGTCTGCCCGTCCTCACCGCACCCGTGGCCGTGGCAGGCCTTCCCATCGGCGTGCAGATCATCGCGCCGCCATGGAAGGAGGAAGCCGCTTTCCACCTTGCCATACGACTGGAACGCATCGGGGAACTGATGGTCCGCCGCGCCGGAAGCGCCGGCAAACCGAGCGGATGAATGGCGCCGCTTCACCGCCAGTCTTGTGTCGTTCTGGGAAAAATCAGTGCTTACCCGGTGATTATTTTTACCATAACACGCTTCACAAATAGACCAGAATATCGACTATTATCAGACTTTTAATGAGTATTCGTACCGATGGTCCGGTATTTTCCGCGACCGGCGTCAGGCACGGCCGGCGCAGCCCGGCCGCGCCGATGTCACCGATCGGAACGCAACAGCCACCAGAGAATGGCGGTCATCAAGGACCAGCTTTCGCAGGTGGAACGATGGCGCAGACCACAGGAATGGGCCTGTCCCGCGTCGGGCGGCCGCCTGCGGAAGACAGGAAGGCTCAGGCGGCGGCGCGGGCGCATGGGGCGAGCTATAGGCCGGTCAAGCAACATGGCGCCGTTCCCTGGTCATGTCGTCATAGACCGCGAACAGCCGGTCGAAATGGTCGTCCATGGTCATGACCGATGAAGCCGACGCCAGCGCCGTCCGGCGCCGCGCCACAGCATCAGCCTGCGCGAAATCGACGATGGCCGCGGCCAGGCTGTCGGCCTGCCCGGCGCGATAGAGCAACCCTCCGCCACTGCGCGCCTGGTCGGACGCACCGCCCTCGTCGGGCACGATGACGGGCAGGCCGCTGGCGCGCGCTTCGGCCGCCACCATGCAGAATGTCTCCGCCTCGCAGCCATGGACGAGCGCGTCGGCGCTGGCGAGCAGTTCGGCAAGCGCCGGTCGCGCATGCATCGGCGCCAGCAACTGGATATGCGGATTATTGGCCGACGCCCGGCGCACCCGCGCCCTTTCCCGGCCGTCGCCGACCAGCACCAGGCCGACCGGCGTCGAAAAGCCCGCCGACGCCACCGCATCGATCACCATGGGCCAGCGCTTTTCCGGCGCATGACGGCCCACCCCCAGCAGCAGCGTCGCCTCCGGCCCAAGGCCGCAACGCTCCAGCAGGCGCGCGCGCAGTCCTTCATTGCGATGCGCCGGGCTGAAATAGCCCGGTTCGACGCCCATGGGCAGGGTCATCACCCGCCGCAGCCGGCCGGCCTCCAGCCGCTGGGACAGGCTGTCGCTGGCGCTGACCACCAGGTCGAACTGCTGGTCCAGCCGGCGCAGATGGCGCCAGAACCAGTCGAACCCGCGATCGATCGCCTCGCGGCTCAGCACCGATCCGAACCAGCGATAGGCATAGGCCGACAACGGATCGGCATGCATGATCAGCGCGCGCGGCGCATCGCCCCGCCAGCGCGCCACCATCGCCGCGCTGGACCAGGGGGAGGATGCCTCGACCAGATCGGGTTGCAACCGGTCCAGCATGGCGTGGAGCGAGGCTTCATCGTCGAAATAGGAATAGCGCCGGTCGAGCGGAAAGCGCCGCGCGGGCAGCATGACGATCCTGCCGCCCCCCGCTTCCACCACCTGGTCGCTGTCCGACGGAGCCAGGATGATGACCTCATGGCCGGCCATCGCCCCTGCGCGCAGCTTGCGTTCGACATAGGTCTTCACGCCGCCGCCGCTGGGCGCGTAGAAAGCGCAGACATCCACGATGCGCATGACCTATTCCTTGATCGGGCCGAAGGAGAAGAGTCCCCGGCGATAATTGACGATGATGACGATGTGGGCCGGGCCGCTGTCCACCGTCGCGCTCGCGGCGGCGGCAGACGGCTTGGACCAGCCCAGCTTGGGATTGCCGGCAAAACCGATGCCGTCGACCGAAATCGAGAAGCGGCGATTGGCGTCGCGATCGTGCAACAGGCTGAGCGCATAGGTGCCGGGGCCCGGCGCGCGGATGCAAAGCTGCACCGGCCCGGCGGCCGGCACCGCCTCCTCGACCCTGCGAAACGGCTTGCCCGCCGCCACCAGCACATTGTCGTCCGCCAGGAAATCCGTGTCGTTGGCGGGGTAGAGTTCCAGCTTCAGCCGACCCTTGCGATCCTTCAGGCCCTTGACCTCTACCAGGAAGGCCGAGCCATTCTCGCTCGCGCGGCACCGGCCCTCCGCCTTGCCCAAATCCGGGCTGGACGGGATGGCCGCGGCGAGCATCAGCATCGCGATCACTGCGCCCGTCCCTCTTTCATGAGGCCGGTCACGCCCAGCGCCATGCCGACCAGCAGGTGCGCCGCCAGGATGAGCGACGCCATCAGCGCCATGGCCGACACGATCTCATTGTCGCGTCCGATCAGGAAGGCGGCCATGCCGGCGAACACCACATCCTTGTTGGGCAGGAAGGGCAGGCGCGACACAAGCTGGCGCAGCGTGCCCAGCAGGATCCACCAGCTCAGCGGAATGTCCGGCAGCAACATGTGCCACATCATCGCCGCCAGCACCGTGGTCGCGATGATGCGCAGCAAATGGATGCCCGCCACCACCCACAATTCAGCGCGCGGCAGGGTGAAGAGCCGCTTGCGCAGCAGCATCGCCACCAGCGACGTCGCCAGCACGAACAGGATCGACCCGCCGACTTCCCAACTGTTGAGCCGCGCATCCACCACACCCAGCAGCGGCACGGCAAAGGCGACCATGACCAGCGTGACGCCATTGCCGACCAGCGCGGACAGGATGGTCACGTCCTTGATCGCGCCAAAGGGCGCGGTGGTGATCTTCGCGCTGCGCCGCGCCCAGGCGTAGAAATAGACCTCGCCCAGATAACCCAGCAGGATCTCATTGCTCACCAGCTTGCGCAGCAACGCGGCGAAACCTTCGGCCGGGATCGCCCAGAGCCGGCGGAAAATCACCCATTCCGACAGCGGACCGGCCAGGTAATAAAGCGCAAAGGCCGCCCAGAAGGCGATGCTGCCCGGCACCATCGCCCACAGGCTGGCGGGATCCAGCCCGTGAAACTGGTGGAGCGCCACGACCAGGATCAGCACCGACACCAGCGGCCCGGCCCAGCGGGTCCAGTTGCGGCCCGACTGTATCAGCGGCTTGGGGTCCAGCATTGCCTGGTCGATCGGCACGGCGGAGGGAGGAAGAAGGCCGGTAGTGCTGTTGCCGGTCATAGGGGGCTCGTCATTGTGGACGGGATGGAGTGACGTCGCGCGCCGCGGCGAACCTCAGTCGGCCGCGCGGAAATTCCGGCGAAACAGTCGAGATAGGCGGCCGATGCCGCTTCCAGCGTGAACCGCCGCGCCTGCGCCAGGCTGGCGGCGGCGTCCTGCGGCATGGGCGCTTGCGCAAGGGCGGCGGAAAAGGCGGCAAGGTCGCCCGGCGGCACAAGCTGGCCCAGCGCCCCGTCCTCCAGCAGCGATCGCATCGCCGCGCTGCATTCGGTCGCGATCACCGGCAGGCCCACGGCCAGCGCCTCCAGCAGCACGGCGGGCACGCCTTCATAGTCGGACGACAGCAGGAACGCGGCGGCCCCGCCGGTCTGCAGCGCGGGGTCGGCGACATGGCCCATGAACATCACCCTGTCGGCAATGCCCAGCCGCCGGGCGCAGGCGGCAAGCCTGCCCCGCTCCGGCCCTTCGCCAAAGATCTGCAACTGGTCCTCGGCCCCTGCCGCCCGGGCAAAGGCGGCCAGCATCAGCGCGAAATTCTTCTGCCGCGCCAGACGGCCGATGGCGACGAAGCGGCGACCGCTGCCCTCGCCTGCCCTGCGGACGGCGCGCAAACGCTCGATCTGGTCGACCGACAGGGCCGGATCGGGAATGACGCTGATCGCACCGGTGCCCGGACGGACAAGCGCTGTGATCTCCCGCTCCAGCCCCGGCGCCATGGCAATGAAATGATCGATGAACCGGCCCTGGATGCGCAGCCACAACCGATAGGCGATGCGCGCGGGCCAGATCATGTCGCGCCTTTCCAGGTCGTTGCTGATCTTCGCCAGCACCGGCGGACAGGCGCGCCCCAGCAACAGCTTCATCGCCACGGCGACCACGGCATAGCTGTTGCCCGCGCAGAACAGGACATCGGGCTTCGTCCGGCGGATGAACCCTGGCAGGGTCATGATCATCCACAGCGTCTCGAAGGCCGCGACGGAAAATCCGGGACCGCGCGGCACATGGGGGTCCAGTCCCTCGCCGGTCTCGCCCCGCATCGCGCCCTCGCCGCGCCCCAGGAACAGCGGCGCATCGACGCCCTGCTCCCGCCAGCGGCGCACCAGCCTCAGCGCGACCCGTTCGACCCCGCCGGGCTCGAAACTGTGGAGGAAAGTCAGGATCCGCATCTCATCCCGCCAGCAGCTCGCCGTAACGGGCGGGCCGGTGCGTGCGTGCCAGCCGCCGCACCACCCGGTCGATGCTCTCCAGCAGGACCGGCACATGGGCATCGCCCGGATGCACCGCCACCCGCGCGACCGGCGCATGGCGCAGGACCGGCGGCAACAGGCGCGCCGCCAACAGCGACGATGCGATCCGCGCCCGGCTGCGGCTGGCCCAGGTGATGACCGGCCCTCGCGCCAATATCCTGCCCGACGGCGGATGCCACACCCTCATATGGTCCTCCGCCAGCGCAAATCCGCTCTGGCCCAGCGCCTCGCGCGCGGGTGCGCCATATAGCCAGGCCGGCGCCACGAAGCCTGTGACCGCTACGCCCGTGACCTGTTCGATCAGGTCCCGGCCCTCGGCCATGCGCCGCGCCGCCGTCACCCTGTCCAACCCCAGGAATTCGCCCTCGCCGGCGGTCATGTGCCTTGCCTTGAACCGCGCGATCGCATCGTCATGGGTCGCCATGTCCTTGTGGAACCAGCCATGGGCGAACATGCTGACCCCCGCCTCCGCCCAGCGGCGCAGCCGCGTCGCAAAGGGCGATCCGGGCAGCAGCGGATGCGCGCCCCAATGATTGGGCACCACCAGCATCGCCAGCGTGTCCGGCGCGGCGTGAAGCGACAGCCGGTCCAGCAACCGGTCGACTTCACCCTCGAATCGCGGGCCGACATCATGAATGGATAGAAGAAGCCGTTTCATGACAGGTTCACGCCCCCCGAACACCTGCGCCGATCGAACGCCCTATGATGCCGGGTGATGACTTCACTGTGACAATTGTCGCCATATCTGCCTTTCGGTCTTGTCTCGATGACGCCACCGCCACGGGACACCGCAGCCCGAGCAGGAATATTTTTTAATGTGGCACGACAACTGCGGTGCCGCCGCGCCGACGCCGTCATCGCGCCACAGGAGAACAGGCTGTGCGCATTTTAACATGGACCGTGCCGATGATCGCCGCCGCCGCCCTCGTCGCGGCGGCCCCTTCCGCAAACACGCGCGGCGCGGCGCCCCGGACGGAAGCTGTGCATTTCGACGGCACGCTGTCGGTCATGACCTATAATATCCACGGCCTGCCCTGGCCGCTGGCCTGGGGTCGTCCGGCCGATTTCGACCGCATCGCGGCAACGCTGCGCGACATGCGGGCCGCCGGGCGCAATCCCCATATCGTGCTGCTGCAGGAGGCGTTCACCGACGATGCGAAAGCGATCGGACGGGCGGCAGGCTATCCCTATGTCGCGGACGGACCGGACGACCGGGCGACCAACGGCACCACCCCGGTCGGCGCGCAGCAGCGCTTCGCCGCCGATGAAAGCTGGACCCATGGCGAGGGCGTCGGCAAATATGTCGGCAGCGGGCTTCAGATCCTGTCCGATTATCCGATCGTCGCGATCCACCGCATGGCCTTTCCGCGCTTCGCCTGCGCGGGGTTCGACTGCCTGGCGAACAAGGGCGCGATGCTGGTACGGGTCAGCCTGCCCGGCCAGGCCGAACCGGTCGATGTCGTCACCACCCATCTCAACAGCCGCCGCGCCTCCGACGTGTCGGACGCCCGCTCCAATGAAGCGCACAGCCTTCAGATCGCCAGCCTCACTGCCTTCATCCGCCAATGGCACGACCCGCGCGACCCGCTGATCGTCGGCGGCGATTTCAATGCCGGCCAGACCAGCGGACGGCGCATCGACCTGACCGACCATGCGGCGCGGGACTGGAGCTTCGGCGCCCCCATGAACAACGCCTATGCCGCGGCGGCGGCGCTGCATCTCCCCTTTTCCGCCGACGCCCGCCTGTCGCAGCAGCGCGCCCGCGACTGGGAGTTTTTCGCGCCGGGCCAGCGGACGACGCTGACGCTGCGCCGGATCGACATCCCCTTCGGCCATGGGCCGGACGGCACCATGCTGTCCGACCATGTCGGCTATACCGCCACCTATGCCCTCGACCGGCGGCCGGTCACCAGTTTTTCGTGAACCCGACCGTCCACTGCCGCGGTCGCAGCGGGGTATATTGCGGCCCCCTGTCCAGCGTAAAGGGATTGCCGAAGGCAAAGCTGTCCGCCTTGCAATCGAACAGGTTGCTGCCTGACAGCCGCACGCTCCATCCACCCCGACGCAGCGTCAGATCGGCATCGGCCAGCGCATAGTCGCCCATCCGCCTGTCCAGGCCGGGATCGAAACTGAGGTGCGATGGGCTGAGATAGCTGACATGCGCGCCCATGCTGCCTCTCCACCCCAGCAGGCCAAGATCACGGCTTATCCCCAGCCGCGCCTTCCAGTCGGGAATGACGGGCAGATGCCGGTCGTCCACCCGCAGGCCGGCGCTGGTCCGGGTCAGCAGCGCGCTCTGCCCCACCAGCCCGGCGCTGACGGCCCAGGCCGAAGCCGCTTTCCAGTCGATCGACGCCTCGATCCCGTAGATGCGCGCGTCACCGACATTGCGCGTGCCGATCAGCCCGTCCGTCAGCAGATAGTCGGACTGCATGTGCGACCATGTCGTCAGGAAGGCGTCGGCATTGACCGTCAGCGATGGCGAGGCCGTATGCCGCCACCCCGTTTCGAATGTCTGCAACTCGTCGGATTCGAACCGTTCGGCCGACCTCGCGCTGGTCTGCGTCAGCCCGCCTGGCCGCCGCGCCCCGGCATAGCGCAGATAAAGGAAGTCGCGCGCGCCCGCCTGCCAGGACAGCGCCAGCGACGGGGTGAAGCCGCTGCGGGTCACCGACACCTCCACCCGCGTGCGGCGGCCGCCCTGCTCCGCCTCCAGCCGGGAAAGGAACAGCCGCCCGCCGACGCTGAGCGACAGGGCCGGGGTCAGCGGCACGCGCATGTCGCCAAAGGCGGCGAATTCGGCCACGCCCTGGATACCGGTGGCGACCGTCCTGTCCCGCGCACCCTCGATCACGCCCGAAAAATGGTTGCGCACATCCATGAAGGACAGGCCCGCCAGCCAGGACAGGCCGTCGTCCCGCTGGCCCGACAGGCGCACTTCCTGATCGAACAGCCGATTGCGCCGTTGCTCCAAATAGAGAGAGGGCGGCGCGACGCCGAAGGCGGCCTGGGAAAGGTCGCTGGCGTTCAGCGTGCTCGACACGTCGTGGTCGACCCAGTTGCCGGCATAGACCAGATCCATGTCGCCCAGCTTTCCCGCCACGCGCAGCGAGGCAAGGGCGAAGTCGTTGTCATGCGGCTCGGCCACCTGGTCCGGCCGCGTCAGCGCATGGCGGGCATAGACATATTGGCTGTCCGCGACATCCTGCAACTGAAACATGCCGTTCAGGTCGACGGTCCAGTCGCCCGCCAGGGCGCGCACCGCCAGCCGGGCGCCGCGCACCTCGCTGCGGTTCGAATCGCCGCGGCCCGCCGTGTCGATCCAGCCCGGCTCGCGCGCCGCATAACCGACAGCACGCACCGCCAGCCGGTCGGTCACCACCGGCAGGTTGATCATCGCCTCCGCGCTGCCGCCCATTTCGCCATGGGTGGCAAGCGATGCCTCCAACCCCGCCTGTCCCGCGAACGCCCCGGCATCGGGCGGGCGGGTGACGATATGATAGACGCCGCCCAGCGTCCCGCTGCCGTAAAGCGACCCCTGCGGCCCTTTCAGCAGTTCCACCCTCTCGACATCGACCAGCCGCAGGTCGGGATCGGGCGCGTTATAGGTGGCGCGGGCATCGTTGATCAGGATGGCGACGGTCGACTGGCTGTTGCCGTTGAACGGGCTGTCCGCCACGCCGCGGATGAACTGGCGGTTGCGCCCCGGCCCCAGATTGGTGAGCGTCAGCCCATCCAGCCGCTGCGCCACTTCCTGCGTGCCGGAAAGCAGCGTGCCGCCCTGATCGCCTGGCGCCTGCACCACCGCGACGGAGATCGGCAGGCGCGCAAGCGGTTCCTCCCGCTTCGCGCCGGTGACGATGATGTCCGCCATTCCCTGCGGCGGCGGTGCGGAGGCCGACCGGACAGGCGGGGGCGGCGCGACGGGCGCGGCGCGCACCAGCCGATAGGCGGTCGGGGACAGGCGCCGCGCCTCCAGCCCCGTTCCCGCCAGCAACCGCGCCAGCGCCTGCTCCACCGTCAGCCGCCCGTCGACGCGGTGCGACCGGCGCGCGGGCAGCCGCCCTTCGAAGCCGATCGCTATCCCCGTCTGGCGCGACAGGTCCGCCAGCGCATCGGCCAGCGGCGCGGATTCGATATGGATTGGCCGTTCTTGCTGCGCCCAGGCGCTACCGGGCGCCAGCGCGCAGCAACACAATGCCGCCCTTATGCACGATCCTGAGGTCCATGAACTGCGCGACTTCACCGACAAGACCCGAACCGTCCCCCACGATCAACACACCGGAAAATGGCCGGTCGGCAACATCGGCCCCAGCCTTCACAGGCACCCCTGCATAGCGGCTGAGATCGGACGCGACCAGAGAGAGCGGCACGCCTTCATAGACCAGCCGTCCCTGCTGCCAGCTTCCGACCGTTCCGGGGGATATGGCGGCGGTCGTTCCCCGGCGCGTCACCCGGTCGACCAGCAACTGCCGCCCGGCCGGCAGTTCGACCGTATCGCCGCCGTCACGCGGCGCGACGCTGATCCTGCCTTCGGCAACGGCCACCCGCATCATGCGGGCGTCGGCCAATATGTCGAATCGCGTGCCGATATCGCTGATCCGCTGCCCGCCTGCATCGATCGTCATGGTCCTGTCCGGGCGATGGGGAATGTCGAACAGCGCGCTGCCCTCCAGCGCCAGCCTGTCCTGCGCCGCGCCCGCCACGCGCAAATGGCTGGCGGCGGCCAGCGCGATGCGGGAACCGTCCTTCAGCATGATGGTGCGCGCCTGCCCCGGCCCGGTGCGATAATCGACCGGCGGCGGCATAGAGGGACGAAAGAAAGGAATGCCGACCGCCAGCGCCAGCGCCGCAGCGATCCCGCCGCCGATCCAGCGGCGGCGGCGGGGCGCCCGCATCGCGACCGGCGGGACGGACATGCCCATCGACGGCGCGTCCATCGACGGCGCCTCCATTGACGGCATCAGCGCGGCCAGGGTGGCGCGATGATCGGCGATCCTTGCGTCGATCAATGCGATCGAATCGAACGCGGTGCGATGTGCGGGATCCGCCTCCAGCCACAGCGTGAAGCCGTCCCAGTCGAAATCCGCGTCATCCTGCGCGCGGTGCCAGGCAATCGCCTGGTCGAGGATCGTCTCATCGTCCAAAGCCGGTCCCATCAAACCTGTCCAGTCGCTGCGCAGCCCCCCGCACATGCGCCGTTCCCCGCTATAACGTCACCGGGTCAGCCTGGCCTCAGTCCTCGGACAATGCGCGGCGCAAATATTTCATCGCCACCGCCATATGCTTTTCGACCCCGCTCTTGCTGATGCCCAGCCGCTGCGCCACCTCGTCATGCGACAACCCCTCCAGCTTGTGCAACTGGAAAGCGCGGCGGGCGCCAGCGGGCAGGTTGGCGATGGCGGAGGCAAGGCGCGCCACCTCCTCCCTTTCGCTTATCTGCGCCAGCGCATCGGCGCGGGGATCGGCGGGATCGGGACCGCGCAGGTCGACGCCCGACGCCACTTCCATCCAGCTCTGCTCGCGGGCGCCGCGCCGTCGCGCCTCCCGCAGGCGGTCGAGCACGAGATTCTGCGCAATCCGATAGAGATAGGCGCGTCCATTGGCGACGGGGCCGCTCCTGCCCTCGCCGATCCGCAGCCACATGTCCTGCAGTATATCCTCCGCCTCGGGCCCGCTGCCGGTGCGCGCGACCAGGAAGCGCAACAATTCGGCGCGGCAGCTATGATAAACTGTCTCTAGCCCGCCTTCCATAAAGGGCGCCTTTCCCAAGCCATGCCCCTCCTTCGACGCCCCCGCCGAATTGTTCAATTTAATTGCCTGTAATCTTTTGCCCACATGCCGGGCGGCGGGCAAAAGAAAACCCCGCCGGAGCAGAGCTGCACGGCGGGGCCAAGGTTCAGGGAGGTGTCACTCAAGGGGGGAGAGTGACCAGCCCAATCTAGGCGCCCCAGCCAGCAGTTCAAGGGGCTTTCCGCCGCTATTTTCCCTGCCTGCGCGACTTTTCCGGGGGCCGCCATCTCTTCATTGACCGTTCAGCGGCCATCCATCAGGCTGGAGCGCGACCGTCATGCCGCGAAAGACAGACCTCTTGCCAAAGCCCTTTCGGCTCCTTGCTCCAGCGCTCCTGTTCCCCGCCGCATCGATGGCCGCCGCCCTTGTCGATGTGGCCCGGGCCGAAACCTATTATGTCGATTCCCGCATGGGCGACGACCGGGCGGACGGCACGGCGGGCGACAGGGCGTGGCGGTCCCTGGCGCGGGTCAATGGCTGGCCGCTCCAGCCCGGCGACCGCGTGCTGCTGACCGCCGGCTCGGTCTGGCAAGAACCGCTGACGATCGCCCGCTCGGGCAAGGCGGGATCACCCATCATCGTCGGTGCGACCGGCGCCGGTCCCCGGCCACGCATCGATGCGGGCGGCGTTGCCGAATATGCCATCGGCGTGATCGACGCCGATCATGTCACGATCAGCGGCCTGGAAGCCACCAACGACGCGCCCTCCCCGGCGCCCCGCATCGGCATATTGGTGCGCGCCGAAAATCGCGGCGTGACGCGGGGCATCCGCATCAGCGACAATTATGTCCACGATGTCCGCGGCACCAACGACCGCAAGGACAATGGCGGCATTCTCTTCCGCGCCACCGGCCGGCAGGTCGCCACCCGCTTCGACGATCTCGCGATCGAACGGAACATCCTGTGGCGCGTCGACCGATCCGGCATCGCGGGGATCAGCGACCGCGTGTCCTCCCTTGACTGGTTCCCCAGCAGGAAGGTGGTGATCCGCGACAATTATCTGGAGGATATTGGCGGCGACGGCATCGTCCCGCGCGGCACCGACGGCGCCCTGATCGAACATAATATCGTCCTCGCCGCCGGCAGCCGCGCCCCCGGCTACAATGCCGGCATCTGGCAATGGAGCACCGACAACAGCCTGATCCAGCTCAACGAGGCCGCGCATACGCGCACCCGCTATGACGGCCAGGGTTTCGATTCCGATTTCAACTCGCGCCGGACGACCTTCCTCTACAATTACAGCCACGACAATGCCGGCGGATTCCTGCTGATCTGTTCGCCCCGGCCCAATGACAAGGACAATCTGGGCAATCGCGGCACGCTGGCGCGCTTCAACGTCAGCCGCAACGACGGCACCCGCATCTTCCAGCTTTCCGGCAATGTGTCGGACGCCCGGATCGAAAGAAACGTCATCCATGTCGGCCCGGCGATGGACGTGCAGATGATCGTCGCCACCCAGTGGGAAGGCTGGGCGCGGAAGGTGCGCTTCGCGCGCAACGTCTTCAGGGTGGCGGGCACCGCCCGCTACGGCAGCGAAAACGGACGCAGCGGCCCCGACTATCTGATCAGGGCCGGCTTCGCCCCGGCCGAATCGATCCGCTTCCGGCGAAACAGCTATTTCGGCAGCCATGTCGACCTGCCGGACGATGGGGCGGGCCAGACCATCCAGCCCTATCAGGAAATCGCGTCGGACTGGGATGTGCCCCGGTTCGATCCCGCGCAGCCCGACACATTCCCCGAATTCATCGAGCGCCACCGCAACTGGATGCTGGCAATGCTGAAACGCGAACTGGGAACGCCCGTCCGACTCCGGCAGCCGCGCACCACTTCCACCTTCGAAACCCGCCGCTGACCCGATTTCCCTTTCCCAGAGGCAAAGGAGCCCCGCTCCTTGCGAAGGAAGGCGGGGCTTCAGTTGGGTCGCACACAGACTGATGCCTGCGGACCGCAATAAGACATGGTTCAGACGCGAAGTCGATTGCGATAATCTAGACCTGGATCAAGCCTCCAGAGCGGGTTCCGATCGCTTGGAAATCGCTCTAGCTGCCTTCACGCGCTCAAAAAGCCAACGGCGCGCCGGACCTCCTCCGCCGCGCCGTCATCGCCGCATCGCCACGGCCCCTCCCCCCGGATGGGCCGGTCAAGCTTGCTCAGTTCGCCTTGCTCAAATCCACCTTCTCGACCCATTCGGGATAGAAGGTCGGCTCCCTGTTCGACCATCCGACCGCCGTCGCCGCCGCCTCGCTGATCGACTGGAGCAGCGCCCGGCGCTTTTCGGGATGCAGATGCGGCAGGCTGGCCGCCGCACAGAAGGCCCCCGGCAGCCATGGCCGCGAACCCGCTCCCAGCAGGCGCTCATAAAGGAAGCGATAGGCAGAGAAGCTGCACAGCCGATCCTGCCCCAGGTCGAAGGCGGAAACCGTCACCAGCGGCGCCATGAACGGCTCCATCTGGTCCAGGCCGCTGTCGTCGGGCACCCGCGCCTTGATCTCGTCCAGCCGTCCATAGATCCGTGCCTGGGCGCGAATGCTGGCTTCCTCCACCATGTCGCGCGACCACAGCTTCATGGCGTCGCGCCGATGCAGCCCAATGTCCAGCGATCGTCGAATATAGCGCTGCGTGGCGGCCGGGAAACTGGCGAATTCACGCAACTCGGCCAGGGTGATCGCCCCGTCCGCAGGTCTTGCACTCGTGCCCATGTCTTTGCCCTCCGACTTCAAGTCGTAAGCAGAACATGCGCCCCATATGGTTACTGCAAGCTTAAGCGCCGGTTCTGCCGACAGGTACAGGGAATCATTTTTTCTTGTGCGGCGCAACATGTAATTTTTATGAATGCGCTCAATCGAATAACACGCCCTGGCCAGCAGTGACCCGGCCCCGCGCAGCCAGCGCCTTCCCCCAATGCGCCGCAGGGAGCAGGCCCTGACCGCCCGCTATCCGGCGCGGCGCTCCAGGACCGCGCCGATCATGCTGCGCCACACGGTCACGTCACCCGCCTGCGCCATTTGCGCATCAGGCTCGCGCAGCGTGTGGAGGATCGCATAGGCATCGTCGACATGGTCCTGCCAACTGGCATCGACTGCGCTCGCCGCGTGCGGATCCTTGCCCTCGCCATTCAGGCTGAGCTGGCGCCCGGCCAGCACGCGGGCAATGCGTTCGATCGCGGGAGTGGCGGAAGTCGGCATATGAATTGGCTCCTCTCACCTGCGGGGGCAGCGACGCGGCCACCCCTCCAACCGATCATATCACGATTTGCCGGGCCGTCTATCGCTCGTCCTTCTTGTCCTTGCCTTCGGGAAAGCCGGAAGAAGGGACCGGATCGCCATGATCGCCAGGCGCCGTGGCCGATGGCGGATCGGACGCATCCATGCTGTCCATCAATCCCTCGTCCAGCTTCTCCTCGGTCGTCACGGCGTGGTCCTGCGCATCGGTGGACCGCTTGTCATGCGCTTCCTCGCGGCTGTTGGGCCTGATATCGGTCTTGTCGTTCATCATGCTCTCCTCATGGTCGCGCCGCGCTGAAAAAGGCCAAAGCGGTCGCGAGCACCTTCCGGAACAGGAAACGGACGGCGGCAAGGGCGGGTTCCGCCGGCCGCCTCCATCGACCAACGCATGGAAGCTTTCGACCAGCTTCGGCGCGAAGGGGCGACAGACGCCGCGCCCTCGCCTAGACTGCGGCCATGAACATAAAAAATGAAGACGGCGAGCCGGGCGTGCCGCCGACGGTCGCGCTTTATTCGATACTGGGTTTCTGGTTCTTCTACGCGATGCTGGTGACACTGCGCGCCTCCGTCATGGGGTTCGAGGCGCAGGGAGCCATGGCCGCCCGCCGCGCGGTGGTGACGGTGATCGGCATCGTCGTCACCTGGATCCTCTATCTCTGCTTGCGGCGGTTCGACCGCCAGCCGCTGGCGACGCGCATCATCGCCGCCTTCTCGCTCGCCGCGCCCTTCGCGCTGGCCACGGCGGCCGCCAATTTCTACGTCTTCAACATCTACGACCCGGTCTCGCTCATCCCCGATAGCGATTATCAGAAATATGCCAGCGAACAGGGATTTGCCCTGATGCAGATCGTGGAGGACGCGATCAGCCGCTATTTCTTCCTCGCTGCCTGGGCCGGCCTCTATCTCGCCTTGTCCTACGCCAGCGAAGCCCATCGGGTGGAACGCCGTGCCGCCCGGCTGGAACGCGCCGCCCAGCAGGCGGAACTGCGCTCGCTGCGCTATCAGGTGAACCCCCATTTCCTGTTCAACACGCTGAACTCGCTCTCTTCCCTCGTCATGAAGGACCGGCGGGACGAGGCGGAACAGATGATCCTCTCCCTCTCCAATTTCTACCGCACCAGCCTGACGGGCGACCCGCTGGACGATGTCTCGCTGGAGGAGGAGGTGCACCTCCAGAAACTCTATCTCGACATCGAATCCGTGCGCTTTCCCGATCGCCTGTCGACCAGCATCCAGATCCCGCACCGGCTGCTGGGCGCCTGCGTCCCCGGCCTGATCCTCCAGCCGCTGGTGGAAAACGCCATAAAATACGGGGTGTCGCGCACGTCCAGCCCGGTCACCATCACCATCGCCGCGCGGGAGGAGGAGGGCATGCTCCGCCTCAGCGTCACCGACAATGGCGACAAGCCGCCAAGCGGCGCCGATGCGGGCAGCGGCATCGGCCTTGCCAATGTGCGCGACCGCCTGATTGCCCGCTTCGGTGAAGAGGGCCGCATCGACTATGGTCCGCGCAACGGCGGCGGCTTCACCGTGGACCTGACCCTCCCCATCATCCGACGGAGCATCTGACATGACCATCAGGACTCTCATCGTCGACGACGAACCGCTGGCGGTGGAACGCCTGCAGATGCTCTGCGCCCGTGAACCGCGCATCGCGCTGGTCGGCACCGCCAGCGATGGCGAAGCGGCGCTGCGCCTGATCGAGGGGCTGGAACCGGACCTGGTGATGCTGGACATCGCCATGCCGCTGCTCGACGGCATCGGCGTGGCGCGGGCTACCTCGCGCATGGGCCTCTGCCCGGCGGTGATCTTCGTCACCGCGTTCGAAGGTTTCGCGGTGGAGGCGTTCGACCTCGCCGCCGTGGACTATCTGCTGAAGCCGGTCGCGCATGAACGCCTGTCGCGCGCCATCGATCGCGTCGAACAGGCGCTGGGCAACCGCGCCGCGCCCTCCCCCGCCACCAGCGCGAAGGAGGAACCGGAATGGGCGGAGGAATTCTGGGTGCCGCACCGCTCCGAACTGATCCGCATCGGCGCGGCCCAGATCGACCGGATAGAGGCGGAGCGGGACTATATGCGGCTGCATGTCGGGGCCAACAGCTACCTTCTGCACCAGACGATCAGTTCGCTGGAAAACCGGCTGGACCCGCAGCAATTCGTCCGCCTGCACCGCTCGCACATCGTCCGCCGCGACCATATCTCCCGGCTTCGCCATGACGGCAGCGGCGTCTGGTCGGCCTGCCTCGCCGATGGTGGCGAAATCCGCATCGGCCGCACCTATCTCACCAACGCCCGCGCCATGGCCGGGCGCTAGGATTTCCAAGCGATCGGAATCGATCGCTGGTCAGGAAATCACGGAAAACAAAGAATCCAGAACGGCGATCTGATTCAATCAGATCGCCGTTCCAGTAAAAACGATCTGATCCGGAAACGAAAAAAGGCCCGGCATCCACCGGGCCTTCTTCAGGATCGACTGGAAAAACTCAGTTGCCCAGGCCGACCGGCTTTTCCTTGTTCATATCGGCATAGCGCTCGCCGCTCTGGGCCTTGGCGACCGCCAGTTCGACCGAGCTGCGCACATGCGCCGCGGCGACCGACTGGCATTTCTTCATTTCGGCAGAGGTCGCGCCATCCGCGCACACCTTCCAGGCGGCCCGCCAGATGCGGCCCTTCAGCATATTCTGTCCCTTCGCGCTGGACAGGTCCAGATCATGATAGTTGACCTCGACAGTCTTCCCGTTGGACTGGAATTCGGTGGCGGATGCCGCGCCGGCCGCACCCAGGGCGACGATGGCGGCGAAGGCGGGGGCGAACTTGAAGGCGATCATGGCAATTGTCTCCTCGACTCTAATGCTTTTCCCGGCCCCCTCGCGCCACGCGCTCGGCAAGCCTCAGGCGAAGAGAAGAGCGGCCTGAACAACCAGATCCCTGAATGAAGAGATCCCAGAACGAACAGATCATTGTCCCTGTCTTCGCACTTCATCCGTGTAGGCCTTTTGCGAATGCGTCGCTTTTCGCTTTCGACCGGCGGCCAGGCGGGTCGGCCAACGACGCTCTTCTCGACCAAATGCAGTCTGGCGCGGACGAACGACAATTTTACGTCAGGAAAACAGCCATTCCGTAACGTAAAATTACCAGGAGCCAAAGAATGACGCACATAAGAAAGCACCCCCGGCGCAAGGGAACGGCCGGGGGTGCATCCAGGAAGCTGTCGGGCTCTCCGGGATTTCTGTCAAATGCTCGGACGCGGATGGCTTCGATCCTTAGCGGATCGTCGCCTGCCGGATCGTCACCATGTCGGACGCCACCATATCGCGAAGGCGCAACCACCGTTTTTGCCATTCGATGATCCGCGCATCGGCGCCGCCCGGCAACATCCGCCGGGGACAAACCGACGACATTCTTCCACGAACGACATCATTGCCCCGACGCCGCCAGCTGGGCGCGCAGCTTGGCCAGCGTCCGCGCGTCGACGACGGGGCGCTGGGGCGCCTCCTTGCCCTCGCGCAGCTTCCTGCGGTCCTTTTCCGGCGGCTCCACCACGCGCACCCTGACCGGTGCATGGCCGGTGGCCCTGATCCCCAGTTGTTCCGCCGCGCCGCGCGACAGGTCGATGATCCGCCCCCGCCCGGCAAAGGGGCCGCGATCGTTGATCCGCACCAGGATCGTCCGCCCCGTGTCCAGCGCCGTCACCTCGACATAGCTTGGCAGGGGCAGCGTCACATGCGCCGCCGTCACCGCCCTCGGTCGGAAACGCTCGCCGCTCGCGGTCTGGTTCCCGCTCTCGCCGCCATACCAGCTCGCATAGCCCAGATAATCATAGACCGGATCGGCGGCAGGCACATAGGTCACGCCCCTGACGCTATAGGGCTTTCCCACCCGCACCGGCACATCGCTCACGGGCCGATACCGCACGCCCCCGCCACAGGCCGCCAGCGCCATCGCCACGCCCAGCACGCCATATCGCATCCGAACCGAAATCCCGCTCATCCCCGCCCTTTAACCCGGCGAGGCGCGGGAGCAAAGCCGCTGCCTTTTCCTTTCGCCGCACAGTCCCTATCTTGCGCCCGACCGGCCCTTGCCTCCCAAGAACAAATCTGGAACAACACGCCCCATGAATCCCATCACCCCTCGGCAGAGGTTTCCCGAATGCTGACCACCATAAGCGTCCGCGGCGCGCGCGAGCATAATCTCAAGGGCGTCGACGTCGACCTGCCGCGCGACAGCCTGATCGTCATCACCGGCCTTTCCGGCTCAGGCAAGTCCTCCCTCGCCTTCGACACCATCTATGCCGAGGGTCAGCGCCGCTATGTCGAATCCCTCTCCGCCTATGCGCGCCAGTTCCTGGAGATGATGCAGAAGCCGGACGTCGAACATATTGACGGCCTCTCCCCCGCCATTTCCATCGAGCAGAAGACGACCAGCCGCAACCCGCGCTCGACGGTCGCCACGGTGACGGAGATCTACGACTATATGCGCCTGCTCTGGGCGCGCGTCGGCATTCCCTATTCGCCCGCCACCGGCCTCCCCATCAGCGCCCAGACGGTCAGCCAGATGGTCGATCGCGTGATGCAGTTGCCCGATGGCGCGCGCTTCTACCTGCTCGCCCCCGTGGTGCGCGGCCGCAAGGGCGAATATCGCAAGGAACTGGCCGAATGGCAGAAGGCCGGCTTCACCCGCGTGCGCATCGACGGCGAACTCTACGCGATCGAGGACGCCCCCGCCCTCGACAAGAAGTACAAGCATGACATCGAAGTGGTGGTCGACCGCCTCGCCGTCAGCGAAGACATGGCCACGCGCCTTGCCGACAGCTTCGAACAGGCGCTGAAACTCGCCGACGGCCTCGCCTATGTCGACCTGGCGGACGGCGTCGTCCCCGGCCGTGAGGAGGAGGCCGAATCCACCGGCAACCTCAAGGGCGCCGGCATCCCCGCCAACCGCATCGTCTTCAGCGAGAAGTTCGCCTGCCCCGTCAGCGGCTTCACCATAGCCGAGATCGAACCGCGCCTCTTCTCCTTCAACGCCCCCCAGGGCGCCTGCCCCGCCTGCGACGGCCTGGGCGAACGGCAGGAATTCGACCCCGAACTCGTCGTCCCCAACGAAGCCCTCAGCCTCAAGAAGGGCGCCATCGTCCCCTGGGCCAAGTCCAACCCGCCCAGCCCCTATTACATGCAGGTTCTCGGCTCCCTGGCGAAGGAGTTCGGCTTCTCCCTCGACACCCCCTGGGCCGACCTTCCGGGGGAGGTGAAGCTCATCATCCTCCACGGCACCGGCGGCAAGCCGGTCACCCTGCGCTTCGTCGACGGCCGCAAGAGTTATGAGGTCAAGAAAGCGTTCGAGGGCGTCATCGGCAACCTCAACCGCCGCCTCCTCCAGACCGAATCCGCCTGGATGCGGGAGGAGCTCAGCAAATATCAGACCGCCATGCCGTGCGAGACCTGCCACGGCGCCCGCCTCAAGCCCGAGGCGCTGGCGGTAAAGATCGCGGGAGAGGACATCTCCATGTCCACCCGCCGCTCGGTGGTGGACGCGCTCGGCTTCTTCTCCACCCTCCCCACCCGCCTCAACGACCAGCAGAACCAGATCGCCCGCGCCATCCTCAAGGAAATCGTGGAGCGCCTCGGCTTCCTCAACAATGTCGGCCTCGACTATCTGAACCTCGACCGCACCAGCGGCACCCTGTCCGGCGGCGAGTCCCAGCGCATCCGCCTCGCCTCCCAGATCGGCAGCGGCCTGTCGGGCGTCCTCTACGTCCTCGACGAACCGTCGATCGGCCTGCACCAGCGGGACAATGACCGCCTGCTCATCACGCTGAAGCGCCTGCGCGACCTCGGCAACACCGTCATCGTCGTGGAACATGATGAGGACGCGATCCGCACCGCCGACTATATCGTCGACATGGGGCCGGGCGCCGGCGTCCACGGCGGCACCATCGTCGCCCAGGGCACCCTGAACCAGCTCCTCGCGCACAAGGACAGCCTGACCGCCGACTATCTGAACGGCACCCGCCGCATTGAGGTACCGCCCCGCCGCCGCAAGGGTTCGGGCAAGAAGCTCACCGTCCACAACGCCCGCGCCAACAATCTGCAAAACGTCACGGCGTCGATCCCGCTCGGCACCTTCACCTGCATCACCGGCGTGTCGGGATCGGGCAAGTCCAGCTTCACCATCGACACCCTCTACGCCGCCTCGGCCCGCACCCTGAACGGCGCCCGCATCGTCGCCGGCCCGCATGACAAGGTCACCGGCCTCGAAAATTGCGACAAGGTGATCGACATCGACCAGTCGCCCATCGGCCGCACCCCCCGCTCCAACCCGGCCACCTATACCGGCGCCTTCACCAACATACGCGACTGGTTCGCGCAGCTTCCAGAGGCGCAGGCCCGCGGCTACAAGCCCGGCCGCTTCAGCTTCAACGTCAAGGGCGGCCGCTGCGAAGCCTGCCAGGGCGACGGCGTGCTCAAGATAGAGATGCACTTCCTCCCCGACGTCTACGTGACCTGCGACGTCTGCCACGGCGCCCGCTACAATCGCGAGACTCTGGAGGTGAAGTTCAAGGGCAAGTCCATCGCCGACGTGCTCGACATGACCGTCGAGGACGCGGTGGAATTCTTCAAGGCCGTCCCCCCCATCCGCGACAAGATGGCGATGCTCGCCGAAGTGGGCCTCGGCTATGTCAAGGTCGGCCAGCAGGCCACCACCCTCTCCGGCGGCGAAGCCCAGCGCGTCAAGCTCGCCAAGGAACTCTCCCGCAGAGCCACCGGCAACACCCTCTACATATTGGACGAGCCCACCACCGGCCTCCATTTCGAGGATGTCCGCAAACTGCTCGAAGTCCTCCACGCCCTTGTCGAACAAGGCAACAGCGTGGTCGTGATCGAGCATAATCTGGACGTCATCAAGACCGCCGACTGGATCATCGACATGGGACCGGAAGGCGGCGTCAAGGGCGGCGAAGTCGTCGCCGAAGGCACGCCCGAGAAGGTCGCGAAAAATGCCCGGAGCTTTACCGGGCGCTATTTGGCGCCGCTGCTTGGGTTGGAGGCTGTGGCGGCGGAGTGAGAGAGGCTGTCAGTGAGCCTCACCAAATAGGGATGCCACATCCAGAGAGAACTTTGATTCCTGTTCGAGGAATAACAAAATCTCCGCCTCAGCACGTTTAAGATGGTCCGATGTTAACCGCAAACAAGAAGGAATTCGCGAATTTAGTACCCAATCGTCGTGCTTGGATACTTCGAAATAGATACAGTTATCCTCATCTCGCTCCCCATCCCCCAGTTGCAGAATGAAGTTGGAGTTCTCACTGATTTCTTCATTGATGAAGCATTCACATTCAGTAGAATTTTCTCCAGCGAGCAGTCCTGAAAACACGTCGATTTCAGTTCTGAAACCACCGGATCTTAGTAGGCTGTTTAATGCTCGAAGGGACGCGGCTTCTTTATCCATTGTGTAGGCATAGTTCGATATCTCAAGATTTTCGTCATGAAATCCTATGTCGGATACGAAGGCATTCACAACATTCACCACATCCTGTAAGTTATCCATATCATGGCTGTCGATGAGGTCATAAAGCTCTTTAACCTTCGGCAAAGCCCATTCCCGTAGTATTTTATTGTAGTTTAACTCACCAATTAACTTTACCACATTCTCTGCCGACCGACGGGCCAAGTTATCAATTATGCGAAAGTAATCTTCTCCGCTATAGAATAACATAAACCTAGCACAAAAGTACTCTTGGAATGATCGATGAGAAAACGTTATGTAAAGACCATCTTCGACCATGAGACACAAAGAGTTTATGCAATCTTTTATGAAGTCGTCGCTTTTCACTACGGATTTACGAGAAAATTCTATAGCTTCTTTCATTAAGTAAGACAATTCCGTCGCTTCAAATGTAAACTTACCTTTTGCATAGGATTTGAAGCAAAAAGCTCGAAATATGGCTTCGAAATCCTCTATATCAAGATCTGTGTACCGTTCTCTAGAATAGACCCCTTTTGAGGAATCGTGTTTATAAAAAAGCGCCTCATAAGCTTGACTATAGAATAGAGAAAGCTTTTCCGGTATCTTTGATGTATCATCAAAGGTAATCAACATGATCGTTGCAAGTAAGGGGTTTGACAGAAAGCTGTGATGCTTTTCATATAATCCGCTTTCAAGTTCTTGAATGAAAGACCGCTTTTTATCTTCGTCGAACACCGATTTGTTAATTACATCTGCGATCTGTTCAAGTGACATGTTATTTACCCGGTAGACCTCAAGTCCGACTGCCGACTCGAGTGAACGGTCTGGTCGGGAAGAGCAGACAATTGGAGTTTCCGGAAATCTTCGTTGGAAGTCAGATAATTCCCCGAGGAATGCTGATCTTTTCTTAGGAGCGATTTCATCGAGGCCATCGATTATGGGTATAAAGAACCCTTTTTTTAGACCGATAACAAACTGGTCGAACGTAGCCTTCGAACTGGAAGAAGCACATTTCTGAAAAAGTATGATTTCGATGTTACTGGTTGACAGCCTTTCAGGAATCTCCCGTGCTTCAAGGAAAAGAGGGATCCGCTGATGGTGTGGCATGCTCGCGATCAATTGGAGAACGCACCAGCGCATGAACATTGATTTCCCGGAGCCCGCAGAGCCTACCACCAAAAGGCGCTCATTTCCGGCCTGAAGTGATCGCGACAGGTCCATATCCGTACGTTCACTATCTCCAGAAAACTCCAAATTTACATAATGCTGTTCAAGATCAATAGCCGAAGATCTAGTAACAATAGTCTTGAGACTTTTACACCTTAGGTATGATGTTTTAACATGATCGGAAAATATGTTGGTGCATGTGGCAACGAAATCATCATAAGCATGCCTTCCTATGCTCTTCGACAACGCAATAACATGAGGGGCGGCAGATTTCCCCGCTGTTAAGCCAATTGCTGATAGATCCATTACTGCTCCACTGAAGGAATTTTTCCTCAGGATGCCTCAATGCGCGCGAATCTGCAACTGTGTCGTTGCAGAAGCAGCAGAGGATCGTGGCTCGTATAAATATCGCGCATTGCCACTGACATCTCCCAATGTTCCCATTTTGTTCTGTCCTACAACCCCTCACCTTTTATACCCTCCCCGGCAAATCCTCCCATAAAAAGGAGCTTTGCCATGTCCTACCACTTCTCCTCCCTCCCCACGGCCGCCGATCAAGTCCGCACCGACGGCTGGAGCCCCGCCCGCCAGCGCCTCTTCCTTGAAACCCTCGCCGCCACCGGCATCATCCGCGCCGCCTGCGAAGCCGCGCAGATCAGCACCCGCGCCGCTTATGCCCTGCGCATCCGCCGCGACGGCGCGGCCTTTCGCCTCGGCTGGGACGCGGCCATCCTCATCGCCCGCGCCCGCCTCGCCGATGATCTGCTCGCCCGTGCACTGACCGGCCATGAGGAGGTGATCCGCAAGGACATGGACGCCGGCGAAATCACTCGCCACCGCCACGACAACCGCCTTGCCATGTCGATGCTCTCCCGCCTCGACCGCATGGCCGACAGCCCGCCCGCGGGGTCCGACGCCGCGCTCGCCCGCGTCGTGGCGCAGGATTTCGCCGCCTATCTCGACATGCTCTGCCCACAGGATCAGACAGAGGCAGATCAGGCGGAGGCGGATCGCCCCGCAACCCCGCCCTCCCCGCACGCTTTGCCCGACCCCGACGCCCTCGATGAAGCGCCCGCGCTCGAACAGGCCGCCGCCGCTTTGTCGCCGGGCGCCTCCGCCGCGCTGTTCGTCGCCGCCCGCATGGCGCTGGGCGAGGGCGGCAAGGCCCCCTTCCATCCCTTCGATGAACGGTGTGAACTTCGGCCCATTCCGGCCGTCCCGCCGGTCGAACGCGCCAGCTTCCCGCCGGATGAAGCCGCCGCCCGGCTGCGCGGCATCTGGTGGGATGAGGAAAGGGACGGCTGGCGCACCGACTATCCCGCCCCGCCCGGCTTCGACGGCGACGAAAGCGACCTCCACTACGACATCGACGCCTATGAGCGCGACCTGACCATGGCGGAGGAGGAAGCGCTCGCCATCCGCGTGGAGGCGCAGCGCCGCCCCTATGAACATGCCGCCGCCCGCGCCCGCGACGTCTTTTTCGGCTTCGCTGCGCTGGATCGGGCGGGCTGATCGCACCCGCCGGAACGGGCCGCCGCGCCCGCCGATTTGCTATTTGGCGCCCATGGCCCTATATGGGGGGTGCTACAGTCGCAAATCGACGGTCTTTCGGCGCTTTGCGGCACCAAACTTCCTTCTTTCCCTGCCCCTCTAGCGCCAGGCCCGTCCACACGGGACGCGCCCACGTAAAGAAGGAAATACCCAATGAGCATCGTCGGAACCGTCAAATTCTTCAACGCCGACAAGGGCTATGGCTTCATCGCCCCCGATGACGGCACCCCGGACGCCTTCGTCCACATCACCGCCGTCGAGCGTGCCGGCCTCGCCACCCTGCGCGAAAAGGACCGCGTCTCCTATGATCTGGAGCAGGACAAGCGCGGCAAGATGGCGGCCGTGAATCTTCAGCACGCCGAATAAAGACGGGGTTAAGCCCGAGCGGCGCCTGAGCATTGCCAGGATGCTGATGCGTCAGCATCACTGCATCCTGACATAAGACGCCGCTGACAGGCGGGGCGCCGTTCGCGGCGCCCCGCACTTTGAAAGGAGCGTCCCATGGCCAGCCCCGATTTCCGCGCCCTCGCCCGCCAGGCCCGGATCGAAGCCGACGCCGCCACCCTGGACAATGTCCGCCAGCGCTGCCTGCGTTCCGAAGCCGCCTTTCTGGTCATGGCCCGCCGACAGGAATATGTCGACGAAAGCCGCGCCCGCCGCATCGCCGGCACGCACTGAACAGCCGCCCGACTCCTCATATCGACGGCGCTGCCCGCTCTGCCGCACCGCCCCGGAACCGATCCGCGCCGCCACGGTTATCCTTGCAAATTCCCCACGGAACAAGGAGCCAACCCCATGATCCGCACCCTGATCTTTGGCGCGATCGCAGGCTATGTCGGCAAAAAGCTCTATGACGAAGGCAAGCTGACGGAGTTCAAGGACGACCTCGTCGCCCGCTACAACCAGGCCAGGTCCGACCTCGACAACCGCCGCGCCAGCGACACCACGCTGACCAGCCCCAATCTCGCCACCCCCACCGCCAGCACCGCCGGCACCGCGCCCCTCACACCCTGAGCGGCCACCCCCTCATTCCCTCCCGGCGGTGAATACCCTCTCGCCGCTGGCACCACTGCCCGCCCGGCTGCCTTCCCCCTTTCGGCGCCGCGGCGGGCAGACTATTTTCGCGCAACTTCCTCCCCTCCCGCGGGTTGTCACTCCAGCAGGGAAAGCACAGGAGAAAATGACAATGCGCACCCCCCTACTCGCCGCCGCGCTGCTTGCAATGCCGCTGACGGCCTGCGTCTCGGACGGCGGCGGCTACGGCTATGACCGCCCCAGCTACGGCCACGGCCCCCATCACGGCGGCCGGCCCATCGGCGACAATGACTATATCTACCGCGACAATGACGGCCGCTATTATTGCAAGCGCGACGACGGCACCACCGGCACCATAGTCGGCGCCATAGCAGGCGGCGTATTGGGCAATATCATCGCCCCCGGCGGCTCCAAGACGCTGGGCACCATCTTGGGCGGCGCAGGCGGCGCACTGGCGGGCCGCGCCATAGACAAGAACGACGTCCGCTGCGAATAAAATGAAAAAAAGGGCGCGGACCCAAGGCCCGCGCCCTCAATCTGAACCCAAAGGCGAGGCGCTTACAGCTTCTCGACCAGTTCCGGCACAACCTTGAACAGGTCGCCGACCAGACCGACATCCGCCACCTGGAAGATCGGCGCATCCTCATCCTTGTTGATGGCGATGATGGTCTTGGAATCCTTCATCCCCGCCAGATGCTGGATCGCCC